>CP107926.1:2000625-2667500 GCA_036015235.1 Streptomyces sp. NBC_00433 | reverse complement strand
GCATAGTGGACGCGAGCATCTGTGGCCAAGTTTTTAAGGGCGCACGGTGGATGCCTTGGCACCAGGAACCGATGAAGGACGTGGGAGGCCGCGATAGGCCCCGGGGAGCTGTCAACCGAGCTGTGATCCGGGGGTGTCCGAATGGGGAAACCCGGCAGTCGTCATGGGCTGTCACCCGTACCTGAATATATAGGGTATGTGGAGGGAACGCGGGGAAGTGAAACATCTCAGTACCCGCAGGAAGAGAAAACAACCGTGATTCCGGGAGTAGTGGCGAGCGAAACCGGATGAGGCTAAACCGTATGCGTGTGATACCCGGCAGGGGTTGCGTATACGGGGTCGTGGGAATTTCCTTGATCGGTCTGCCGGCCGGTCGGAGAGTTATAAACCGTTTGTGTAGGCGAAGGACATGCGAAAGGTCCGGCGTAGAGGGTAAGACCCCCGTAGCTGAAACATGAGCGGCTCTCTTGGAGATCACCCAAGTAGCACAGGGCCCGAGAAATCCTGTGTGAATCTGGCGGGACCACCCGTTAAGCCTAAATATTCCCTGGTGACCGATAGCGGATAGTACCGTGAGGGAATGGTGAAAAGTACCGCGGGAGCGGAGTGAAATAGTACCTGAAACCGTGTGCCTACAAGCCGTGGGAGCGTCGGATGTCGAGCTTGCTCGGCATCTCGTGACTGCGTGCCTTTTGAAGAATGAGCCTGCGAGTTTGCGGTGTGTTGCGAGGTTAACCCGTGTGGGGTAGCCGTAGCGAAAGCGAGTCCGAATAGGGCTATTTAGTAGCACGCTCAAGACCCGAAGCGGAGTGATCTAGCCATGGGCAGGTTGAAGCGGCTGTAAGAGGTCGTGGAGGACCGAACCCACCAGGGTTGAAAACCTGGGGGATGACCTGTGGTTAGGGGTGAAAGGCCAATCAAACTCCGTGATAGCTGGTTCTCCCCGAAATGCATTTAGGTGCAGCGTCGTGTGTTTCTTGCCGGAGGTAGAGCACTGGATAGGCGATGGGCCCTGCCGGGTTACTGACCTTAGCCAAACTCCGAATGCCGGTAAGTGAGAGCGCGGCAGTGAGACTGTGGGGGATAAGCTCCATGGTCGAGAGGGAAACAGCCCAGAGCATCGACTAAGGCCCCTAAGCGTACGCTAAGTGGGAAAGGATGTGGAGTCGCAGAGACAACCAGGAGGTTGGCTTAGAAGCAGCCACCCTTGAAAGAGTGCGTAATAGCTCACTGGTCAAGTGATTCCGCGCCGACAATGTAGCGGGGCTCAAGCGTACCGCCGAAGTCGTGTCATTGCAGCATGAAGGGCCAACGCCCGCTGTGATGGGTAGGGGAGCGTCGT
Organism: Streptomyces sp. NBC_00433; assembly: GCA_036015235.1. Classification (NCBI taxonomy): domain Bacteria; kingdom Bacillati; phylum Actinomycetota; class Actinomycetes; order Kitasatosporales; family Streptomycetaceae; genus Streptomyces; species Streptomyces sp. NBC_00433. Next base: position 2,666,158 of record CP107926.1, on the reverse strand, counting down.
GTGCCGGGTGAAGCCGCGCCGTAAGGCAGTGGTGGACGGTTCACGAGTGAGAATGCAGGCATGAGTAGCGATACAAGAGTGGGAAACTCTTGCGCCGATTGACTAAGGGTTCCTGGGTCAAGCTGATCTGCCCAGGGTAAGTCGGGACCTAAGGCGAGGCCGACAGGCGTAGTCGATGGACAACCGGTTGATATTCCGGTACCCGCTGTAAAGCGCCCAATGCTGAATCCTTTGATGCTAAGGCCGTGAAGCCGCCTCTGATCTCTTCGGAGTGAGGGGGAGTGGTGGAGCCGCTGACCCTAGGGGGTAGTAGGTAAGTGATGGGGTGACGCAGGAAGGTAGTCCAGCCCGGGCGGTGGTTGTCCCGGGGTAAGGGTGTAGGACGTCATCCAGGTAAATCCGGATGGCACATAGTCTGAGACCTGATGCCGAGCCGATTGTGGTGAAGTGGATGATCCTATGCTGTCGAGAAAAGCCTCTAGCGAGTTTTACGGCGGCCCGTACCCTAAACCGACTCAGGTGGTCAGGTAGAGAATACCGAGGCGTTCGGGTGAACTATGGTTAAGGAACTCGGCAAAATGCCCCCGTAACTTCGGGAGAAGGGGGGCCATGTCTGGTGATAGGGCTTGCCCCTTGAGCTGGGTGTGGCCGCAGAGACCAGCGAGAAGCGACTGTTTACTAAAAACACAGGTCCGTGCGAAGCCGTAAGGCGATGTATACGGACTGACGCCTGCCCGGTGCTGGAACGTTAAGGGGACCGGTTAGTCACATTTCGGTGTGGCGAAGCTGAGAACTTAAGCGCCAGTAAACGGCGGTGGTAACTATAACCATCCTAAGGTAGCGAAATTCCTTGTCGGGTAAGTTCCGACCTGCACGAATGGCGTAACGACTTCTCGACTGTCTCAACCATAGGCCCGGTGAAATTGCACTACGAGTAAAGATGCTCGTTTCGCGCAGCAGGACGGAAAGACCCCGGGACCTTTACTATAGCTTGATATTGGTGTTCGGTTCGGCTTGTGTAGGATAGGTGGGAGACTTTGAAACATCGGCGCCAGCCGGTGGTGAGTCGTCGTTGAAATACCACTCTGGTCGTGCTGGATGTCTAACCTCGGTCCGTGATCCGGATCAGGGACAGTGTCTGGTGGGTAGTTTAACTGGGGCGGTTGCCTCCTAAAGGGTAACGGAGGCGCCCAAAGGTTCCCTCAGCCTGGTTGGCAATCAGGTGTTGAGTGTAAGTGCACAAGGGAGCTTGACTGTGAGACTGACGGGTCGAGCAGGTACGAAAGTAGGGACTAGTGATCCGGCGGTGGCTTGTGGAAGCGCCGTCGCTCAACGGATAAAAGGTACCCCGGGGATAACAGGCTGATCTTCCCCAAGAGTCCATATCGACGGGATGGTTTGGCACCTCGATGTCGGCTCGTCGCATCCTGGGGCTGGAGTCGGTCCCAAGGGTTGGGCTGTTCGCCCATTAAAGCGGTACGCGAGCTGGGTTTAGAACGTCGTGAGACAGTTCGGTCCCTATCCGCTGCGCGCGTAGGAGTCTTGAGAAGGGCTGTCCCTAGTACGAGAGGACCGGGACGGACGAACCTCTGGTGTGCCAGTTGTCCTGCCAAGGGCATGGCTGGTTGGCTACGTTCGGGAGGGATAACCGCTGAAAGCATCTAAGCGGGAAGCCTGCTTCGAGATGAGGGCTCCCACCCACTTGATGGGGTAAGGCTCCCAGTAGACGACTGGGTTGATAGGCCGGATGTGGAAGCCCTGTAAGGGGTGGAGCTGACCGGTACTAATAGGCCGAGGGCTTGTCCTCAGTTGCTCGCGTCCACTGTGTGGTTCTGAAACAACCAGCTACCACACACCCTCACTGTCCTTTACGGGCAGGTGTCGGGGGTGTGGTGTGTGTTTCATGGTGTTTCGGTGGTCATAGCGTTAGGGAAACGCCCGGTTACATTCCGAACCCGGAAGCTAAGCCTTTCAGCGCCGATGGTACTGCAGGGGGGACCCTGTGGGAGAGTAGGACACCGCCGAACAAATATTAGAAGAAGCCCCGGCCCCCGAGTTTTGTCTCGGGGGCCGGGGCTTTTTTTGCTGCCCGTCACCCGGTGTTCACATCGTGCAGAGACTCTGGGCGCCCCGACAGGCGGAGGTGTGGAGACGTGCAGCAGATGACGACTGCCGGACGGCGGCACAGGATCGCTTCGGACACGACGGCCACCGCTCTGCGCGAGGCGCTGACGGTCCTCGGCATAGGGGTCGGTGACGAGGTCATCGTGCCCTCGTTCGGGCCTGGTGCGCCGGCCGACGCCGTACGGCTCGCCGGCGCCGTACCGGTCTTCGCGGACATTGACCCGCGGACGTTCTGTCTCGACCCCGAATCGGTCGCGGCCGGCATCACGTCGCGTACCGCGGCCATAGTGCCGGTGCATGTGTTCGGGCACCCGGCGCCCATGTCGCGGCTCAACGAGCTTGCCGAGAGCCGGGCGTTGGCCGTGGTGGAGGAGGGCGCGGAAGGCGGGCGTACCGAGGACGCGGGGGCCGTCGCGAGGCGCCGGGCCCACGCGCGGTTCCTGGACTCGGCGTTGAAGGGCGTCACCGTGCCGTACACCGAGCCCGGGGCGCGTCACCTCTACCACCGCTACACCGTGCGGATACCGGGCAACGGGCGGCCCGACAGGGACGCCTTCGCCGCCGCCCTGGCCGCCCGCGGGGTGCGCGCCGCGGTGAGCGTGCCCGTACCGGTGCACCGGATGCCCGCGCACCGGTCAGGGGTCGTGCTGCCGCAGACCGAGCGGGTGGCCGCGGACACCCTGTCGCTGCCGGTGCACCCGGGCATCACGCAGAGGGAGTTGACGCACATCGCGGACACCTGCAACGCGCTGGGCGGGCTGATCTGAGCCGAGCGCCCGAGGCCGGCGAACCCGGCCCGACCAGGCACTCGGCCGAGTTTCCCGCACAGCCGTTCATGGGCTACGATCTTCCCGTCGACGCGCCCCAATAGCTCAGTCGGTAGAGCGTCTCCATGGTAAGGAGAAGGTCTACGGTTCGATTCCGTATTGGGGCTCTGACAAGGAAAGGCCCCCCGCTTCTCGCGGGGGGCCTTTCCCATGTGCGGGGAAGGGGCGGGCGGTCAGCCCGTCGGGAGGGTCGGCACCCGCATGGCGAGGATGGCCATGTCGTCGGAGGGCGCGTCGGAGGCGAAGCGTTCTACGGCACGCTGGATACGGGCGGCGACCGCGCCGGCCGTCAGGCCCGTACAGGTCGCGAGGACGTCCGCGAGGCCGTCGTCGCCGAGCATCCTGCTGCCCTCGCGGCGCTCGGTGACCCCGTCGGTCACGCAGAGCAGGACGTCGCCCGGGTCCAGGGTGACGGACTGCTCGACCAGCTCCAGGTCGTCCATCACGCCGAGCAGCGGCTGCGGGTCGGCCGCGGGCTCGACCGATCCGTCAGGGCGCAGCCGCAGCGGCAGCGGGTGGCCGGCGCAGACCATGCGGAGCACCGCGCTGCCGTCGTGCTGGGGCCACAACTCGCCGTAGAGCAGGGTCAGGAAGCGGCTGCGGGCGCCCTCGTCCAGGATGGCCGCGTTGAGGCGTTCCAGGACCGCGGGGCCGCCGAAGCCCTCGCGGGCCAGCAGGCGCAGGGCGTGCCGGGCCAGGCCGGTCACGGCGGCGGCCTCCGGGCCCGTACCGCAGACGTCGCCGATGGCGAAGCCCCAGCAGCCGTCGCGGATCGGGAAGAGGTCGTAGAAGTCGCCGCCGACCTCGTTGCCCTCGCCGGCGGCGCGGTAGACGACCTCGACCTCGACGCCGGGGACCTGCGGCAGCTCCGGCGGGAGCAGGCTTCGCTGGAGGGCCTGGCTGATGGCGGTGCGCTCGCTGTAGAGGCGGGCGTTGTCCAGGGCGAGGGCCGCGCGGCGGGAGAGGTCCTCGGCCAGTTCCAGGATCTCTTGGCGGAAGCGCTCGTCGGACTGTTTGCCGAGGGTGAGCATCCCGATGACGCGGTTGCGGGCGACCAGCGGCAGGACGACCGTCTCACCGCCGACAGCGGCGGCGGTGGCAAGGGCCACGCCGGGGGTGCTGGGCGCGCGGCCGGCGATCGTCCCCGAGCCGCTGGGGCCGACGCCGAGGCTGCGCAGGGAGGCGCGCAGGGCACTGGAATGTGCCGCGTCGGAGGGCGCGGTCCAGGCGCGGGCGCCGGGGGTCGGGTCGGGTTCCGGTGCGCGGACCTGGGACAGCAGTGCCTTGATGCCGTCGATGCGGTCCTCGTCCTCGTGCAGTACGAAGGCCAGTTCGGGCTCCGACTGCTCGGCGATCGTGTAGACCGCGCACCAACTGGCCAGCGTGGGCACGGTCATCTGGGCCATCAGCGCCAGCGTCTGGTCACGCTCCAAGGTGCCGGCGAGCAGGTCGGAGGCCTCGACGAGGAAGGACAGCGAGCCGCGGCGGAGCCTTTCCAGCTCGGTGAGCCTGGCGCTCTCCACGGCCAGTGCGATCCGGTCGGCGGCGAACTGCAGCCGCAGGGCTTCCTGGTTGGAGTAGCGGCCCGGTGCCTCGGCGGCGACGCCGAGCGAGCCGGTGAGCCGGCCCTCGACCTTCAGCGGCACGGTGACGACCGAGCGCATCCCGGTGCCCGACAGCAGCGGGACGGCGCCGGGGACGGCGGTGAGGTCCTCGTGCACGGCGGGCATGCGGGCGCTGCCGTACCGCCCGGTGCCGGCCTCGACGGGGACCCGGGCGAAGCGCTGGCGGGCGGAGGGCAGGCCGGTGGAGGCGCGTACTTCGAGTTCGGTCTCGTCGTCGGTGGCCAGCAGCAGGTAGGCGGCGTCGCCGTCGAGCATGTCGCGGGCGCGTTCCACGGTGCGCTGGAGGAGGCTGTCGAGGTCGTCGGGGGCGGGCGAGCCGATGAAGACCTCGAAGGCGTCGGCGTTCTTGCCGCGCTGGACCAGGCCGGTGTCGGAGGGCGCGTTGCCGCGCGCCGGGGTCTGCAGGACGGCGCGCTCCTCGACGCGCACCAGCAGGCATACGGTGGACGGCTCGCCGGAGCTGTCGCGGACCCGCAGGTGGGAGCCGTAGACGGGCAGGACGCGGCCGTCGCTGTTGCGCAGCCCGTAGGTGCCCTCCCAGCGGGACAGCCGCAGGGCCTCGGCCAGGCCGATGCCGGTGCCGGGGGTCTGCGGCCAGGCGGTGAGGTCGGCGAGCGACTTGCCGACGACGTCGCCGGCGGGGTGGCCGAAGAGGTCGGCCGCGTCGTCGTTCCAGCGGGTGATGGCGCCCCGGCTGTCGACCTGGACGACGGCGACCCTGACCCGCTCGTCGGCGACGGGCAGATCCGCGGCGGCCAGCAGCGGTCCGGCGGAGCGGGTGCCCGCGGGGCGCTCGGGAAGGTCGAGCTGGAACCAGACGTGCTTGCCCGCCGGCGTGTATTCCACGCCCCAGCGGCTGGCGAGCGCGGCGCACAGCAGCAGGCCGCGGCCGCCTTCGTGGTCGGGGTCGCGGTGCGGACGGCCGCGGCCCTGGAGCGGCACCTCGCGCTCGGGATAGTGGTCGGCGACCTCGACGCGCACGGCCGTCTCGTAGCGCAGGCAGCGCACGTCGGCGGCGGTGCCCGCGTGCACCACGGCGTTGGTCACCAGTTCGCTGGTCAGCACCACGGCGTCGTCCACGACGTCGGCGAAGCCCCAGCCGTGCAGGGTGTCGCGCACGAAGGCCCTGGCCACGGCGACCGACCGCCCCACCGGTTCGAAGCTGGCGGATGCCCGAGCCGTGATCACGGATCTCCTCTTGACGGATTCGGTGGTGTCCCGCACCGGCTGCCGGGGCGCGCCACGGTCGGTCGCCCGCTCATGCACCGTGCGTCGTACTGCCATCAGGCAAGGCTAGTGCGTAGCGACCCGGCCGTCAGTTGCGGCTGTGAAACCGGAACCGGACGTGCCGGATGCGGTAGGTGTACGGCCCCGGTTACGCGTCTAGCGCCAACGACTCCGCTGTGTACGGGTTACGCCGGATGTTGCCTGGCCGGTAGGTGGAGGTGGAAGACTGGAGGCGCCTAACCAGGTACATGCAGGTCGATCGACCCTCCAGGAGGGACACGGTGGAGTCTGGCGCATCGGCGCGGGGCACAGTCACGCGTACGAAGAACGGGCGTTCCCGGGCCGGCGGGACCGTAGAGGTCGATTCTGCCGCGCTCACCAAACTGCTCACCGCGCTTGCCGCGATGCGGGACGGCAATTTCCGCCGGCGCCTGACGGTGACCGGCGACGGGGTGATGGCTGAGGTCGCGGCCGTCTTCAACGAGGTCGCCGACCGCAACCAGCACCTCACGGGGGAGCTGGCACGGGTGCGCCGGGTCGTCGGACGTGAGGGAAAGCTCACGGAGCGGCTGGAGACCGGCGCCTGCGAGGGTGCCTGGGCGGCCGCCATCGAGGCGTCGAACGCGCTGGTGGACGACCTGGTGCGGCCGGTCTCCGAGGTGGGCCGGGTGCTGTCGGCGGTGGCCGAGGGCGACCTGGAGCAGCGGATGGACCTGCGCGCGCAGAACACGGACGGCTCCGCCCATCCGCTGCGCGGCGAATTCCTCAAGGTCGGCCGTACGGTCAACGGCCTGGTCGACCAGCTGTCCGCCTTCACCGACGAGGTGACCCGGGTGGCCAGCGAGGTCGGCACCGAGGGCAAACTCGGCGGGCAGGCGAAGGTCCGCGGCATGGCGGGGTCCTGGAAGGACCTGACGGACTCCGTCAACACCATGGCCTACCGGCTGACCGCGCAGGTCCGCGACATCGCGCTGGTGACGACCGCGGTGCTCAAGGGCGACCTGTCGCGCAAGGTCACCGTGCATGTCGCGGGCGAGATGCTGGAGCTGAAGAACACCGTCAACACGATGGTGGACCAGCTCTCCTCGTTCTCCTCCGAGGTGACCCGCGTCGCCCGGGAGGTCGGCACCGAGGGCGAGCTGGGCGGCCAGGCTCAGGTGCCCGGCGTGGCCGGGGTGTGGAAGGACCTCACCGACTCGGTGAACCTGATGGCCGGCAACCTGACGGCCCAGGTGCGGGACATCGCGCAGGTCACCACCGCGGTCGCGAACGGCGACCTGACGCAGAAGATCACGATCGGCGCGCGCGGCGAGGTCGCGCAGCTCGCCGAGACGATCAACGCGATGACCGAGACGCTGCGGACCTTCGCCGACGAGGTGACCAGGGTCGCCGGTGAGATCGGGGCCGAGGGCCAACTCGGCGGTCAGGCCCAGGTGCCGGGCGCGGCGGGCACGTGGAAGGACCTCACCGACTCGGTGAACACGGCCTTCCGCAACCTGACGGCCCAGGTGCGGGACATCGCCCAGGTGACGACGGCGGTCGCGGGCGGCGATCTGTCGCAGAAGGTCACCGTCGATGTCTCCGGCGAGATGCTGGAGTTGAAGAACACCGTCAACACGATGGTCGACCAGCTGTCGGCCTTCGGCGCCGAGGTGACGCGGGTGGCCCGCGAGGTCGGCGTCGAGGGCATCCTCGGCGGTCAGGCGCAGGTGCCGGGCGCCGCGGGGACGTGGAAGGACCTCACCGACTCGGTGAACACCGCCTTCCGCAACCTGACCGGGCAGGTCCGCAACATCGCGCAGGTCACCACGGCGGTCGCCAACGGCGATCTGTCGCAGAAGGTCACGGTGGACGTCTCCGGCGAGATGCTGGAGCTGAAGAACACCGTGAACCGGATGGTCGACCAGCTCGGCTCCTTCGCCGCCCAGGTGACCCGGATGGCCACCGACGTGGGCACGGAGGGCAGGCTCGGCGGCCAGGCGCGGGTGGACGGTGTCAGCGGCACCTGGAAGGACCTCACCGACTCCGTCAACTTCATGGCGGGCAACCTGACGTCGCAGGTGCGGCAGATCGCCCAGGTGACCACCGCGGTGGCCCGCGGCGACCTGTCGCAGAAGATCGACGTGGACGCGCGCGGGGAGATCCTGGAGCTGAAGAACACCATCAACACGATGGTGGACCAGCTGTCCTCCTTCGCCGAGCAGGTGACCCGGGTGGCCCGCGAGGTGGGCACCGAGGGACGGCTGGGCGGTCAGGCCCAGGTGCCGGGTGTCGCCGGTGTGTGGCGGGACCTGACCGACTCGGTGAATTTCATGGCCGGCAACCTGACCGGCCAGGTCCGCAACATCGCGCAGGTCGCGACGGCGGTCGCACGCGGCGACCTGTCGCAGAAGATCGACGTCGATGCTCGCGGCGAGATCCTCGAGCTGAAGAACACGCTGAACACGATGGTCGACCAGCTGTCGTCGTTCGCGGAGCAGGTGACCAGGGTCGCGCGCGAGGTGGGCACCGAGGGCATCCTGGGCGGCCAGGCCGAGGTGAAGGGGGTCAGCGGCACCTGGAAGGACCTGACCCAGTCCGTCAACTTCATGGCGAACAACCTGACCAGCCAGGTCCGCAACATCGCCGACGTCACCAGCGCGGTCGCCCAGGGCGACCTGTCGCGGAAGATCACGGTCGACGCCAAGGGCGAGATCCTGGCGCTGGTCACCACGGTGAACACGATGGTGGACACGCTGTCGGCCTTCGGTGACGAGGTGACCAGGGTGGCCCGCGAGGTGGGTACGGAGGGCCAGCTCGGCGGGCAGGCGCGGGTCCGCGACGCGTCGGGCATCTGGAAGGACCTCACCGACAACGTCAACCTGATGGCGAGCAACCTCACCAGCCAGGTGCGGTCGATCTCCTCGGTGGCCACCGCCGTCGCCAACGGCGACCTCACCAAGAAGATCAACGTGGACGCGCGCGGCGAGGTCGCGCAGCTCGCCGAGACCATCAACACGATGGTGGACACGCTGTCGGCCTTCGGTGACGAGGTGACCCGGGTCGCCCGCGAGGTGGGCACCGAGGGCATCCTCGGCGGCCAGGCGCGCGTGCCGGGCGTCAGCGGCACGTGGAAGGACCTCACGGAGTCCGTCAACGGCATGGCGTCCAACCTGACCGGCCAGGTGCGGCAGATCGCCCAGGTGACCACCGCGGTCGCCCGCGGCGACCTGTCCAAGAAGATCGACGTGGACGCCCGGGGCGAGATCCTGGAGCTGAAGACCACCATCAACACCATGGTCGGGCAGCTGTCCGCGTTCGGTGACGAGGTCACCCGCGTGGCGCGCGAGGTGGGTACGGAGGGCAGGCTCGGCGGCCAGGCGCGGGTGCCCGACGTGTCCGGCATCTGGAAGGACCTGACCGAGTCCGTCAACCTGATGGCCAACAACCTGACCAGCCAGGTGCGCAACATCGCGCAGGTGGCCACCGCGGTGACCCGCGGCGACCTCAACCTGCGGATCGACGTGGACGCGGCCGGCGAGATCCTGGAGCTGCAGGACTACATCAACACCATGATCGTCCGCCTCCGCGAGACCACGCTCGCCAACAAGGAGCAGGACTGGCTCAAGGGCAACCTGGCCCGTATCTCCGGCCTCATGCAGGGCCGCAGGGACCTCGGCGACGTGGCCGCGCTGATCATGAGCGAGCTGACCCCGGTGGTCTCCGCGCAGCACGGCGCCTTCTTCCTCGCCGAGGACACCATGGAGGTCGGCGAGGAGTACGAGCTCCAGCTGCGCGGCAGCTACGGCTTCTCGCGGCGCACCATGTCGACGGTCTTCCTGCCGGGCGAGGGGCTGATCGGGCAGGCGGCGGTGGAGAAGCGGTCGATCCTCATCGAGCATGTCCCGCCGGGTTACCTGAAGATCACCTCGGGTCTCGGCGACTCGCCGCCGTCGCATGTGATCGTGCTGCCGGTGCTGTTCGAGGGCCGGGTGCTGGGCGTCATCGAACTGGCCGCCTTCCAGCCGTTCACCCAGATCCAGAAGGACTTCCTCAACCAGATCACCGACATCATCGCGATCAGCGTCAACACCATCAGCGTCAACACCAAGACCGAGGGCCTGCTCAAGCAGTCGCAGGAGCTGACCGAGCAGCTGCAGGAGCGGTCGGCCGAGCTGGAGAACCGCCAGCGCGCCCTCCAGCTGTCGAACGCCGAACTGGAGGAGAAGGCCGAGCTGCTGGCCCGGCAGAACCGCGACATCGAGGTCAAGAACACCGAGATCGAGGAGGCCAGGCAGGTCCTGGAGGAGCGGGCCGAGCAGCTCGCCGTCTCGATGCGCTACAAGTCGGAATTCCTCGCCAACATGTCGCACGAGCTGCGCACCCCGCTCAACTCGCTGCTGATCCTGGCCAAGCTGCTGGCCGACAACGCCGACGGCAACCTGTCGCCCAAGCAGGTCGAGTTCGCCGAGACCATCCACGGCGCCGGATCGGACCTGCTGCAGCTGATCAACGACATCCTGGACCTGTCGAAGGTCGAGGCGGGCAAGATGGACGTCTCGCCGACCCGTATCGCGCTGGTGCAGCTGGTCGACTATGTGGAGGCCACCTTCCGGCCGCTGACCGCGGAGAAGGGCCTGGACTTCTCGGTGCGGGTCTCGCCGGAGCTGCCGGTCACCCTGCACACCGACGAACAGCGGCTGCTCCAGGTGCTGCGCAATCTGCTGTCGAACGCGGTGAAGTTCACCGACAGCGGCTCGGTGGAGCTGGTGATCAGGCCGGCCGGCAGCGAGGTGCCGCAGTCGATCCGCGAGCAGCTGCTGGAGGCCGGCACCCTGCGCGACCCCGACCAGCCGCTGATCGCGTTCTCGGTGACCGATACGGGTATCGGTATCGCGGCCGGCAAGATGCGGGTGATCTTCGAGGCGTTCAAGCAGGCCGACGGCACCACCAGCCGGAAGTACGGCGGTACGGGCCTTGGCCTGTCGATCAGCCGGGAGATCGCCCGGCTGCTCGGCGGCGAGATCCACGCCGACAGCCAGCCCGGCCGCGGCTCGACCTTCACGCTGTATCTGCCGCTGAGCCTCGGCGAGATCCCGCAGGCGATGCCGCAGCTGCCGTCGGGCGACCAGGACGCGGCGGCCGCGGCCCGTACGCGCAGCCCCGGCAGCAGCCTGGCCAGGCTCCGCCGCCGCTCCGCCCAGCCGGCTCCGCTGCCCGCCGGGCACGGGCAGCACGGAAGCGCGCACCAGCCGTGGCCCGAGGAGGCCCAGCCGGCCGGCTATTCGGGCTTCTCCGGCGGTTTCAGCGGCGAGAAGGTGCTGATCGTCGACGACGACATCCGCAACGTCTTCGCGCTCACCAGCGTCCTGGAGCAGCACGGCCTGACCGTGCTGTACGCCGAGAACGGGCGCGAGGGCATCGAGGTCCTCGAACAGTACGACGACGTCGCGATCGTGCTGATGGACATCATGATGCCGGAGATGGACGGTTATGCCACGACGACGGCTATCCGCAAGATGCCGCAGTTCGCGGGGCTGCCGATCATCGCGCTGACCGCGAAGGCGATGAAGGGCGACCGGGAGAAGAGCATCGAGTCCGGCGCGTCGGACTATGTCGCCAAACCGGTGGACACCGACCACCTGCTGACGCTGATGGAGGAGTGGATGCACGCCCGCTGACGACGAAAAGTTGAAGTTCTACCAACTTGCTCGTCTGACGGGGTGTGAGGGCGAGAGGATCAGGGAACCTTCTCGTCTCCGCCAGCGTTTTCGGTGTGTGGTGAGTGACGTGGCGGTGACAGGGTGTGGCGAACGGCGGGGTGCGGCTACCATGACCGGCACAAGGACGGGCGGCGCGACAGAGTCGTCCCCGGGGGCGGCGACCGGCTTGATGCCGGGGCGAGGAGGGCGGGCCATGGTGCAGAAGGCCAAGATCCTCCTGGTCGATGACCGGCCGGAGAATCTGCTGGCGCTGGAGGCGATTCTCTCGGCGCTCGATCAGACTCTGGTCAGGGCATCGTCCGGGGAGGAAGCGCTCAAGGCGCTGCTCACCGACGATTTCGCGGTGATCCTGCTCGATGTCCAGATGCCGGGCATGGACGGGTTCGAGACCGCGGCGCACATCAAGCGGCGGGAGCGGACCCGGGACATCCCGATCATCTTCCTGACCGCGATCAACCACGGCCCGCACCACACCTTCCGGGGTTACGCGGCGGGCGCGGTCGACTACATCTCCAAGCCGTTCGACCCGTGGGTGCTGCGGGCCAAGGTGTCGGTCTTCGTCGACCTCTACATGAAGAACTGCCAGCTGCGCGAGCAGGCGGGACTGCTGCGGCTGCAGCTGGAGCAGGGCCTGCCCTCCGGGGCGGAGGCCAACGGCTCCAAGGAGCCCGCAGGCCTGCTGGCCGAGCTGTCCGCCCGGCTCGCGGCCGTCGAGGAGCAGGCCGAGGCGCTGAGCAAGCAGCTCGGCGAGTCCGCCGACGCGGCGGCCGTGGCGACCGCGGCCCACCTGGAGCGCAAGCTGACCGGGCTGCGCCGGGCGCTGGACGCGCTGGAGCCGGGCAGCAGCGGGGGTATCGTGCGGCAGGCCACCGGGGACTGAGAGCCCGCCGGGGGCACGGCGGGTACGGGCCCGGTCCGCGGTCGGCCGGTCAACGCCGCTTGACGCCGCGTCAACGCCATGGCGACGGCGGCCCGACACGAACGGGCGTATCCGCAAGCACGCGTGTTCCCGATCACAAGGGCGGTAACCTCGGCACCATGGCCCCACGTACGTCCGGCACCGCCAAGAAAGCCCCGGCGAAGCCTGCGGCCAAGAAGCCCGCGGCGAAGAAGGCCGCCGCCAAACCGCCCGCCAAGAAGGCGGCAGCGGCGCCCAAACCCGCGCCCAAACCGGCCCCTTCGCCGACCAGCGGCGTCTACCGGATGTTCCGGGCGCTGTGGCTCGGCCTGGCGCACACCGTCGGCGCGGTCTTCCGCGGCATAGGGCGCGGCGCCCGCGGCCTGGACCCCGCGCACCGCAAGGACGGCCTCGGCCTGCTGCTGCTCGGCCTGACCCTGGTGGTCACGGCCGGCACCTGGTCCGATCTGCACGGCCCGGTCGGCGACCTGGTCGACATGCTGGTCACCGGCGCCTTCGGCCGCCTCGACCTGCTGGTGCCGCTGCTGCTCGGCGCGGTCGCCGTCCGCGTGATGCGGCACCCCGAGCAGCCCGAGGCGAACGGCCGGATCGTGATCGGCCTGTCCGCCCTGGTCATCGGCGCGCTCGGGCTGATCCACCTGGCGTGCGGCGCACCGACCCGCAGCGACGGCGCCACCGCGCTGCGCGACGCCGGCGGCCTGATCGGCTGGGCCGCCGGCGCCCCGCTGGTCGCCACGGTCGGGTCCACCCTGGCCGTGCCGCTGCTGCTCCTCGTCACGGCCTTCGGGCTGCTGGTGGTCACCGCCACCCCGGTCGCCGCCGTACCGCAGCGGCTGCGCGCCGTCGGCGCCAGGTTCGGCCTCTACGCCCCGCTGCCGGACTCGGACGCCATACCGCTTGAGGACTTCTTCGACGCCGACGAGCCGGACGGCATGCCCGGCGCCCGCGGCGACGAGGACGAGTCACCGGTCCGCCGGCTGCCCAGGAAGCTCAGCAAGGCCCCGGCCGAGCCGTACGACGTCGACAGCGACCTCGGGGCCTCCGGCCTGTCGGCCGCCGACGAGCCCAAGCCGCGCCGTAGGCCCCGCCGCCGCCCCGAGCCGCTGCCGGGGGCCGCGCAGGCCGGGGGGCCCGACGCGGTGGACGTGGCCGCGCAGGCGGCGGCGGCGCTGGACGGCGCGGTCCTGCACGGGCTGCAGCCGTCGCCGCTGGTCGCCGACCTGACCACCGGCATCAGGAAGCCGGTGCCCGCCGCCCGCGCGCAGGAGGACACCGGCTCCGGCGTCCCCGACCTCACCAAGCACATGGCGGACCCCGGCGAGCCGCTGCCGCCGCGTGCCGAGCAGCTGCAGCTGTCCGGCGACATCACCTACGCGCTGCCCTCGCTGGACCTGCTGGAGCGCGGCGGCCCTGGCCGCACCCGCAGCGCCGCCAACGACGCGGTGGTCGCCTCGCTGAGCCAGGTCTTCAAGGAATTCAAGGTCGACGCGGTCGTGACCGGCTTCACCCGCGGCCCGACCGTCACCCGCTACGAGGTGGAGCTGGGCGCCGCGGTCAAGGTCGAGCGGATCACCGCCCTGGCCAAGAACATCGCCTACTCAGTCGCCAGCCCCGACGTGCGGATCATCAGCCCCATCCCCGGCAAGTCCGCGGTCGGCATCGAGATCCCCAACAGCGACCGCGAGATGGTCAACCTCGGCGACGTGCTGCGCTCGGCGGAGGCCGCGGGCGAGGAGCACCCGATGACGGTCGCGCTCGGCAAGGACGTCGAGGGCGGCTACGTGATGGCCAACCTCGCCAAGATGCCGCACGTCCTGGTCGCGGGCGCCACCGGCTCCGGCAAGTCGTCCTGCATCAACTGCCTGATCACCTCGGTGATGGCCCGCGCCACCCCGGACGAGGTCCGCATGGTGCTGGTCGACCCCAAGCGCGTCGAGCTGACCGCGTACGAAGGCATCCCGCACCTGATCACCCCGATCATCACCAATCCCAAGCGGGCCGCGGAGGCCCTCCAGTGGGTGGTGCGCGAGATGGACCTGCGCTACGACGACCTGGCCGCGTACGGCTTCCGGCACATCGACGACTTCAACGCCGCCGTGCGCTCGGGGAAGGCCAAGACCCCCGAGGGCAGCGAGCGCGAGCTGACGCCGTATCCGTACCTGCTGGTCATCGTGGACGAGCTGGCCGACCTGATGATGGTCGCGCCGCGCGACGTCGAGGACTCCATCGTGCGGATCACCCAGCTGGCCAGGGCCGCCGGCATCCACCTGGTGCTCGCCACCCAGCGGCCCAGCGTCGACGTGGTCACCGGCCTGATCAAGGCCAACGTGCCGTCCCGGCTGGCCTTCGCGACCTCCTCGCTGGCCGACAGCCGGGTCATCCTCGACCAGCCGGGCGCCGAGAAGCTGATCGGAAAAGGCGACGGGCTGTTCCTGCCGATGGGCGCGAACAAGCCGATCCGCATGCAGGGCGCCTACGTCACCGAGGACGAGGTCGCCAAGGTCGTGGACCACTGCAAGGCCCAGCTCACCCCGGCCTACCGCAGCGACGTCACCGTCGGCAGCGGCCCGAAGAAGGAGATCGACGAGGAGATCGGCGACGACCTGGACCTGTTGTGCCAGGCCGCGGAGCTGGTGGTCTCCACCCAGTTCGGCTCGACATCGATGCTCCAGCGCAAACTGCGTGTGGGATTCGCCAAGGCGGGCAGGCTGATGGACCTGATGGAGTCGCGCGGCATCGTCGGCCCCAGCGAGGGCTCGAAGGCGCGCGACGTGATGGTGAAGGCGGACGAGCTGGACGGCGTCCTGACCGAGATCCGTGGCGGGGCGTGACCGCGACACGCGGTGGCGGCCGAAAAGCGGTCGGATTTTACGGGCAACCGTTTGATCTGTTCGTACGTCAACTTCGGCAGGGAGGACGACATCCTGATGGCGGACAAAAACCGGCCGTCCGCTTGCCCCCCGATTTCCGACCCCCCCTAGACTGAACCCCCAGCAGGCGGCTGCACGCTCGAAAGGCGCCCTCGTGTCCCTCGGCAACACGCCCACCGAAGACCGGCCTTCGGTCGGTCACGCCCTCGCCCAGGCCCGCATCGCCGCCGGGCTCTCCATCGACGAGGTCAGCACCAGTACCCGGGTGCGCGTTCCCATCGTGCAGTCGATCGAGCAGGACGACTTCTCCCGCTGCGGCGGCGACGTCTACGCCCGCGGCCACATCCGTTCGCTCGCCCGCGCCGTCGGCCTCGACCCCGAACCGCTGGTCGCGCAATACGCGGCCGAGCACGGTACGGAGATCGCGCCCGCGCCCGTCGCGCCGCTCTACTCGGCCGAGAAGATCCGCTCGGAGCCGCGCCGGCCCAACTGGACCGCGGCCATGGTCGCGGCGATCGTCGCGGTCATCGGCTTCGTCGGCTACACCGCCTTCACCGGCAACAGCGACGGGAACGGCGCCAAGGCCGACCCCGCCCCCCCGACCCCGAGCAGCGCCGGCGCGAAGCCCACCACCCAGGCCACCCAGGGCACCCTGCCGCCGTCCCCGACGGGCAGCGCCATCGCGGCCGCCCCGCCCGGCAAGGTCACGGTCAAGATCAGCGCCGAGGGCGGCGTCAGCTGGGTCCAGGCCACCGACCACAACGGCAAGCGGCTCTTCCAGGGCTCGCTCAAGAAGGGCGATTCGCAGACCTTCAGCGACGACAAGAAGATCAAGCTCGTCGTCGGCAATGCGGGCGCGGTCCAGCTCTTCGTCAACGGCAAGGACCTGGGCCCGGCCGGCGACGACGGCCAGGTGGTCCGCCTGACCTACACCCCGGGGGACCCGACCCAGGGCTGACCGGCCGGCGGGGCGTTCCGGTCGGGGCAACGGAGGCGCGAGGGGCGCGACAGGGCAGCGGGTAGTCTGAGTGCATGCCCGAACCCCGTACCGTCGCCCTTGTCACGCTCGGATGCGCCCGTAACGAAGTGGACTCAGAAGAGCTCGCCGGCCGGCTGGCGGCGGACGGCTGGCAGCTGGTCGAGGACGCGGCCGACGCCGATGTGGCGGTCGTCAACACCTGCGGCTTCGTGGAAGCGGCCAAGAAGGACTCCGTCGACGCACTCCTTGAGGCCAACGACCTCAAGGACGGCGGCCGCACCCAGGCCGTCGTCGCCGTCGGCTGCATGGCCGAGCGCTACGGCAAGGAGCTGGCCGACGCGCTGCCCGAGGCCGACGGTGTGCTCGGCTTCGACGACTACGCCGACATCTCCGACCGGCTGCGGACGATCCTGGCCGGCGGCGTCCACGCCTCGCACACCCCGCGCGACCGGCGCAAGCTGCTGCCGATCAGTCCGGCGGAACGCCAGGCGTCAACGGTGGCGCTGCCGGGTCACTCGCAGGAGGCTCACCCGAACGGGCGCCTGTCCGGAACGGGCGCAGCCTCCGCGGACGGCACCCCGGTGGCGGACGACGGGCCGGCCGTGGACCTCGCCGACCTGCCCGAAGGCGTCGCACCCGCGTCAGGGCCGCGCGCACCGTTGCGGCGCCGGCTGGACTCGGGACCGGTCGCCTCGGTGAAGCTGGCCTCCGGCTGCGACCGGCGCTGCACCTTCTGCGCGATCCCCTCCTTCCGCGGCTCCTTCATCTCCCGCCGCCCCTCCGACGTCCTCGGCGAGACCCGCTGGCTGGCCACCCAGGGCGTCACCGAGGTCATGCTGGTCAGCGAGAACAACACCTCCTACGGCAAGGACCTCGGCGACATCCGGCTGCTGGAGACGCTGCTGCCCGAGCTGGCGGCCGTGGACGGCATCGAGCGGGTCAGGGTCAGCTACCTCCAGCCCGCCGAGATGCGCCCCGGCCTCATCGACGCGCTGACCTCCACGCCCGGCGTGGTGCCGTACTTCGACCTGTCCTTCCAGCACTCCGCCCCCGGCGTGCTGCGGGCCATGCGGCGCTTCGGCGACACCGACCGCTTCCTCGAACTGCTCGGCGCGATCCGCGCGAAGGCACCCGCGGCGGGGGTCAGGTCCAACTTCATCGTCGGCTTCCCCGGCGAGACCGAGGACGACCTGGCCGAGCTGGAGCGCTTCCTGAGCGCCGCCAGGCTGGACGCGATCGGGGTCTTCGGCTACTCCGACGAGGACGGCACCGAGGCGGCCGGCTACGACGGCAAGCTGGACGACGACGTGATCGCCGCCCGGCTGGCCCGGGTCTCCCGGCTCGCCGAGGAGCTGACCGCGCAGCGCGCCGAGGAGCGCCTCGGGGACACCGTGCGGGTGCTGGTCGAAGCCGTGGACGAGGAGACCGGCGAGATCACGGGACGGGCCGACCACCAGGCGCCGGAGACGGACGGGCAGGTCGTGCTCGTGCCGTCCGGCGAGGACTGGCAGCCGCGCCCCGGGACCTTCGTCACCGCGAAGGTGACCGGCACGCAGGGCGTCGACCTGGTGGCCGAGCCGCTCGGGGGCGCCGCCGTGGTCGGCGCCCCCGCCGCGCCGGCCGCCGACGCTGTCACGGCCGGACCGGCGGTGGTGGGCAGATGAGCGGAGCCCCCGCGCCGGCCGCGTCCCCCACGCCGTCCTCCTCCTCGTCCTCTTCCTCCGGGACTCCCTCTTCCGGGTCGGCGGCTGCCGCCTCGGGTGCCACGGTGGCGCCCGCGTCCCTGGTGAACCCGGTGGGGGGCACCGATCACGCGGGCGACCCGGTGGCGGAGAATGCCGGCCTGTGGAATATCGCCAACCTGCTGACGATGACCCGGCTGGTGCTGGTCCCCGGCTTCGTTCTGCTGCTGCTGCACGACGACGGGCACGACCCGAAGTGGCGCTCCTTCGCCTGGGCCGCCTTCGCCGTCGCGATGATCACCGACCTCTTCGACGGCGAGCTGGCCAGGCGCTACGGGCTGGTCACCGACTTCGGCAAGATCGCCGACCCGATCGCGGACAAGGCGATCATGGGGGCGGCCCTGGTCGGGCTGTCCGCGCTGGGCGACCTGCCGTGGTGGGTCACCGCGGTGATCCTCTTCCGCGAGCTGGGCATCACGCTGATGCGGTTCTGGGTGATCAGACACGGCGTGATCCCGGCGAGCCGCGGCGGCAAGCTCAAGACGCTCACGCAGGGCGTCGCCGTCGGCATGTACATCCTGGTGCTGACCGGCCCGCTGGCCAGCACCCGCGCCTGGCTGATGGCCCTCGCGGTGCTGCTCACGGTCGTGACCGGGCTCGACTACGTACGGCAGGCCGTCGTGCTGCGGCGGGCCGGTCTCGCCGCCGAGCGGCGGGCGGCGCAGCAGCCCGCGGGCTCCTCCGGCGCGGGCACCGCCGACGGAGCCGAGGGCGCGGACGCCGGCGAGCCGGGCGCGGACGGGCCGGAGCAGGGCGTATGACGGGCGGCGCCGCGGCCGAGGTGCTGCGGCTGCTGGAGCTGCGGGGCGGCACGCTCGCGGTCGCGGAGTCGCTGACCGGCGGTCTGCTGGCCGCGGAGCTGACCGGGGTGCCCGGCGCGTCCCGCACCTTCCGCGGGTCGGTGACGGCCTACGCCACCGCGCTCAAGCACGAGCTGCTCGGTGTGGACGGCGCACTGCTCGCCGAGCGGGGCGCGGTGGACGCGCGGGTGGCGCGCGAGATGGCCGAGGGCGTACGCCGCAGGCTCGGCGCGGACTGGGGGGCCGCCACCACCGGCGTCGCGGGCCCCGACCCGCAGGACGGGCAGCCGGTGGGCACCGTCTTCGTGGCCGTGGCCGGTCCGGGCGGGGCCGGCGAGGTCGCCGAGCTGCGGCTGGCCGGTGACCGTGCCGCGATCCGCCGGGCGTCGGTCGCCGCGGTGGTCGATCTGCTCCTCGAACAACTTCGGAAGGTCTCCGAATAACCGGTCCGGCGCGCGTTCGGCGGCCTCAGGCAGGGAAGAACACCGGGGGGCGGGATGTTTGCAGCCCTGAGTGAACACGTCTTTGCTCCCCGCACGGCCGGTGCCCGAGGCGGTACGGTGGGGCGAGAAGGATGCGGTACCGCGATCCGAGGAGGGAGCCACCGATGATTCTGCTCCGTCGCCTGCTGGGTGACGTGCTGCGTCGGCAGCGCCAGCGCCAGGGCCGCACCCTGCGCGAGGTCTCCTCGTCCGCCCGGGTCTCGCTCGGCTATCTGTCGGAGGTCGAGAGGGGGCAGAAGGAGGCGTCCTCCGAACTGCTCTCGGCGATCTGCGACGCCCTCGACGTACCGATGTCCGAGGTGATGCGTGAGGTCAGCGACGATCTGTCGCTCGCCGAGCTGGCACAGTCCGCGGCGTCCGAGGCCACTGCCGCACCGATGCGGCCGCTGCTCGGCACAGTCACATCGGTCACGTCCGTCACGTCCACTCCGGACGAGCGGATCACCATCAAGGCACCGAAGAAGTCCGCGGAAGCCGTGGACGTCGTCGCCGCCTGATCCCCGCTGCTCGCCCCTGTGGCGACGGATCTGCCTTTGCCGTGTTCCAAACGGCGAGGCAGGGTAGGCGGAGAAGGTCCGAACACGGCCACAACCGGCCATATCGGATCCGATCGCGTCGATCCGCAGGGAGAACCGCATGAGTGTCGTCAGCAGCCCTCTTTCCGACCAGGACCGCAAGGTCGTGGGAGACGCCCTCCAGGGCGCACTGGTCGATCTTCTCGACCTGTCGCTGCTCGCCAAGCAGGTCCACTGGAATGTGGTGGGACCGCGCTTCCGCTCCGTCCACCTCCAGCTCGACGAGGTCGTCGACAGCGCACGTACGCACGCCGACACCGTCGCCGAGCGGGCCTCGGCCATCGGCGTCTCGGCCGACGGCCGCGCCGGGACCGTCGCCAAGACCAGCGGCATCGACACGGTGACCGACGGCTGGGTCAAGGACACCGAGGTCGTCGAGATCATGGTCGCCGCGCTGGGCGCGGTCATCACCCGGTTGCGGGAACGCATCGAGCTGACCGACAAGCCCGACCCGGTCTCGCAGGACATCCTCATCGGCGTCTCCCGCGACCTGGAAAAGGCCCATTGGATGTTCCAGGCCGAGAACGTCTGACCTGAACGCTGCTTGCCTGTTTGCTTGCTCCGGCACGGAACGTACGGGCATTACGGGGGCCGCCGTGTGCGGCCCCCGCCGCGAACTCGGGGTCAGAGGAGGCGGCCATGCGTGCGCTTCAGGAAGTCCCGACAGCTCCTCCCGGCCCTCCCGCCCTCCCGCCACCGCCTCCGTCTTCTGCGGGGTCCCGGCGGCGGGCGCTGAGGTGCGTCATCGGCGTGGTCGGCGGGGCGCTGTGGTGGGGCGCGCTGCTGCGGCTCGCGATACGCCCCGAGGCGGTCGGCCCGTGGCAGGGCGCGCTGGCCGCGGGCGGCTGGAGTCTCGGCCTGATACCGCTGCACGCCGTGCCCGTACGCATCCGGCGCCCCCGCACTACCCGGGCCCGGCGTGGCGTCACGGCCGCCTGAGGCCCCGCGGGCCGGCTACGCGCCGGGCACGGGGCCGCGCTGGCACCGCGGGCACCAGTACGCCACCCGCCGCTGCCCCGCCGGGCCGTGCTCGCCGACCCTGACCGGGGTGCCGCAGCGCAGGCACGGCCGGTTCACCCGGTCGTACACCCAGTGCGTACGCCCGCGCCGCGTGTCGCCGGTCGTCACATGGCCGGGCCGGGACTTGTTCGCCTCCAGCAGCCGCTTGGCCAGCGCCACCAGCTTCTCCGGCGCGGTGACCTGGCCGAACGGCGTCCACGGGGTCACCCCGCGCAGAAAGCACAGCTCGGCCACGTAGACATTGCCGACCCCGGCGAGATTGCGCTGGTCGAGCAGGGCCTCGCCCACCGGGCGCTCAGGCCCGCCCGCCAGCCGGTCCAGCGCCTCCGCCGCGTCCCACCCCGGCCCGAGCAGATCGGGCCCGAGGTGCCCGACCACCTGGGACTCCTCCGCGGTGGGCAGCAGCTCCAGCACCGGCAGCCGGTAGCCGACCGCGGTCCTCGCCTCGTTCCCCAGCACCGCCCGCACCTGGTGCTCAGCCCCGCCCCGCCACCGCTCCCCGGGCGCGTACAGGTGCCAGGCACCGTCCATCCGCAGATGCGAGTGCAGCGTCCAGCCGCCCTCCAGCCGCGCCATCAGATGCTTCCCCCGGGCCACGACCTCCACCACCTGCCGCCCGACCAGCTCCACCGTGGCCAACCGCGGCACCCGCAACTCAGCCCGCACCAACGCCCGCCCCGCCAAGGCCGCATCCAGCCGCCGAGCGGTCAGCCACACCGTGTCTCCTTCAGGCACCCCTCCATCATCCCGCCCTCCACGATCCCCTCGCCCCGGGGGACCCTCCCCGCCCGCCCGCCCGCCCGGCCCCGACCCCGACGTGCGACGCCCGGCCCACCACCCCGCGCGGTGCGCCACTGAGTGGCCGCGATCGCCACCACCCCGCGCGGTGCGCGATTGAGTGGCCATGACCGTCGCATGGCGACGGACCGCCGCCACCCATCAGGGGCGCGGGGAACTGCGCGACCAGCCCACCACCGGGGCGCGGGTCGTCACCGACCCAGAGGTGCTGTTGCTGTCGAAGACGGACCACCGGCCGGTGGCCGGCTGAGCGCGCAGTTCCCCGCGCCCCTGATGGACGCCCGCCGACGCAGCGGCGGCGCTTGCCGGGGCACCCGGGAATGGGAGGGCACGCGCGGGCGGGCCGGGCGGCACCCCTGCCGCGGGAAGCCGGGCCGCCCGGCGTACCCTCACGCGCCATCGGCGTACGTGGCACCCCCTGCCGAGAGGGAGCCGGATTCCGGGCGCACCCGGGAGATCAAGGGCACCCCGCAGGGGATCAGTGGGAGTCGCGCAAGCGCAACCCGCGGGGGGTCGCGTGGAAGCCGGCCGCTTCCAGAGCCCGCCCGAGCGGCGACGTCAACGCGGACTCGCCGTTCGTACGCTCGACCGTGAGCTTGCCCAGCGCCCCCTCCCGCACGGCCAGCGCCAGCGCATCGGCCGCGGCCTGCGTCCGTATCTCGTCCGTGGGCCAGGCCAGCAGGGTCTTGCCGCCCCGCTCCACGTAGAGAGCCACCTCGCCGTCGGTGAGCACGACCAGGGCGCCCGCCTTGCGGCCCGGGCGGTGGGTGACGCCGGCCGGCTGCTCGGGCCACGGCAGGGCGGCGCCGTAGGGGTTGGCCGGGTCCGCCGCGGCGAGGACCACCGTCCGGGTGCGGCCGGTCTGCTCCTCCTCCCGCTCCCGGGCCGTATTCAGCGCCCGCAGCCGGTCCACCGCCCCGTCCATCGCGAACTGCGCCGCGCCCAGCCCCTCGATCACATAGCCGCGCCGGGCCTGCCCGGTCTCCTCGAACGCCGCCAGCACCCGATACGCCGCGGAGAAGCCGCCCTCGACCCCTTCTGCCGCCACCGCACCCCGGGTCACCACCCCGTGCCGGTCGAGCAGGGAATGGGTGAGGGCGTGGGCGCGCAGGGTCGGGTCCTGCTCGGCCACGGGTACGAGCGACCAGCGCCCCGCGGTCGTCGGCGGACCATTGCGCGACGCCGTGGCGCGCGGCGCGGCCCGGCCGGCGAGCGAGCTGTACCGGCCGCGCGGCACCGCCCGGGGCGCCCGGTGGGCTGTCGCCCCGGCGGTACGGCCGGAGCCGAGCAGGGCGCGCAGCGGTGCGAGCGTGTCATTGGTGAGCCTGCCAGACCAGGTCAGATCCCAGACCGCGTCGGCGAGTTGCGGCTCCGTGACGTCCAGGCCGCCCGCCCGCACATGGTCGGCGATCTGCCGGAAGAACAGCCCGTAGCCGCCGGACAGCGCGGTGAGCACCGCCTGGTGGAGCGGGGCCAGCTCCAGCGGCTGGGGCGGCGACAGCAGCAGCGGCGCGGTGTCGGCCAGGTAGAGCGAGATCCAGCCGTCCTTGCCGGGCAGCGCACCGGCTCCCGCCCAGAGGATCTCGCCGGAGGCGGTCAGCTCGTCCAGCATCGCCGGGTTGTATCCCGTGACCCGGGAGGGCAGCACCAGCTTCTCCAGCGCGGATGCCGGCACCGACGCGCCCTGCAACTGCTCGACCGCTCGCGCCAGGCCGTCCATTCCGCGCAGGCTGTGCGTGCCGATGTGCTGCCACTGCGGCAGGAAGACCCCCAGTGTCGCCGGCGGCACCGGCTCCAGCTCCTGCCTGAGCGCCGCGAGTGACCTGCGCCGCAGCCGTCGGAGCACTGCAGCGTCGCACCACTCCTGGCCCGCGCCACCGGGCCTGAACTCGCCCTGCACCACCCGGCCGGCCGCTCCCAGCCGGTGCAGCACGCCGTCCGCCACCGCCGCCCCGAGCCCGAACCTCGCCGCGGCCTCGCCGGTCGTGAACGGTCCGTGCGTGCGGGCGAAGCGGGCCAGCAGATCCCCCAGCGGATCCTTCACCGGCTCGGTGAAGGCCACCGGCACCCCTACCGGCAGCGCCGTGCCCAGCGCGTCCCGCAGCCGCCCAGCGTCCTCGACCGCCGCCCAGTATTCGGCGCCGGCGATCCGCACCCGGATCGCCCGCCGGGCGGACTCCAGCTCCGCCGCCCAGGCCGGCTCCGCACCCCGGGTGGACAATTCCGCCGCAGTGAGCGGTCCGAGCAGACGCAGCAGGTCCGCGACGCCCTCGGCGCTCCTGGCCCTGCGGTCCTCGGTCAGCCACTGCAGTTCGCGGTCCAGCTCCGCCAGCACATCGGCGTCGAGCAGTTCGCGCAGCTCGGCCTGCCCGAGCAGCTCCGCGAGCAACCGCGAGTCCAGCGACAGCGCGGCCGCCCGCCGCTCCGCCAGCGGCGAATCCCCTTCGTAGAGGAACTGCGCGACATACCCGAACAGCAGCGACCTGGCGAAGGGCGACGGCTCGGTCGTGGTGACCTCCACCAGCCGCACCCTGCGTGCCTCGATGTCGCCCATCAGCTCCACCAGGCCAGGCACGTCGAAGACGTCCTGGAGGCACTCGCGCACCGCCTCCAGGACGATCGGGAACGATCCGTACTCGGAGGCGACCTCGAGCAGCTGGGAGGCGCGCTGGCGCTGCTGCCACAGGGGGGTGCGCTTGCCCGGGCTGCGGCGCGGCAGCAGCAGGGCGCGGGCCGCGCACTCGCGGAACCGGGAGGCGAACAGCGCGGAGCCGCCGACCTGGTCGGTGACCAGCTGTTCCACCTCGCCCTTGTCGAAGGCGACGTCCGCGGCCCCGACCGGCGACCGCTCGGGGTCGAACTCCGCCCCCTGCCGCGGGGCGACGTCCAGCAGATCGAGCCCCATCAGGTCGGCGTCCGGCAGCCGCAGCACGATGCCGTCGTCGGCATGCATCGCCTGTGCGTCCAGGCCGTACTTCTCCTGGAGCCGTGCGCCGAGCGCCAGCGCCCAGGGCGCGTGCACCTGCGCGCCGAACGGGGAGTGGATGATCACCCGCCAGTCGCCCAGCTCGTCGCGGAAGCGCTCGACCACGATCGTCCGGTCGTCCGGGATGTGGCCGCACGCCTGCCGCTGCTCGGTCAGGTAGGACAGCACATTGTCGGCCGCCCAGGTGTCGAGCCCCGCCGCCGACAGCCGCTCCCTGGCCGGCCCCTCGGCGAGCGCGCCGACCTCGCGCAGCCACGCCCCCAGCGCCCGGCCCAGCTCCAGCGGGCGGCCGAGCTGGTCGCCCTTCCAGAAGGGCAGCCGCCCAGGCACGCCGGGTGCCGGCGAGACCAGCACTCGGTCCTTGGTGATGTCCTCGATCCGCCAGGAGGTGGTGCCGAGGGTGAAGACGTCGCCGACCCTGGACTCGTAGACCATCTCCTCGTCCAGCTCGCCGACCCGCCCACCGCCCTTCTTCGGGTCGGCGCCCGCCAGGAACACCCCGAACAGGCCCCGGTCCGGGATGGTGCCGCCCGAGGTGACCGCCAGTCGCTGCGCCCCCGGCCGCCCGGTCACCGTGTTGGCCACCCGGTCCCACACCAGGCGCGGGCGCAGTTCGGCGAAGGCGTCGGAGGGATAGCGCCCGGCGAGCATGTCGAGCACCGCCGTGTAGGCGGAGTGCGGCAGGGACGCGAAGGGCGCCGCGCGCCGCACCACCGTCAGCAGTTCGTCGACGTCCCAGCTGTCCAGCGCGGTCATCGCGACGATCTGCTGGGCCAGCACGTCGAGCGGGTTGGAGGGCACCCGCAGCGACTCGATCGCCCCGGCCCGCATCCGCTCGGTGACCACCGCGGACTGCACCAGATCGCCGCGGTATTTGGGGAAGACCACACCGGTGGAGACCGCGCCCACCTGGTGGCCCGCGCGCCCCACCCGCTGCAGGCCCGACGCGACGGAGGGCGGCGACTCCACCTGGACGACCAGGTCGACCGCGCCCATGTCGATGCCCAGCTCCAGGCTGGAGGTGGCGACGACGGCGGGCAGCCGGCCGGCTTTGAGATCCTCCTCGACGAGCGCCCGCTGTTCCTTGGACACCGAGCCGTGGTGGGCGCGGGCCAGCACAGGCGGAGCCCCGCGTGCCGCACCCGACTGCGCCATGACCTCGGCGGGGGAGTGGGCCTCGGGCAGCGGCTCGCCCTCCGCCCGCTCGTGTCCGATCTCGTTGAGCCGGTTGCAGAGCCGCTCGGCCAGTCTGCGCGAATTGGCGAAGACGATCGTGGAGCGGTGGGCCTGCACCAGGTCGGCGATCCGCTCCTCCACATGGGGCCAGATCGAGGGCCGCTCAGCGGGGCCCGCGGCCGGCCCGCTGTGCTCGGCCTGGTCGGCGACCGGTGAGCCGCCCAGCTCTGCCAGATCCTCCACCGGCACCACCACCGACAGCCGGAATTCCTTCTGCGACGGCGGCTGGACGACGGTCACTCTGCGCTGCGGGGACAGATAGCGGGCGATCTCGTCCACCGGACGCACGGTGGCCGACAGTCCGATCCGGCGGGCGGGCCGGTCGAGCAGCCGGTCGAGGCGCTCCAGTGACAGGGCCAGGTGGGCGCCCCGCTTGGTGCCCGCCACCGCGTGCACCTCGTCCAGGATCACCGTCTCGACCCCGGTCAGGGCCTCCCGGGCGGCGGAGGTGAGCATGAGGAAGAGCGATTCCGGGGTGGTGATCAGGATGTCGGGCGGCCTGGTGACCAGGGCGCGACGCTCCGCGGGCGGGGTGTCCCCCGAGCGGATCCCGACCCGCACCTCGGGCTCGGGCAGCCCGAGGCGCACCGACTCCTGGCGCAGGCCCGCGAGCGGGCTGCGCAGATTGCGCTCCACGTCCACCGCCAGGGCCTTCAGCGGTGAGACATAGAGCACCCGGCAGCGCTTGCGCGCCTCGGCCGGCGGCGGGGTGGCCGCCAGCCGGTCGAGCGCGGCCAGGAAGGCGGCGAGTGTCTTGCCCGAGCCGGTGGGCGCGACGACCAGCACGTCGGAGTCCTCGGCGATGGCCGTCCACGCCCCTGACTGGGCGGGAGTGGGCTCGCTGAACGCCCCCGTGAACCACGCGCGGGTGGCGGGGGAGAAAGCGTCGAGGCTGCTGCGACTGGACATGCCACCATCCTGCCTCGCCGCACCGACAGCGCGCTGAGCTGGAATCGCGACCTGTGGATAACTCCTGGCGCGGTCACGCCACAATGGCCTCATGACGCCTCGCGAGCAGGCCAGGCACTGGGAGTACCCGGCGCTGCCGGGGGTGGACCTGCTGCGGGCCCGCTACGTCCGGCACGTCTTCCCCCGGCACGCCCATGACGGCTATGTGATCGCCGCGGTCACCGGGGGAGTGGAGGGCGTCGGCCTGCCGGACGGGGCCGAGCGGGCCGGTGCGGGCGGTGTCGTGCTGATCAACCCCGGGACCCCGCACTCGGCGTACGCGGGCACCGAGGAGGGCTGGGCCTACCGGGTCCTCTACCCCGCCCCGCAGGTCGTGGCGGCGGTGGCCGCCGACCTCTCCGCTTCGCGCGGCACCCCGGCCTTCGACGCCACCGTCGTGCACGACCCCGCCACGGCCCGGATGATCGCCGACGTCCACGCGGCGGCCGAGAGCGACAACGCACTCGCGGCCGACACGTGCCTGAGGCTCGTGCTGGCCCGCCTGCTCGCCCGGCACGGGTCCGGGCGGCAGGCCGCGGCCGCCGGCCGCTCGGGCGGGCAGGCCGCCGCCGCCCGTGCGCGCGACCTGCTGACGGCTCGGCTGGCGGAGCCCCCGAGCCTGGAACAGCTCGCCACCGAGTTCGGCACCAGCCCCTTCGCCCTGCTGCGGGCGTTCAAGTCCGTCTACGGGCTGCCCCCGCACGCCTGGCTGACCGGGGAGCGAGTCAAGGAGGCCCGCCGGCTGCTGGACGCCGGGGTCGCCCCCGCGAGCGCCGCGACCGCTGTCGGTTTCACCGACCAGTCGCACCTCAACCGCCACTTCACCCGGATCGTCGGCGTCCCTCCGGGGGCCTACCAGCGCGAGCGCAAGAACGTACAAGACCGGCTGCCCGCCCCTTCCTAACCTGGGCGCATGACCGCACCGCCGATACCCGACAGGGCCGCCGACCGGCCGCCGTCCCCCTCCCCGTCCCGCTCACGCGTGGTCCGCGACGCCCTCGGCGTCGGGGTGGCCGTGGGGCTGTCCGGTTTCGCCTTCGGCGTGACCTCGGCCGGCGCCGGGCTCACGGTGCCGCAGAGCTGCGCGTTGTCGCTGCTGGTATTCACCGGCGCCTCACAATTCGCCCTGGTCGGTGCGCTCGGCGCGGGCGGCAATCCCTTCGCGGCCTCGGCCGGCGCGTTCTTCCTCGGCGCGCGCAACGCCTTCTACGGGCTGCGGCTCTCCCAGCTGCTGCGGCTGCCGGCGGCAGTGCGCCCGCTGGCCGCGCAATGGGTCATCGACGAGACCTCCGCGGTGGCGCTCGCCCAGCGGGACCGGGCCGGCGCCAGGCTCGGCTTCACCGTGACCGGCGCCAGTCTCTACGTGCTGTGGAATCTCACGACCCTGCTCGGAACGCTGGGCGCCTCCGCGCTCGGCGACCCCGCTGCGTGGGGCCTGGACGCGGCCGGTCCCGCCGTCTTCCTCGCCCTGCTGGCCCCCATGGTCAAGGGCCGCACCGAACGCACCGTGGCGGCGCTCGCCGTGCTCCTCGCACTGGCCGGGCTGCCGCTGCTGCCCGCCGGAGTGCCGGTGCTGGTCGCCGCCTTGGCCGCGCCGCTGGTGCTGGCGGGCAGCCGGTGGACCCGAAGGGGCACGGGAGCGGCCGAGCAGGAAGAGCGGGAGGCCCGCCGATGAACTCCGGTGCCGGCACCTGGACGGCGATCGTGGTGACGGCGGCCGGCTGCTACGCGGTGAAACTGCTCGGCCTGTCCGTACCAGCCGGGCTATTGGAAAGGCCGCTGGTCAAGCGGCTCGCGGCCCTGGTGCCGATCGCGCTGCTCGCGGCGCTCACCGCACTGCAGACCTTCGGCACCGACGAGCCGGGGCTCACCGTCGACGCACGCGCGGCCGGGCTCGCCGCCGCCTGGGTCGCGGTGCTGCTGCGGGCGCCCTTCCTGGTGGTGATCGCGGCGGCGGTGCTCGTCACCGCGGGCCTGCGGGCACTGTCCGGCGTGTGACGGAGGGCGGGCGGGATCCGTGCGGCGGGCGCGCGATACTGGCAGCCATGCGGTTGACGATTTTCTGGGAACGAATGCGTGCACAGTTCGGTGACGCCTACGCCGACTCCTTCGCACGTGACCATGTCATGGCCGAGCTGGGCGGGCGTACGGTCCACCAGGCGCTGGACGACGGCTGGGAGACCAGGGACGTCTGGCGTGCGGTGTGCGCCGCCATGGACGTCCCCGCGGGCCGCCGCTGACCCGCCGCGCCACGCCGTGTCCGTCCGGCGGCAGTGGTGCCTTGCCAGGCATCATCGCTGCGCCGAATGAGTCGATATCAGGACTTTCCCCCCGCCCGAGGTGAGACTTGGCGCGTGGCAGGCAGCGACGACACCCCCGGTCCGGCCACACCTCCGGCTCCGCCGCCCGGCGGAGCCGGTCCGCGCGACACGCCCGGCACGCCACGCGCCCGCATGCCGCGCTGGCTGCCGCGCGCACTGGTGCTCGCCCTCGCGCTGATCGCCTGCTATCAGTTCGCGCACTGGGCCTTCGACCGGCTCCTCGGACTGCTCGTCAACATCGTGGTCTCGTTCTTCTGCGCCGTCGCCATCGAGCCCGCGGTGGAGTGGATGGCCACCCGCGGAGTCCGCCGCGGGGCGGCCACCGGCCTGGTCATCCTGGTGGTGCTGGTCGCGGCGGCGGGCTTCGTCCTGGCGCTCGGCTCGCTGCTGGTCGACCAGGTCGGCACCATCGTGCGCAATCTGCCGCAGTACGTGGACGACATCGTCGGGTGGATCAACAGGACCTTCCACTCCCACCTCGACACCGGCAGGCTCCGGGACAACGTCCTGCACTCCAACTGGGTGCGCACCTATCTCGCGAACGGCGCGAGCAGGGTGTGGGGACTGTCGGCCACCGTCATCGGCACCGTCTTCCAGCTCTTCACCGTGCTGCTGTTCACCTACTACTTCGCCGCCGACGGCCCGCGGCTGCGGCGCGCGCTGTGCTCCGTACTGCCGCCCGACCGCCAGGCCGAGGTGCTGCGCGCCTGGGAGATCGCGGTCGCCAAGACCGGCGGCTACCTCTACTCCCGCGCGCTGATGGCGCTGATCTCCGGCGTCGCGCACTACGTCCTGCTCCAGGTGCTCGGGGTGCCCTACGCGCCCGCGCTCGCCGTCTGGGTCGGGCTGGTCTCGCAGTTCATCCCGACCATCGGCACCTATCTGGCGGGCGCGCTGCCGGTCCTGATCGCCCTCACCGTGGATCCGTGGGACGCCCTGTGGGTGCTGTGCTTCGTCGTGGTCTACCAGCAGTTCGAGAACTACCTGCTGCAGCCGCGGATCACCGCGCGCACCGTGGACATCCACCCGGCGGTCGCCTTCGGCTCGGTCATCGCGGGCACGGCCCTGCTCGGCGCGGTCGGCGCCCTCATCGCGATCCCCGCGACCGCCACCCTGCAGGGCTTCTTCGCGGCCTACGTGCGGCGCTACGAAGTGACCGATCCCCGGGCCTGAGGGACCCGGCGGGTCGCTTGACACGGAATTCGAACATCCATTCTTATGGGAGCGCCGGACGGATTTTTCTGGTCGGCGGCATGGATTCGGGCCGGAATTGCCCGGCCGGAACCGCCCGAGTTATCCACAGGCCGGAGCGACGTCCGGGCGCATTGTCAGTGGCAGGCGCTAGCGTCGTGGACGTGAAGCGATCGAACCAGACATCCCGGGTGGAACCCATGGCAGGAAACGACCGCGACAAGGCGCTCGACGCCGCGCTCGCACAGATTGAACGGCAGTTCGGCAAGGGCGCGGTCATGCGCCTCGGCGACCGGCCGAATGAGCCCATCGAGGTCATCCCCACCGGGTCGACCGCCTTGGACGTAGCCCTCGGCGTCGGCGGACTGCCGCGCGGCCGGGTGGTGGAGGTGTACGGCCCCGAGTCCTCGGGCAAGACCACGCTCACCCTGCACGCGGTGGCCAACGCGCAGAAGGCCGGCGGCACGGTGGCGTTCGTGGACGCCGAGCACGCCCTCGACCCCGACTACGCCAAGGCGCTCGGCGTCGACACCGACAACCTCCTGCTGTCCCAGCCGGACACCGGCGAGCAGGCGCTCGAAATCGTGGACATGCTGGTCCGCTCCGGCGCCATCGACCTCATCGTGATCGACTCCGTGGCAGCCCTCGTGCCGCGGGCCGAGATCGAGGGTGAGATGGGCGACTCGCACGTCGGCCTCCAGGCCCGGCTGATGAGCCAGGCGCTCCGCAAGATCACCAGCGCGCTCAACCAGTCGAAGACCACCGCGATCTTCATCAACCAGCTCCGCGAGAAGATCGGTGTGATGTTCGGCTCACCGGAGACCACCACCGGTGGCCGCGCGCTGAAGTTCTACGCCTCCGTCCGGCTCGACATCCGCCGGATCGAGACGCTCAAGGACGGCACCGACGCGGTCGGCAACCGCACCCGCGTCAAGGTGGTCAAGAACAAGGTCGCGCCGCCCTTCAAGCAGGCCGAGTTCGACATCCTCTACGGCCATGGCATCAGCCGCGAGGGCGGTCTGATCGACATGGGCGTCGAGCACGGCTTCGTCCGCAAGTCCGGCGCCTGGTACACGTACGAGGGCGACCAGCTCGGCCAGGGCAAGGAAAACGTCCGCAATTTCCTCAAGGACAACCCGGACCTGGCGGACGAGATCGAGAAGCGGATCAAGGAGAAGCTGGGCGTCGGCGTGCCGAAGACCGA
Source organism: Streptomyces sp. NBC_00433 (assembly GCA_036015235.1). Taxonomy (NCBI): domain Bacteria; kingdom Bacillati; phylum Actinomycetota; class Actinomycetes; order Kitasatosporales; family Streptomycetaceae; genus Streptomyces; species Streptomyces sp. NBC_00433. The sequence continues at coordinate 2,634,561 of CP107926.1, read as the reverse complement.
AGCTCCGGCAGCCCTGCCGGCCGCCGACGCGGCAGGTGCCGCAACAGGTGTCGTGGCACCGGTCAAGGCCGAGGTCCCGGCGCCGAAGAAGGCGGCCAAGGCCACCGCTGCCAAGGCCTGACGCCATGGCGCGCAGGTCCCAGGAGCGCGGCGGCTCTTCCGAGTCGAGGGCCTCGCAAGAGCCGCCGCTCGATCCCGAAGAGCAGGCGCGGGCGCTGTGCCTGCGCCTGCTCACAGGGACTCCGCGCACCCGCAGGCAGCTCGCCGACGCCATGCGCAAGCGGGAGATCCCCGACGAGGTCGCGGAATACGTCCTGGAGCGCTTCCAGGACGTGGGGCTGATCGACGACCAGGCGTTCGCCAACGCCTGGGTGGAGTCACGGCACCGCGGCCGCGGCCTGGCCCGCCGGGCCCTGGCCCAGGAGCTGCGCCATCGCGGGGTGGAGGCCGAGCTGGTGAGCGAGGCCGTCGGTCTGCTCGATCCCGAGCAGGAGGAGGAGACCGCACGGGCCCTCGTGCAGCGCAGGCTGCCCGGCACCCGTGGCCTGGACCGGGACCGGCGGATCCGGCGGCTGGCCGGGATGCTCGCTCGCAAGGGCTACAGCGAAGGGCTGGCCCTGAAAGTGGTGCGCGACGCCCTCGCACAGGAGCAGCAGAGCGACGGCGCCGAGCCGTGGCCCGGCGCCGAGGGACCGGACCCATGGGAATAGCAGAGCGGCCGGGCCGGCCTGCGGAGAACGGCCCCCCGGCCACCACCTACCGCGTAGGCCCGCTGACGCGCGTGCCTGCCGCGCCACCTCCCGGCACTCCGCGGGCCTCGGCGTGCTGACCGCCGTCGTCCTGGCCGTCGTCCTCGTCACCGCCGGCCACTGTCGGCGGACCGCCGCGGGCCAGGTCGGCGTAGGAGTACAGCTCGGCGGGCCGGCAGCCGACCATGGCGGTGACCAGATGGCCGTCCGGCCGGATCAGAAGCACGGTGTGAGCCGTCGCTCCCGGGTATGTCTCGGCCACCAACAGCTCCGCGGGAGTGGGCAGTGCGGCGACCGCCGACGCCAGCCGGGGCATCAGCCCGGCCGTCAGCCAGTGCCTGCTCTCCCACACTCCGGTGCCGGGCGCGATCAGGACCACGACCAGCCCCTGGCCCAGCCGGTCCCACAACCGCCCGACCGTTCCGTCGAGCGCCGTCACCTGCACATCGGCGACCCGTCCGCCCGGCGCTGTGTCGCACGCCGCCACCAGCGGCGACTCGCCGGACCTGCCCCCGCCCGACCGCGGCGCGGGCAGCGCGAGCGGCGAGCGCCCGTAGACCCGGGAGGCGGCCGCCGCTCCCCGCCCCAGGTGGCTGTCGGTCAGCAGTTCCGCCTGCCCGCGCGCCGATCCGGACAGCAGCGACTGCCGTACGGTCTGCCAGGTGCCGCTGGCCCGGAGCAGCGGAAGCACCTGGTCGGTGGCCCGCAGCCGGGCGCCGACCGCGCCGCGCCGCTCGGCCTCGTAGCTGTTGAGCAACACCTTGGACGCACCGTCGTGCCAGGCGAGGGCCAGTTTCCAGGACAGGTTCTCGGCGTCCCGCAGCCCCTCCTGGACGCTCTGCGCCCCGAGCGCGCCCATCAGATGCGCGGCGTCCCCCGCCAGGAAGGCCCGGCCGGACCGCCAGCGCCTGGCCAGCCGCTGGTGCACCGAGTAGTCGGCTGATCCCACGACCTCGTAGGGCACGACACTGCCGCACCACGTGGTGAGCGTGCCGCGCAGCCGCTCCACCAGCGCGTCAGGGGTGAGCGCACGGGCGTGCACAGGCAGCAGCCAGTCCAGCCGCCACAACCCCTCGGGGAGCGGCCGCGCCGTCACCTCCTGCCCGGCGGGGGCGCCCGGCGGGTCCCGGTGCAGCAGGGCCGCGCCCGGCTCGGGCAGTTCGGCGCGCACCACCGCCACGGCGTGCCGGTCCACCGCCGTACGGCCGGGGAAGCGGACCCCCAGCAGCTTGCGTACCGTCGACCGCGGGCCGTCGCACCCGACCAGGTAGCTGCCCCGCCACCAGGTCTCGTGCGAGCCGCTGGTGTGCACCGTGACCCCGCGCGGGTCCTGCTCCAGCGCGTCCACCCGGCAGCCCGCCACGATCCGCACGGAGCCGCAGCCGAGCAGCGCCTGCCGCAGGCCGTTCTCCAGCCGGTGCTGCGCGATGTGCACCGGCGCGTCGTCCGCCGTGAAGTCGATCCGCGCCACCTCGGCACGCCGCCGTACGGTCCGCCAGCCGGTCCAGGTGGCGCCCTCCGCACGGACGGTGGGGAAGCCCAGCCGCTCGACCAGCGCGACTTCCGCCGGCCCCAGCACCGCGGTCCGCGACCGCCGCAGCCCCTCGGCGTCGGCGATCACCTCCGCCTCGTCCAGGAGGATGACGGGGACGTCGCGGCGGGCCAGCGCGAGGGCGAGGGTCAGGCCCACAGGGCCCGCCCCCGCGACGATCACCGGGTCCACGCAGCAGCCCCCGGAAGAAGTACGGTCACAAAGCGTATGCAACCCACTGCGCCTGCCCACGTCAAGCGACAGTGGCACGTCGGCGCGGTGCGCCGACGGCACACCCGGCGCATGCCGGAGGCATCGGACGGCGCCCGCGACGCGTACCGGCTCGGTAACGGTCGGCACCGTGAGCCGGTACACCCTTGACGCACCCCCGGCCGATCGGCATGGATTCGGTCACAGGGACCGGGCACGACCGGCCCGGACACACGTGGCCGGATCTGGCAGGCCAGAAGGAGGAGACCGCAGATGCGGCTGCTGCTGGTGGAGGACGACGACCGGGTCGCCGCGGCCGTCTCCGCACTCCTCGGCAAGCACGGATTCGACGTCAAGCACGCCCGCAGCGGCGAGGAGGCGATCCAGGCGCTGCTTCCCGACGGCGGCCCGGCCTTCGACTGCGTGCTCCTCGACCTGGGCCTGCCCGACCAGGACGGTTTCGAGGTGTGCAGCCGCATCAGGCGCAGGACCGGCACCCCGGTGATCATGGTCACCGCCCGCGCCGACGTCAGGTCCCGCATCCACGGCCTCAACCTCGGCGCCGACGACTACATCGTGAAGCCGTACGACACCGGGGAACTGCTCGCCCGCATCCACGCCGTCAGCCGCCGCCCGCCGCTCGCCCCGGCCGGCCTCCTGCCGCAGGAGCTGCAGCCCGGCGGCGCGTCGACGGCCGCGCACAGCGCCGTGCCGGCCGTGCAGCGCACCCGCCTGCTGCTCGGCCCGATCGCCATCGAGCTGCCCACCCGGCGGGTCACCGTGGACGGCGCCCCGATCGTGCTGACCCGAAAGGAGTTCGACCTGCTGGCGCTGCTCGCCGGGCGGCCCGGCGTGGTCTTCCGCCGGGAGCAGATCATCAGCGAGGTGTGGCGGACCGCGTGGGAGGGGACTGGCCGCACCCTTGAGGTCCATGTCGCCTCGCTGCGCTCCAAGCTGCGCACCCCGGCCATGATCGAGACGGTCCGCGGTGTCGGCTACCGGCTCGTCGTGCCGGCCGCGGGCTGACCCCGGCCGCCCCGGTCCCGCGCCGTGCGCTCCCGCCTGCTCCCGCTGCTGATCGTGCTGATGGCGGGTGTCCTGCTGGCCCTCGGCATCCCGCTGGCCGCGAGCCTGGCCGCCGCGCAGCAGCAGCGCGTCGTCGTCGACCGCATCGACGACACCACGCGCTTCGCCGCGCTCGCGCAGTTCGTCACCGCGCGCGACGAGCAGAAGTCCGTCGTGGACAGCGTGGACGACGAAAGACTGCACACACTGCGCGTGGAACTCGCCAGGTACCAGCAGCTCTACAGCATCAGCGCGGGTGTCTTCTACCGCGACAGCGCCGCCATGGCCGCGGCCCCCAAGAGCTGGCGACTGCCCCCGGAGGGCGAGCTCTACGACGCCTACGAGTCGTCGCTGCTGGGCCGCCGCGCCCACGACCCGGCGCAGGTGTGGCCCTGGCAGCACCGCAGGCTGGCCATCGCGTCGCCGATCGTGCGGGACGGCGACGTGGTGGCGGTCGTCGTCACCGACTCGCCTACCGGCGCCCTGCGCTCCCGCATCCTGCACGGCTGGATGCTGCTGGCGGCCGGTGAGCTGGCGGCAATGGTCATCGCCGTGCTCTGCGCGGTAAGGCTGACCGGCTGGGTGCTGCTGCCGGTCGCCACCCTCGACCGGGTCACCCACGACATCGCCACCGGCCGGATGAAGTCCCGGGTCGGGCCGGCCGGCGGACCGCCCGAGCTGCGGCGCCTGATCCGGTCGTTCAACGAGATGGCCGACAATGTCGAGGCCGTGCTGGACCAGCAGCGCGCCTTCGTCGCCGACGCCTCCCACCAACTGCGCAATCCGCTGTCCGCCCTGCTGCTGCGGATCGAACTGCTCGGCCTCGAACTGCCCGAGGGCCATACCGAGGCCGAGTCGGTCAAGGAGGAGGGGCACCGGCTGGCGCAGGTGCTCGACGATCTGCTGGGCCTGGCGCTCGCCGAGAATTCCGGCAGCCATCTGGCGGTCACGGACATCGCGGCCATGGCCCGTACGCGTGCGGACGCATGGCGGCCGGTCGCGGACCGGGCGGGCGTCGTCATGGACGTCACCACGTCGCCCGAGGGCGCCGCGGTGACCGGCTGGGCGGACTCCGTCGCCCTGTCCAGCGCACTGGACGCGGTGTTGGACAACGCCATCAAGTTCACCCCCGCCGGCGCCGCCGTCACCGTCGTGGTGGCGGCGGACGGCGACAGCGCGACAGTGGTGGTGGCCGACGGCGGTCCGGGCCTGGCGGACGAGGAGCTGGCCAGGATCGGCGACCGCTTCTGGCGCAGCGCCCGGCATCAGAATGTGCAGGGCTCCGGGCTCGGCCTGTCCATTGCCAAGGCGCTGCTCGGCCAGGGCGGCGGCGCCATCGCGTACGGCCACCACGACCCGTCCGGCCTTGAGGTCACCCTCCGCGTGCCGCGCGCGGCGCCGGCGGTGGCCACGTAGCGGCGTAAGGACCCTCTGCGGCGGAGAGGGCAGCTACGGCTTGACCGAGCGGTAGTAGCGCTCGGCGCCCGCGTGCAGTGGCAGCGGGTCGGTGAAGACCGCGGTCCGCAGGTCCACCAGCTGGGCCGCGTGCACGACGGTGCCGATCGCGTCCCGGCTGTCGATCACCGCCCGGGTGAGCCGCTCCACCAGTCCGGCGTCGGCACGGTCCGTGGTGATGAGCAGATTGGCCACCGCGACCGTCGGCACCGCCTTGCCGTCCTGCGCCGCCGGGTAGGCGTCGGCCGGCATCACCGCCTGCCGGTAGTAGGCCATGCCGGCGCCCATGGCGTGCAGCGGGGCCACCAGGTCCCCGAGCTGCACCAGCTTGATCCGCGCCACCGGGGTCGCCATGGCGGCGACCGCGGCGGTCGGCAGCCCGCCGGACCAGAAGAAGGCGTCGAGCCGGCCGTCGAGCAGCATCGCGGGCGCCTGGTCGATGCCGACCGGCTCGGCTGTCACGTCCTTGTTCATGTTCATGCCCGCCGCGGCGAACAGGCGCCGGGTGATGAGATTGACGCCGGAGTCCGCCTGCCCCACGCCGACCGTCATATGGCGCAGGTCGCGGATCGAGCGCACCGGCGAGTCATGCGGTACGACCAGCTGCATGTAGTCGTCGTAGAGCCGCGCGATCGCCCGCAGTCCGGACTTCCCCGGACCCTCGTAGCTCGCCACGGCGTCGGCGGCCGCGATGGTGAAGTCGGACCGCCCCGAGGCGACCCGCTTGATGTTGTCGACGGATCCCTCGGTGTGCTCCAGGGTGACGTCGACCCCGGGCAGCGCCGTCCGCAGGTCGCTCTGCAGCAGCATGCCGTACTTCTCGTACACACCGTTGGCGACGCCCGTGGCGAAGGACAGCGGGGTTCGCGGGTAGCCGGGGCCGCCGGCCGGGACCAGCCACCACAGCAGCAGGGCCAGCGCCGACGCCGCGGCCAGCGCGGTCTGCAGCACCCGCCGGCGCCGGGCACGGCGGCCGTGCGGCCACAGTCTGCCGAGGCGGGGGAGGTCCATGCCCCGGGATCCTGCCAGGCTGCGCCGATACGCGGAAGGGCCGGCCGACTCGGGCCGGGGCCGGCGGCCGGCGGGCGCCACAAGGCGGGGGCGACACAGCCCGGGAACCACGTAGTCTGGTGGATTGTTATGAGCGCGCGTACTTACGAGGTCCGCACCTACGGGTGCCAGATGAACGTCCACGACTCCGAGCGGCTGTCCGGCCTGCTGGAGGGCGCCGGCTATGTGCGGGCGCCGGAGGGCGCCGACGGCGCGGACGTCGTCGTCTTCAACACCTGTGCGGTGCGGGAGAACGCCGACAACCGGCTCTACGGCAACCTCGGCCAGCTCGTGCCGAAGAAGGCCGCCCGCCCCGGCATGCAGATCGCCGTGGGCGGCTGTCTGGCGCAGAAGGACCGCGACACGATCGTGAAGCGGGCGCCCTGGGTCGACGTGGTGTTCGGCACCCACAACATCGGGCAGCTGCCGGTGCTGCTGGAGCGGGCCAGGATCGGGGAAGAGGCCCAGGTCGAGATCGTCGAGTCACTGGAGACCTTCCCCTCGACGCTGCCGTCCCGCCGCGAGTCCGCCTATGCCGCGTGGGTCGCGATCTCCGTGGGCTGCAACAACACCTGCACCTTCTGCATCGTGCCCGCGCTGCGCGGCAAGGAGAAGGACCGGCGGCCCGGCGATGTGCTGGCCGAGGTCGAGGCGCTGGTCGCCGAGGGCGTCATCGAGGTCACCCTGCTCGGCCAGAACGTCAACGCCTACGGCTCCGATATCGGCGACCGGGAGGCCTTCGGCAAGCTGCTGCGTGCCACCGGCGCGGTCGAGGGCCTGGAGCGGATCCGTTTCACCTCCCCGCATCCGCGCGACTTCACCGACGACGTGATCGCGGCGATGGCGGAGACGCCGACGGTGATGCACCAGCTGCACATGCCGCTGCAGTCTGGCTCGGACCGGGTGCTCAAGGCGATGCGCCGGTCGTACCGGCAGGATCGTTACCTCGGAATCATCGAGAAGGTGCGGGCCGCGATGCCCGACGCCGCGCTCACCACCGACATCATCGTGGGCTTCCCCGGCGAGACCGAGGAGGACTTCGAGCAGACCCTGCACGTGGTGCGTGAGGCGCGCTTCGCGCAGGCCTTCACCTTCCAGTACAGCAAGCGGCCCGGCACCCCCGCCGCGGAGATGGACGGCCAGATCCCCAAGGCCGTCGTCCAGGAGCGCTACGAGCGGCTGGTCGCGCTCCAGGAGGAGATTTCCTGGGAGCAGAACAAGACGCAGGTCGGCCGCACCCTTGAGGTGCTGGTCGCCGAGGGCGAGGGCCGCAAGGACGACGCGACCCGCCGGCTGTCGGGACGCGCCCCCGACAACCGCCTGGTGCACTTCGAGCGCCCGGAGGGGCAGCAGGCCAGGCCCGGCGACATGGTGACCGTCGAGATCACCTACGCCGCGCCGCACCATCTGCTCGCCGAGCGCCCCGCGCTGTCCGTACGCCGTACGCGGGCCGGCGACGCCTGGGAGCGGCGCACCGCGGCTCCCGCGCCGCAGCCGGCCGGTGTGATGCTCGGGCTGCCGACGATCGGGGTGCCCGCGCCGGTGGCCTCGACCGGGGGCTGCGCGGTCGACTGAGCGCCGGGCCGGCGAAGGCTCCTGGGGCCGGAACGGGCGGTGGGGAGCGGCGCCCGTGGGGCCGTGGCGGGCGCGGGGGCGCTGTCCGGCTCCGGCGGTAAGGTGGCGATCATGCTGGTCGCCGCTGCCGTCTGCCCCTGCCCGCCGCTGCTGGTGCCCGAGGTGGCGGCCGGAGCCGCACCCGAGCTGGACGCGCTGCGGGACGCCTGCGGGGACGCCGTCGGGTTGCTGGCAGCGTCCCGGCCCGACCTTCTGGTGGCCGTGGGGCCGGCCGAACTGTCGGCCCGCGGCGCCTTCGCCGAGGGTGTCCGCGGGTCCTTCCGCCCGTTCGGTGTCGCGCTGGACGTGCGGCTCGGCAAGGCGGGGGAGAGCGACGGAGACGACGCCCCGGCCGATGATGTACGGGTGCTGCCGCCTTCGCTGGCCGTGGCCGCCTGGCTGCTGCGAGGCTGGCACGCGAGCCCGGTGGAGGGCCTGGCGGTGGGGGAGCCGCTGGCGCCCGACCGGTGCGCCGCCGCCGGGCAGGACGTCGCCGCGTCGGCCGGGCGGGTCGCGCTGCTGGTGATGGGTGACGGCAGCGTCACCCGTACGGTCAAGGCGCCGGGCTATCTGGACGACCGCGCCGAGGGTTTCGACGCGTCCGTCGCCGCCGCGCTGGCCGCCGCCGACACCGAGGCGCTGGCCGGGCTCGACCCGGAGCTTGCGCAGGCGGTCGGCGCCGCGGGCAGGGCCCCCTGGCAACTGCTGGCCGGTGCGGCTCGCGGCGCGGGCCTCGGCGGGCAGCTGCTGTACGAGGAGGCGCCCTACGGCGTCGGGTATTTCGTGGCCGGCTGGACATAGCGGCAGGTCGAGCCGCGGGCGCCGATTGCGCGTGGACGGGCCGCGGAAGGTGGAATTCCGCGGCCGTCCGGTATCACTCGCCGAGCGCCCGCCGCTGTGCGGCGGGGACGGCGCTCATCGGGGTTCGATCAGGTCCTGCCGCCGGTGTCCTGGCCGCCGCCCTCGCCGCCGAGCTTGTCCGCGGCGCCCTTCGCCTTGTCGGCGCCGGTGTCGATCTTGTCGGAGTGCTTGCCGCCGGTCTTGGGGTCCGCGGTCTGCGCCGCCTTGTCGATTCCCGAGTCGACCTTGTCGGGGTGCTGCCGGGCCATGTCACCGGCCTTGTCCTTCGCCAGGCCGAGCTTGTCCTTGACCGTGTCCATGAAGCTCATCTGGCACCTTCCTCGAAGATGACGCGATCAGGGCCGCGAGCTGCGCCGCTGCGAGCAAATAGCCGCAAAGTATCACAAGCACCGCAAAATGCCCTTCTCTTCAGACAATACTCGCGCCACTGTGAATACGCGCCGCCGAGCCCGCCCCCTGTGCATCGAGGTCGGCGCCGGACGTTTGGAAGCCGGCACCGGATGTTTGGGAGACTGACAACGTGAAGAACCGTGTGATCGCCGTCGTAGGCCCCACCGCAGCCGGAAAATCGGATCTCGGTGTCTCCCTGGCCCGGATCCTGGGCGGCGAGGTGATCAACGCCGACTCCATGCAGCTCTACCGCGGCATGGACATCGGCACCGCCAAACTCCCACCCGACGAACGGCAGGGCGTGCCGCACCACCTGCTGGACATCTGGGACGTGACGCAGGCCGCCAACGTCGCCGACTACCAGCGGCTGGCCCGCGCCGAGATCGACCGGCTGCACGCTGCGGACCGGGTCCCGGTGCTGGTCGGCGGCTCCGGGCTGTACGTGCGCGCCGCGATCGACCCGCTGGAATTCCCGGGCACCGACGCCGCCGTCCGCGCCAGGCTGGAGGCCGAACTCGACATGCGCGGCCCGGGCGCCCTGCACGCCCGGCTGGCCGCCGTCGACCCGGCCGCGGCCCAGGCGATCCTCCCCAGCAACGGCCGCCGGATCGTCCGCGCCCTGGAAGTGGTCGAGATCACCGGCCGGCCCTTCACGGCCAACCTGCCCCAGGCCGAGGCGCAGCAGTCGGTCTACGACACCGTGCAGATCGGGCTCGACATCCCCCGGCCGCTGCTCGACGAGCGCATCGCGCTGCGGGTCGACCGTATGTGGGCGGGCGGCCTCGTCGCCGAGGTCGGCGCCCTGGATGCCGTCGGGCTGCGCGAGGGCCGCACCGCCTCCCGCGCCCTCGGCTACCAGCAGGTGCTCGCCGCGCTCGCCGGGGAGTGCACCGAGGAGGAGGCGCGCGCCGACACCGTGCGGGCCACGAAACGTTTCGCACGGCGCCAGGATTCGTGGTTCCGACGCGACGGCCGTGTGCACTGGCTCACCGCCCAGGACGGAGAACTCACCGACCATGCGCTGACGTTGCTCGAGGAAGCGGTCACAGCCTGATCACGTGATGGCATCGGGACGCTCCGGCGTCCGGGACCAGCCCTCCGACCGTGCCATCATCGAGCGACCAGCTACGGTGTCGGAGACTCGGGAGGGCGCGTGGCGATGGCACTCGGCCCACGCGACACCCCCCAGGGGCGCGACTCAGCGGCGGACTCGTACGACTCCCATGCGTCACAGGAGATCAACGGTGTCCCGGCCGACAGCGCGGAACACATCGAAGAGCTGACGCACCTGGAATCGCTGGACGCCCTCGGCGACCCGCTGATTCCGCTCGAACCCCTCGACCCGCTGGGTTCGATCGACCCGGTCCTGCCGCTCGACGGCGGCCAGTCCTTCCGTGAACTGCGACCGCAGCGGCGGCTGCGGATCTGGCAGCTCGCTCCGATCATCGCGCTCGCGGTGGGCGGATCCCTCATGTTCGCCTTTCCTCTCGCCTTCGAATCCGGCGACGCCGGTCCGGTCGTCGCCATGCTCGGCCTGCTGCTGTGCTGCTGCTCCGCGGGCTGGGCGCTGATGGCGGCCCGCCGGGTCGGCTACACCTGGCCGGGGCTGCCCGCCCGCGGCTCCGGCGCCCGGATCGACTGGCGCTTCGCCGCCGGCTACGCCGCCCTGATCGTGCTGCTCGCCGCGCTGGCCGTCTGGCGCGTCGCCCGGCTGCGCTGACGCCCCGCGCCGCTCACAGCCGGCCGTCCGCGTACGATCGAGAGGTGACTGACGCGCACCCCGGCACCACTCCTTCCGTCTTCCTCAAGGGCCACGGGACCGAGAACGACTTCGTGATCGTCCCCGACCCGGACGGTCTGCTCGACCTGTCCGCCGACCAGGTGGCCAGGCTGTGCGACCGCCGCGCCGGGGTCGGCGGCGACGGCCTGCTGCGCGTCGTCCGCTCGGCCGCCCACCCGGAGGCCGCCGCGCTCGCCGACCGGGCCGAGTGGTTCATGGACTACCGCAACAGCGACGGCAGCATCGCCGAGATGTGCGGCAACGGCGTCCGTGTCTTCGCCCGCTACCTCCAGCGGGCCGGCCTCGCCGATGCCGGCGACCTGGCCCTCGCCACCCGTGCGGGGGTGCGCGAGGTCCACATCGCCAAGGACGGCGACGACGGCTCCCCCGGCGGGATCACTGTCGGCATGGGCCGGGCCGCCTTCCCCGACGGCGCCGTCACGGTGACGGTCGACTCCCGCGGCTGGCCCGCGGTCCACGTCAACATGGGCAACCCGCACGCCGTCGTCTTCGTGGACGACCTCGCCGAGGCCGGAGACCTCTTCCGGGCCCCCGCTGTCACCCCCGCCGAGGCCTACCCCGCCGGTACGAACGTCGAATTCGTCGTGGACCGCGGACCCCGCCACGTGGCCATGCGCGTCCACGAGCGCGGCTCGGGCGAGACCCGGTCCTGCGGCACCGGAGCCTGCGCCGTGATGGTCGCGGCCGCCCGCCGTGACGGCCTCGATCCCGCGGACACCGGCCGCCCCGTCACCTACACCGTCGACGTCCCCGGCGGCCGGCTGGTGATCACCGAGACCGTCGACGGCCTGATCGAGATGACCGGCCCCGCGGTCATCGTCGCCGAGGGAGTCCTCGAACCCGCTTTCGCTGCCGCCCGATCGGTCCGCTGATCCCCCCGCACCGTTTTGCTACCCGGCTCATTCCGCCAGGAATCCCCGTACACCGTCCCTCGAACGGGTGATGGGGATCACTCTCGGCGAGAGCGTGACAGCCGCACGTGGTGGGCTCGATAGCATCAATCACCGGCGCGGCCCCGCGGGTCGTGTGAGGGCTTCTGCCGCCGGTTCATGCTGCCGGAGGTGCCGATGAGCGCAGACAACGCGGTGGACGCCGAGCGCGTCGCCGATGCCCGTCGACGCGGTCTGCGGCGTCTCGATCTGCGCCGGCTCGGGCGGGCCGCCCTGCTCGGTCCGGGCACCAGGGACCGGTTGCCGGGTGCCATCGAGCACCTCATCAAGGTCCACCGCGCCCGGCACCCGCAGGCCGGGCCTGACGCGGTCGAGACTTTGCGCCGGGCATATGTGCTCGCCGAGTCCTCGCACCGCGGTCAGACGCGCAAGAGTGGTGAGCCGTACATCACCCATCCGCTGGCCGTCACCTTGATCCTCGCCGAACTCGGCGCCGAGACCACCACGTTGACGGCCTCTCTGCTGCACGACACCGTCGAGGACACCGACGTGACACTGGATCAGGTGCGGGAGGAATTCGGCGCCGAGGTGACCTATCTCGTGGACGGCGTCACCAAGCTGGAGAAGGTCGACCACGGGGCCGCGGCCGAGCCCGAGACCTTCCGCAAGATGCTGGTCGCCACCGGCAGCGACGTCCGCGTGATGTCCATCAAGCTCGCCGACCGGCTGCACAACGTCCGCACCCTCGGGGTGATGCGGCCCGACAAGCAGGCCAGGATCGCCAAGGTCACCCGGGACGTGCTGATCCCGCTCGCCGAGCGTCTCGGCGTGCAGGCGCTCAAGACCGAGCTGGAGGACCGGGTCTTCGCGATCCTCCACCCCGCCGAATACGCCCGCACCCAGGCCATGATCGCCGCCAACGCGCGGCGGCCCGACTTGCTGGCCACGATCGCCGAGGACCTGCGCAAGGTGCTGCGCGACGCGGACATCGCGGCCGAGGTCGCGATCAGGCCGCGGCACGCGGTCTCCGTCCACCGGCTGCTGCTGAAGCGCGGCGGCGCCGAGTTGGGTGGCGGTGACTTCGGCAGGCTGCTCGTGCTGGTCGGCGAGGACGCCGACTGCTACGCCGTGCTCGGCGAACTCCACACCTGCTTCACCCCGGTGATCGCCGAGTTCAAGGACTTTATCGCCGCTCCCAAATTCAACCTCTACCAGTCGCTGCACACCGCCGTCGCCGACGCCCAGGGCCGGATCGCCGAGGTCCTGGTCCGCACCCGGCAGATGCACCGGGTCGCGGAGACCGGGGTGATCGCCCTCGGCGACCCGCACGCCGCCGTGGAGCACCTGCATTCCGCCGCCGAGGGCACGCCGCCGCCCGCCACGAGCGGCACCGGACGAACCGCCACGGGATCGGCGGCCGCCGAAGCCTGGGGGAGGGTCGACCCGACCCAGCCGGGCTGGCTGGCCCGGCTGCTCGAATGGCAGCGGGACGCACCCGACCCCGACACCTTCTGGACCGCGCTGCGCGACGACCTCGCGCAGGACCGCGAGATCACCGTCTTCACCGCGGAGGGCGGCGACGCCTCGGGCACGATCCGGCTGCCCGCGGGCGCCAGTTGCGTGGACGCCGCTTACGCCGTGCACGGCGAGGGCGGCCGCCGGTGCATCGGCGTACGGGTCAACGGCCGGCTGGCACCGCTGGGCACCCGGCTGCGTGACGGTGACAGCCTGCAACTGCTGCTGGACGACGCGGCCGCCTCGCGCCCGGCCGCCGACTGGCTGGAACACGCCACCACCCCCGCGGCCCGGATCGCCATCACCCGCTGGCTGGCACAGCACCCGGCCCCCGCCGACGACGACCAGCCGGCCGCCGCCCCGGCGGCCCGGCCCACCCGGGCGGCCAGCATCGCGCCGGCCGCCCAGCCGGTGGCGGTCGCCGATCTGCCCGGGGCCTCGGTGCGGCTCGCCCGCTGCTGCACGCCCGTCCCGCCCGACGCGGTGACGGGCTTCGTCATCCGCGGCGGCGCCGTGACCGTCCACCGCGTCGAATGTCCGAGCACCGCCAGGATGACCTCGGCCGGCCGGACCTCCGTACCTGTCGGGTGGCGGGACGGCACGCCGGCCGGCGGCTACCGCGCCACGGTGCTCGCCGAGGCGCTGAGCCGCCCGCGGCTGCTCGCCGACCTCACCGAGGTGATCGCCACCGAAGGCGTCGGCATCGTCTCGGCGGCGGTGGAACCGCCGCAGGAGCACCGCGTGCGGCACACCTACACGGTGGAGCTGCCCGATCCCCAGGCCCTCGCCGGGCTGATGCGCGCCATGCGCGCCGTGCCCGGCGTCTACGATGTCTACCGCGCCAAGCCCGCGGTCACCGCGACCCGCGGCTGATCCCCGCACTGCCGTTCCGCTGCCGCCCACCGCACTCACTCCTCAGATCCGCCATCGAGTCGGCTGCTCCGCTTCGATGATTACTCTGAGTGAACGGATGGGTGCGGTGGCCCGTTCCCGGCAGGCATCACCCGGAAGAGTGGTCCTCACGCTGTGCGCACCCGCCGGGAAACCCGCGTGACCGCGGCGGTCCGGCGTGCGACCATCGTAGTGACGGCACGAACGTGTGCCGGACCTCGACCGTACGACCTAAGGATCCGATGACCTCCTCCTCTTCTTCCTCTTCGAACGACCGCCAGCGCCTCCCCGAGAGCCTTCGGGCCGACGCCCTGATGGAAGAGGACGTCGCCTGGAGCGCGCACATCGACGAAGACCGCGACGGCGATCAGCTCGACCGCTCCGAGCGGGCCTCGCTCCGCCGCGTCGCGGGTCTGTCCACCGAACTGGAGGACGTCACCGAGGTCGAATACCGGCAGCTGCGCCTGGAGCGCGTCGTGCTCGTCGGCGTGTGGACCTCGGGCACCGTGGACGACGCCGAGAATTCGCTGGCAGAGCTGGCGGCGCTCGCCGAGACCGCGGGCGCCCTCGTCCTCGACGGTGTGATCCAGCGCCGCGACAAGCCGGACCCGGCCACCTACATCGGCTCGGGCAAGGCGCAGGAGCTGCGGGACGTGGTGCTGGAGAGCGGCGCCGACACCGTCGTCTGCGACGGTGAGCTGAGCCCAGGCCAGCTCATCCATCTCGAAGACGTGGTGAAGGTCAAGGTCGTCGACCGCACCGCGCTGATCCTCGACATCTTCGCCCAGCACGCCAAGTCCCGTGAGGGCAAGGCGCAGGTCTCGCTCGCCCAGATGCAGTACATGCTGCCCAGGCTGCGAGGCTGGGGCCAGTCGCTGTCCCGGCAGATGGGTGGCGGCGGCTCCGGTTCGTCCGGCGGCGGTATGGCCACCCGTGGTCCCGGTGAGACCAAGATCGAGACCGACCGGCGCCGCATCCGCGAGAAGATGGCGAAGATGCGCCGGGAGATCGCGGAGATGAAGACCAGCCGCGACCTCAAGCGCCAGGAGCGCAAGCGCCACAAGGTGCCGTCGGTGGCCATCGCCGGCTACACCAACGCGGGCAAGTCCTCGCTGCTCAATCGGCTCACCGGAGCCGGAGTCCTGGTGGAGAACTCGCTGTTCGCCACCCTCGACCCGACCGTACGCAGGGCGGAGACGCCCAGCGGGCGGCTCTACACCCTGGCCGACACCGTCGGGTTCGTCCGGCACCTGCCGCACCACCTGGTGGAGGCCTTCCGCTCCACGATGGAGGAGGTCGGCGACGCCGACCTGATCCTGCACGTGGTGGACGGCTCGCACCCGGTGCCCGAGGAGCAGTTGGCGGCGGTCCGCGAGGTGTTCCGCGATGTCGGCGCGCTCGACGTGCCCGAGATCGTGGTGATCAACAAGGCGGACGCGGCCGATCCGCTGGTGCTCCAGCGCCTGCTGCGCAACGAGAAGCACGCCATCGCCGTGTCGGCGCGCACCGGCAAGGGCATCGATGAGCTGCTGGAGATGATCGACAGCGAACTGCCGCGCCCGGACGTGGAAGTGGAGGCCCTGGTGCCCTACACCCACGGTGGGCTGGTGTCCCGGGTGCATGCCGGCGGCGAGGTACTCTCCGAGGAGCACACCGGCGACGGCACCCTGCTCAAGGTCCGGGTGCATGAGGAGATGGCGGCGGAACTGGCCCCGTTCACCCTCGCCGCGCACCACTGACCCACCGGGCAGGCAAGGCACTGCATGGGTAGGGCCCCGTCTCCAGGAGACGGGGCCCTACCCATGTCCTCATCCGTGCTCGGCGCCTGCCGTCAGCGGAATTTCCTGCTCATCGCGTCATAGACCTTCTCGGCGTCCGCGCCGAGCCGCGGGCCGGCCAGCCAGGTCGCCGTCACCGGGCCGATCGACGTGTTGCTGACCAGCGCGGTCGATCCGTCCGGCCGCTTGGCGAACCAGCCGCCGCCGGACGAGCCCGCCGTCATGGTGCAGCCGATGCGGTATTCCGTAGGCTGCTGGGCGTCGAGCGACAGCCGCCCGGGCCGCCCCGCGCAGTCGAACATCCGCTGGCCGTCGTAAGGCGACGCCGCGGGATATCCCCACGCGTCCAGGGCGCCGACCTGCGCGGTCGACGGGGCGTCGAACCACACCGGCATGGCCGAGCCGACCGTTTCCTCCAGCGACTTGCCGCCCTTCTCGGGCACCACGTGCAGGACGGCGAAGTCGTACGGCGAGCCGCTGCCGCCCGACTCGGCCCCCGTGTCGATCCACTGCTGCGACGTGCTCGCCCCGTCGGCCCAGAAGACCCCGTACGGCGCGAGCACATCGCGCTTGGCGTTCTTCAGCGAAGCGGCACTCCTGCCGGAGTCGTTGTAGGCGGGCACGAAGGCGATGTTGCGGTACCAGCCGCCCTCCGCGCCCGCGTGTACGCAGTGCCCGGCCGTCCACACCAGGTTGGACTTGCCCGGGTGCGCCGGATCCTGGATCACGGTCGCCGAGCAGACCATCGAGCCCTTGGGGCTGTCGAAGAACAGCTTCCCGACGTCAGGCGCGCTCCGGTGGTACGGCGTGGCGACCGCGTTCGCCTCCACCGGGGCGGGTGCGGGGTCGGTCTGGCCCTGGTCGGCGGGAACGTCGACGGGAACGTTCTTGGCCTCCGGGTCGGCACCCTTCATCCGGTCGTCGTTCCACAGGCCGTCGATCACCGGGTTGACGAAATCCGCTGCCTTGCGCAGCCATTGGGACTTGTCCCAGTTCTTCCAGGCGCCGCGCTTGTACGCGTCTTCCCACTTCTTGAGGTCGGCGACACTGGTCGGCAGCGACGTCGGAAGGGTGAGGTCGAACTTCGGCTTCGACGTCGCCGTCTGCGCCGGTGTGGGCTTGGAGTCGCCTTCGGTCCCCGACGACTTGCACGCGCTTGCCGTGGCCACCAGAGCCACGACGGCAGCACCAGCCACCAACGACCGACGTTTCGATGACATGAACGTGAGCCCCCTGCGAAGTCTGCACACCGGCCGCGCAGTTGTGTGTCCGGCATGGGCGGCGCATGGCCGCGCCGTCGGTGTGATGGACGGTCACCTCCCGTTCACCGGTTCCGTCGGGAAAGTTCTGTGCGCCGCCCGTGATCGGTCCGTCACCGCGTCGTTAGTACAGACGGGGGACGAATCGACTGCAGGCGACTCGGAGGAGACAGCACGTGGCGGCCATTTCGAGCGCGTCGGGACATCTCAGGGCGCCGGCCGGCGGATACGACGACCGCGACGTCACCACGGCGGCGGAAGAGTTGGCGGAGGGGATCCTGCGCAGGCAGGAGCAGCGCGAGTCGTCCGCCCGCACCTATGCGCGCTCGCTGCCCGTGGTCCCGGTGAGGGCCCGCGGGATGACGGTCGAGGGCGCGGACGGCCGCCGCTACCTGGACTGCCTGTCGGGCGCGGGGACCCTGGCCCTCGGCCACAACCACCCTGTCGTCATGGAGGCCGTCAGAGGAGTACTCGACTCCGGTGCGCCGCTGCATGTGCTGGACCTCGCGACGCCGGTCAAGGACGCCTTCACCACGGCCCTGTTCGAGACGCTGCCGCCGGAACTGGCCGAGCACGGCCGGATCCAGTTCTGCGGACCGGCGGGCACCGACGCCGTCGAAGCGGCCATCAAACTCACCAGGACCGCCACCGGGCGCGACGGGCTGCTGGCCTTCTCCGGCGCCTACCACGGCATGACCGCCGCCGCGCTCGCCGCGACGGGCGACACGGCGGTGCGCGCGGCCCTGCACGGTCCTGACACCCAGGTCACCCGGCTGCCGTATCCGTACGACTACCGCTGCCCCTTCGGGATCGGCGGCGAGCGGGGCGCCGAACTGGCCGCGCGG
The DNA here is from genome assembly GCA_036015235.1 of Streptomyces sp. NBC_00433. Classification (NCBI taxonomy): domain Bacteria; kingdom Bacillati; phylum Actinomycetota; class Actinomycetes; order Kitasatosporales; family Streptomycetaceae; genus Streptomyces; species Streptomyces sp. NBC_00433. The sequence goes on along the minus strand of CP107926.1, from coordinate 2,616,657 downwards.
TGGACCGCGCACCTGCTGGACGACCCCAAGGGCGGGGTGCAGCCGCCGGCGGGAATGCTCCTCGAAGTGGTGCAGGGGGAGGGCGGCGTGATCCCCGCCCCCGACAGCTGGCTGCGTCGGATGCGGGCGATCACCGCGGACCACGGCATCCCGTTGATCGCCGACGAGGTGCAGACCGGAGTGGGTAGGACCGGCACCTTCTGGGCCGTCGAGCGAAGCGGGATCGTGCCCGACGTGATGGTGCTGTCCAAGGCCATCGGCGGCAGCCTGCCGCTGGCCGTCATCGTCTACCGCGACGAGTTGGACGGCTGGCTGCCCGGCGCGCACGCCGGGACTTTCCGCGGCAACCAACTGGCCATGGCCGCGGGCACCGCGACCCTGCGCTTCGTCCGGCGCAATGCCCTGCACGAACGCGCCGAGACGGTCGGCTCCCGCATGCTCAGCCGCCTGCGGGGACTGGCCGCGCACCACTCGTGCATCGGAGACGTGAGAGGCCGCGGTCTGATGATCGGCGTGGAGATCGTCGACACCGACGCGGAAGCGGACGACTACGGCGCCCAGCCCGCCGCACCGCGCCTCGCCGAGCAGATTCAGCGCGAGGCCCTGCGCCGCGGCCTGATCATCGAACTCGGCGGCAGGCACGGCAGCGTCGTCCGGCTGCTGCCGCCGCTGACGATCACCGACGAGCAGGCAGAGGCCGTACTCGAACGCCTGGCCGGAGCCATCGAAGCCGCGCACGCCACCGCGCCGGGCGCCGCCGCATGACGCCCGCACCCGACATCGCCCGCTTCCCCGCGGCAATGACCAGTGGAGCCTCCGTATGACCGCCCCCGCAGAAGTCGCCCCGGCCCCGGTCGCCGAACTGACCGGTATGCCGCTCCAGCGCCCGCACCTCCCGCAGCCGGCCGCCGCTCCCATGGCCGAGTCCCCGGCAGGTGCCGGCGCCGACCCGCTGCATCATCCCGACGCCTATCGCGTCGCCGATGCCGCGGGCACCGACAACCTGCTGCGCTGCTGGGTACGGGAAAGGGGGCTGCCCCGGCCCGCCGACGGCGTGCTGCTGATCGCCCTGCCGGCCAGTGGCATCGAAGCGAGAGCCGCCGTACGCCACTGGTCGCCGACCGGCCACCACCGCTTCGGCCCGGCCCGCCCGACCGCCACCGAGCACGTCCTGACCGCCGTCGAGCTGTCAGCGCTGCTGGCCAGGGAAGGCGGCGGCGAGCCCGCGCAGGCCGCCGACCTGGTGGCCAGGGTCGCCGATTCGGTACGCCGTACGGCCGCCTTCGTCACGGAACGCCGCGGCCGGCCCGGCCGGGCCGACGCCGAACTGCCCTTCCTGGAATCGGAGCAGGCCCTGGTCCTCGGCCACCCGATGCACCCCTCCCCGAAGAGCCGCGAAGGGCTCAGCGACGCTGAGAACGCGGCATATTCCCCCGAGACGCGCGGATCGTTCCCGCTGCACTGGCTCGCCGTGGACGAGGCACTGCTCGCCACCGACTCGGCCTGGACCGAGCGGGGACGCCCGATCGCGGCGGTCGACCTGATCAGCTCCTTCGCCGGCCCCGGCCCGGCCCGGCCCGACGGCACCGCGCTGCTGCCGCTGCACCCGTGGCAGGCCCGCGATATCGGGCACCGGCCGGGCGTGCGGGCGCTCTTCGACACCGGGATGCTGCACGACCTCGGCCCGCACGGCGAGGCGTGGCACCCCACCTCCTCGGTGCGCACCGTCTATCGGCACGACGCGCCGGCGATGCTCAAGCTGTCGCTGGGCGTCCGGATCACCAACAGCCGGCGGGAGAACCTGCGCAAGGAACTGCTGCGCGGCACCGAGGTCCACCGACTGCTGCGCAGTGGACTGGCGGCGCAGTGGCGCGCGGCCCACCCCGGCTTCGACATCGTGCGCGACCCCGCGTGGCTCGCCGTCGACACCGCGGACGGCGAGCCGGTCACCGGCCTCGACGTCGTGCTCCGGCACAATCCGTTCGGCCCCGGCGACCAGGCGCACTGCGTCGCGGGACTGGTCTCGCCGCAGCCCTGGCCGGCCGACGGCGCGGCGCACGTACTGCGGTCCCGGCTGGCCGTGGTCATCGACCGGCTCGCCGAGCGGACCGGGCGGCCAGGCCCGGCGGTCGCCACCGAGTGGTTCCTGCGCTATCTCGACGCCGTGGTCCTGCCGCTGCTGTGGCTGGACGGCGAGGCGGGCATCGCGCTCGAAGCGCACCAGCAGAACACCCTGGTGCTGCTCGACGCGGACGGCTGGCCCTGCGGCGGCCGCTACCGCGACAACCAGGGGTACTACTACCGCGATTCGCACCGCGCGGACCTGGAGCAGCGGCTGCCGGGCCTCGGAGTCGCGAGTGAGACCTTCGTCGCCGACGAGATCGCCGACGAACGCTTCGCCTATTACGTCGGCATCAACAATGTGCTCGGCCTGATCGGCGCCCTGGGGTCGCAGCAACTCGCCGACGAGCGGGTCCTGCTCGCCGCCTTCCGCCGCTTCCTTGCCCAGGCGGCACAGAGCGGCGGCAGCAACCTGCCGGGGCTGTTGCTGCACAGCACGCACCTGCGCTGCAAGGCCAACCTGCTCACCCGGCTGCGCGGCATGGACGAACTCGTCGGCCCGGTCGACACGCAGTCGGTCTACGTCACCATGTCCAACCCGCTGGCCGGCTGACCGGCCGCCGGGTGCAGGGAGGAGGAGCCACCGTGACACCCGCGGAATCGGGCACCGAGGACACCCTCGATCTGACGCTGCCACCGCAATTCCTCGCGCTCTTCGCGGCCCGCGACACCCCGCCGAGCGGGCAGGCCTCCGGCCCCCGGTCCTGCGGCTCGGCCGTCGACGCCGCTCCCGGCCTGGTCGGCGACATCGAGCGCTGGTCCGACGCGGCCACGCCTGCCGGGGTCTTCCGCCTCGTGCCGGTCGACGGCGTACGCGACCTCGCCCTCGTCAGCAGGTGGATGAACGACCCGGTGGTCGCGGACTTCTGGGAGCTGGCCGGGGACCCGGCGGTGACCGGGCGGCATCTGGACGCCCAACTCGGCGGCGACGGCCGCAGCATCCCCTGCCTCGGCCTGCTCGACGGCACCCCCATGAGCTACTGGGAGGTCTACCGCGCCGACCTCGATCCGCTCGCCCGGTGCTACCCCGCCAGGCCGCAGGACACCGGTGTCCACCTGCTCATCGGCGGTGCGGCCGACCGCGGCCGCGGGCTCGGCAGCATCCTCATCAGGGCGGTCGCCGACCTGATCCTGGACCAACGGCCCGGCTGCGGCCGGGTGGTCTCGGAACCCGACCTGCGCAACACCCCCTCCGTGGCGGCTTTTCTCGCCGCGGGCTTCCGGCTGTCCGCGGAGGCCGACCTGCCGGGCAAGCGCGCCGCCCTGATGATCCGCGACCGCGCCATGCGCCACCTGCTCTGAGCAAGCCGTACCCGGCCCTCTTCCACCCGCCTGCACCCCCGGTCCCCGCAGGAGTCCACCGTGATCAGCTCCCCTCTTTCCCCCGACTCTGCCGCCTGGCAGCGCGCGGCCCGGCGCCTGCTGGCGAAGCTGCTCGCCGAATTCGCCTACGAGGAGGTGATCGTCCCGGAAGCGGAGCCCGCGGAAGGGCCGACGGCCTACCGCCTGCGGCTCAGCGACACACTGACCTACCGCTTCCACGCCCGCAGGGGCGCCTACGGCAGCTGGCGGGTGGACCAGGCGAGCATCGTGCCCGACGGCGATCCGCTGCACTTCATCAGCCAGGCGCACGAGGCTGTGCTCGGCCTGAGCGGGGACACCACCGGCCACCTCATCCGCGAGCTCCTCGCCACGCTGTGCGCCGACCTGCGCCTGGACGCCGGCGCGCTGTCCGCCGCCGAACTGGCCGACCTGGACTACGCGGAGCTGGAAGGGCACCAGACGGGCCACCCCTGGCTGGTCGCGAACAAGGGGCGTATCGGATTCTCGGACGCCGACGCGGCCCGCTGGGCGCCCGAGGCCCGCGGGCAGCACCGCCTGCCGTGGATCGCCGTGCACCACAGCCTCGCCCGATACCGCGGTGTCGTCACGCTGGCCACCCCCGATCTGCTCTACGCGGACGAGATCCCGTCGGACACACTCGACGCCTTCCGCCACACCATCGCCGAGCGCCGCCGCGCCCCGGCCGACTACCTGCTGCTGCCGGTGCACCCCTGGCAGTGGGAGCACGTGGTCCTGCCGCTCTTCGCTCCCGCCGTCGCCGACGGGACCATCATCGCCCTCGGCACCGACAACGACCTCAGATCGCCCCAGCAGTCCATCAGGACCTTCCTCAACACCAGCCGCCCGTACCGCCGTACGGTCAAGCTGCCGCTGTCGGTGCTCAACACCCTGGTGTGGCGCGGCCTGCCCACCGAGCGCACCCTCGCCGCGCCCGCCGTCACCGCGTGGGTGCACGGGCTGCGCGCCGGCGATCCGTTCCTGCGCGACGAGACGCGGGTGATCCTGCTGGGCGAGGTCGCCTCGGTGACCGTGGCGCACCCGCAGTACGACCGGCTGCCGACCGTTCCGTACCAATACCGCGAACTGCTGGGCTGCATCTGGCGCGAGCCGCTGTCCACGTACCTCGAACCGGGTGAGCGCGCGCGCACCCTGGCCGCGCTGCTGCACACCGACCCGGACGGCCGCTCCTTCACCGCGGAGCTGGTGGCACGCTCGGGTGTCGCCCCGGCCGTCTGGCTGCGGCACCTCTTCGGCGCGCTGCTGCCCCCGCTGCTGCACTTCCTCTACCGCTACGGCACGGTCTTCTCCCCGCACGGCGAGAACGCCATCGTCGTCTTCGACGAGCACGACCTCCCCGTGCGGCTCGCGGTCAAGGACTTCGTCGACGACATCAACGTCAGCGCGGACGCGCTCCCCGAGCACGCCACGATGCCCGACGACGTCCGGGAGGTGCTGCTGACCGAGGCGCCCGGATTCCTCACCCAGTTCATCCACTCGGGCCTCTTCGTCGGCGTCCTGCGCTATCTCGCGCCCCTGTGCGAGGACCAGATGGGCGTGGCGGAAGCCGATTTCTGGGGCCTGGTGCGCGACGAGATCATCCGCTACCAGGAACGTTTCCCCCATCTCAAGGAACGATTCGCCAGCTTCGACCTGCTCACCCCACACATCGCCCGCCTGTGCCTGAACCGCAACCGGCTGCACCTCGACGGCTACCGGGACCGGTCCGAGCGGCCGCACGCGGCGGTTCACGGCACCGTGCCCAACCCGTTGCACGCGGTCTGACCTCGGTCGCACCCTGCCGCCGCACCAGCCGATACGATCGCCGTACCGGTCGTACCGCGGAGGGATGGGGGCGGATGCGCGAGGAAACGGGCGTCGGATCCTGCCCGGAATGCGGCACGCCGGGCGCCTTCGCCGGCCAGCTGGTCTGCCAGGGCTGCTTCGTGCCCTTCGCCCTGATGCCCTCGGCGCACGCCGCGGCCGCCCCGCCGCCGTCCTCGACGGCCCCGACGGAACGCCTGCCGAGGCCCGGTACACCCCGGCCGCCCACGCCGGGAGCCGGGTCGGCCCCGAGCGTGCCGCCGAAGGCCGCGCCGGACGCCGAATACACCCGGGTCATCAACGTTGTCCCCGGCGCCCTGCCCCGGCCCGCACGGACCCGCAGGGACGCCCCCCTGGACGCCCTGCGACTGCGCTTCCCCAGCGGCGACATCGTCGAGGTGGCCCCCGGCTACTCGATCCGGCTCGGCCGCGACCCGCAGCTCTGCCCGGCCGTCACCTTCCTCGCCGAGCGCGACAACCTGTCACGTATCCACGCACGGGTCGGAGTCGACGCCGACGGCTCGGCATGGATCACCGACGAGGACTCGACCAACGGCACCTACGTACGCGGCTACCGGCTCACGGCGAACGACAGGACACCGCTGCGGCCGGGGGACACCTTCCGGCTCGCCGCCGACGTCCACGTCAGTGTGCTGCTCTGACCGACGCGTAGGCGGCGGTGCACCGGGCGAGCGGATGGTCCGCGCCCAGCGCCTCCGCGGCGCTCCCCGCCAGGTCCTCCAACTGCCGGCGGGTCGCCGCGACGCCGTTGAGGCCCTCGAGCGCCCGTGCCCGGCCGAAGAGCGCGGCAAAGGACGCGGGCTCGTTGTCCGCGCCCTGGCGCAGGATCTGCTGCCGCGCCTGCCAGTACCTGTCGTCGGCGTCGTGGAAGCGGCCGGCGGCGAGCAGCGCCTCGCCCTCCTCGATCAGCGTCCACACCAGATGCCGGGCACCGCGGTCCAGGGCCGTCGGGGTCCGCCGCAGTGCCGCGGGCCGCATCATCGCGCGCAGCCGCGCGCCCACCTCGGCGGCACCGGCGGGACGGTCCCGGGGCGCCTTGGCGAGCAACTGGTGCACCAGCTGCGCCAGTTCCGGCGGCACTTCGGGGCGCCGGTTCACGATCGGTTCCGGCTCCTCGTGCACGTGGAGATATGCGTAGCCGATGTAATTCCCCGCGGTGAACGGCGGCCCTTCCGCAAGCATGGCGTAGAGGACGCAGCCCAGCGAATACAGGTCCGACTGCGCGGTCACCTCGCCGCCCTGCGCCTGCTCGGGCGTGAAATACGGCGGCGAGCCCAGCAGCGCCTGCGGCTCGGTATACCGCGTCACGTTCGGATCCTGCGGGGCGACAAGGCCGAAGTCGCAGATTTTGACGACGCCGTCCGGGAGCAGCATCAGATTCTCGGGTTTGATGTCGCGGTGCACCAGGCCGCGCTCATGGGCGTGCTGCAGACCGGCGCAGACCTGCGCGCCGTACGCCAGCACATCCGCCACCGGCAGTCCGCCACGGTCCAGCAGCACATTGCGGAAGTCGGTGCCGGACAGCAACTCCATCACGATGAAGGGGCGCCCTTCGTGCTCGCCCGCATCATGGATCGTCGCCACGTTGGGGTGGCTCAGCGCGGCCGCCGCGAGCGCCTCCCGGCGGAAACGCCCCTGCCGCTCGCTGCGTTCGACGTCCGCCCACTCGGCGCGCAGCGTCAGCACCTTCACCGCGACCCGGCGGCCCAGTCCCTGGTCGACCGCCGCGTAGACCTGCCCGAAACCGCCGCCGCCCAGGAACTGCTCCAGCCGGTAGCGGCCGCTGAGGACCGTACCGACACCGACTTCGCCTGCTGCCACCGGAGCCCCGTTCACTCGACGTCGTGCAACGGCAGCTGCATCATCGTGGGTTCCGCGACCGCGCTGCCTTCCCGCGGTGCGACCGTACCGTCCGCCGGGTCGTCCTCGAAGACGAACTGGCGACCGCTGGGCAGCAGTTCCACCCGGTCGTGCAGGACGACGGACTCGCCCTTGCGCAGCCTGCGGGTCACACCGTGCTCCAGCGGCCCCGTGGTGTCGCCGCCGGGCAGCCGGCGCCGCACCCGGGTGCCGTTGGCGCTGCGCTCGTCCAGCACGCTCAGCGCGCCGCCGTCGTACGCAAGCACCACATGGGTGCGGCTCACGGACTCCACCGCGCTGTCGTCGATCCAGGCGCCGAGCGCCACACCGCCGCCGGCCGGCGCGCGGCCCACCGCCACCGGTTCGCCCTCCGTCACCATGAACCGGCCGCGCACTGTCCCGTCCATGACCACCTTGACCTGGGCGCGGGGACGCAGCGGGCCCGCATCGGTGAGCTGCACACCGTGCGTGGGGCACAGCACCCGGTCCTTGCGGCGGCGCGGCAGCGCCGTACCGGGCCGGCCGGTCGCGCCGAACAGCGGGCAGCCGGGCTCGGGGCAGCGCCAGTCACGGCTCAGCACCGCCCGGTGCCGGGCGGAGCGCTCCCACCGCCTGACCACCCCGGCGCGCAGCAGCAGGCCCTCCTCCTCCTTGCGGGACACCTGCCACTCCTCGGGCACCGGCATGATCCGGGGACGGACCCCGATGCGGCCGTCCGGCTCCAGGACGGGCCGCAGGAAGCGCTCCCGGTCGCCGGGGATCCACGGGTAGGCGCGGTGGAAGTCCAGGAAGTTGTCGGCGCTGACCACCCGCAGGCCGAGCGCGTCCGCCAACTCCAGGATGCGGTCGTCGGCGCGCGGCAGCACTTCCAGCTTCCCGTCGCCGTACCAGCGGTCCAGCAGCAGCCTCTCCTCCGCCGTGAGCCGCCCGTCGGTGAGGAGCGACCTGTCGGTGATCGGGTAGACCTGGACGGCCGGGTCGCGGGCGAATTCCGCGAGCGCGTCGAGCAGCCCGGCGAGCCTGCCGAGGTCCGCCGCCCCCGTCCCGCCGAGCGCCGGCTCACGGACCACGTTGGCGACGTCGATCACGTACTCCGCGGCCGAGGAATCCAGAGTCATGCGGCGCTCGAACGGCATACGACCAGAAGCTAGCACCGCATGACGGGACCGGTCCCGGAGATGACCGGCAGTGGCGCAGCCGGACGGCGTTGTCGGTGGCTGCCCGTAGGCTTGCCTTCCTATGACTGACACGCCCCCACCCGCGCTCACCGACCTCCTGCACGCCGCCGTCACCGCCGTCGGAGGCGTGGAGCGGGCCGGTCAGGTCACCATGGCCGAGGCCGTCGCCGCCGCCGTGGACGACAAGTCCCACCTGCTCGTCCAGGCCGGCACCGGCACCGGCAAGTCCCTCGGGTATCTCGTGCCCGCGCTCGCCCACGGGGAGCGGGTGGTGGTGGCCACCGCCACCCTCGCGCTCCAGCGCCAGCTCGTCGAGCGCGACCTGCCCCGCACGGTCAGCGCGCTGCAGCCGCTGCTGCGCCGCGAGCCGCAGTTCGCCATGCTCAAGGGCCGGTCCAACTACCTGTGCCTGCATCGCCTGCACGAAGGGGCGCCGCAGGACGACGAAGAGGGTCTCTTCGACCCCTTCGAGGCGGCGGCGCCGACCAGCAAGCTGGGCCAGGACCTGCTGCGGATGCGGGACTGGGCGGACGAGACGGAGACCGGCGACCGCGACGGCCTCACCCCGGGGGTGTCCGACCGCGCGTGGGGCCAGGTGTCGGTCAGCTCGCGCGAGTGCCTGGGCGCCACCAAGTGCGCCTACGGCGCGGAGTGCTTCGCCGAGGCGGCGCGCGAGCGCGCCAAGCTCGCCGATGTGGTCGTCACCAACCACGCGCTGCTCGCCATCGACGCGATCGAGGGCACCCCCGTCCTGCCCAGCCACGAAGTGCTGATCATCGACGAGGGGCACGAGCTGGTCTCCCGGGTCACCGGGGTGGCGACCGGCGAGCTGAGCGCGGGCAGTGTGAACCGTGCGGTCAAGCGCGCCGCCCGGTTGGTCAACGAGAAGGCCGCGGACGCCCTGCTGAGCGCCGCGGAGGGCTTCGAGCGGGTGATGGAGCTGGCGCTGCCGGGACGCCTCGAGGAGGTCCCCGAGGACCTGCTCTACGTCCTCGCAGCGCTGCGGGACGCGTGCCGCCAGGTGATCACGGCGCTCGGCGACACCCGTGACAAGTCGGTGCAGGACGAGGACGCGGTGCGCAAGCAGGCCCGCGCCGCCGTCGAGCACGTGCACGAGGTGAGCGAGAGGCTGGTCTCGGTCTCGGAGTACGACGTGGTGTGGTGCGAGCGCCACGACCGCTTCGGGGCGTCGCTGCGGGTCGCCCCACTCAATGTGTCCGGGCTGCTGCGGGAGAAGCTGTTCCCCGAGCGCTCGGTCGTCCTCACCTCCGCCACACTCAAGCTCGGCGGCGACTTCAACGGCGTGGCGGCCTCGCTGGGACTGTCCGCCGAGGGCACCCAGGGCGATGATGCGGCGTCCTGGAAAGGCATCGACGTCGGATCGCCCTTCGACTACCGCAAGCAGGGCATCCTCTACGTCGCCAGGCATCTGTCGCCGCCCGGCAGGGACGCCGGCCGTGAGGACATGCTCGACGAACTCGCCGAGCTGGTCGAGGCGGCCGGCGGCCGTACGCTCGGGCTGTTCTCCTCGATGCGCGGCGCCCAGACCGCCGCGGAGGCGATGCGCGACCGGCTGGACCACCCGGTGCTGCTGCAAGGCGAGGAGACGCTCGGGGAGCTGATCCGGGCCTTCTCGGAGGACGCCAGGACGTGCCTGTTCGGCACGCTGTCGCTGTGGCAGGGGGTGGATGTGCCCGGGGTGAACTGCCAGTTGGTGGTGATGGACCGGATCCCGTTCCCGCGGCCGGACGACCCGCTGATGAGCGCCCGGCAGAAGTCGGTCGAGGAGCACGGCGGCAACGGCTTCATGGCGGTCGCCGCGACCCATGCCGCGCTGCTGATGGCGCAGGGTGCGGGCCGGCTGATCAGGGCATCGGGCGACCGGGGTGTGGTCGCCGTTCTCGACCCGCGGCTCGCGACCGCCCGCTACGGCGGTTTCCTGCGCTCGTCCATGCCCGACCTCTGGTATACGACGGATCGCAACCAGGTGCGGCGCTCGCTGGCGGCGATCGACGCTGCGGCGAAGGTCTGAGCCGACGCGCCGAGGCCTGAGCGCGGTCCTCGGCGGCGGGCCACACGAGTCCGCCCCGGAACCGTCGTACGGTTTCCGGGGCGCTCGGACCATCCGCGGGGTCAGACCCTGCGCAGGACCGCGACGACCTTGCCGAGGATGGTGGCCTCGTCGCCGGGGATGGGCTGGTAGGCGGCATTGTGCGGCAGCAGCCACACATGCCCGTTGTCCCGCTTGAAGCGCTTCACCGTGGCCTCGCCGTCGAGCATGGCGGCGACGATGTCGCCGTTCTCGGCGACCGGCTGGCGGCGGACGGTGACCCAGTCGCCGTCGCAGATGGCGGCCTCGATCATCGAGTCACCGACGACCTTGAGCACGAACAGCTCGCCGTCGCCGACGAGTTGCCGGGGCAGCGGGAAGACGTCCTCGACCGACTCCTCGGCGAGGATCGGCCCGCCCGCCGCGATCCGGCCGACCAGCGGTACGTAGGAGGCCGACGGCTTGCCCGAGGTGTCGGTGGGCTGGGGGTGCCCCGCGTCTGAGGCACGCACCTCGTACGCCCGGGGGCGGTGCGGGTCACGGCGCAGGAAGCCCTTGCGCTCCAGTGCCATCAGCTGATGAGCGACCGACGACGTACTGGACAGGCCCACGGCCTGGCCGATTTCCCGCATGGACGGGGGGTATCCGCGGCGCTGGACCGAATCCCTGATGACTTCGATGACCCTGCGCTGGCGTTCGGTGAGGCCGGAGCTGTCGGCGCGAATACCCGGGGGCCGTCCGGGAAGTGAGCGCGCGGGCTTCGGGCTGTTCTCTTCGTTCATCACGTCCAACGGGCCGATTCGATCCGGGGAGCGGTCATGGGCGGTCAATGTCGCTGTGGCGCTCTCTGCGGCGGTGGTCACGGCGGCCCCTTTCGAGATGTTCTCCCACCGCATGAACTGCGGGAGGCCCGCTTCGCAGCCGCGGGCAGTTAGTACAACGGTAGTGGGTTTCGAAAGGTTGCGCCAAACACACGTTCGAGTGAATTTGCATAAATCCGCTGACGTGATCAAGGTACCGGGTGTATTGATCGAATGGAAGTTCGACCCCTGTGTCCGCCGCGTAACGGCCGCCCCCGCCCGACCCGGCGTCCGGTGTGACGCTCCGGCGGCGCCGAACCCCAGTGTGTCACCGGCGACCCTCCGGCGCCGGGACACGGAGCGGACGCGGTCGCGTACGGTCGGCGACTTGCGACACGCGCGATGAGCCGCTTGAATCCACTCCACCACATCTAGTGGTTGGATAGGGCCCGGCCCCCACGGGTAGTGGTCCGACAGGGACCCCGGCGGGTCCAACGCAGTGGCCGTCACCTATGCTTGGGGCTGCTTCACGGGGTCGCACGACACCGCGGAAGCGGTCTTGTCGCGCGCTCACCATGGAGTGAGGGAGGGAGTAGGAACGATGCACTGCCCCTTCTGCCGTCACCCGGACAGCCGTGTCGTCGACAGCCGCACCACCGATGACGGTGCCTCGATCCGCCGGCGTCGCCAGTGTCCCGACTGCGGTCGCCGGTTCACCACCGTGGAGACCGCGTCACTGATGGTGATCAAGCGCAGCGGCGTCACGGAACCGTTCAGCCGCGGCAAGGTGATCGCCGGCGTGCGCAAGGCTTGCCAGGGCCGTCCCGTCACCGAGGACGCCCTCGCCCAGCTCGGGCAGCGGGTCGAGGAGGCGGTCAGGGCCACCGGCAGCGCGGAGCTGTCGACCCACGACGTGGGACTGGCCATACTCGGTCCGCTCCAGGACCTCGACCTCGTCGCCTACCTGCGGTTCGCCTCGGTCTACCGCGCCTTCGACTCGCTCGAGGACTTCGAGAGGGCCATCACGGAGCTGCGCGAGCAGTTGCCACCCACCACTCCTGGCGGGCTCGACGAGGACCTCGGTGTCCCCGCGCCCGCATCCGCCGCCGACTGAGCGGCGCGCAGGACACAGATTTTCCGCCGGAGCGCGACGCGCGCCGGCCGTGGACAACACCGTGCTGCGGGAAGAACCGCGCACATCAGGGCGTTTTCGCCCGTATAGGGAGGCGGAATGACAGAGACGACGAGCGGCCCGGCACGCGGTTCCCGCACCAAGGGGTCCAAGACGAGCAAGGGCCTGCGCATGGAGCGCATCCACACCACCCCCGGCGTGCATCCGTACGACGAAGTGGTCTGGGAGCACCGTGACGTCGTCATGACCAACTGGCGCGACGGTTCGATCAACTTCGAGCAGCGTGGCGTCGAGTTCCCCGACTTCTGGTCGGTGAACGCGGTCAACATCGTCACCAGCAAGTACTTCCGCGGCGCGGTGGGCAGCCCGCAGCGCGAGAAGAGCCTGAAGCAGCTGATCGACCGGGTGGTGCTCACCTACCGCAAGGCGGGCGAGAAGCACGGCTACTTCGGTTCCCCCGACGAGGCCGAGGTCTTCGAGCACGAGCTGACCTACGCGCTGCTGCACCAGGTCTTCAGCTTCAACTCGCCGGTCTGGTTCAACGTCGGCACCGCTCAGCCCCAGCAGGTCTCGGCGTGCTTCATCCTGTCCGTCGACGACTCCATGGAGTCGATCCTCGACTGGTACAAGGAAGAGGGCATGATCTTCAAGGGCGGCTCTGGCGCAGGCCTGAACCTGTCCCGCATCCGCTCCTCCAAGGAACTGCTCTCCTCGGGCGGCAACGCCTCGGGGCCGGTCTCCTTCATGCGCGGCGCCGACGCGTCCGCGGGCACCATCAAGTCGGGCGGTGCCACCCGCCGCGCCGCCAAGATGGTCGTCCTGGACGTCGACCACCCGGACGTCGAGGCCTTCATCGAGACGAAGGTCAAGGAGGAGGAGAAGATCCGCGCCCTGCGTGACGCGGGCTTCGACATGGACCTGGGCGGCGACGACATCACGTCCGTCCAGTACCAGAACGCCAACAACTCGGTGCGGGTCAACGACGAGTTCATGAAGGCGTACGAGGCGGGGGCGCCGTTCGGCCTGCGCGCCAGGATGACCGGCGACGTCATCGAGGAGGTCGACGCGCGGTCGCTGTTCCGCAAGCTGGCCGAGGCGGCCTGGGCGTGCGCCGACCCGGGCATCCAGTACGACGACACGATCAACCACTGGCACACTTCGCCGGAGACGGGCCGGATCACGGCGTCCAACCCGTGCAGTGAGTACATGCACCTGGACAACTCCAGCTGCAACCTGGCCTCGCTGAACCTGCTGAAGTTCCTGCGCGACGACGGCGAGGGCAACCAGTCCTTCGACGCGGAGCGCTTCGCGAAGGTCGTCGAGCTGGTCATCACCGCGATGGACATCTCCATCTCCTTCGCCGACTTCCCGACCGAGAAGATCGGCGAGACCACCCGCGCCTTCCGCCAGCTGGGCATCGGATACGCCAACCTGGGCGCACTGCTCATGGCGACCGGTCACGCGTACGACTCCGACGGCGGCCGCGGTCTCGCCGGTGCCATCACCTCCCTGATGACCGGTACGTCCTACCGGCGGTCCGCGGAACTGGCCGCGGTCGTCGGCGCCTACGACGGCTACGCCCGCAATGCCGACGCCCACAAGCGCGTCATGAGGCAGCACTCGGACGCCAACGGCGCCGCCCGCAGGGTCGACGACCTGGACACCCCGGTATGGGCCGCGGCGACCGAGGCGTGGCAGGACGTCATCCGGCTCGGCGAGAAGAACGGCTTCCGCAATGCGCAGGCCTCGGTCCTCGCGCCCACCGGCACGATCGGCCTGATGATGGACTGCGACACCACGGGTGTCGAACCCGACCTGGCCCTGGTGAAGTTCAAGAAGCTCGTCGGCGGCGGCTCGATGCAGATCGTGAACAACACGGTCCCGACGTCGCTGCGCAGGCTCGGCTACCAGCCCGAGCAGGTCGAGGCGATCGTCGCCCACATCGCCGAGCACGGCAACGTGATCGACGCGCCCGGCCTCAAGCACGAGCACTACGAGGTCTTCGACTGCGCCATGGGCGAGCGCGCGATCTCCGCCATGGGCCACGTGCGCATGATGGCCGCCGCCCAGCCCTTCCTGTCCGGCGCCATCTCCAAGACGGTGAACCTGCCGGAGACGGCCACCGTCGAGGAGGTCGAGGAGGTCTACTACGAGGGCTGGAAGCTCGGCCTGAAGGCGCTGGCGATCTACCGCGACAACTGCAAGGTCGGCCAGCCGCTCTCGGCCAAGAAGAAGGACGGGGCGAAGGCCGAGAAGGCGGCACAGGCGCCCGCGCAGGTCGAGAAGGTCGTCGAGTACCGCCCGGTGCGCAAGCGCCTGCCCAAGGGGCGTCCCGGCATCACCACGTCCTTCACCGTCGGTGGCGCCGAGGGCTACATGACGGCGAACTCGTACCCGGACGACGGTCTGGGCGAGGTCTTCCTGAAGATGTCCAAGCAGGGCTCCACCCTCGCCGGCATGATGGACGCCTTCTCCATCGCCGTCTCGGTGGGCATGCAGTACGGCGTCCCGCTGGAGACCTACGTCTCGAAGTTCACGAACATGCGCTTCGAGCCGGCCGGACTCACGGACGACCCGGACGTGCGGATGGCGCAGTCGATCGTCGACTACATCTTCCGCCGCCTGGCGCTGGACTTCCTGCCCTTCGAGACCCGATCGGCGCTCGGCATCCACTCCGCCGACGAGCGGCAGCGGCACCTCGACACCGGCTCCTACGAGGCCGGCGACGACGACGTGGACGTGGAGGGCCTGGCCCAGTCCGCACCGCGGCAGGTCGAGCCCCGCACGCCACTGACCGTGGCCAAGCCTCCCGCGGCCACCCCGGCGCCCAAGGAGGCGCACAATTCCACGGAGCTGCTGGAGATCCAGCTCGGCCTCAACGCCGACGCTCCGCTGTGCTTCTCCTGCGGCACCAAGATGCGCCGCGCGGGCAGCTGCTACCTGTGCGAGGGCTGCGGCTCGACCAGCGGCTGCAGCTGACCGCGGTGTCGACCGGCTGACCGGCAAATAGCAGCGGTGGGGAGCGGGCCTTCGGGCCCGCTCCCCACCGCTGTGTGCGCCCGGCGGGGACCGGTCTCGCGGGCGGGGACGATCTCCGGCCTCCGCGCCACTACGATGGCGCGGTGTTGGTGAAGTGGATACGCTGCGGCGTCCTCGAGCAGGCCGGGTTCGACCGGGGGCAGCGCAGATGGGCGGCGCTCAGGGAGCAGCCGGGTTTCCACGGACAGGGCGGCGGCTGGAGCCGCTCCCAGCCCGGTGTGGCGCACCTCTTCGCCTTCTGGGACGGGAAGGCCTCCTACGACGCCTTCATGGCGGGGCCGCACGACGCCCTGGCGGCGACGCAGGCCGGCACGTTCGAGATGCTGGCGGCGCGGATATTCACCACCAGGCTGGACGTGAAGGTCGGCTTCGAGCCGCGCTTCTCCGACGCCGACCTGCTGCGGGTGGCGCTGTGCAAGGTGCGCCCCGAGCGCGTCGACCACTTCGTCCAGATGCAGGAACGCGTCTGGAATCCCGCGATGGCAGGCTCACCCGGCATGCTGCGCGGCGTCTTCGCGCAGGGTGCGGAAGACGACTTCGTGGTGCTTTCGGCGTGGAATTCCGCCACCGAGCACGGCAAATACCGCGAGGGGGCGGTCGCCCGGCTGTCGGAGCGGGCCGACCTCGACGGCGATGTGCTGTCCGTCGCGGGTGACGTGGTCGACGTCGTGCAGGCGTGGACGGTGTGAGCGCCGCGGCGCCCTCACGCGGTGGCAGGCCGTAGCAGCGTCGCGAGCGCCGCGGTGATCTGCTCGGCCAGTCCGGTGTCCACCGGGGCGTGCTGGCTGATCAGCCGATACCACATGGTCCCGAAGGCGAAGTCGACGGCGAGGTCGAGCGAGGCGGCCTCGTCGGAGAGCGCGCCGTCCGCCACGCCGCGGGCCAGCAGCGCCCGCAGTGCCTGGCGCCGCGGGCCGATGACGGTCGCCTGCAGTCGGTGCGACAGCGCCGGGTCGTGCTGCGCCTCGGCCATCAGCCCGACCAGCGCCTCGCCGGTCAGGGAGGTGGTGAGCGTGAAGGTGGCGTCGAGCAGCGTGCGAACGTCGCGCAGCGTGTCGCCGGTCTCGGGGTCCAGGTGCTCCGCCTTGCGCAGCCCGAGGTCCCGCAGGGCGTCGATCAGCACGTCCTGCTTCGCGGGCCACCAGCGGTAGACGGTCTGCCGGCCGACTCCCGCGGTCTCCGCGATGCCTTTCATCGTCAGCCCCTGGTAGCCGCCGCTCTGGCACAGCTCCAGCGCCGCGTCGAGCACGGCGCGTCTGGCCGTCTCGCTGCGGGGTCTGCCACGCGCGGGTGTCTCGTCCATGAGGTCACTTTACAAGGCAGGATGTCTCGCATATTCTTAACGAGTCAGCATGTCTCGTAATGGGGGAGCGCAATGCCCGCATCGACAGAACGCGTCGTCGTCATCGGCGGCACATCGGGAATCGGCCTGGCCACCGCGGAGGAGCAGTTGCGGGCCGGCCGCGAGGTGATCGTCACCGGCCGGGACAAGAGCAGGCTGGACGCCGCTCTCGCGCGGCTCGGGAAGGGCGCGTCCGGCGTGTCGCTGGACGCGCTGGACGAGACGGCCACCCATGACTTCTTCGCCGGGCTCGACCGGGTGGACCATGTGGTGGTGGCCGTGACCGGCAGCACCGCCGCGGGTCCCTTCGGCGACCTGCCGATCGCCGACCTGCGGGCCGCGGCGGAAGGCAAGCTGGTGGCCCAGGCCATCGCCGCCCAAGCGGCGCTGAAGGCGCTGCGCCCCGGTGGCACGATCACCTTCGTCACGGCGGGCTCGGCCGGCGCGGCGCGGCCCGGCACGGCCGGACTCGCCGCGGTCAACGCGGCCGTCGAGGCGATGGTCCCGGTCCTGGCCGTCGAACTGGCGCCGATACGGGTCAACGCGGTGTCGCCGGGGATCATCGACACCCCGTGGTGGGACTGGATGGACGCCGAGGCCCGGCAGCAGACCTTCGACGGCTTCGCGGCGACCGCTCCCGCCGGACGGGTGGGGCGCCCGGAGGACATCGCCGGGGCGATCGGGTATCTGATCGGCGCGACCTTCACTACCGGAGTGGTGCTCTCTGTCGACGGCGGGTCGCGCCTGCGGCCCGAGGCCCTGTGACCGGGGCCGGTCGGCGGACCGTACTGATCACCGGCTCCACCGACGGAATGGGCCGCTGGCTGGCCCTGCGCCTTGCCGAGGCGGGCGACCGGGTCCTGATCCACGGTCGGGACGCGAAGCGCGCGGAGGAGGTGTGCGGCGAGGTGCGGGAGGCCACCGGTGAGGACCGGGCCGAGGTGCTGCTCGCCGACCTCGCCGAGCTGCCCGAGGTCGACCGGCTGGCCGACGAGGTGGCCGCCCGCACCGACCGGCTCGATGTGCTGGTGAACAACGCGGGGATCGGCGGCGCCTCCCCCGGCGGGCGGCGGCAGGTCGACGCATTCGGGATCGAGCGCAGGTTCGCGGTGAATTACCTGGCCGGATATCGGCTCACGCGCCGGCTGCTGCCGCTGCTCATCGGGTCCGCGCCGTCCCGGATCGTCAATGTCGCCTCGGCCGGGCAGCATGCCGTCGACTTCGCCGACCCGATGCTGGCCGCGGGTTACGACGCGATGCGGGCGTATTCCCAGAGCAAACTCGCCCAGATCATGTTCACCTTCGACCTCGCGGAGGAATTGCGCGGGACGGGGGTCACGGTGGACGCGCTGCACCCGGCCACATTCATGGACACGGCGATGGTGCGTGAGGTCGGCATCAGCCCGTGGAGCACCGTCGAGGAGGGCGGTACGGCGACGCTGCGGCTCATCAATGCCGCGGATCCCGGAAGCGGGCGCTATTTCAACGGACTCGACGAGGCGCGCGCCGACCGGCAGGCGTACGACCCGGAGGCCCGGCGAAAGCTGCGGGAATTGTCGGACCACCTCATAGCGGGGCCTGCCGGGGCCAGGCGCTGACCAGAGCGCCCGACGTGCGGCGGCCCCGACACGCGGCACTGTGTGCGACCTGGTCGGCGGTCCCGGCGAGCCGCTGAACCGGTCGCACCATAGGCTGATCACCATGGGACGCCCTCGCCGCATCGTGCTGATCCGACACGGCGAGTCCCAGGGCAACAGGGACGACACCATCTACGCGCGGGTGCCCGACCACGCCCTGGAACTCACCGCCACCGGCATGCGCCAGGCCGTCGAGGCCGGCGAGCGGCTGCGCCAGCTGTTCGGCGACGAGCGGGTGCAGGCCTTCGTGTCCCCCTACCGCCGCACCTGGAACACCTATCGCGCGCTACGCCTGGACCCCCGCCTGACCCGGGCCAAGGAGGAGCCTCGGCTCAGGGAGCAGGACTGGGGCAACTGGCAGGACATCGAGGACATCCAGCGGCAGCGCAAGGCGCGTGACGCCTACGGCCACTTCTTCTACCGCTTCGCCATGGGGGAGAGCGGCGCCGACGTCTACGACCGGGTCGGATCGTTCCTGGAAACCCTCTACCGCGCCTTCGACAACGAGGACTTCCCGACGAACGTCCTGATCGTCACCCACGGGCTCACCATGCGGCTGTTCTGCATGCGCTGGTTCCACTGGACCGTCGAGGAGTTCGAGGCCCTGTCCAACCCGGACAACGCCGAGACGCGCACCCTGCTGCTCGGCCCGTCCGGCCGCTACGTCATGGACCGGCCGTTCGAACGCTGGCGCACGCCGGGCCCGCCCGGCGGCAGCTACGGGTGAGTTTCGGCACAAGGAGATTGACCCGAAACAGGCACGATGCCAGAGTTTCCGACGACATGACGGCTCACACCACCCACTCCGCGCGACTCTCCCGCGCCCTCACCAGCCTCCGAGGCCTTGCCGTGGGCGACGCCCTCGGCTCGCAGTTCTTCGTCCCGGCCCACTACAGCGCACTGCAGAGCGGCGAACTGCCGCCAGGCACCTGGCAGTGGACCGACGACACCGAGATGGCCTGCTCCGTGCTGGCCGTCCTCGCCCGCCACGGCCGCATCGACCAGGACGCGCTCGCGCTGTCCTTCGCCGAGCACCACGACTTCGACCGGGGCTACGGCCCCGCCGTCAACCGCATGATGCGGCTCGTCCGCCAGGAGGGCGCCGACTGGCGGGAACTGGCGGCCGGGCTCTTCAACGGGCAGGGTTCCTGGGGCAACGGCGCCGCGATGCGGGTGGCCCCGCTCGGCGCCTGGTACGCCGGAGACCCCGTCCAGGCCAGCCACCAGGCCGAGATTTCGGCGTACACCACCCACCAGCACCGCGAGGCCGTCGCCGGAGCCATGGCGGTGGCCGCCGCGGCGGCGCTCGCCGCCGACCCCGCCGGCCCGCAGGACCCCTCCGAGCTGCTCGGCGCGGTCCTCGACATCGTGCCGCGCAGCGCCGTCCAGGCGGGTATCCGCCGGGCCCGGGACATGCTCGACTACGCCGACGTCGCCACCGTCGCCGCGGTGCTCGGCTGCGGCCGCAGGACCAGCGCCCATGACACCGTGCCCTTCGCCCTCTGGTCGGCCGCACGCCACCTCGGAAACTACGAGCAGGCGTTCTGGACCACCGCGAAGGCGGGCGGCGATGTCGACACGACCTGCGCGATCGTGGGCGGCATCGTCGCGGCACGGCCGGGCGGCGGACCGCCGCCCGCATGGACCGAGCGGACCGAAGCACTGCCCGACTGGGCCGCGGTGTCCTGATCGGCCCGTGGAAGCGGCGGGCGACCGGCGAGTAGGCTGGTCCCCGCCATGGCGTACCAACCACCCACCCACACCGTCGAGCGCTCGATGCGTGCCACGCTCGGCGTGAAGACCGTCGCAGGCATCGACGAGGTGGGGCGCGGCGCCTGGGCCGGACCGGTCACCGTCTGCGCCGCCGTCACGGGTCTGCGCCGCCCGCCGGAAGGCCTCACCGACTCCAAGCTGATCACCCCCAGGCGCCGCACCCGGCTGGCAGCCCTGCTGGCCGGCTGGGTCACCTCCTACGCGCTCGGCCAGGCGTCCCCGGAGGAGATCGACGAGCTGGGCATGACGGCCGCCCTGCGGCTCGCGGCGCTGCGCGCCCTCGACGGGCTGCCCGAGCCGCCGGAGGCGGTCATACTCGACGGCAAGCACAACTACCTCGGCGGCGGCGGGCCGTGGCAGGTCAGGACGGTGATCAAGGGCGACATGTCGTGCGTGTCGGTCGCCGCCGCCTCGGTCATCGCCAAGGTGCGGCGCGACGGCGAGATGGCCGAAATCGGCGCGGACTACGCCCCGTTCGCTTTCGGCGACAACGCGGGCTACCCCTCGCCCGTGCACCGCTCGGCACTTGAGGAGCTGGGGCCGACACCGCTGCACCGGATGTCGTGGTCGTACCTGGACTCGATGCCGCGCTGGCAGCACCTGAAGAAGGTGCGCAATCCGGACGACTCAGGGGAACAACTCGGTTTCGATTTCTGATCCAGCACCCACCCGCCGCTGCGCATTCGGTGCGCATTTGATAGACATCAACTCATGCCTCTCACCCCCGAGGAGCCTCAGATTCACGAGAGCGTCCCGGGTCCTCGCACTGCTCCGACCAGCGGCCGGAGTGCGTCGACCCCCCGTCCTGTCCCCGGCCCGCCCCGGCCCGCCGCGCCGCGGCCGGCGCCGCCGAGGGCAGTCGCCACCGTCGGCTCGGGTCCCGCCCACGCGGGAACCGGCCAGATCGGCGCCACCGGTCCCACGGCTGCGAACCAGTCGGCCCGGGCCGCTGCCGCGGCGGTGCCCGCTCAGCGCGGGTCCGCCACCACGGAAGCCGCACAGATCCAGCTGATCCCCGCCCCGGCCGAGGGCGCGCTCGACGCGGCCGAGGAGGCCGTCGACCTGCTGCTGGACACCGGCCGCTCGCCGGGCGAGATCCTGGTGCTCACCACCGGCGACCAGCACCCTTGGGCCGTCCACGAACTGAGCTTCGGTGAGGCGTCCTACTGGGCGCAGCACGACGCGGCCGACGACGTCTTCTACGCCGACATCACCGCATCGCGTGCCATCGGCAGGCCCGTCGTGGTCGTGGCGCTCAACGGCGGCAGCGACGACACGCTGCCGCGGGCCCTGGCTACGGCGCTGGCCCGGGCCGGCGTGCTGCTGATCGTGTGCGGGGACCCGGCCCGTATCAACAGCGCGCTGGGCGCCAGCGCCTGAGCCGGCGCCGGGCGGGGACCTCCCGCCCGGCGCGGCTCAGTGCGCGGAGGCGTGCCGCAGCGTCGGCGGTGCGCCGTTGGCGGCAACCGGCGGCGGATGGTCGGTCCTGGTGCGGGACCACGAGGCCGAATTCGGCGTACGCCCGGCGCGATTCTCGCCGATGACGTGCCATCCCCCTGCGGTGAGCGTCACATACGAGCCGCAGCGCAGCCCGTGCAACGTGCAGGCGTCCCGCAGCCCCCACATCCAGGCCCCGTCCTCCGGGGTCCAGCCCGGCGACCCCTCGCGGCAGATCATCAGCACAGCGGTGCGCACGGGCCGGCGCAGCCGCAGGTCGTGCGGGATGACGCGGCGCAGGTGGGACAGCAGCGCATTGCGGCGCTCCCAGCCGTCCACGATCCCGCCGCGGACGGCGAAGGAGGCGCTCGCCCGTATCCGTCCGTCCGGGTCGTAGACCGCGACCACCGCGGTCGACGGCGCCGGCAGATGCCTTGCGTGCAGGTCCTTGACCACGTCACGCGGGCTCGCGAGCAGTGGGACGCCGATGTCGGTCCACTCGGCCGGCTCCAGCGTGCGTGACGCCGGGGAGGTGATGGCGGAGGACGTCTCCGGAACGAAGCCGATGGTCACGGTCCTCCCTTCACGGATGCACCCGTGGACCGGCCGCGGGCGTGCGCCGGTCAGGGGCTCGGAGAGCCGTTCGGGGATCCGTGTCCAATTCTTCCCCTCGTATTGCCCTGCGGCAACGGGCAATTGGCGGCCAAGACCGGAATGGTCCCGTCCGTCTGATAGATCCCGGCCACGGCGCGTCCCCTGGGCCCCGCGCTCCCTTACCGCCAGGACCAGCGGGAACGCCGCGCAAGCGCCGGCCCTGCGCAGCGGGAGGGCGGTGACAGCCCGTGGTCGGCCACCGTCCGAGAACCGACGGCAGGAGGCAGGATCCGCGTTTCCGCCTTCACAGCTTCAATCCACTCCGGCACTGGTGCGCACGATGCGTGCAGTGACCGTACGCGCCGGGTGGCCTCCGATCGGGGAAGTCGGGGTCCCTGGCGGGGTGAAGTGGTGGATTGTCCTTGCCATCGGGTTGCATGGGGGCATGGACAACCTGGAGTTGCGCGCCGAAGCCGATACCGTCCTCGCTGAACTCGTCCGCGACCCGAGTGGTTCCGCGCGGCTGCGCGAGGACCAGTGGCAGGCGGTGGCGGCCCTGGTGGAGGAGCACCGGCGGGCGCTGGTCGTGCAGCGCACCGGCTGGGGCAAGTCCGCGGTGTATTTCGTGGCCACCGCTCTGCTGCGGCGGCGCGGCTCGGGTCCCACGGTGATCATCTCCCCGCTGCTGGCGCTGATGCGCAACCAGGTCGAGGCGGCGGCGCGCGCCGGCATCCGGGCGCGGACCATCAACTCGGCGAACCCGGAGGAGTGGGAGGCCATCCACGCGGAGGTGGAGCGCGGCGAGACCGACGTTCTCCTGGTAAGTCCTGAACGCCTCAACTCCGTCGATTGCCGTGACCATGTGCTGCCGAAGCTCGCGGCCACCACCGGCCTGCTGGTGGTCGACGAGGCGCACTGCATTTCCGACTGGGGCCACGACTTCCGGCCCGACTACCGCCGGCTGCGCACCATGCTGGCCGAGCTGCCGGCCGGAGTGCCGGTGCTGGCCACCACGGCGACGGCGAACGCCCGGGTGACCGAGGATGTGGCCGAGCAGCTGGGGACGGGCAGCGGGGACGCCCTGGTGCTGCGCGGGCCGCTGGACCGCAAGAGCCTGCGGCTCGGGGTGCTGCAGCTGCCGGACGCCGCGCACCGGCTGGCATGGCTGGGGGAGCGGCTGGGGGATCTGCCGGGCTCGGGGATCATCTACACGCTGACGGTGGCCGCAGCCGAGGAGGTCGCGGCCTTCCTGCGGCAGCGCGGCTATCCGGTGGCCTCCTACACGGGCAAGACGGAGAACGCCGACCGGTTGCAGGCGGAGGAGGACCTGCTGGCCAACCGGGTGAAGGCGCTGGTGGCGACCTCGGCGCTGGGGATGGGTTTCGACAAGCCCGACCTGGGGTTCGTCGTGCACCTGGGGTCGCCCTCGTCCCCCATCGCCTACTACCAGCAGGTGGGGCGTGCGGGGCGCGGCGTGGACCATGCGGACGTGCTGCTGCTGCCGGGCCGGGAGGACGAGGCGATCTGGCGGTATTTCGCCTCGGTGGGCTTCCCGCCCGAGGAGCAGGTGCGGCGCACGCTTGCCGTGCTGGAGGAGGCCGGCCGTCCCTTGTCGCTGCCGGCGCTGGAGCCGCTGGTGGACCTCCGGCGCTCGCGCCTGGAGACGATGCTGAAGGTCCTCGACGTGGACGGGGCGGTCAAGCGCGTGAAGGGCGGCTGGACCGCCACCGGGCAGCCGTGGGCGTACGACGCGGAGCGCTACGCGTGGGTGGCCCGCCAGCGCGCGGCGGAGCAGCAGGCCATGCGGGACTACGTGGCGACCACCGGGTGCCGGATGGAATTCCTGCAACAGCAGCTCGACGACGAGAAGGCGGCACCCTGCGGCCGCTGCGACAACTGCGCTGGGCCCTGGCTCGATGCCGCCGTCACTTCCGGCGCCCTTGCCGGCGCGGCCGGCGAGTTGGACCGTCCGGGCATCGAGGTCGAGCCGCGCCGCATGTGGCCCACCGGCATGGCCGCGGTCGGCGTCGACCTCAAAGGCCGCATCCCCGCCGGCCAGCAGGCGGCCACCGGGCGTGCGCTGGGAAGGCTGTCGGACATCGGCTGGGGCAACCGGCTGCGCCCGCTGCTGTCCGAGTCGGCGCCGGACGGCCCGGTCCCGGACGACGTACTGACCGCCGTGGTGACGGTGGTGGCCGACTGGGCGCGCTCGCCGGGCGGCTGGGCCGGCGGCGCTCCCGACGCGCAGGCACGCCCGGTCGGCGTCGTCGCCATGCCGTCGCGCACCCGGCCGCAACTCGTCTCCTCCCTGGCGGGAGGGCTCGCCCGGGTCGGCAGGCTCCCGCTGCTCGGCAGCCTCGCCTACACCCCGCAGGCCGAGGAATATGCCGCGCACCGCAGCAATTCCGCCCAGCGGCTGCGTGCTCTGGTCGCTTCGTTCACGGTGCCTGACGACGTCTCCGCCGCCCTGGCCGCCACCCCCGGCCCTGTCCTGCTCGTGGACGACTACAGCGACTCCGGCTGGACCCTGGCCGTCGGCGCGCGCCTCCTGCGCCAGGCCGGCGCCGACCAGGTGCTGCCGCTGGTCCTCGCCCTGGCGGGGTAGCCCGCCCTTGCCCTGCCGGAGCCCCCTGGGGCGTGTCAGTCGATCGGCGGCAGCGCCGCCCGGTGCACCCACGCGTCGAAGACCGGGTCCAGCGGGCGGGAGGCGTACTGCGCGGCATGCGCCGCGAGGCCGGCCGTGGTCACCACGCCGTGCCGGTGCACCGCCGTCCAGCCCTTGAGCATGCGGAAGAACGGGCCCTCGCCCAGGGCGCGGCGCAGCGCGTGCACCGCCAGGCCGCCACGCTGGTAGAGCCGGTCGTCGAACATCAGCCGGCGGCCCGGGTCGCCGAGCGTCAGGTCCTGCGGCAGCCGGGCCAGCCCGTCGTAGGCGTTGGCGGCGAGCGCGGCCGCGGGCGGGCCGCCGGTGTGCTCGGACCACAGCCACTCGGCGTATTTGGCGAAACCCTCGTTGAGCCAGATGTGCCGCCAGTCGCCGATGGAGAGGCTGTTGCCGAACCACTGGTGGGCCAGCTCGTGCGCGACCAGCCGCTCCGACCGGCGCCGTCCGCCCAGATGGTTCGTACCGAAGGTGGCCAGGCCCTGCGCCTCGACCGGCACGTCCAGTTCCTCGTCGGCCACCACCACCGTGTACTCGCCGAACGGATACGGCCCGAAGACGTCCTCGAAGAAGTCCATCATGCGGGTCTGCCGCCCGAAGTCGACGGCGAACTCCTCGCGCCGCCCAGCCGGTACGTATCCGGTCTGCGGCACCGGGCGGCGCGGCGCGAACACCGAGCCGCCGCCCACCAGCCGCACGGCCTCGTAACGGCCGATCGAGACGGTCACCAGATAGCTGGAGGTCGGCGCCGGCTGCTCGTAGACCCACGTGGTGCTGCTCGCCCTGGTGGTCCTGGACAGCAAGGAGCCCCCGACGACCACGGTGTACGCCGACGGGGCGGTGACCGAGACCTGGTAGGAGGCCTTGTCCGCGGGCCGGTCGTTGCACGGATACCACGACGGCGCCCCCACCGGCTGGCTCGCCACCAGCGCGCCGTCGGTCAGTTCCTCCCAGCCCAGTCCGCCCCACTGGCTGGCAATGGGCTGCGGATTCCCGGTGTAGTGCACCTCGACGGTGAAGGCCGCGCCCGCCTCCACCGCCTTCGCGGGGCGGACCCGCAGCCGCCCCGCGCGGTGGGAGTAGTGTGCGGGCCGGCCGTCGACCACGACCCGCTGGAGCCGGAAGTCGGCCAGGTCGAGGACGAAGTCGCGCAGCGCGGCGCCGCCTGCCACCGCACTGAGCCGGGCCGTCCCGCGCAGCCGGTTGGACGCGGGGCGGTAGTCCAGGGCCAGCTCGTAGCGGTGGACGCGGTAGCGGATGTCGCCGTGCGCGGGGAAATACCGGTCCGCCTCCGGCGCTCGCTTGTGGCTCAACGGTCCTTCGCTCCCTCGTGTTCGCAGGACGGACCGCGTCGCGGAGAGCCGTGCCTCATCCTTCGCCGAGTCCGGGCCGTCAAACCCGAACCGTCAAACCCAAGCTGCAACTTCACCGGAACGGGCCACGTCCGGCCGCTCCGTCACGCCTCTTCCGTTCCCGGCTCCCCGTCGTGCCATGCCTCCGCGGGATTGCCCAGCCAGCGGCTGTCCGCCGGGATGGACTCGGCCCGCATCACCAGCGACGCGGGACCCAGTGTGCTGCGGGCCCCGATCTCGCTGCCCGGCAGCACGATGCCGCCCGGACCGAGGGTCGCTCCCGCACGGAGCACCACCGTATCCATCCGCATGATCCGGTCGTGGAACAGGTGGGTCTGGAGCACGCAGCCGCGGTTCACGCTCACCCCGTCCTCCAGGGTGACCAGGTCGGCCTCGGGCAGCCAGTAGCTCTCGCACCACACGCCCCGGCCGATCCTCGCGCCGAGACCGCGCAGCCACAGATTCATCACCGGCGTGCCCGGCACCGCCCCGACCAGCCACGGCACCGCCAGCACCTCCACAAAGGTGTCGGCCAGCTCGTTGCGCCATACGAAGCCGCTCCACAGCGGGCGCTCCACGGCCCGGAAGCGGCCGACCAGCAGCCACTTCGCGGCGATCGACACCACGGCAGCCACTCCGCCGGCGGCGAGCAGCACAGGACCGGACAGCAGCGCCATCGCCAGCGGCCCGGTCCGCGCCAGCACCGCGAGGACCAGCACGGCCAGCGCGGCGGAGGCCAGCACCGGCACCAGCCGGCAGACCTCGACCAGCCCGCGCGCCCA
The DNA here is from genome assembly GCA_036015235.1 of Streptomyces sp. NBC_00433. Taxonomy (NCBI): domain Bacteria; kingdom Bacillati; phylum Actinomycetota; class Actinomycetes; order Kitasatosporales; family Streptomycetaceae; genus Streptomyces; species Streptomyces sp. NBC_00433. Next base: position 2,589,712 of record CP107926.1, on the reverse strand, counting down.
CACCAGCCGCGCGGGCGGCTCGTACGTCAGGCTCTCGACGCCGTCGTCCGCGGTACGCGGCAGCCGCACCGGCGGCATGCCGAGGTAGGAACGGCCCTTCTTGGCCTTCTTCGGCGTGGCCGACAGCACACCCACCAGGCCGCGGTCCGGGACGGCACGCCCCGGCGCGGTCATGCCGGAATTGCCGAGGAAGGCGCGCTCGCCGATCTCGGCGGCGCCGATCCGCAGCCAGCCGCCGCCGAGCTGGTAGGGCGCGACCAGCACGTCGTCGGCGAGGAAGGCGCCATTGCCGACGGTGGTGAGGCTGGGGATCGCCAGCACCGTGGAGACCTCGGCCCCGCTGCCGACCTTCATGCCGAGCGCGCGCAGCCATACAGGGGTGATCAGGCCCGCGTAGAGCGGGAAGAGCATGTCGCGGGCCGCGTCCATCAGCTGGATCACCGTCCAGGACTGCCAGCCCACCCGGCTGTGCAGCGGGTGCCAGCCGGGGCGCAGGCCGAGGCTCAGCAGCCGTACGGCGGCCAGCAGCAGCGCCGCGTAGGCCAGGCCGAAGGCCAGGGTGGCGGGCACCAGTGCGACGAGCGCGCCGCGTACCGCGTCCGCCAGGCCGCTGTCGGTGGGCACCAGGGCGCCCGCGACGGCCAGGGCGGCCAGCCCTGCCACCAGCGGCAGCAGCGCGAGGCCCACACCGCTGGCGCCGTAAGCCGCCTCCCAGCGGGCCCGGCGGGCAGGGCGCTGCTTGGGCCAGCGCCGCTCGGCCCGGCCGACCTTGACCGCGGGCGCGCCCGCCCAGCGCTGGCCGGTGGGCACCTGGCCGGTGACGCTGGACCCGGCCGCGATCTGCGACCGCTTGCCGATCCTGGCACCGGGCAGCAATGTGCTGCGCGTACCGACCACTGCGCCGGAGCCGACCTTCACCGGGCCGACCTCCAGCCGGTCGCCGTCGAGCCAGTAGCCGCACAGGTCGACCTCGGCCTCCACCGCGCAGCCCTTGCCGAGCCTGAGCATGCCGGTGACGGGCGGCAGCGAGTGCAGGTCCACGTCGGCGGCGATACGGGCGCCGAGCGCACGGCCGTAGCGGATCAGCCAGGCGCCGGACAGGGAGGTCGCCCCGGTGGCCTCGGCCAGCCGCTCGGCTGCCCACAGCCGCAGGTGGACGCCGCCGCCACGCGGATAGCTGCCCGGCTTCAGTCCGAGCAGCAGCAGCCGCGCCCCGGCCGCGGCCAGCGCCAGCCTGCCGGGCGGGCTGAAGAGCAGCAGCGCGGCGGCCCCGACCAGCCACCAGGACGCGGTCGGCGCCCACGGGTAGTGGCCGGTACGGGCCAGGATGTCGCCCAGGGCCAGCAGCCCGGTCGTCCAGCGCAGTCCGGACAGCGCGTACAGCGGGAGCAGGGCGAGCAGCTGTACGGCCTTGGCGCGGGTCGGTACGGGCGCGATCTCCCTGGCCGGCCGGTCGTCGCGCACCGAGCGGTCGAGCATGCGCGCCAGCTTGCGCACGGTGGGCGCCTGGTAGACGTCGACCACGGCGACCGAGGGGAAGCGGGTCCGCAGCAGGGTGGTGAGCTGGGCGGCGGCGAGGCTGCTGCCGCCGACCGTGAAGAAGTCGTCGCGCGCCCCGAGCACCGGCACCCCGAGGACCTCGGTCCACTGCTCGGCCACCCACGCCTCGGTGCCGTGCAGCGGCTCCGCGGCCTCCTGGCCGGCGACCGGTGCCGCGGACTCCGGCAGCGGCCAGGGCAGCGCGGCGCGGTCCACCTTGCCGGACGTGCGGGTCGGCAGCGTGTCCACGGCCGCCAGCAGCGGCACCAAGGCGGCAGGGAGCTTCGCAGACAGCTCGGCCACGGCGGCGGCCCGGTCCCAGCCGTCACCGGCCACCACGTAGCCGACCAGCACCTGATTGCCGCGCCGGGTCGTGCGTACGGCGGCGGCGGCGCCCGCGACGCCGGGCAGCGCCTGGAGGGCGGCGTCCACCTCGCCCAGCTCGATCCGCCGGCCGCCGAGCTTGACCTGCTCGTCGGCCCGGCCGAGGAAGACCAGTCCTTCGGGCTCCGCCTTGACGAGGTCGCCGCTGCGGTAGGCGCGCTGCCAGCCGAGCGACTCCAGGGGCGCGTATTTCTCCGCGTCCTTGCCGGCGTCCAGATACCGGGCGAGGCCGACGCCGCCGATGATGAGGTGGCCGTTGCCGCCCATGGGCACGGGCTCGCCCGCCTCGTCCACCACGGCCAGCTCCCAGCCGTCCAGCGGCAGGCCGATGCGCACCGGCCCCTCGCCGGTCAGCAGCGCCGCGCAGGCGACGACGGTGGCCTCGGTCGGGCCGTAGGTGTTCCAGACCTCGCGCCCCTCGGTGACCAGGCGCTCGACCAGCTCGGGCGGGCATGCCTCTCCGCCGAAGATCAGCAGCCGCACCTCGTTGAGCGCCTCGGCCGGCCACAGCGCGGCGAGTGTCGGCACCGTGGACACCACGGTGATCTCCTGCTCGGTCAGCCAGGGGCCGAGATCGCTGCCGCCGCGCACCTGCGAGCGCGGCACCGGCACCAGGCAGGCGCCGCTGCGCCAGGCCAGCCACATCTCCTCGCACGACGCGTCGAACGCCACCGACAGGCTCGCCATCACGCGGTCGCCGGGACCGATCGGCTCGTCCGGCAGGAACAGCGCGGCCTCGGCGTCCACGAAGGCCGCCGCATTGCGGTGGGTGACGGCCACGCCCTTGGGGCGGCCGGTGGAGCCCGAGGTGAAGATGATCCAGGCGTCGTCGTCGGGGGAGGGGCGGCGGGCGGCGCCACGGCCGTCGCGCCGGCCGGTCACGGTCAGGCTGCGGCCGGCGCCCAGTACGGCCGCCACGGCCGCCTCGCCGAACACCAACTCCGCCCGCTCGTCGGGGTCCTCGGCGTCCACCGGCACATACGCGGCACCCGCCGCGAGCACGGCCAGGACGGACACGTAGAGGTCGTTGCTGCCCGAGGGCACCCGGACGCCCACCCGGTCGCCCGCGCCGATCCCGGCCGCCGCCAGCTTCCGCCGCAGCACGTCGACCTCGGCGGCCAGCGCCCGGTACGTCAGCGCGGCGCTGCCGTCGTCCAGCGCCGGCTCGTGCGGGTGGGCGAGGACGGTCGCGTCGAGCACGTCCACCAGCGTCCGCGGCCCGGCGGCCGGGCGCCCCGAGAAACGGGCGCCGGGCATGCCCGGCTGCTCGGCCGCGGCCGTGCCGGCGGGCTCGCCGATGGCGGCGGTGTCGGCGATGTGGGCGGCGTCGCCGACGGCACCGATGCCGCCGATCAGCAGCTCCACGTCCCGCAGCGGGTCGCTCTGCACCTTCAGATTCATGCGCTCCTCGTCCCTCGTCGCCCGTCCGGGGCCCTGCACCCGGCTCTGGGGCCGTGCGACGACCGCCCCTCCCGGGGCGCCGCAGTCGGTACCAAAGCAAGACAAGCCGGCCAATACTAAGTGGCCCGCCTTCGCGGCGCCTCCTGAGCGCCGCGGGCCCGCCGTCCGCATGCGGCCGCCCCGGGGCGTCGGCGCGCTCCCTCTGACCTGCGCGGGAAGCGGGTTCGCCGCCCATCCCACTGACGCCGCGCCAGCAGCCGGAAAGTGCCGCAACACACACCGCGGGGCGGCGGCAGGGCGCTCTGGAGGGGGTGTTGGCCCGTCGAGGCGACCGGCGGAGTGTCAACCCCGCTAACCGACCTGTGGATAACTCGGGATCCAGAGTTATCCACAGGTTTTGAGGGGGTCTGGCGGGAAGCGTTCCGCCTGCGGGATCCTCGGATCATGACACAGAGCAACCAGACTCAGCACGGAGAGTCATCATCGTCGGCGGGCGAGACGAAGGTCGTCCTGCACGGCCCTGCCGAACTCGCCGACGCCCTACCGTTTCTGATGGGATACCGACCTGACGACAGCGTCGTCCTCCTGGCCCTGCACGGCGAGCAGGGCCGCGTCGGCGGCAGGCTGCGGGTCGGGCTGGCCAACGACCCGCAGGACCAGGCGCAGTGGGCGGATCTCGCCCGTCAGCTCGCGGACTGCCTGGTGACCGGGAGTCTGCGGCGCGGCAGCCGTCCGTCGTCCGTCGTCGCCTTCCTCTGCCAGGATCCGCGCGCGGGCGAGCGGTCCTCCGAGGTGGTGGAGCGGCTGCGGCCGCTTGCCCAGCAACTGCGCATCGCCTGCGGTGAAATGGATGTTCCGGTGATCGAGGCGCTGTGCGTCTCGGGCGGCCGATGGTGGTCGTACTGCCGGCCGGAGTCCGACGGCGCCGCGCCCGCCGCGGAAGAGGGTGTGCCGCTCGCGGAGCCCGGCGGGTCCGCGATCGCCGCCGCGGCGGCGTACATCGGCATCCGGATGCCGATGTCGCTGCGCGACCTGGAGTCCCGGCTGCGGCCGGTCGAGCCGCGCGATCCCACCCACGAGACCGCGCTCGACCTGGCCTGCGCCCGACTCGTGCCGCGCATGCTCGACCGGAGCGCCGCCGCCGCGGTCACGGAGCGCACGGTCGAACTCGCGCGCGGCGCGCTGGACGCCTTCAGGACCGCGCCGCTGATCAGCGACCCGGCGCGGTCCGACAGCCGGGACGACGCGCTTCTCGGCCACGACGAGGCCGCGGAGATGATCCTCGGCTTTCAGGACAACGCGGCGCGCGACCGGGTCGTGGAGTGGTCGGACCCGGCCAGGGCCGGTGCGGCGATCCGGCTGTGGCGGGCGCTGGCCAGGCGCTGCGCGGGGCCTTACGCGGAGCACGCGGCCGCACTGCTCGCGCTGACCGGCTGGGTCGCCTGGTGCTCGGGCGACGAGGCGGAGGCGCGCGTCGCCCTGTGCGCGGCCCTCGACCTGGAACCGCACTGCACCTTCGCCCGCCTGCTGCAGCACGCGGTCGGGCAGGGACTGGACCCCGACATGGTCAGGCGCACGCTGCGGAGCGCCCGGCGCAGAAGGATCATGGAGGCGGCTACAGTTCGCCGCGGACCATCCGGACCAGCCGGTCGAGGACCTGGCCGCCGCTCACTCGGAGGCCGTCGTGCTCGTATTCGTCGGTGACCCAGGTCCGCAGGCCCCGGATCGCCCGCGCGGTTCGAAGCGAATCCGCCGTGTCGACGTACATGTCGTCGTGGTAGACGGCGGCCACGACGGGCACTTTGTTGTGCGCCAGCCGGTCCGGGTCGTAGAGGTCCGGCCACTCCTCGCGCTGCGCCAGAAGTTCGGCCGTCTCGCGCAGTGGTGCAAGCGCCGGGTCGGTCTCGAACATCCACGGGTGGATCGTCTCGCCGGTGAAGAGCACCGGACCCTCGCCGTCCAGCGCGATGTCCGCGTCGAAAGCGGGGAAATCGCGCCTGACGGTCTCGGCCGCCCACTGGGTCCCCCGGGCGGAGACGGACCTCTGACCGTAGGACGCCTCGTGCAGCACGGCGTAGAGCGGGCCGCCGGCGAAGGAGAGGTGTCCCTGTACCTGGGTGAGGAAGGAGTCGGACAGGACGCGTCCTGCGGGGCCGGTGACGAAGGCGTCCTCGACCAGGTAGTGCAGGACGTGCGACCCGGTGCCGGAGCCCAGCATCAGGCCGAGGGACTGGAAGGCGCGCGGGGTGAGCACACCGCCGCCGGGAAGCTCGGCCGGCTGGTCGCGCAGGTGGCGGACGATGTCCCTGACCGCCGCGACGTCCTCGGGGTAGCGGGCGTAGTGCGCCGTGTTCTTCCGCTCGATCCGCGGGTAGGCCGCTCGGTAGACGTCCTCGGGAGTCGTCCGCAGCCCCGGCAGGCCGCCGGTGATCAGCACCTCGCTGAGGGCATCGGGCGCGTAGGACAGGTAGTTGACGGCGCAGAAGCCGCCGAAGCTCTGGCCGAGCACGCTCCACGGCTCGTCCTCGCCGAGCAGCCGGCGCCGGACGGCCTCGCAGTCCCGCACGATCGCGTCGGCTCGGAAATGGGAGAGGTAAGCCGCCTGGGCCGCGGCGTCGCCGCGTACGGGCAGCGTCCGGCGGTTCGCCGGGGTGGACAGTCCCGTGCCGCGCTGGTCGAGCAGCAGCACGCGGTAGTCGTCCAGGGCGCGCTCCAGCCAGCCGTCCCTGCCCAGCGGACGCGGGCTGCGGTTGCCGGGGCCGCCCTGGAGGAACAGCAGCCACGGCAGCCGGTCGGAGGCCTTGCCCGCCGCCACCACCTCCCGCGCGAAGACCTCGATGTGCTCGCCGTCGGGCTCCTCGTGGTCGAGCGGCACCTGGACGCGGTGGTCGGTGACGACGGTGCCGGGCTGGCGGTGGACGGGCATGCTGCCTCTTCTCTGCGGCTCCGCGGAATCCCGGGGCGGCGCGGACGACGTCTTACGTTCAGGAACCGTAGACGGCCCGTGACCAGGGCGCGCGGCAGGCCGTTCCTCGGGAGTGCCGCACGCAGCGCGACCGCCGAACCCCTGGCGGCCGTACGCGGACGGGGGGCGCGGGCTTGTCGCGGATCCCGCGCCCGGCGGGCGGCTGCGCGCGGGCGGGACGAGGGAAGGGGGCGAGGGAGGGAAGTGATCGCGGAGAGGTGTCGAACCTGCTGATTATCGTCAAGCAGACGACTAAGATCGCGGCATGTCGCCCTACGACCCGTCGGCCTTTCCGCCCTTCGCCGTCACCGTCGACCTGGTCGTGCTCACCGTGCGGCACCACGCGCTCTGCGCGCTGTCGGTGCGGCGTGGCGAGCCTCCTTATCAGGGGAGATGGGCGCTGCCCGGCGGCTTCGTGCGGGCCGACGAGGACCTGTCGCAGGCCGCGGCGCGCGAGTTGGCCGAGGAGACCGGTCTGCGGGCGCAGAGCGGTGCCCATCTGGAGCAGCTCGCGACCTACGGCGATCCGCAGCGCGACCCGCGGATGCGGGTGGTGAGCGTCGCCCATCTGGTGCTCGCGCCCGATCTGCCCGCGCCGCGGGCCGGCGGGGACGCGCGCAGCGCGCGCTGGGCGCCGGTCGGCACCCTGCTCGCCGAGGGCGGCCAGGAGCACCCGGTGGACGCCGCGCCGCTGGCCTTCGACCACGCGCGGATCCTGTCGGACGGCGTGGAGCGGGCCAGGTCCAAGATCGAGTATTCGTCGCTGGCCACGGCCTTCTGCCCGCCCGAGTTCACCGTGGGGGAGCTGCGCCGGGTCTACGAGGCGGTGTGGGGCGTGGCGCTCGACCCGCGCAATTTCCACCGGAAGGTGACCGGCACGGTGGGCTTCCTGGTGCCGACCGGGGGGACGACGACACGTCAGGGCGGCCGCCCCGCACAGTTGTTCAGGGCGGGCGGGGCCACCCTGCTCAATCCCCCGATGCTGCGGCCCGAGGTGTAGTTCGCGGGGCGATTTACCCCATTTCCGGCGTTATGGTGCTGGGGTGATCCAGGCCATCGGATTGACCACCATGCCCCGTCGCAGCTCCCCGCCCGCTGTCGCCGACCTCACCTTCGACATCCGCCCGGGCGAGGTCACGGGCTTGCTCGGACCCGCGGGGTCGGGCAAGTCCACCGCCGTCCGCCTGCTGCTCGGCCTGCAGGCGGGCAGGGGCGCCACGCTCGTCGACGGCCGCCCGCTGCACGAACTGGCCAGGCCGGCCCGCGCGATCGGCGCGGTGCTCGGCGACGTCCCCGGGCACCCCCGCCGGACCGCGCGCGGACATCTGCGGATGCTCTGCGCCGCCCACGGACTGCGGGTCGCGCGCGCCGACGACCTGCTGGAGACCGTCGGCCTCGGCGCGGTGGCCGACCGGCGGCTCGGCACGTACTCGCTCGGCATGGACCGCAGGCTGGCCTTCGCCGTGGCGCTGCTGCCCGACCCGCACACGCTGGTCCTCGACGACCCGGCGCGTGACCTTCCGCCGCGCGAAGCCGCCTGGGTGCACGCGCTCGTACGCCGCCACGCGGCCGCCGGCGGCGCCGTACTGCTGACCGGCCGCGACCCCGGAGCACTGGCCAGGACCGCCGACCGGGTCGTCGCGCTCGCGGACGGCCGGGTCGTCGCCGACCAGCCCGCGGCGGTCTTCGCCGGCACCCGGCTGCGCCCGCACGTGGCCGTACGGTCGCCGTACGCCGAGCGGCTGGCCGGGCTGCTCGCCGAGGACGGCGCCGAGGTCGTCGCGACCAGCGGCAGCCGTATCGCGGTCTACGGCGCCACATCGGCGGCCGTCGGCGAGGTCGCCTACCGGCACGGCATCCTGCTGCACCAGCTCGCGGACGAGTCGGCGGCGGCCGGGCCCGAGGACGCCGACCGGGACGGGGACGACGAGGACGCCAAGCCGCGTCCCGCCCCCAGGAGCCGGCCCTCGCCGCTGCGGAGGCCCCACAGCCCGCTGCGCTACGAACTGCGCCGCTGCTTCGGGGTGCGCACCCCCTGGCCGACGGTCGCGGCGGCGCTGGTCGCCTCCGCGGTCGGCGCCCTGCTGCTGGCGCGTGCCGGAGCCGTACACGCCTCCCCGCTCCGGCTGCTGGCAGGCTGGCCCGCGGCGTTTCCGCTGCCCGCCGCGGCAGTCGGCGCCGGGGCGCTGGGCGCGCTGGCTTACGGGCAGGAATTCGCCTTCCCCGCGCTGACCGCCGGCTTCGGCCCCGAGCCCCGGGCGCCACGGCTGCTCACCGCCAAGCTCGCGGTCAGCGGCGCCCTCGCGCTGGTGCTCGCCGCGCTGGCCGCACTGGTGAACACCGCCGCGCTGCGGCTGGCCCTCGGGCCCGGCCACGCCCCGGACCCGATGGCGCTGTCGGCCACCACGGCGGGCTGGGCGGCGCTGGCCGTCGGATGCGCCTGGACCGGGGTGCTCGCGGCCTGCGCGTTCCGTACGACGGCGCTGGGCCTGTCCGCGGTCCTGTCGGTGCCGCTGCTGGTGGCACCGGGCGTACGAGCTCTGCTCGGTGGCCGGACGGGGCGGCAATTCCTCGACGCGGGCGGCGCGTTGTGGTCGGTGCTCAGCGGAGCCTCGCGCGCCGACGACCGCGCGGCGCTCGCGGCGCTGCATTCGGCCGCCCAACCGCTCTTCGTGGCGCTTGCATTGTCGCTGTCCGGCCTGGTCATCGTCTATCTGGCAGGCGCTTTGCGCGGTCGCAGGCGCGGCCGCAGGCCAACTCCCGTCCGCTCCGCGGGAGCTGTCGGGGTCGACGGCGAAGAGGGGTGATTCGTACCCATAAAACGTCAATTATCAGGTGATGAGCGCTCACCCTTTCGTGTGCTTTTCAGCAAAGCCCTCAAGGCCCGCATCGGCATCGCCGACAAAGGATGCGTGAGTACCCTTGCGCACACCATGATGACCGCGGCTCGATCCGCTGATTCCGGCATCGCCGGCCCGGGCGAGCTGGACCGCTACTCGTATGCCGACGCCTCCGGCGGCGACCGCCCAGGACTCGGTTCCTGGGACGGCATGGACCCGGACATGAGCCGGGTCGGCCGCCGCGCCGGAGGCAGCCGCGGCCGGGGACTGCACGGCCAACTCGTCCAGCAGCTCGGACAGATGATCGTCTCCGGCGACCTGGGCGCCGACCGCCCGCTGGTCCCCGAGGAGATCGGCCAGCGCTTCGAGGTCTCCCGCACCGTGGTGCGCGAGTCCCTGCGGGTGCTTGAGGCCAAGGGCCTGGTCAGCGCCCGGCCCAACGTCGGCACCCGGGTCCGGCCGGTCAGCGACTGGAATCTGCTCGACCCCGACATCATCGAATGGCGGGCCTTCGGGCCGCAGCGCGACGAGCAGCGCCGCGAACTGCTCGAGCTGCGCTGGACCATCGAACCGCTCGCCGCCCGGCTCGCCGCCGGCCACGGCCGCGAGGACGTGCAGCAGCGGCTCGCCGACATGGCCGAGATCATGGCCCACGCCGCCGCCCAGGGTGACGCGCTCACCTTCTCGCGCGCCGATGTGGAATTCCACGCCCTGCTGCTCCAGGTCGCGGGCAACCGCATGCTGGAGCACCTGTCCGGCATCGTGTCGTCGGCACTGCACGTCTCCGGCGGCCCGGTCACCGGCTGTGAGCGGCCCGGCGACACCTCGGTCGGCCTGCACCACCGCATCGTCGAAGCGCTCGCCGCGGGCGACGGCGGCACCGCGGAGGCCGCGATGCGCCAGCTGCTCGCCGTAACCTCGGATCAGGCGGCCGCTCCCGCCGACCATGTCGTCCCCGCTCCCCGCGAGCACTGACCGCCCCGCCCGGCCGTCGCGGACCCCGTAGTCAGGGGCCTGCGGCGGCCCCGTGCGTGTCACATGTCCGACTTTGCCGCTGATCTGCACAATTTGGGGTGTGACTCGGGCCACGTAAGCTGGGCGTAACGCCAGACGAGGCAGTGCGATGACTTAAGAGGTGGCGGCCGTACGAGGAATATTCAGCATCGAGCTTGACGCTGAGTCGCTCTGCGGTTCCACCGAGTCGTTCCCATCGTTCCGAGAGGTTGTTCGTGTCGGCCAGCACATCCCGTACGCTCCCGTCCGAGATCGCCGAGTCTGAGTCTCTGATGGCGCTCATCGAGCAGGGTAAGGCCCAGGGGCAGATCGCAGGCGACGATGTGCGTCGGGCGTTCGAAGCGGACCAGATTCCGGCAACCCAGTGGAAGAACGTTCTGCGCAGCCTCAACCAGGTCCTCGACGAGGAGGGTGTGACGCTGATGGTGAGTGCCGCTGAGGCGCCCAAGCGCACCCGTAAGAGCGTCGCAGCCAAGAGCCCGGCGAAGCGTACTGCCACCAAGACGGTCGCCACCAAGGCGGCCCCTGTCAAGAAGACCGTAGCGCCCAAGGCTCCCGCTCCCGAGGCGGTGGCCGGGGCCGAGACCACGGTGGAGCCATCGGTGGAGGCGGAAAACCCAGCAGCCAAGAAGGCGCCTGCCAAGAAGGTCGCCGCCAAGAAGACGGCCGCAAAGAAGGCCCCCGCGAAGAAGGTGGCGGCCAAGAAGACCGCTTCTTCTCCCGGCGAGGACGAAGCGGTCGAGGCGGAGGAGTCGATCGAGGACGCCGCTCCCGGCAAGGCCGGCGAGGAGGAGACCGAGAAGACGGAGTCCGAGAGCTTCGTGCTCTCCGACGACGACGAGGACGACGCGCCCGCACAGCAGGTCGCGGTCGCCGGCGCCACCGCCGACCCGGTCAAGGACTACCTCAAGCAGATCGGCAAGGTCCCGCTGCTCAATGCCGAGCAGGAGGTGGAGCTGGCCAAGCGCATCGAGGCCGGCCTCTTCGCCGAGGACAAGCTGGCGGCGGCCGACAAGCTCGCCCCCAAGCTCAAGCGCGAGCTGGAGATCATCGCCGAGGACGGCCGCTGGGCCAAGAACCACCTGCTGGAGGCCAACCTCCGGCTGGTCGTCTCGCTGGCCAAGCGCTACACCGGCCGCGGCATGCTCTTCCTGGACCTGATCCAGGAAGGCAACCTGGGCCTGATCCGTGCGGTCGAGAAGTTCGACTACACCAAGGGCTTCAAGTTCTCCACGTACGCCACATGGTGGATCCGCCAGGCGATCACCCGCGCGATGGCCGACCAGGCCCGCACCATCCGTATTCCGGTGCACATGGTCGAGGTCATCAACAAGCTCGCCAGGGTGCAGCGCCAGATGCTCCAGGACCTGGGCCGCGAGCCCACCCCGGAGGAGCTGGCCAAGGAACTGGACATGACCCCGGAGAAGGTCATCGAGGTCCAGAAGTACGGCCGCGAGCCGATCTCGCTGCACACCCCGCTCGGTGAGGACGGCGACAGCGAGTTCGGTGACCTCATCGAGGACTCCGAGGCGGTCGTGCCCGCGGACGCGGTCAGCTTCACGCTTCTGCAGGAGCAGCTGCACTCGGTGCTCGACACCCTTTCCGAGCGCGAGGCGGGCGTGGTCTCCATGCGCTTCGGCCTGACCGACGGGCAGCCCAAGACGCTGGACGAGATCGGCAAGGTCTACGGCGTCACGCGGGAGCGGATCCGGCAGATCGAGTCCAAGACGATGTCCAAGCTGCGGCACCCGTCGCGCTCGCAGGTGCTGCGCGACTACCTGGACTGATCGTCACCGCTCCACCGCTCGTCACTCATCCGCCGCCCTGCTCGACAGCAGGGCGGCGGATCTCTGCTTCTCGGCTCTGCTCCGTCTTCAGCGCGCTTCTCTGCGGATGCGGCCCTCTGCCCGATCGATGACTCTGGGTATTCAGTGTTATTCACAGGGTCAGGAGGCCGTATGCACGTCCCATTCCCCGCCCGCTTGCGCCGTCGTGCCGTGGGCGGCCGCCGTGCAGTGATAGCCGTGGCGGCACTGCTGCCGGCGCTTGCCGTTCCCTTGGCGGCGCCCGCGGCTCCGGCCGCCGCGAACGGAGTGGTGGTCGGCGGTGCGCCGACCAGCACGGACAGCGACCCGTGGGTGGTGGCGCTCGCCAGCCGGGAGCGTTTCGGCTCCAGCCGGTCGGGGCAGTTCTGCGGCGGTGTCGCGGTCGGGCCGCGTACGGTCGTCACCGCCGCACATTGCTTCGGTCAGGAGGCACTCGGCACCACGGACTGGCGGAGTCTGCCCGATCTTCGCGTCATCGTCGGGCGTACGGACCTCAGCGGGACAGCGGGGCAGGAGCTGGCGCTGTCCGACGTGTGGGTCAACCCGGCCTTCGACGCCACGACCAATGCCGGCGACGTAGCGGTGATCACGCTGTCGCAGGCGCTACCGGGCGGCGCCGTCATCCCGATGGCCGGACCCGGCGACACCGCCTCCTATACGGCGGGGACCCCGGCGCAGGTATACGGCTGGGGCGATACGACGGGGGAGGGCACGTATCCGCAGTCCCTGCGGACGGCGACGGTCGACGTCCTGGCGGACTCGGTGTGCGAGAAGGCGTATCCGGGCAATGTCGACGGTACGTATCTGCGCGCATCCATGGTGTGCGCGGGGGTCACCGGCGGGGGTAAGGACGCCTGTCAGGGCGACAGCGGGGGCCCGCTGGTCGCGGGCGGCCGGCTGATCGGCCTGGTGTCTTGGGGGACGGGCTGCGCTGAGGCAGCCTATCCCGGGGTGTACACGCGCGTTTCCGCGGTGTCGGAGCTGGTTTCCCAGCACATGTGACGGAGGGCTTGTGAGGCCCGCGGGATGCCTGCGGGCGGACACCCCCTCATGGGGTCCGTCCGCCCGCAGGTCCGAGCTGGTCGCTGGTGCGACGTGTCAGCGCTCGTCTTCTCCCGCCGACGCCGGGGGGTCGGTAAGCCGTCCGGTCTCGTCCTGTATTTCCGCAGCGATCTTCTTGAGTTCCGGCTCGAACTTGCGTCCGTGGTGTGCGCAGAAGAGCAGCTCACTGCCACTGGTGAGCACGACACGCAGGTAGGCCTGAGCGCCGCAACGGTCACAGCGGTCTGCCGCTGTCAGCGGACTCGCGGGGGTCAGAACAGTAGTCACGTCGCCTCTTCTCTAGCTCGACGAGCTGTCGTACCAGGGTCAACATCCAACCAGGCCGAAAACGTTCCCGCTGACGACTTTTCCTCGAAAACGGGCCTCGGGGTGACTGGGTGTGACCGATTGGCGGCGAATAAGAGTTTTTACGTCAGATGTCACTTGTAGGGCTTTTGGTGCGCTTGTCCACGCTTGGCCCCGGCCGGCTTGCCGGGGTGTTGCTGAGGACGTGCCCGGAGCCTAAATGGTTCATGCCTCTTTGGGAACGTGACATGTGTATCACTCGCGCGAGTGATCGAACGGATGCTCGAAAACGACTAGGATGAACACCTGGATACCGGGTGGCGGCGTGGCCGCCCTCGCCGACCTCGGTACCCTCTCACCGATACGGCTGAAGACCTTCAGGCCATCCAGATCGAGGAGTTGTCCGCGTGACCGCCGAAACATCCGTGCCGTCCTCCGCGCTGCTGACGGGCGCAGATCGCGACGGCTCCAATTACACAGCGCGGCACCTGCTCGTTCTCGAAGGACTCGAAGCGGTCCGCAAGCGGCCCGGCATGTACATCGGCTCAACCGACAGCCGCGGTCTGATGCACTGCGTCTGGGAGATCATCGACAACTCCGTGGACGAGGCGCTGGGCGGCCACTGCGACCGCATCGAGGTGATCCTCCACGAGGACGCCTCCATTGAGGTCAGGGACAACGGCCGGGGCATCCCGGTGGACGTCGAGCCCAAGACCGGCCTGTCCGGCGTCGAGGTCGTCATGACCAAGCTGCACGCCGGCGGCAAGTTCGGCGGCGGCTCGTACGCGGCCTCCGGCGGCCTGCACGGCGTCGGCGCCTCGGTGGTCAACGCGCTGTCGGCCCGCCTCGACGTCGAGGTCGACAGGAGCGGCCACACGCACGCCATCAGCTTCCGCCGCGGGGTGCCCGGCGCATTCAGCGGAGCGGGCGAAGGGGCGCGCTTCGAGCCCGCCAGCGGTGTCACCAGGACCAAGAAGGTCCCCCGCACCCGCACCGGCACCCGGGTGCGCTACTGGGCGGACCGACAGATCTTCCTCAAGGACGCCAAGCTCTCGCTGGAGAATTTGCACCAGCGCGCCCGGCAGACCGCCTTCCTGGTCCCCGGCCTGACCATCGTGGTGCGCGACGAGCGCGGCATCGAGTCGGACAAGCCGGTCGAGGAGACCTTCCACTTCGACGGCGGCATCAGCGAGTTCTGCGAGTTCCTGGCCCCCGACAAGCCGATCTGCGACGTCCTGCGCCTCACCGGCAGCGGCACCTTCAAGGAGACCGTCCCGGTCCTCGACGACCGCGGCCACATGACACCGACCGAGGTCACCCGGGAGCTGGGCGTCGACATCGCGCTGCGCTGGGGCACCGGATACGACACCACCGCCAGGTCGTTCGTCAACATCATCGCCACGCCCAAGGGCGGCACCCACGTGACCGGCTTCGAGCGCTCCGTCACCAAGACGATGAACGAAGCACTGCGCGCGGCGAAGCTGCTGCGGGTCGCCGAGGACGACGTCGTCAAGGACGACGCCATGGAGGGCCTCACGGCCGTCGTCACCGTACGGCTCGCCGAGCCGCAGTTCGAGGGCCAGACCAAGGAGGTGCTCGGCACCTCGGCCGCCAACCGGATCGTCTCGGCCGTGGTCGCCAAGGAGCTGAAGGAATTCCTGACCTCCACCAAGCGGGACGCCAAGGCCCAGGCCCGCGCGGTGCTGGAGAAGGCCGTAGCCGCCGCCAGGACCCGGATCGCGGCCCGCCAGCACAAGGAGGCCCAGCGCAGGAAGACCGCGCTGGAGACCTCCTCGCTGCCCGCCAAGCTCGCCGACTGCCGCAGCGACGACGTGGACCGCAGCGAGCTGTTCATCGTCGAGGGCGACTCGGCCCTCGGCACCGCGAAGCTGGCCCGCAACTCCGAATTCCAGGCCCTGCTGCCGATCCGCGGCAAGATCCTCAACACCCAGAAGTCGTCGGTCTCCGACATGCTCAAGAACGCCGAGTGCGGCGCGATCATCCAGGTGATAGGGGCCGGCTCAGGGCGCACCTTCGACATCGACCAGGCGCGCTACGGCAAGGTGATCTTCCTGGCTGACGCCGACGTCGACGGCGCCCACATCCGCTGCCTCCTGCTGACCCTCTTCCAGCGCTACATGCGCCCGATGGTCGAAGAGGGCCGCGTCTTCTCGGCGGTTCCCCCCCTGCACCGCATCGAACTCGTCCAGCCCAAGAAGGGCCAGGACAAATACATCTACACCTACTCCGACAGCGAACTGCGCCAGACCCTCCACGACCTCCAGCGCCGCAACGTCCGCTACAAGGACGGCATCCAGCGCTACAAGGGCCTCGGCGAAATGGACGCCAACCAGCTGGCCGAAACCACGATGGACCCCCGCCACCGGACCCTGCGCCGCATCAACATCAGCGACATCGAGGCCGCGGAGCAGGCGTTCGACCTCCTGATGGGCAACGAGGTGGCGCCCCGCAAGGAGTTCATCACCAACTCGGCCTCCACCCTGGACCGGGCGCGGATCGACGTGTGAGGCACGGCGGAGCAGAGGGCGGGCGCAGGGTTCCCTCCCCCGTCCAGGCGGTCCGCGTAGGCCTCGTCGAAGGGAGCCTGGGGTCCGCTCGTCGAAGTCGGGTCACAGGTGGGTACGGGTGTTGGCCGTCGTGGCCGCGTTGGCGTGGCCGAGGTGCTCGGAGAGTCTGAAACGCCCTGCTGGTCGCGCTCCACGTGCACCATGACTTTCGTGCGGTTGGCGTCGACCCGTGGAAGGCGACGACGCCCGGCGCTGCGCTTCGCCTGCGGCGGTCGTTGCGGTGACCCGCTCGTCGGATATCTGCGCGTCGAAGTCGCGCTTGACCCCATCACTCAAGTCGCCCGATGGCTGGGGGTGTGGCGCGCTACTCGATGCGCCCGACGCCGTCCATGAACTGCGGGGGCTCTTCGAAACTGGGCCACTGGTCGTCCGCCACGCACACACGCAGGCACCTGGACCTCGACCGGTTCGTCCATGGTGTGCATCAAATTCGTGTTGCAACCAAAGCGCCTGAATTCGCGAATACTGAGCACTCGGCGCCCCGAACCTGGGCGTTCGTCGCGTGTCGGTTGGCGATCATCGCCTGGCCCTGACCGCAGGGCCGGACCTGGGAGACCAGGGATCATGACCGACCGTCGACCGCTCTCGCTGCCCGCCTTCTCCGAGCCCGCTTCGTACCCGCCCAGGCGGGTGGGCGCCAGCTGATGCTGGTCGAGCAGGGCGCCACCTTCCGCCAGCCGCCCGGCGAGACCGAGCCCGCACCCGCCCCGGCCCGACGTCCGCTCGCCCCCGGCGGCCTCACCTTCTCAGACCCGGACCGACATATCTGAGCGCTACCACCACGGGTTGCGCCACGTCCAGGACCAGCTCACGACCCAGCCCCACCGCCCGGTGTGCCAGCGCCTCCACCTGGACAGTGGTCGTAGCCGGCCCGGCTCCCGCCTCGGATACCGTGTTCCTCTACGGGGTGCCATAACGGATGTGACGCCCCCCACCGGAGGTAGTCAGCGTATGAGTTCAAAGCGCAGCAAGAATCCAGCCCTGCCCGTACTTGACGACGCATTCCGACTCGCGTCGGTCAAGGACGCCGAAGAGTCCGCCCGTGACTTGGCCGCGCGGCTGGCCACCACCGAGCTGCGCCGCGTTTCCCACCCGGGCCGGGTCACCTGGGAGCCCACCGATCAGGCCGAGCCCGTACCGGTCCCGCCGACTGTGGTCGACGGTGACGGGGACCTGTGGCTGCGGGACCGGGGCACTGGCACCTGGACCATGCCCGAGTTCAACCCGAAGGAGTTCCCGGCCCGCTGTGGCGAGGTTCTGACGTGGAACCAGCTTGCCCGCGAGTTCGGCCCGCTGACCGCACTGGCCGACGACCGCCGCATCGGCGGCGGCCGGCGCTGACCGCGCAGCCTTCTGGGATGACCGCGCCCCTGAAGCGCCCGTTACGGGTAGCTGGGAGCTCCAGCTCACCGCCGAGGTCGACGATGGCGGCGAGCAGGTGAGCGTGGTGGTCGGTCACGATGTCTCCATGTTGCAGCCGGATACGTCGTCGCTGTCCGTGAGGTCGGGGTGGAAGAAGCGGGTGTAGCGGAGGCCGGTCTCCGGAGTGATGTTGAACACCGCGCATCGGTGCTGCGGGTCAGCGCCGGTGACGGCGGCCTCTTCGAGGATTCCGTCCTCGCGAAGTTGCTGGGCGGTGACCGGGAGGCCGCGCAGCAGAGGCTGCATCCAGCCGGTTGTGACCGGGGCCCGGGTGTGCGCGGTCTGCGAGCTGCCTCGCAGGTGCGACCGAGGCTGGCGAAGGCCGCATCATGCGCCGCGTTGGGTGGCGCCTGTCCCCACCAAGGACACGGGGTTCAGGCGATCAGCGCCTCGCGGATCTGCCGCTGCGTCACCTTGTGCCGTGCACGAACGGAGAGCCGCTCCAGTTCGGGGTGGCCCGTCGCTGAGGGACGCGGGCCAGGGCTCGTACGGCAGTGCCGGTCAGTGGGGTTCGCAAGGGGGGACCCTCGACGAGGGCGCCTAGGTGTACTGACCCGGGAGGTTGTGGAGGAGTGATGCCGGTCTCGGCTGTGGGATCTTGCAGTGGGTGAGGGCCTTCTGGCCTGGTGTGGATTGCGACATCTGCACCGGCGACCAGAAAGGCCCTCGTGCCTCACCGTAATGCACCTCTGACCGAGACCGGCCGTCTCCGCCTTGCCCGCTGCGTCGTGGACGATGGCTGGCCGCTTCGGCGGGCGGCCGAACGCTTCCAGGTCTCACCGACCACGGCCCAGCGATGGGCGGGCCGCTACCGGCAGTACGGCGAGGCGGGCATGAGCGACCGCTCCTCCCGGCCACAGCACAGCCCTCACCGGACCCCGTCCCGCACCGAGCGGCGGATCATCAAGGTCCGTGTCCTGCGCCGGTGGGGACCGGCCCGCATCGCAGGCCTGCTGGGCCTGAACCCCTCCACGGTCCACAGGGTCCTGACCCGCTTCGGCCTGGCCCGCCTGACGCACCTGGACCGCGCTACCGGCCGCGTCATCCGCCGCTACGAACGCGACCGCCCCGGCGAACTCGTCCACGTCGACATCAAAAAACTCGGCAACATCCCCGACGGCGGCGGCCACAAGGTCCTCGGCCGCCAGGCAGGCCGCAAAACCCGCTCCGGCGCCGGCTACAGCTACATCCACACCGCCGTCGACGACCACTCCCGCCTCGCCTACAGCGAGATCCACGCCGACGAGAAGAAGGAGACCGCCACCGGCTTCTGGACCCGCGCCCAGGACTACTTCTCCTCGGCCGGCATCACCGTCGAACGCGTCCTGACCGACAACGGCTCCTGCTACCGCTCCCGCCTATGGCGCGACAGCCTCACAGCGGCCGGAATCACACACAAACGAACCCGGCCCTACCGGCCGCAGACCAACGGCAAAGTCGAACGCCTCAACCGCACCGTGCTCGACGAATGGGCCTACGCACGGCCCTACCGCAGCGAACAAGAACGACGCGACGCCTACCCGCAATGGCTCCACACCTACAATCACCACCGCGGACACACCGCCCTTGGCGGCCAACCACCAGCCACCCGCGTCCCCAACCTCACAGGTCAGTACAGCTAGGGCGCGTATCGAGTCGTGATCAATGGGTGGTCCGGGTGAGGTCTTTGATCCAGATGATCGAGGCGCGCAGGTGAAGACCGGCGAGGTAGCTGTCCGGGGTCTTGTCGTACCGAGTGGCGATGCCTCGCCAGGCCTTGAGCTTGTCGATCAGACGCTCGACAGCGTTGCGCTCCTTGGACAGGTTGGCGTCGAGGCTGACGGGCCGACCACCACGGGAGCCCTTCTTCTTCCGGTTGGCGGCCTGGTCCTTCTTCTCCGGGATAACGGCCTTAATGTGGCGTTTGCGCAGCTGGGCCCGGTTACCGCGGGACGAGTAGGCCTTATCCCCGGCGACAGCGCCCGGCCGGGTGCGGGCCCGCGGACCCGTACCTTCTTGAGCACGGGGATGAACTGCGGGCTGTCCGCGGCCTGACCTGCGGTCAGGACGAACACCAGGGGGCGGCATTTCCGGTCGGCGACGAGGTGGACCTTGCTGGTCTGCCCGCCCCTGGAGCGTCCGAGCGGCCTTCAGGCGGAGTTTCTGCCGCCGTCGGACGCGTCGCCGCTCTTCGCGCTCGGATCCCCGTGTGAGCACTGCCCACGGAGAACGCGCCCCCGGGGTCTTGAACGGCCCTCGGAGAGAGGTGGGGTGCCGGCCGCCAGGAACAGGAACGGCGAGCCAGGGCCTGGGGTTCGGACCGTGGTTCCGTATGAGACCGCCTGCGGGCTTCAGCCTGCCGACGTGCGTGCCGTGCCCCTGCTGCGGATGTGCTGACTGAGAAGGAGAGCGGCGCGGTCCAGTGCCTCGTCGGCTTCGTCCAGGACGCCGGCGAACGCCTGGAAGACATGTGGAACGTCAGCGGTGATGTCCAGGATGACGTCCACTCCGGCTTCCCTCGCGCGCGTGGCCATGCGTGTGGAGTCGTCCAGGAGTATTTCGTTGGTGCCCGCCTGCAGAAGCATCGGAGGGAAGCCGGTCAGGTCGGCGAGGATGGCGGGGCTGAGCATGGGCTGATGTGGATCCTGTCCCGCAAGGTACATGGTCCCGGTGTTTTCCAGGCCCTCACGCGTGAAGAACGGGTCGATGCCCGCCTTGGTGTCCATGCTCTCGCCTGTCCGGGTCATGTCGAGTCCGGGGGAGAACGCCACGATTGCGGCGGGCATGGGCAGGTCCGCGTCGCGGGCGGCGAGGCAGGTGGTGACGGTGAGGCCGCCACCGGCGGAGTCCCCGGCGAACGCGATCGCCGAAGGGTCTTCGCCGCTGTCGAGAAGTGCGCGGTAGGCGCTCAGTCCGTCCTCGATCGCGGCCGGGAACGGATACTCAGGAGCAAGCCGGTAATCCAGGGAGAACGCCCTGAACCCTGTTTTGGCCACGAGGTTCCCCGTCAGTGACATCGCCGTCTCCGGTGAACCGACCACGTAAGAGCCGCCGTGAAAGTAGAGGATCGTCCCGGCCTTCGGAGTGTCGGTCGGCTCGACGAGCAGCGCGGGCCGATCACCGAGTGTCGCAGTCCGGGTGCGGATCCCAGCCGGGACGATCATTCCCCCCATCATCGCCCTGAACCCGGCGCGGAGCTCCTCCACCGACCGAGGGCCCTCCGGCCGAGGCTGTCGGACCATCGCGTCGATTTCCGCGCGTTGCTGCCTGCTCATTTTTTCCTCCATCGCAAGTGCATGCCAAAGAATTATATGCCCAGGCATCTAAGGTAGACTATATGCCATGGCAGCTAAGTCAAGCCGTGCCCCGATCGACCTCCCGGGCTTCTTCGCCGATCTCGTCCGCTGCGAGACACGCCTCTACAACGCGCTGAACGACCGCCTCCGCGATCGGCACGGGATCGTCACCTCGCAGTTCGAGTTCCTGCGCTTCCTGCGCGACCACCCCGGGTCCCGGGTCGCGGACCTCGCCACCGAATTCGCCATCGGGATCGGCGCGACCAGCAAGGGCATCGACCGCCTGGAGAAGCAGGCCTGGGTCATACGGCGAACCAATCCATCGGATCGCCGCTCATCACTGCTGGACCTGACCGCCGGAGGCCTGCAACTCGTCGAGGCGGCGGAGGCGACCTTCACCAAAACACTGGCCGAGCTGACCGCAGACGTCCTGGGCGGTCCCTCAGGACCGGCCGCCGCACAGATCTTCTCGGAGTTGCGCTCTGTACTCGAACGCGACCAGATCGGTCTGCCCACAGGCTGACCGGCATGCGCATCCAGTGCGACCGCCCGTTGGCCCCGCGATCAGCGTTTGTTGCGAGGGTGAATCCCGCGGATTGATCACGACTCGATACGCGCCCTAAGCCCCGGGATGAGTTCACCCTCTCCGCCAAGGTCGGACGACGGCTGGTGCCGCAGGACTCGCAAGGGCGGACGGACGAGTCCTTCGCCGTACCCGCCACTCACCGCCGGGTGTGGGACTTCACCCGTGACGGCGTCCGCCGCAGCGTCGAGGACTCCCGCACGCGCCTCGGCCTCGACCGGATCGACATCCTGTGTCTGCACGACGCCGAGGAGCACACTTCGAGGACGCGCTGCGCCACGGTTACCCTGCCCTCGCCGAACTGCGCGCCGAGGGTGCGGTCGGGGCGATCGGCGCGGGCACGTACCACCCCGGCAAGCTCACACGCCTGGTCCGGGAGACCGACCCGGACGTAGTGATGCTCTCCGGTCGCTGCACCCTCCTTGACCACAGCGCCCTGGATGACCTGATGCCGGTCTGTGCCGAACGTGGTGTGTCGATGGTGGCCGCCTCCGTCTTCGACTCCGGCCTGCTGGCCACCGACCGGCCGGTCGCGGCCCGGTACGACTACGGCGCCGCGACCCCGGAGATGGTGGAGCGGGTCCACCGGATCGCGGACGTCTGCGACGCGTACGGCGTGACGGTGCCGCAGGTCGCCAAGGCATTCCCGCTGCTCCACTCCGTGGTTGCGGGCATCGCGGTCGGCATGCGCACCGCACAGGAGGTTCGTCGCAACGTCAGCGCGTTCGCCACACCTGTCCCGGCGAGTCTGTGGACCGACCTGCGGGGCGAGGGGCTGCTACGCGCCCCGATGCCCGCGGCCGGTTGGCGGGCGGGCGTGCAAAGTCGTCAGGGCGCGACGACACAACCATGACGTGAGCTACGAGCTGTGCGGACCGGTCCGCAAACGGTCCGCAGCACAGTCGAAAAAGGCCGTCGGGGGCCAACGCCGGCCATCGGGGAAACGCCTGGTCAGCGCAGATCGGCGGCTTCGCCGCAGGTCAGAAAGGTGGCCGAATGGTTCATCACCAATTCGGCGACGACCCTGGACCGCTCGAAGATCGACGTCTGACCTGCGGCTTTGCA
Source organism: Streptomyces sp. NBC_00433 (assembly GCA_036015235.1). NCBI lineage: Bacteria > Bacillati > Actinomycetota > Actinomycetes > Kitasatosporales > Streptomycetaceae > Streptomyces > Streptomyces sp. NBC_00433. The sequence continues at coordinate 2,567,463 of CP107926.1, read as the reverse complement.
GCCGAGCGGGCTCAGGGACCTTTTGCAGTCCCGCACACAGTCGGCAAGGGAGCTGACGTCGCGTCAGTTCTCGGCGTGTTCAGGCCACCGCGGGCCTCTGCTTCGCCCTCGTCGCAGGTGTCCGCGCTCGTGGCGCACGCCTCGACGTGCCGTCGGGGGCGCGCAGTTGCAGCAGGGATGGTCAAAGGTGGTCGCGGTGCCACATCGATGCACCGATCTTGGCCGGAACCGTTGCCCGTGGCTCCTGCAAGGCCGGCCAAGGGGCGTGCAGCCGGGCGACGGCCTTGGCGTGCGGGTTGGCCGAGACCGGATGTGGAAGGGCGTGTCATGGCGGAGCCGTTGCTGAGGCTCACGGCGGACGATCCGACAGGCTTTGCGAAACATGAGTGAGGTTGAGGGGCTGCTCCAGGCACCGGATCCAGGTACCGGAGCGCCGGCTGAACGCGCTTGCCGACGCTGCGGAGGGCTGCTGGATGAGCGAGGCCGGGGCGGGATACCACGTCATCTGCCGGCGCGTGCCCGGTGACACCCGGACGGTGCGGCGGACGTCGGCCTTCGTCCGAGAGGCGGTCGAGCTGAGCCGGGACGGGTCCAGCACACGGGCCTCTCCCAGCCGGCCGCCGTACTCGAATTGATCCTCGGGCTGTGGCGGCGACCGGCCACGTGTCGGAGGACCGTCGAGGGCTCCTGCTCGGGCGTACGCGGCTGACGACAGCCAACAAGCCGGTGAGCCGGTGAGCCGGTGAGGTCGGGTCGTGGCTGTCCGGCGATTCGGCTCGGGGCTGATCAGCAGGGTGTCGGGCGGGCGGGGACCAACTCGGGGCTCGGCTTGCCGACGGTCGTGTGTCGGGCTGACCGGTCGGAGACCAGGCTGCCGATTGCCGCGCCGTGTCCTGGGGCTTGATCCGCCGTGCGGCCCTTGCCGAGGCCGGGCCGGACGGATGCGCCGCCGGCCGCGTGTTCTGCCGGCGTTCTGGGCTTGTGCCAGGGGTGGTCGCAACCGGCGACAGGGGTCTTGCCCGCGGGCTACCAATGAAAGCGACACATCCCGGAAGGAGGTGGACGGAATGAAGAAGATCAAGATCCGCAAGGCGGGCTCGGTGCGCCTGACGACCTCCGCTTCGCTCTACGGCGGTCCCCCCTGCGACCTGGCCTGACCGTGACAACCTCGGCGATGGGCCAGCCGGCACCGCGCCCATCGCCGAGGCCCGCCCCCGCACCGCGTCCCGCCGTGCTCCGTTCCGAACACCAGCCCCCGGGGGAGCCATGCCCGAACAATCGCCCGCCTCCGCCGAGGCCGCCCCCGCCGGGAAGACGGCGGTACAGGCCCACGACGAACCGCTTGCCTTCCACCCGCTGACCTTCCAGCCCGAAGGGGACGAAGTGACGGTCGGCCGGATGGACGAGGGCACCTTCGTCGTACTGCCCGCCGACGGCGCCGCGCTGCTCCGGCGGCTGGTCGAAGGCACGCCGCCGCGGCAGGCGGCCCGCTGGTACGAGCAGGAGTACGGGGACCCCGTCGACATCGACGACTTCGCCGCCGAGCTGACGGAACTCGGCTTCCTGCGTGCGGACGGCATCCCCGAGCCGTTGCCCGCGCGCCCCCTGCGATGGCGGCAGCTGGGCCGCGCGGTCTTCTCGCCCGTCGGTGCGGTGCTCTATACGGCGCTGCTGGCGGCGTGCGTCCTGGTGGTCGTGCGCGTCCCCGACGCGGCACCGCGCTACCACAACGTCTTCTTCACCCATTACATGTCGGTGCTCACGCTGACGCTGTTCGTCGGCCAGCTCCCGCTGATCCTGCTGCACGAGTCCGCGCACGCCCTGGCCGGACGGCGGCTCGGCGTGCCCTCGCGGCTGTCCATCGGAAGACGGTTGTACTACGTGGTGTTCGAGACCAACCTCGACGGGCTCGCGGGGGTGCCGCGACGCAGCCGCTACCTGCCGATGCTCGCGGGCATGCTCACCGACGTCGGCTGCTTCGCGGTGCTCACCCTGCTCGCCGCCGGCACCCACCGTGCGGGCGGCGGCTTCCCGCCGGCCGGTGCCGTACTTCTCGCACTGGCCTATGCCACGCTGTTGCGTCTGGTCTGGCAGGGGTATTTCTTCCTCCAGACGGACATTTACTACCTGGTCGTCACCGTGCTGGGCTGCGTCGACCTCCAGACGACCGCGCGCCAGCTACTGGCCAACCGGTGGTGTGCGCTACTGCGGCGGCCGGCCCCCTACGACCCGGAGCAGTGGCATCCCCGGGACCACCTCGTGGCCCGCTGGTACTCCTGGCTGATGGTCGTCGGCTACGCGTTCTGCCTGGCCACGCTGCTCCTCACGCTGCTGCCCATCCTTGTCCACGTCTTCGGCACCGCGGTCACCCGGCTGGCCGGCAACGGCCACCAGGGCGGCGTCGGTCTCGCCGACAGCCTGCTGTTCCTTGTACTGAGCTTGGGCGAGACGGCCGTCGCCGTCACGATGTACGTCCGCGAGCGGCGGGCAAGCGCCTCCACCACCGAGGCTGCCGCGCCCGCTTCCGCCTGACCGCAACGGGAGAACCCATGTCTGACCCGACGCACCAGCCGGCCCCCGCTCACCTCTTCCTGGCCGGAGCGCTGCGGCGAGACCGGCGCGAGTGCCTCGGGACGCTGCTGCTGCCCGGCCCCGCGCATCCCGCGGTGCGGGTGATCGACGCGAACCGGCGGTCGGGTGGCCCGTACACGGTGGCCGGCGCGCTGATGCGCGCCCTGGTGCCGGCGGCGCTGATCGAGCGCCCGGATCTGGTCGCCACGCACCAGGTGGAGATCCTCACCGCCGCCGACGACCTGCGCGGCATCGTTCCCGCCACCCAGGAGACGCTGACCTCGTTGGCGGTGCCGAGCGAGCGGACCCGGTTCTACGCCCGGCAGCGGACGCTGCGCATCGCGCACGGTCTCAAGGAGTTCCTGCACGACCTGCTGTCCGCCCCGGGGCAGGGTCCCTGCGCCGTGGTCGTCGACGGCCTCGACCACGCCGACCCCACCGACGCGGAGTTCATCGCGGTCCTGCTGCGCCGGATGGACCCGGCGGTGCTGACTGTGGTGGCCGGGGGCACCACCGGGCTGCTCGACCCGGCCGCGGAGGCGCCCGCCGAACCCGGAACCCCCCTGGGCGAGCGGCTGCCCACCGCTCTCCTGCGGTACTGCCGCCGAGTGGACTGCGCCCCCGCCCAGGCGCCGGCCGGATCGCCCGGGGAGCCGCGCGCGCTCGCGGCGCGGTACGTGGCCGGCGACTGCCGGGACGACGACCCGGCGATGCTCGCGGCGTACCGTGACCTGGCACCGGACGAGCGGCAGCGCCTGCACGACACACGCGCCGACCAACTGGAGGCGGCCGAAGACCCCGTTACGGCGCTCGGCGCCCTGCCGTTCCACCGCGAGCACGGCTCGGATCCGCTCGGTGCGGGCCTGGCGGCGATGGAGCAGGCGATGACCACCTGCGTGCTGCACGGCTTCTACGACGCAGTGCTGGACTTCTGCCGACGGGGTAGGGCGCTGACCGACTGGGAGACCACCGCGCGCCGACGCTGGACGTTCTCCACGCTGCTCCCCACCACGCTGTCCGCACTCGGCCGGGCGGACGAGGCCGAGGCGATCTGCGACGAGGCCCGCGTCCACCTGCGTGACCCGCGCGTCCACATGCAGGTCGCGTACGCCACCGCCATGCTGTACACCCGCCACCGCGCGCCCGGCCGCCGGGACCACGAGCGGGCGACGGCATGGATCAACACGGCCATCGCCATCTCCGGCCTCCTGCCCGACGCTCGCAGCCGGGCCTTCAGCACCGTCTTCCACCACAACGGGCTTGCGTTGATCGAGGCCCACCGGGGGCGCCCGTTGGAGGCGCTGGAACTCGTCACCCAGGGCATGGCCGCGCTCGACCGCGAACTCGGCGAGGGCGAGCACGATCTGCATCGCTCGGTGCTGCGCCACAACCGCGCCACCGTGCTGACGGGGCTGGGGCGGTACGAGGAGGCGCTCGCCGAATTCCGCGTGGTGATCGACGCGGACCCGTACTACCCCGAGTACCACCTCGACCTGGGCAACCTCCTCCAGCGAATGGGCCGTCACGAGGAGGCCGCCGCCGCCTACGACACCGTGACCCGGCTCGGTCCGCCCTTCCCCGAGCTGTACTACAACCGTGGCGACCTGCGGAACGGGCAGGGCGACGAGGAGGGTGCGCTCGCCGATTTCGGCTACGTGCTCGAACTCGATCCCGGGTTCGTGGACGCCTACGTCAACCGTGCGGGCCTGCTCCTGGACCGCGGTGAGACCGAAGCAGCCGAGCACGACATCCGCGCGGGGCTGGAGTTGGCTCCGGACAGCCCGCTGCTCCTCGCCGCGCTGGGCCGGCTGCACGCCGACCGCGCGGAGGCGGAGAGCGCCCGGACGGCCTTCGACCGGGCGCTCTCCGCCGCCCCCGACCTGGTCGTCGCGCTGTGCGGCCGGGCCGGCCTCGCCTTCGACGCCGGGGAATCCGACGCCGCCCTCGACGACTTCGGCCGCGCGGTCGAGGCGGCGCCCCACGACCCCGCCATCCGCTACAACCGCGCGTTCGTGCTGCGCAGCGTCGGCCGCTGGGACGAGGCGCTGGCCGACCTCGAGGCGGCGGCGGCCGACACCCCCGACGACCCGGAGGTGCAGGAGGCGCTGGAGGAGTGCAGGCAGCGGCTCGCCGCCGCGTGAGGGGGAGCGCCGGCCCCGACACCGCTCCTCACGCGGGTGCCGCCGGCAGCCCCCGGATCCGCCTCCCGCGCACACGGGCGCCGGTCTCGGCGAACCGCTCGGCCGTCGCCCGTTGAGCCCACCCGCTGCCGGCAAGGGCGTCGGCCGCGTCCGGTCGGGCGGGTCACAGCCGGGGGCGGGAATCGCTCCCGTCCGGGGCGCTCGGGAGGCGGCCGGGGCCTCGGGCGGCGGTCGGCAGCCGGACAAGGGCCGACGCGACGCGGATGGCCCTGCTGCGCCAGCGGGAGGCGGGCGCGGCAGACGGTACGGCGAGCGGTACAGCGGGCGCCGGCTCCAACGTGCGGGACAGCGCGTCGGTCAGGCGCTCCGCCCGCTCGGCCAGCGCCTGCCGGCGCAGATTCAGCAGCGAGCCGGGCGGCAGGCCGAAGGCACGCTCGTAGGCGCCCACCAGCGCTTCGGAGGGCAGCCGCTGCCCCCGCTCAACGTCCACGAAGACGCTGTGGGCGCTGTAGCCGAGCAGTCGGGCCAGCGCGCGTAGCGATAGTTCGCGTTCCAGCCGGAGGCGGTAGAGCGTGAGGCCGAGGCGCCGCTGCGCCGAGAGGGCGGCGCCGCCCGCCGGGTGCGCGACCGCGGACGGGACGTGAGGTGGGGCAGCGGGTGCCGTCCCGGGCGGGAGCACGGGGGTCCGGCGCACCTGGAGCGGGCGACCCGGTCCTCCGCCCTCCGGCATGCCCGTCACATCGGCCCCTGCGAAGCAATGTGACGGCGGTTGCGAAGCCGGCCGCAATCGTGGCCGGGAGCCTGCGGTCTCATCTGATCACGGTTCCTTGCGTCAGGGCCGCGCCTACGGGCACGGTGCTCTTTCACGAGGCGGTAAAGCGATCACGCCTATCGACTGTACGCCGAGTTCACATCGATATCTCATGTGGACATCGGGTGCATGCGTTCCGCTGATTCCTGCGTGCATTCCGTGCGGCGTACTCGGGGCCGTTTCCCGGACATCATGATGGGAAAGCCCGCCAGCCGACCGAATCACCAGCATGGGGTTCAGTCCACCACTCGTCAAGGCGACCGGAACCGGCCCGCTGCCGCCCGCCGCAGACGCAGACGCCGATCAGCCGACAGCGGAAAGCGGTACGGCCGAGCGGAAAACCCTGCCGCCGTGCACCATGTGCACGTCACCGGGGCGCACCTCTCGCTGGGCCTTCCGACCGACACGCTGGGGTGTGCGTGAGGGAAATGGCTGAATCGCGCCGGGTGCTGGTATTTCCGCATTCCGGTAGTGGTGGGGCGGATGTGGCGAGTGTGAAAATTGTGGCACTGCTCGGCCACGCTGCGTGCCCTGGGCCTCACCTTGAGGTGGCCCGCGCGCCCCGGAGGCGGCCGCCCGTCCTCGAGCATTCATGTGCGCGCGCCGACGTAAGGGATTTCTTGCCGGAAATCTCTGCCGCGCAGAGCGCAACGAAATAGATCGCAGAGACTTCCCCGATGTCATGACTGCCGAACGGCTGCGGCGCATCAAACGAGAGCGATAATCCTGGATCCGGCGGCGGACCGGGTTGAGGACGCAAGCCGGAACCGTCGTTATCCGGCTCATCGCACAAGTACGCGGCCACGAGGTCGAACTCACCGAGCCGGCGGCAGCCGAAGCCCCCTCCGCTCCGAAGAGAAATTTCCCGACTTCCCCTTGGGCCCTGACGAAGAATGATTCGAGATCGGTCTTCGCCACGTACTGGCGGGATGCGGTCCGCAAACAGTCCGCAGCGCAGTCGAAATCGGCCGTCGGACGCCAACATCGGCCATCGGGAAAACGCCTGGTCAGCGCGGGATCGGCGGCTGCGCCGCAGGTCAGAAGAGTGGGTGATGGTTCATCACCAACTCCGCCACGACGCTCGACCGCTCGAAAGTGGAATGCCTGCTCAGCGCACTAGTCGGCGTGATGTCGGGGCGGGGAGGGGTTGAGCGACCGCGGCCGGCGGGAGGTCAGTCGCCGAGGAAGACGACGCGGCGGGTCGCGGAGCCCGGGGTGCCGGGAGTCGAGGAGGACTGGCGGCCGGCGGGAACGGCGCGGTCGCGGCCCCAGGTGCGGATGTCCTCGATCTGCTCGGGGTTGGTGCGGCTGAGCGGGGTGGTGTTGGCGAAGGTCTCCAGCACGAAGGACGGTTCGAGCCGCTCGGCGCCGCCTCCCAGGAGGACTTCAGCACCGACGTCGTGGAGGGCGGACTCGATATCGGCGCCTGCGAAGCCCTCGGAGATGTCCACCAGGCGCTGCACCTGGTCGGGATCGGGTTCGGCCTTGACGTAACGGCGGTAGTACAGCTCGATGATCTCCTTGCGGTCGTCCTCGTCGGGGAGGTCGACGAAGAACAGCTCGTCGAAGCGGCCCTTGCGGAGCAGCTCCGGGGGAAGGCTCCGGACATCGTTGGCGGTGGCGACGACGAACGCGCGGGAATTGGACTCCTGCAGCCAGAAGAGGAACTGGCCCAGTACCCGCTGCGGCACTCCCGATGAGTCGTTGCCGCCGGCCAGGCCCTTCTCGATCTCGTCGATCCACAGGATGCAGGGCGCGACTCGGTCGGCGGTGTCCAGCGCCTCGCGCATCCGGCCCTCGGACTCGCCCAGGTACTTGCCGTGGATGCTGGCGATGTCCAGCCGGTACAACGGGAGTTGCCAGGACTGGGCGACGGCCTTCGCGGACAGGGACTTCCCGCAGCCCGGCACCCCCACCAGCAACACGCCGCGCGGGGGGCGCAGAGCCGTCCCGCGCAGGTCCGCGTGCATCAGCCGGTGCTTGCGGTCGAGCCAATCGCGCAGGTTGGACAGGCCGCCGACCGTGTAGTCGGCGGACTTCAGGGGCATCCGCTCAAGTCCGGCCAGGTCGTTGAAGATCCGGTCCTTGGAGCGGGCCAGCGCCAGCACGTCGTCCTGCTCGACCGACCCCTTGGCGACGACGGTGGCCATCAGGTTGACAGCCTCGCCCTCGGTTACACCCTGCAGGAACTCCGAGGCTCGGCGAGCGTCGTCCTGGGTCCAGGAGATCGGCACAACGCCCTTGTGGTCGGTGAGGAAGTCGTTCACGATCCCGTACATCTCGGCGGAGTCCGGCAGGTCGAGCCGCAGGCTCATGCCGAGCCGCTGGAGCCCGCTCCAGATCGGGTTGTCGGTGACGAGCACGATGCTGCCCGCGTTGGAGTCGGCCAGCCGGGCGAGTTCGGCCACGTGGCGGGTGAAGGGTGTGTCGGACTCCAGACCGTCGGGGTCCACGAGGACCATCGTGGCCTGCGGACGGGCGGTGAACTGCGCGGCCGCGAAGTCCATCGCACCGGTGAGTGAGCGGTCGTCCTGCACGCTGGCATTCGTCCGCAGGTCCCGTAGGCCGGTGGCCCGGGTGTATATCCAGAACGGTTGGGCGCTGCGCCGCGGTTGCGCCACGACCTCCTTGACGAGGCGCAACGCCCGCTGCTGCTCGATGGTGCGCAGCCCGATGACCGGAACCCGCGCGCTGAGGTAGTTCTCCAGGTCGTGCCGGCTTTCGGCGTAGTTCGCCATGGGGTGGGCCTCGTCAGCTCGTTCGGTAGCGGGAAAGGAAGAAGGTCGGGGAAGGGCAGAACGCCGGGAGAGGCCGAGGAGGTCAAGGAGGGCGCGGGGTACCGCCGTCAGCGGGGGACCACCCGCCGTCGGCCGCCGCCCGCCGGATCGTAGGACCAGGCGGGAGCGGGCGTCTCCGCGGCAGCGGGCTCGGCGGACAGCACTGCCGTCAGCGGGTTGTCCCGCAGAGTACGGCGCCGGGCCTCGACCCACCGCGCGTCCAGCCCGGCGGTCACGGCCCGGTCGAGCTCCCGCTCCAAGTCGAACTGCACGCGCTGTACTTGCTTACCGACAGCCTGCGCCATCTGGGAGCGGAAGTCCTCCGGCAGACTCGGCACCCGTGTGAGCAGCAGCACTTGGCGCAGTCCCGCGCGGGACTGCGCCAGCGCCCTCCCGGCGGAGAACTCGTCCGGCGCCTCGGACAGCGCCGCCACCAGGGCGTCGGCCCACGCCTGGAGCCGGCTGCTGACCGCTTGGTCGATCCGGGTCAGCAGCCGCTGCCAGCCGTCCTGGGGCAGGTCCTCGGGCGCCAGGGCGGGCGGCGTCGTCAGGTCGACCGCCCCCGCCGCCCAGTTCTCCAGGTAGTCGGCCCAGGCGTGGTACGGCCCACGGTCCGCCCACAGCCCGCTCACTCGGCGCTTCCCGGCCGCCGGACGAGCGGCTCCCCCGGGGGCAGCGGATCCCATGCCGGCAGGTCGGCCACGGTACGGCGCAGCCGGCCGGTGACCGGCCCCTTCCGCTCCCGGAGGGTGTCGGAGGCCCATGGCGTGGTCTGTGGCGGTGCGCCCGGCGGGCCGTCGGCCGGGCGAGGGGGTTCGTTGGTCACGCGGATGCGCCTCCTTCAGTGACGACGCGCCCTTCGAAGGGAGCGGCCGCGGTGGTTGCGGTGGCCAGTGAGGCGATGAACTGACGTACCCGCGCGGAGACCGCATCGGCCTCCTGATAGTGCTTTTGCCAGTCGGTGAGTTCCACCGCGGCGCCGCGCAGATCCGCGACCGCCTCCTTCTTGAGCCGGTCGATCACCGCTTCGGCGGCCTTCTGTCCATTCCGGCTGGTCTCGACGCGGTTGTGGATCATCAGCCCCCACACTCCGCCGACGACGACCGCAGCGATGAACGCGAATCCCACGTTCACCCCCACGAACAGCAGGAAAATCGCGAAGACCGTGCAGCCGAGCCCCACAAGGGGCTTGGTCGGGTCATAGGCGAGGGACTCGATGTATGCCTTGGTGCTGTGATCCCAGTGCGCGACGAGAGAACGCTCCAACTGGTCCTGGGGGGTGTTGAAGGAGCCCCGCCACGGCGCCATCCGGAACGTCTTGTTGCCGTTGCCGACGAGATCCGGCCGACTGGACGTCACCTCGACCGAGGAGGGTACGGCGGCCCGGTAGTCACGGCTGAAACCCGCGTGGGCCTGGGAGAACCACTCCCGGCAGGCTGCGACCGACAGTTGCTGGGTGGCTCGGGAAGCGCCGACGGAATCAGGGTCGAGCGCCGTGGTCGACTGCACGGTCAGGTAGTCGGAGGACTCCGCCAGGGAGGAGGCATCGGCGTCCGTGACCTTTTTGGCAGCTTCCTTGTCACCGTCGTGGGCGAGGACGGCGTTGTTGAAGGCGATGTCCCGGCGCAGCGGCAATTCCTCGTTGTCGTACTCGCTGACCAACTGGTCGAGGATGTCGTCCACGGTGTCCTCGAGCCGGTCCGACGGCTGCGCCTGGTAGGCCATCAGGTCCTCGTACTTGTCCAGCAGAGCCTGATGCACCCCGGCCGACCGCAGCGCGCCGTCGAGCTGGGGCCACTGCGGTGAGATCTTGGCCAACCGTGGATACGCCGTGCTGACCGGTCCCCGCAGCCCCTCGATCGCGGCGAACCAGCGGCTCACCTGGGCCAGCCGGACCTGCTCATCCGTCACCAGGATCTGCTGCCAGCCGTCGAGCCTCTCGCGGAGCAGGGTCCGGCCCGCAGGACCGAACGCGCCCTGGGATATGCACTCCAGGATGACCGGGAACTCCCGTCCGAGTCCCGTCGGGTCCTGCGCCATGAGGTAGTGCCGCAGCCACCGGACGGAGCCGGCATGGCGGCCCTGGCGGCGAAGGATCAGTGCGAACAGCAGCGCGGTACGGTCCGGGGAGCGACGCGAGGCCTCCTCGATAGCCCGCTCGTACAGCGACTGGTTGTCATCCGACCACGCGGCGAGCGCGACCAGGGCGGGCGCGAGCCAGTAGCCCGGCGTCTGCAGCATCAGCTCCTCGGTGATCTGCCGGACGACGTCTTCCGAGACGAGGCCGACGTCGAACGCCTGGAGGATGCCGGTGGCCGTTCGGCGGACCGTGCCGTAGTGGCGGAACTTGTGATCCAGTTCGTCCTGCAGGTTGCCGAGCCTGGTCACGGCGAACTGCCGGTTGGCGGTCATGTCGGCTTTGCTGACGAACTCGCGGAATTCCGCGATGAGTTGCATGAGTTCGCTCTCGGTGCGCTGCTGCGCCGAGTCCACTTGCCGCACTTGACCGGAGACCGACTCGACGCTGCCGCCGACCCGCGACACTTCTACGCTCAGGTCGCGCACCATCTTGCTTAACTGGTAATCGATTTCAGCCATGGGCGATTCTCCGTTCGATGTCACGTGCGGGTGGCTCGGCGTGCGTTCGGGCTTCGACGTGCGGCGCGGCGACGGGGCGGGGCAGCGGCAAGGACCGGCTCAGGGACGAACGATCCCGCCGTCGTCCAGCACCGGGAGGATCAGTCCGTCGCTGTACACCTCGACGAACGCGTACGCGCCCGAGCGAGCCAGCATCCGGGCCGCTCCGAAGGGCTCCGGCATCGCTTCCCCGGCTGCGAAGTGGTCGATGATCACGCCGTCGAGGCTGAGCCGGTGGTCGACGTAGGGCGGCCCAAGGAAGCACTGGGCGACGAAGCCCAGTGGGACCAATCCGTACGAGGCGGTGTAGTGCTCGCGCAGCCACCGCGCGGTCTCGCGCAGCGCCTCCGGGCCGAGGCGGGCGTCCAGTCTGGTGACGGCGGCAAGCAGCTCGGCCGGCCGGTTGCGCCACCGGTCCGCCGCGAGACCTTGCCGGCCGGTGAGCGGTGCGGCGGAGACGGCATTGTCGGTTCCTGTACGAAGTTTTCCGATCGGCTCGGCGGCCGGAATGACGCGGCGCGGCCGTTCAGTCGATCCCATGCGTTCCCCCGCACCTCATGGGTATGCCTCTGACACCGCGTTACGGTGCCGGAGCGTGCCAGCAGATTAATGGGCCCGTTGCCATCATGAGCCGCATTGGCCGAATTCGCGGTCGATGACCTTCTTCCGCCCGGGAATCGCCCTGTGCGCAACCGGCTTTCCCGATGCCCGGACGCACCGGGGCTGCCAGACTTCGTCCATGCCTGCGACACCGTCCGACAGACCGGAGCACAGGGCCGTCCACGCCCTCCTCGTGGGCATCGACGACTACCCCGCCGGCCGGCCTTCGCTGACCGGCTGTCTCAACGACATCGCCGCTGCGCACGACTGGTTGCGGCAGGGGGTCGACGGGCCCGTGCGGGTGAAGGTGCTGACGAACGGCTCCGCGACCGTGCGGGCGGTGATCGACGGCATCACCGGGCATCTCGGGCGGGCCGAACCCGGTGACACCGCACTGCTGTGGTTCTCCGGCCACGGTACGGAGTTCGCCGCAGGCCCCGAGCGCGAGTCGACCGAGGCCACCGGGTACAGCCAGGCCCTGGTCTGCCACGACGGGCCGCTGCTGGACAAGGATCTCGGCGCGCTTCTGGCGGAGTCGGCCGGACGGGGGGTGCACACCGTCGCGGTCCTGGACTGCTGCTATTCGGGCGGCGCCACCCGGGATCACGGGCTCACGGCGCGCTGGGCGCCGCCCGAGCCGTGGTGGCGGCGGCTGCGGCCGGCGGCGCGGGACGTGCAGGCACCGCCGGCAGCCGCCTCCTACGTCCTGCTCGCAGCGTGCCGGCTCAACGAACTCGCCTACGAGGACGCGTTCTCCGGTCACCAACAGGGGGTTTTCAGCCGTGCCCTGCTCGCCGCGCTGGCCGGCTCCGGCCCGGCTGCCGCCTACCGTGAGCTGCTGGCCGCCGCGCACTGCCGGGTCCAGGTCTCCACCGGCTTCCAGCACCCCACCCTCTACCCGCCGGACGCGGGCGGGCCCGCCGATCAGCCCCTGCTCGGCGGGGCCGTGCGGTATCCCGGCGCCGCCCTCCTGCGCCAGGGCCCCGACGGCTGGGAGGTCGACTACGGCGCCTCTCACGGATTGCGCGACACGGGCGGCGCGGAGGGCACGGAATTCACGGTGACGAGCCCGGACGCACCTGACCCGGGCACCGGGGGGAGCGGCGAGGATCCGGAAGGCGCCGCGACGGCACCGGAGCCGTCGGCCGGCGGACCGACCTCGACCGGCCCGTACAGCGGCCCCGGCTCGGGCAGCCAGAAGGCTGACCCCGGCGCCGGTACCACCGGTTCACGCACTGTCCGCGCCCACACAGTCCGCGCGGACCGGACACTCGTCGTACCGTGCGGGTGGGTGCCGCGGGCGGGGCAGGTCTATCCGGTGGCGGTGTCCGCGCTGGCGGTGCCGCCCGCGTGGGTGACGACCGACGCTCCGGGCGAGCCGCGCGCCGCGAGGTGGCTGCGCACCGCGCTCGCGTCGGCGGGCCCCGGCGGCGGGCCGAGCCCACTGGTGCGGTCCGGGACGATCGTGGCCGGCTCGCTGGGCTTCCGGGTGGCGATCAGGGCGGGAGCGGCCCGCGTGCTGCGCAGGGACGGCAGCCAGGCCGTACCGCCGCTTCCCTTCGAGGGCGAGCACGACGCGTGGCGGGTCGCGGACTGTCTGGTCCACCTCACCCGATGGCACCGGCTGCGGGACCTGTCGAACGTGGCCTCGCCCCTCAATTCCCTGGTCGGGGTCGAGATCATCCCGTCGGGCAGTTCCACTGCCGAACCGCCTGACGGCGGTGGCGAGCGGGTCTTCCGCTACGGTACCGGGCCCGAAGGCCCGCGCGAGCCGCTGGTGTCGATCCGGATTCACAACCGCTCCATGTCCCGCACTCTGTGGTGCGTGCTGCTGGACCTCACCGACAGCTACGCGAGCCACACCGCCCTCTACCGCGGCGACTTCATCGGCCCGGGGCGCATCGGGCTCGCGCTGGACGGCGAGCCGGTACGGCTGTCGCTGCCACCCGGGCGTCCGGCGGTACCCGGCGCCGAGGTGGGCGACTGGCTCAAACTGATCGTCGCTGAAGGGGAATTGAACACCGTGCCGTTCGAACTCCCCGCCTGGAGACCGGAGGCGCCGACCGGCCGGGAGACGGGCCCGGCCGCCGACGGCCTGCTGAGGTTCGCCGCGCCCACCCGTCCCAGCCGCGATCTCGGGCCCACCGCCCCGCGGCCGCCGGGCCAGTGGGGGGTGGTGACGCTGCCACTGCGGACGGTCGTCCCCGGCGCTACTGTCCCAGATGGGTGAAGCCCGCCCAACCGGAGAGATCGTCCCTGGCCACAACCGCCGCCCGCTCGCGCAGCGCCTCCGGCATGTCGTCCGGGATCCGCCGCATCGGGTCGAGCATCCACAACTGCGCCCGCCGCAGGGCTCGTCCGGGCGGTTCGCCCTCCCGGCGCAGGTAGTGGTGGACCATGAACATCAGCACCGACGTGGTGGCATCCGGTACCGGCCACAGCGAACCGACCACCGACCGCGCACCTGTCACCAGGAACGCGGTGGCCAGGCTGTACGCCTCGTTGTGGCCACGGCCCGATACATGGCTGCGGCAGGCCGCCAGCACCACGAGCTCCAGCGCGGTGGCGTCCCCGCCCGGCCCCCGGGCCGCCTCCGTCATCTCCTCGGCGGCGAGTTCGCCGCCGCTGAGCGCGAGGTACGCACTGTGCCTGCGGTGCTCCTCGACTGTGCCGTGGCAGGCCAGGTGCAGCACCCCACCGGCGCTGTCGGGCCCGCGCAGCCAGTTCCGCACCCGGTCCGGCGTGGCCTGCGCGCCCACGAACTCGCCGTCCGGATAGAAGGCCTGCCAGATGGCGGCCGCCTCCTCGCCCGCGTACCGCAGGTCGCCGGTGGGGTTGCCGACGATCAGCGCCGTACCCCGATGCCGCGCTGCCGGGCGGGCGGCGACGTCACACAGGAGCCGCGCCGAAGCGGCGTAGGAGATCGAGGCGCGTTCGATGGCGTACGTCCTGGCGCCGCGCAGGCCGGGTTCCCACGCCGCGTGCCAGGGGATCACGCCGAACGCGCCCATCGGCACCAGGACGACAACCGGCTTGCGTTCGGGGGCGCCGAGAGAGCCCAACAGCGGCTTCATCGCGACCGACCACGCCCACGAGCACAGTCGGTCGAGCTGCTTGGCCAGCGGCGGCGGCCCCGGCTCGCCGACCGGGGTGGCCGGGCCCATGTCCCGGCCCTGCGGCAGAGGTTGGTAGTCACGGATCGGGCCCGACCGCTCCAGTAAGTGCACCAGTGGCAGGGAATGGGTACGGCCGTCGGACGTGACCAGCACGGCCGCGCCGTTGCGGTCCTCGCCGCCGGGTACCAGGTACACCAGCGCGTCCGCGCCGAGCATGCGCAGCGCGGCGCCGATCTCCCCGGGTCCGGGCGGTTCCAGCAGCATGTCCTGCGGCTGCCGGACACCTTCCGGACCGGTGAACGTCTCCAGCACCCGGCGGCGCAGGTCGCTGGACGCCCCGGACGGAACGCCCGGCGCACTGCCGTTCGCGCCGTCCCCGCCGGCGGCCCGCCACTCGTCGGCCAGATCGGCCCGGCCTGCCGCCACCAGCCGCTCCGGGACCGTCGTCGCCGTCGTCGCCGCGTGCAGCACCAGGCCGCGGCAGGAGTCCAGGGCCCGGACCGCCTCCTCCGGTATCCCGTCCTCAAGACACCAGCCCGCCACGTCCAGGGCCACTTCGGTGGCTTCCGCGGCTGCCTGCGTCGCGTGTTCCGTGCCCGACTGGAGGAAGGTCGCCCAGGCGTGGCCGCGCAGTGCGTCCAGACCGACGGCCCGGCCCCGGGCCCGGTCGGCGCGCGCCGTGGTGCTGCCACGCGCTTGGGAGCGCAGCCGGTAGGCGTTTCCCAGGCTCATGCCGGCCGTGACCCACAACCGGTGCTCGGGACCGCCGGTGAACGACAGCGCGCGCTCCAGCCACCCGATGCCCGCGTCGAGCCGGCTGAGTTTCTGTTCGAACTGCGCGCGGGCGCAGTTGGAGATGCCCAGCGAGTAGGCGTACCGCAGCCAGCTGTCGCCCCCCTCGTCGCACAGCTCCAGCGCCTCCTCCACCAGAGCCGTGCCTTCCACGAGGACGGCGAGATTCCTGGTGCGGACGCCGTCCGCGCACCAGGAGGTCCCGTTGTCGCCGAGCACCCAGGCGCGGTGGTCCTGCGGCAGCTTCTTCGCCGACGCGCGGATCTCGGCGGGCCGCGGGCGGCCGGGCTCGGGGGGCAGTGGCGGCTCGCCCAGGTCATCGGCGAGCCGGTCGCGCGCCATACGTGCGTTCGACAGCAGCGTCCACGTCTCGGCACGGGAGTAGTCGTCGGGCGGCATCCCGCGGAACACCTGAGTCAGCGTGCTCACCTGCGCGTCGACGCCCGCCAGATCGCGGCGGGCCAGTGCCCGACCGACCGCGAGAGAGGCGAACTGGGCGTCGTAGAGGTGCCGTTGGCGGTCATCCAGCACATCGGAATCGCGCACGTTCTGCCACTCGGCGAGTGCGGATTCCACGTCGTCCCTGCTGCCGAGCAGCTGGCCGCGGATCACCGCGGCCGTGGACCTGCTGAGACCCGCCACCGCCCGCAGCTGCTGGTCGCTCGCCCCCAGCAGGGCGGCCTTTTCCGCGTATTCCACCGCGCGTTGAACAGCCGGTCCGCCGGAGGCGATCCCGCTCCTGGCGAGCAGCATGCTGGTGAGGCCGCGCAGGCCCACCTGCCACGCACTGTTCTCGGTGCGCACCGCGACGGCCGCCTTCAGCAGCTCCTCGACACGCTCCTGGCCGATATGCCGGCCATGCGGGTCGGCGTTCATGGCCTGGGTGAGCAGAGCGCCGGCCGCCACCCCGTAATCCTCGCTGCCGTGATCCATCGACTGCCAGCGGCCGTAGAGCCGGTCGAAGGCGTCCCCGAGCTGCTGGGGGCCGGTCATCTCCCGTTCCATGGCGGACCGCCCCGACTCGTCGAGGTCCGGCATCTCGGCCATCGTGCTCCGCAGTATCGCCGCGTAGTCCGGGTCCGCCCCTGCCAAGATCGCCGGATCGGACTCCGCCAGGCCCAGTTCGACGCGCTCGACGTGCACCGCCCGTTGCAGCATCCGGAACTGCGGGCGCAGTTCCGGGTCCAACCCGGGCAGCGCGAGGAGGACCTGGGCACCGGCGGCGACGTCGGCCAGCCGATCCGGGTCGCGGTCCGCCCCGTAGCGCGAGAACTGCAGCATCGCCAGGGCCGTGGCAGCGGGCGGGACGTCGCCGTCCACGTCGGGCCGCCAGCCGGCCACCGCCCTGCGGAGCAGTTCCAGGGCCAGTTCGCGGGAGGCGTCGTCGTCGTTTTCGGCGCCGACGGCGTAGAGCAACCTGCCCAGCAGGTCCTGGTAGTTGGGGTCGAGGTCGTCCAACGCCGCCTCTCTGGCCAGTACGGCGGCCAACTCCCCTTTGGCGGCGTCCAGTTGTGTCATGTCCCGCCACTGGCCCCACAACAGGCCACGCGCGAAGAGCATTTCGACGGTGGTGGGCCACAGCCACCACGGTTCGCCCGGGTCCTGGGCGGTGGGTTCCGCGCCCATCGCGGCCCGCACCTGCTCGACCGTCGCGAGCGCCCCGCCGAACTCCGCCAGCGCCTGCCGCAGCACCGCCGGGTCGTTCGTGACCTTGCCGAGCAGCACGAGGGAAAGGCTCAGCTTCTGCCGCAGCAGAGCGAGGTCGGCGCCGGCGCCGGCGGTTCCGGCGGCGCTCCGATGGTGTTCGGTGGCGGCCCGCAGGTCGTCGACCGACACGGCCGGGTCGATGCCCGTCACGAGGGACCGGTGGAAATACAGGTCGCCCAGCATTTCGTGCAGCAACGGCTCGTCGTCCGTGCCCCCGACGTCGGGCAGCAGGGCCAGGGCGAGGCGTAGTCCGTCGGCCAAGCGCCGCTCGTCGTCCGGATCTTCCTCCCACCGGTCGAAGGCCACCGCGGCCTCCAGCCTGCGCCCACCCGGTGTGCCGGGACCGTTGACTGTCTCCACGGTCCGTGACGCTACGGCGCCAGTCGCGCCTGATAGGGCTCAAGGACAGAATTGAGCCAGTTTTCGCCCTGAGACTGGTCCAGTTCGACGGGCACCGCCCCGGATTCCGTCAATACGCCGGGTGGGCAGCGGTCGCCGAACAGGACCAGGGCCCGGTCGGCCGGCTCCCGTTTGGACGGCCACACGAATCCCTGAGCCCACGGTGAACTGTGCGCGCGGATCCAGTGGCCCCAGTGCCGGGTGAACGGGTAGTCGGCCGCTTCCGCCTGCGTCAGCCAGGCGTCCTGGGCGACCGCCGCAAGGTCCTGGCCCGACACCAGCGGCAGCACGGTCAGGTCGGCGGCCAGCCGGAGGAAGGACAGCCGCCGCCCCAGAACCCTCGCCTTCGGCACCAGCCGGGGCCCGGAGTTCTCGGCGAACGGCACCGACCGCAGCAGCGACTCGCACACCGCCGCGGCGGCCGTCAGTCCGGCGTACAGGTACGTGTACGCGTCGAACGCGGTCGCGTCGAATCGGCCGCCGCCGTAGAACACATCGGCGGGAGACGGGTTGAAGGCGGTGGCGGTCCTGCGGGCGCTGTGCAGCCGGAAGAGTTCGGTGCCCTCGGCCAGCACAACGGGCCTGGGCGTGCCGGGCAGGGCGGTGGGCGGACGGCTGTTCACCATGGACTCAGTCGTCCTCGGTCTCGTAGCGGGCGGTGTCGACCAGTTGGGCGTCGCGCCCGGTGCCGAGGAGCTGCGCCGGGGAGGTATCGAGCCAGGCGTTGGGGGAGAGCCACCAATCGGCGACCCCCCAGGGATCGTGGTCGGCGCCGAGCAGGACGTTGACCTTAAGGACGGCCTGCCACGGTCCGGCAGCGGGGCCGGCGAACTGAAATCGGGGCAGCAGAACGCCGTCCTCGTACGCGGGCAGGCGGATCAACCGCGGGTCTGCCGGGTCGGCGCCCCACCGCTGTGCGTCGGCCTCGGTCAGCGCGGGTTCGGCGAGCAGTCGGTCCCGAACGGCGCCGAGCACCGGCCCGACCATCCGATGCCGGTCCAGGACCAGGACGGCCAGATCGGCCGCGGTGAAGGTGGCGGCGGTCGGGGAGGGACCTTGGGCGTACCGGCCACCGCCGGGCAGCCAGGAGCCGAGCAGCCTCGCCGCACGGTTCGCCGCCGCGAGCCGCGCGGCCGGGTCCTGGGCTGTGCGCAATTCCCCTACGGCCACCCGCAGTTCGATACGGGTGCCAGCGTCCAGCAAGGCGTCCAGCCGGTCCCAGTCGGCGGCTGCCGCCCCCAGCACGTCGTACGGCTCAGGTGACGGCGATGCCATCGCGCGGCCGCCTTCCGGTGAGCAACCAGACGATCGTCTCGGCCCGTTCGGGCTTGCGCACCAGAAGGTGCACGTCCCAGGGGGCGCCGCGGAGCAACTCGGCCTCGATCGCCGCCCACATCGCGGCGACGCTCACCTCCGGCCGCAGACCGCCCCGGCCAGCACCCAGCAGCGGCAGGCAGATCGAGCGCAGTGGCGGGTCGAACCCGGCATGCTCGGCCGCCAGGACGCCGAAGGCGCGGGTCACGCAGCGGGTGATGTCGGTGGGCTCCACGTCGTAGTCGTTGGTCCCGGGCCGGGGAACCGCCAGCGCGGCGTGGTACAGCCGCCGCACACCCTGCTCGGCGAGCGCGCCCGATCCCGTCGGCACGACGGTGCCCGGCGTCACCGCGCGGCCACGCGCGTCATGCCGGGCTGTCCATGCGTGCAACTCGTCCCCGATGTGGTCGGCCAGCAGCGCGCCGGTGGCGTCGGACGAGGCCCCGGCCCGCCTGAGGGACGCCGACACGGACGACTTGTACGGCTCGGGCAGTGCCAGGTACGTGTTGGTGGGCGTCACCATCACGTCCACGTCCCGCAAAAGATCCACGGGATGGACGTGCAGGGTCAACCGCGAGGTGTGGCCGCCGGCCGAAACGGTGAGGGTGCGATGCGCGGTCGTCAGGGTGGCGACCTCGGCGGGAAGCCCGGCGAGCGATGCGCCCGTCATCCGGAGCACCTGGTCCGCCACCTGTTCGAGCACTATCAGTTCCTGGTGCTTGCGGAATCGCTCGACGCTGATCCCGTAGACCCCCGCAGCCTTTCGCCGCCGGTCCGCGGCCGCCCAGTCCCGGGTGCCGTCCACCAGCCCCAGGCTGTACGCGGCGGCGTCCTGCAGCGTGCCGCTGCCCATGTGCCCCACCGCGAGGTGCAACAGTTGCTCCACCGCGACCGCTCGCGCCTCCGGAGTCACCTGTCCCAGTCGCATCGTGGCGGCGGCCTCGAGCGCGGGCAGTTTCAACCGACGCAGCTGTACGATCCCGGCCCGACGGACTTCCCGCACCTCCTGCAGGACACTGGCGTGCGCGGGCGGGGCGATTTCGGGCATGGCCGCAGAATGACACCCTGGGCCGCGCCGGACAACCGATTCCGACCCACTGCCTCCAGCCCAGGCCGCGGCGGATTCTGCGTCGGCCTCGGGGCACGGCCGTTGCGTCAGCTTGTGCGGGGCGTGGGCCGGGGGCTTGACCAGGGGTGTCGCGGATCCGCGGGCCCGCGCGGGCTGTGAATGCGGAGATTATGCGACGAACGTCCGTTCATCCATGTAAAGCTACCCATCACGGAGGATTGTCGGATCATCGGATTGGCCGTCGATGACGGTCATCACCTGTGGGGGGAAGCCATGTTGTCGAACATCAGACGGGTCCGCGCGTTAGCGGTCCTGACCGCCGCGCTCCTGGTGGGCCTGGCGAACGGGCCCGCCGCCTCGGCGGCCGACGAACCGGGGACCGTCACCGAGTTCGCGGCCCAGGGCGTCGCTCCCGCGGGGATCGTCGCCGGGCCCGGCGGCAACCTCTGGTACGGGGTGGGGGGCTACCTCAACGAGATGACGCCGGCCGGGGTCGTCGTCGGGCACTTCCACGCTCCGGGGTACCCGCAGGACGTCATCGTGGGCCCGGACGGCAACCTGTGGTTCGACACCAGCAGTTCGGGGACGGCGCAGATCGTCAGCATGACGCCGGACGGCGTCGCGACCTCGCACCCGCTGCCGAGCCAGGACTACGCCGGCGGGCTGTCCGGGCTGGCGGCCGGCGCGGACGGCAACGTCTGGTTCTTCGGCAATCTCGCCGACGGCAGCAGCGGCTTCCTCGGCCGCATGACGACCTCCGGGGAGGTGACCCAGTTCCCCATCCCCAGCACCGGCTGGCCCGCCCAGTTCGACATCACCGCGGGTCCGGACGGCAACATCTGGCTGACCGAGGCCACCGACTACGAGCTCTCCACGATCGTGGACAAGGTCACCCCGTCCGGCGAGGTGACGCAGTACCAGTTGCCCTACGGCGACGGGGGACTGGGCGGCGGTATCGCGGCCGGCTCCGACGGCAGCCTCTGGGTGCCGCTGAACTTCAGCATCTACGGCAGCTCCGCACTGGCCCGGGTGACCCCGGGCGGGGGCGTGTCGTACGTCCTGCTCCCGGGCAACAACATCCACCCGCAGGACATCGCCGCCGGCCCTGACGGCAACCTCTACCTCACCGTGAACCATCTCAACGACAGCAACTACCCCGCGGCGCTGCTGCGGATCACACCGGGCGGCGACGTGGCCGCGTTCACGGTGCCCAAGCAGTACGCCTCCCCCTTCGGCGTGGCCGCGGGCCCCGACGGCAACATCTGGTTCACCGACCAGGCCTACCAGGCGGTGGGCCGGCTCACCCTCGCGTCCGGCGTCCCGCTTCCGGCCGCAGCCTCGGTGACCCTGGCCTCCACGGCGGACCCGTCCGTGACCGGCCAGTCCGGCAGCATCACCGCGACGGTCGCGGCCGTGGCCCCCGGGGCCGGGACCGCCCCGACCGGGACGGTGACCTTCACCGTGGACGGCACCGCGGGCAGCCCCGTCGCCTTGGACGCCGGCACCGCCGCGCTCGACCTGTCGACGCTCGCGGCGGGGGCGCACACCGTCACGGCCGCGTATTCGGGCGACTCCGCGTACGCGCCGGCCACATCGGCCGCGTTCACCCAGCACGTCGGCCCGGCGGCCACCGCGACGTCCCTCGGCGCCGACCGCGACACGGCGGGGGCCGGCGAAGCGGTGACCTTCACCGCGTCCGTCGCCGCGCTCGCCCCCGGGGCGGGCACGCCGGCCGGCAGCGTGGTGTTCACCGTCGACGGCGCCGCGCGGCCACCGGTCGCCCTCGCCTCCGGCAGCGCCACGCTGAGCCTGGCCACGCTGGGCACCGGCACGCACAGCGTGAGCGCGGCCTACGCGGGCAGCGCCGACTACCTGGCGAGCGGTTCGCCCGCGGCGACCGTCACCGTGGAGCCGGCCACGACGACGACCGTGACGTCGTCGCTGGAGCCCAGCACCTACGGGCAGGCGGTCACCTTCACCGCGGTGGTCACCCCGTCGGCGGCACCGCCCGCGCACAGCTCCAAGCCCGCCGGCACGGTGGTCTTCACCGTCGACGGAGCCGCCCAGCCCCCCGTGGAGCTGAAGTCCTCCGGCAAGGCGACACTGCGGCTCAAGGACCTCACGGCGGGACCGCACACCGTCACCGCCGCCTACTCGGGCAGTGCCGCGTACGCCCCCAGCACCAGCGCCCTCCTGCCCGTCACCGTACGGCCCTCGGCCACGACCACCGAGCTGACCAGCTCCGCGGACCCGGCCAAGCCCGCCCGCCCGGTCACCTTCACCGCGAAGGTCGACGCGATCGCCCCGGGCTCCGGCGACCCGACCGGCACGGTCCTCTTCACGGTGGACGGCGTCCCGCAGCTCCCCGCGCCCCTCTCCACCTCCGGCAAGGCGACGCTGAAGGTGCCGCCGCCGGCCCCGGGCCCCCACACCGTCACTGCTGCCTACTCCGGCGACCTGAACTTCTCCCCGAGCACATCCGCCCTCTGACCTGGCGTCCGCCCGGCCCGTCCCCTCTCGGGGGACGGGCCCGCGGTCGGCCCCGCGACATCGAGTGATGCGGTCAGGCGGTCACCGCCGGACCCTCCGGGGCCCGACTCCAGTCCCTGGGCGGCTGATCGCGTCGAAGCGAGCGGCCGCGGCGCCGGTTTCACCGCGGCCGGCGCCCTGAGCACGCCCTGAAACCGCGCTGAATGGCGGGTCCGCCACGCTCTGCGGCATGACGACGACGGACCCCTCAGGGACAGCGGACGCGGAGGGGACCCCCATGGACGGCCCGCGGGTGATCCGCCGGCACGCGGCGACATTCGGGCGCTTCGCCGGGCTCGGCGGCGGGGTCACCCTGGCGGCCTCGGCGGCCCTGGTCCTCCTCTCGCAGTGGATGCCGTGGATGGCGGCGAACGCGCTGACCACCGTCGCCTCCAGCGTGGTCGCCACCGAGCTGCACTCCCGCGTCTCGTTCGGCCACGGACGGCCCGGTCCGGCCGGCCACCTCAAGAGCGCGGCCACCGTCGCCTTCGGCTGGCTGGTCACGTCCGCCGCGGTCGGTGCGCTCGCCGCGCTCCGTCCCGGTGCCGGGGTCGTCCTTCAGCAGGCGGTCTACCTGTCGGCCACGGCGCTGGTGGGGATCGGCCGCTATCTCGTGCTGCGCCTGGCCGTGTTCGCGGAGCGGGCCCCGAAGCCCCGGACCCGCGGCCGCGTCGGGTCGCGGGCCGCCTACGACGCCGCCGCGTGAAGGCCGGTGTGCCCTGGCACCGGGAGCGCCGAGTGGCAGGTCCTTGCCAAAATCTCGGCCAAGATTCCGTGCGGTGGCGCCGCCGGCAGCGGTTCGCGTGATCGATTGGCCGTTGAGTGATCCCCATTCAGGTCCGTCCCGGGAGATTCTGTGCACGCATCCACCCGAAGAAGACGCTGGCTGACGATCTCAGCTGTCACCGCACTGGCCGCGCTCGTCGCCCTACCCGCGGGCGCGGCGCCCGGACATCCGGGGGCCAGGCCGCACGCCTTCACCGCTGTCACGGCTCAGGACAGGGACGGCGGGGACGACGACGGCGGCGGCGAGGCCGACGAGATCGCCGAGGGCGCCGCCCAGTTCGCCGAGGCGCGGACGTCGCCGGGCACCATCGCACCGGGGGCGTTCTCCGCCGCCTGGGACCAGTTGAAGGCACTGCCCGCCACCGGCGGGAAGTGGCAGCACCTGACAGGTCTGCCGTACGACTCGGACGACCCGCGCTACCGCGACATCGACTCCAACTCCAGCGGCGGGGCCGGCCAGGTGACCGGTCGGGCCGCGGCCCTCGCGGCCGACGGCAGCGGCTACGTCTACGAGGGCAGCGCAGGCGGCGGCGTGTGGCGCTCGGCGACCGGCGGCGGGCACTGGAAGCCGATCAGCGACGCGCTGCCCACCCAGGCGACCGGCGCGCTCGCGCTGGACGGCGGGGGCCGGCTGTGGCTCGGGACCGGCGAGGCGACCACCAATGCCGACGCCTACCTCGGCAGCGGCGTCTACGTGCTCGCGCACCCGCACAGCGGCACCTTCACCGCCCGCGACCGGGTCGGCGGCAGCGAACTGGACTCGACGACGATCCACACCCTGCGCTTCGGCGGGAAAACGGTGTGGGCGTCGACGAGCAAGGGCGTCTGGAGCCACTCCACGACGGACCTGCGCGGCCCCTGGAAACTGGAGTTCTCCCCCAACCCGACCTATCTGCCGGGCGGTTCACAGGCCGACGACCCGGACGCGCCGTACAAGAACATCGCCAACGACGTGGCGATCGACCCGAAGAACCCGTCCGACGTTCTGCTGGCGGTGGGTTGGCGTAGCGGTGACACCTACAACGGCTTCTACCGCAAGGTGCACGGCCACTGGACCCGGGTCACCTCCCTGGGCGCCCTGCCGACCGACGCCGGCAGCGTCGGCAACGTGACCTTCGCCCGCTCGGCCGACGGCTCGCGCTACTACGTGATCAACCAGTCGCCGACCGCGCTGACCACCGACCCGGACAGCAACCTCGACGGGATCTACGTCTCCAAGAGCGGCGACCCGTTCGGCAACTGGACGAAGACCGCAGACACCGAGACGCTGGCGGGCGCCGGATCCGCGCTGGACGAGCCGGGCTTCATGCCGGGTGTCCAGGCCTGGTACAACGAATTCCTCCAGGTCGACCCGAAGGACGCCGACCACGTCTACGCGGGCCTCGAAGAGGTCTTCGAGACCGGCGACGGCGGCGCCGACTGGTCGGCGGTCGGGCCCTACTGGAACTTCGGCTTCGCCTGCTGGAGCATCGACCCGGCCAAGCAGACCGGCGACTGCAACCCGACCGTCCACGCCGACCAGCACGCCGTCGCGGTCGGCAGCAGCCACGGCAGAACGTACCTCTACGTCGGCGACGACGGCGGCGTCTACAAGCGGCCGCTGAACGGCGCCAAGGACGCCGACGGCCACGGTACCGACTGGGTGTCCACCAACGACGGCACCATCGACACCCTGCAGTACTACTCGGTGGGCGTGGGCCGCGACCCGTCCGGCCGCGGCCTCGCCGTCAACGGCGGCCTCCAGGACAACGGCCAGTCCATCCTGCGCCCCGGCGACAAGGTGATGGGCTCGGACTTCGGCGGCGACGGCGGCGACACCCTCACCGACCCCGCCGACGGCTGCAACATCGCCCAGGAGTACGTCTACCTCGCGGTCAACGTCACCCAGAACTGCGCCGTCAACGACGGCGCCTGGGTGGACGACCCGACGAAGGCCACCAGTTACGACGTGGCGCCTCCCGACAACGAGACCGCCGAGGCCCGCTTCACCGCCCCGCTGGGCGTCGACACCAGGCGGAGCGACACCTGGATCGCCGGCGGCCGGCACGTGTGGGTGCAGACGCACGGCTACGCCATACGCAGCGGCGACGAGTGGACGGACGCCTTCGACCTCGGCGAGGGCCACACCGCTACCGCCGTCGCCGCCCAGGGCGGGAAGGTCTACGCGGCGTGGTGCGGCCCCTGCAACAACGAGGGCTTCACCCGCGGTATCGCGGTGGGCAACGCGGACGGCACCGGATGGCACCAGGTCGGCCTGCCGGTCGACGGGACCGTGCCCAACCGGTACCTGTCCGGCTTCGCCATCGACCCGGCGGACTCCGAGCACGTCTACCTCGCGGTGAACGGCTTCTCGCGCCACTGGACCGAGGGCCCCGGCGCGGGTGTGGGCCATGTCTTCGAGTCCCGGGACGGCGGCACCACCTGGAAGGACATCTCGGCGAACCTGCCCGACGTGCCCACCGACGCACTGCTCGCCCTGCCCGGCGGCGGCCTGGCCCTCGCCACCGATCTGGGCGTCGTCTACCGCTCCCCGCACCGCACCGGCTGGAGCCGGGTCGGCAGCCTTCCAGCCGTTGCCGTCCTCCAGCTCAAGTCCGGCCCCGACGGGCGCGTCTACGCCGCGACTCACGGCCGAGGCCTTTACTCCGTCGTCCTCAGGTAGCACCGGCTCGGCTTCGGGGGCCCGGCGCTCAGCACATGAGCGCCGGGCCCTCCTTTGGTCCAGACCTATTGACGCGCCTTGCTGCCGCTCCTACGATCCCGACGGTCACAGCGCGCATGTCTCCACCCCACCCAGAGCCGGGCGCCAAGCCCCCCCACACCTGCTCACGCCCATGGCACGCGGCGCGAAGGCAGCGGTATGCCCGCCGGAGGTCGCGCAGTCGGCGTCCGGCCGGTGCCGGCCGCCCTCGTCCGGATCCCGGCCGCCCAGGCGGCAACGCACGCGGGAGCGCGCCACTCCGAAGTCCCTGCCCCCAGGAGGCAGCAGTGGAACGTGCATCGCACGTGAGTCGTACGAGCCGTGCCGAGCACCGATCGACCGTCCTGCAGCGCACCCTCGCGGGGGTGAGCGCCGCCGCCGTCGTCGGCGCCGGCCTCGCCCTGGTAGGTTCCGGCGCGGCCGGGGCCGCCACCACCAACCTGGTGGCCAACTCCGGCTTCGAGAGCGGGCTGTCCGGCTGGACCTGCTCCGGCGGCTCCGGCGCCACCGCGGTCGGCAGCCCGGTGCACTCCGGCACCTCGGCGCTCAAGGCCACACCATCCGGCCAGGACAACGCCCAGTGCACCCAGACCGTCAGCGTGAAGCCCAACTCCCCGTACACGCTGAGCGCCTACGTCCAGGGCAGCTACGTCTACCTGGGCGCCACCGGCACCGGCGCCGCCGGCGACCCGTCCACCTGGACGCCGGGCGCGTCGTCGTACACCCAGCTCAGCCTCAACTTCACCACCGGCGCGAACACCACCTCGGTGACCGTCTACCTGCACGGATGGTACGGACAGCCCACGTACTACGCGGACGACGTGTCGCTCGCGGGCCCCGGCGGCACCACCACCACGCCGCCGACCACGCCCACCACGACCCCGCCCACGTCACCGACCACCACGCCGACGACGACCCCGCCCACGTCGCCGACCACCGCCCCGCCCGAGCAGACCTGCGCGACGAAGCCCAGGCCGTCGGGCAAGGTCCTGCAGGGCTACTGGGAGAACTGGGACGGCGCCGCGAACGGCGTCCACCCCGGTCTCGGCTGGACGCCCATCACGGACAGCCGCATCGCCCAGCACGGCTACAACGTCATCAACGCCGCCTTCCCGGTGATCCTCCCCGACGGCACCGTCGAGTGGCAGGACGGCATGGACACCGGTGTCAAGGTCGCCACTCCCGCCGAGATGTGCCAGGCCAAGGCGGCCGGGGCCACGATCCTGATGTCCATCGGCGGCGCGACCGCCAGCGTCGACCTGACGTCCAGCAGCGTCGCCGACCGCTTCGTGTCGACCATCGTCCCGATCCTCAAGAAGTACGACTTCGACGGGATCGACATCGACATCGAGAGCGGCCTCGTCGGCAGCGGCACCATCAACACCCTGTCCACGTCCCAGGCCAACCTGGAGCGCATCATCGACGGCGTGCTGTCGCAGATGCCCGCGGGCTTCGGCCTCACGATGGCGCCCGAGACGGCGTACGTCACCGGCGGCAGCGTCGTCTACGGGTCGATCTGGGGCGCGTACCTGCCGATCGTCAAGAAGTACGCGGACAACGGCCGCCTGTGGTGGCTGAACATGCAGTACTACAACGGCAGCATGTACGGCTGCTCCGGCGACTCCTACGAGGCCGGCACGGTGGCGGGCTTCACCACGCAGACCACCTGCCTGAACAACGGCCTGGTCGTCCAGGGCACCACGGTCAAGGTGCCGTACGACAAGCAGGTGCCCGGCCTGCCTGCCCAACCCGGCGCGGGCGGCGGCTACATGGCGCCCAGCCTGGTCGGCCAGTCGTGGAACGCCTTCGGCGGTGCGCTGAAGGGGCTCATGACGTGGTCGGTCAACTGGGACGGGTCGAAGGGCTGGACCTTCGGCGACAACGCCAAGTCCCTCCAGCACCGCTGACGCCCCGCGGCCCCGGCCCGCCACCCGCCAGGTGACGGGCCGGGGCCGCACGGCCGGCCCGGCGTCCCGTCGCAGGGGTGCGGACGCCTCGATCCCACGCGGCAGACAGCCGAAGTGTTCGACGTGCTCCTGACGAGGCGGCTGAGGTGAAGTTAGGCTGCCGGGACGGTCGTTGAGTGGAGGCTCCGTCATGGGAAGCAACCGTCGCACGTACTCAGACGCGCGTTCAACCGGGCACGGCCCACGACGCCGGGCCGTGCGGGCGGTGTCCGCGCTCGCCGTCACGGCGGTGGTCGGCGCCCTCACCGCCGCCGCGCCGGCGCACCACGATCCCGGGGCGCCGCCCGTCAAGGCCCCGCTCGCCGTCGGATACGGCGGGGCCGTCACCAGCGTGGACGCCGACGCCACCGCGGCCGGGATCGACGTGCTGCGGCGCGGCGGGAACGCGGTGGACGCCGCCGTGGCCACCGCAGCGGCGCTCGGCGTCACCGAGCCGTACTCCTCGGGCATCGGCGGGGGCGGCTACTTCGTCTACTACAGCGCCCGCCAGCACAAGGTCTTCACCATCGACGGCCGCGAGACCGCGCCGCACAGCGCCACCGACCAGCTCTTCGTCGAGAACGGCCGGCCGCTGGCCTTCGCCGACGCGGTCACCAGCGGCCGCAGCATCGGAGTGCCCGGCACCGCCGCGACCTGGCAGACGGCGCTCGACTCCTGGGGCTCGCGGTCGCTGGGCGAGGTGCTGCGGCCCGCCGAGAAGATCGCCCGCGACGGCTTCACCGTGGACGCGACCTTCAACTCCCAGACCGCGGCCAACCAGGACCGGTTCAAGGACTTCCCGGCCACCGCCGCGCTCTTCCTGCCGGGCGGACAGCCGCCCGCTGTCGGCTCCACCTTGCGCAATCCCCAGCTCGCCCGCACCTACCAGGAGCTGGGAGCCAAGGGAATCGGCGCGATCTACCACGGCGCCATCGGCGCGGACATCGTCCGTACCGTACGCAAGCCCCCGGTGGACCCGGCCGCCACCCGCGTGGTGCGCACCGGCGACCTGACCGCCGCGGACCTGGCGTCCTACCGCGCGAAGAAGCAGGCGCCGACCCACATCGGATACCGCGGCCTGGACGTCTACGGGCCGTCGCCGTCCTCTTCCGGCGGCACCACCGTGGCCGAGGCGCTGAACATCCTGGAGCGCACCGACCTGAAGAGCGCCTCGCAGCTGCAGTATCTGCACCACTACATCGAGGCGAGCCGGATCGCCTTCGCCGACCGCGGCCGCTGGGTCGGCGACCCCGCCTTCGAGCAGGTGCCGACCGCCGGGCTGACCTCGCAGCGGTTCGCCGACTCGCGGGCCTGCCTGATCAAGGACGACGCGGTGCTGACCAGCCCGCTCGCCCCGGCCGACCCCGCGCACCCCGCCGCGTGCGGCGGTACGGGAACGGCCGCGCCGACCACCTACGAGGGCGAGAACACCACGCACCTGACGGTGGCCGACAAGTGGGGCGACGTCGTCGCCTACACGCTGACCATCGAGCAGACCGGCGGCAGCGCGATCACCGTGCCGGGCCGCGGCTTCCTGCTCAACAACGAGCTGACCGACTTCTCCTTCGTCCCCGCCAACCCCGCGGTCCCCGACCCCAACCTGCCGGGACCCGGCAAGCGCCCGCGCTCGTCGATCTCCCCGACCATCGTGCTCAAGGACGGCCGCCCGGACTTCGCGATCGGCTCGCCCGGCGGCGCGACCATCATCACCACCGTGCTCCAGGTCCTCACCGAACACGTCGACCGCGGCCTGCCCCTGCTCGACGCGATCGCCGCGCCCCGCGCCAGCCAGCGCAACGCGGCGAACACCGAGCTCGAACCCGCCCTGTGGAACAGCGCGCTGAAGCCCGACCTGGAGAGCATCGGCCACCACTTCGTCCAGAACCCGGAGATCGGCGCCGCCACCGGCGTCCAACGCCTTCCGGACGGCCGCTGGCTGGCCGCGGCGGAGCCGGTACGCCGCGGCGGTGGGTCGGCGATGGTGGTGGTCCCGGCGCCGTAGCGGTCCGCCGCAGGCGGTCAGCCGCCCTTGCGGAGGGGGGCGTTGACCTCGCGGCCGACGGCCCGGGTCAACCGCACCTCCTCCGCGGGGGCGACGCCCAGGTGGCGGGCGAGAGCCAGGCCGTGCAGGCCCGCGTCGGCGTCCGTGCCCGTGCCCGTGTCGGCGAGGCTGCGCAGGAAGGCGGCGCTCTCGGCGTCCGCCGGGTAGGAGGACTCGATCGAAATCTCGTCGAGTGATGTCGTGAGGCGTGCCGAATGTCGTGATGGTCGACTGGTCGGGGGGCAGCGGCCGGACGTGGTGCTGATGGATCTGCGGATGCCGCGCTGCGACGGGGTGGAGGCGACCCGGCGGATCCGGGCGGACCATCCGGCGACACAGGTGGTGGTGCTCGCCACCTACGCGGACGACGTTTCGCCGTTCCCCGCGCTGCGGGCCGGGGCGCGCGGAAAACCGGGGTGCGCGTCCGTGCCCAGGCGGTCGGACATGCCTGCCGGAACGGCATCACCTGATGGGGTGAAGGTTTCGGCTTATTGGACCAGGAACTTCCCGCTCTGTCCATGATTGGGCACACGGCCCATCCAGCCGTGGAACGAGGAGAGTTCGGTGGAAAAGCACGACGGCGGCGACCCCCTTGCGCTGCGGGTGGACGACCCGTGGCGGGATGCCGGAGGGGCAGGGCTCTGGGTGCCCGACCAGGGGGCGCCCGCCGCGCCACCGGTCGCGGTGCCAGCGGCTGCGGCGGAGGATCGGGGGGCGGTCTTCGAGGAGGTGCAGCACAGTGCGGCGTTCCAGGAGGTGCGGGACCGCTACCGCGGGTTCGTGTTCCCCGCGGCGGCGGCCTTCGTGGCCTGGTATCTGCTCTATGTCGTGCTGGCCACCACCGCTCCGGGGTTGATGGGGCGTCAGGTCGCGGGGGAGGTGAATGTGGCGATGGTCGCCGGGCTGGCGCAGTTTGCCACGACCTTCCTGCTGACCTGGGCCTATGTCAGACACGCGCGGCTGCGCAGGGACCGGGCGGCGCTGGATCTGCGGTGGACGCTGGCGACCAGGACCGGACAGGAGCGGGTGCGTTGAGCGGCGGGCGGATGGCGGCGGGCCGGTATCTGGCCGATTCGGCGGGGGAGCACCAGGGCCTGGCGGTGGTGCTGTTCACGGTGTTCGTGTCGGTGACGCTGGCGATCACCGCGTGGGCGGGGCGGCGGCGCAGTTCGTCGGAGGAGTTCTTCACGGGCGGGCGGATGTTCTCCCCGATGGAGAACGGCTTCGCGATCGCGGGCGACTACATGTCGGCGGCGTCCTTCCTCGGCATCTCGGGGCTGATCGCGCTGTTCGGCTACGACGGGCTGCTCTACTCGGTGGGATTCCTGGTGGCGTGGCTGGTGGTGCTCATGCTGGTCGCGGAGCTGGTCCGCAACTGCGGGCGCTACACGCTGGCCGACGTGCTGTCGGCGAGGATGCGGCAGCGGCCGGTGCGGATCGCGGCGGGCACCTCGTCGGTGGTGGTGTCGGTGCTCTACCTGGTGGCGCAGATGGTCGGCGCGGGCAGCCTGGTCGGGCTGCTGATCGGCGGCGAGGGGGCGGCGGCCAGGACCTGGGCGGTGATCGGGGTCGGGGCGCTGATGGTCTTCTACGTCTCCTTCGGCGGGATGCGGGCCACCACCTGGATCCAGATCGTGAAGACCGTGCTGCTGATCAGCGGCACGGTGATGCTCACCGTGATGGTGCTGGTGCGCTTCCACGGCAATGTCGACGACCTGCTGCACTCCGCGGCCACCGGCAGCGGGCACGGGAAGGCGTTCCTGGCGCCGGGGCTGAAGTACGGCGGGAGCTGGACGTCCCGGCTGGACTTCATCAGCCTCGGGCTCGCGCTGGTGCTGGGCACCGCGGGGCTGCCGCACATCCTGTCGCGCTTCTACACGGTGCCGACCGCCCGGTCGGCGCGGCGTTCGGTGGTGTGGGCGATCGGGCTGATCGGGGCCTTCTACCTGATGACGATCGTGCTCGGCTTCGGAGCCGCGGCGGTCGTCGGCTCGGGCACCGTGCGGGAGTCCAACGCGGCGGGCAACACGGCGGTGCCGCTGCTCGCCGAGGCACTCGGCGGCGGATCGGGGTCGACGTGGGGGACGGTGCTGTTCGCCGTGGTCGGCGCGGTGGCCTTCGCGACCATCCTGGCGGTGGTCGCCGGTATCACCCTGGCGTCGTCGGCCTCGGTGGCGCACGACCTCTACACCGCGCTGCGCCGGCCGGCGGCCAAGCACGGGCGGCGGGATCCGGCCGAGGTCGCGATGGAGCAGGACGAGGTGCGGGTGGCGCGCTTCGCGGCGGTGGGCATCGGCGCGGTGGCCATCGCGCTGAGCCTGCTGGCGCAGGACCAGAACATCGCCTTCCTGGTCGGCCTGGCCTTCGCGGTGGCGGCGTCCGCGAATCTGCCGGCGCTGCTGTACTCGCTGTTCTGGCGGCGTTTCACCACCAGGGGCTCGGTGTGGGCGATCTACGGCGGGCTGGTGCCCGCGCTGCTGCTCGTCGTGCTGTCGCCGGTGATGTCGGGACGTCCGGACTCGCTCGTCCCCGGGGTCGACTTCCACGTCTTCCCGCTGGAGAATCCGGGCCTGGTCTCGATCCCGCTGGGCTTCCTCGCGGGTTGGCTCGGCACGGTGTTCTCGCCCGAGCCCGCCGACCCGGGACGGTATGCCGAGACGGAGGTCCGCTCGCTCACCGGGGCGGGCGCGGTCTAGGACGCGCGGGCCGGGGCATGGCGGGTCAGTCCGCCCCGGCCCAGGCGTAGCGGTGCCCGGGGCGGCCACACCCTCGACCTCCAGACCGAGGCCGAGCACCTGGAGTCCGTCGTGGGGTTCTCGCAGGCCCCCGGCGAGGGCGAGGTCGTCTCCGCCAAGGCGGCCGGCGACATCGGCGGGGCCGAGGACTTCGTCAGGAAGGTCGGGTGACCGCGGTGACCCCGGTCGCCGTCAGGACGGCCGGGGTGCCGAGCGGGCTGTCGCAGCTCTCCGGGCGCGGCGGCTGCGCGGCGCTCCGCGTGACGGCGACCTCCCAGGCCCGCCCGTCGGTGTGGGCGACCAGCACCGACCAGGTGTCGCCGCCCGGCCCGGCGACCGTACGCCGTACGGTCAGCGCGCCCTCCAGGTCCACGCCGGCCAGGGCGCGTACGGCCAGGTCGGCGGCCTGGCCGGGGCGGTCCCAGGCGGACCGGCCGCGGCAGCCTTCGAGGACGACCCGGCCGCTGCGGGCGGCCTCCAGCACGTCCTTGGCGAGCCGGCCGTCCACCCGGCCGTAGGTGTAGCCGTAGGGCAGCACCAGCATGGTGGGGGAGAAGCGGTGGCCGCCCAGGTGGGTGACCTCCCAGACGTCGGCGTGGCCGCCCGCGGCCAGCTCGGCGGCCAGCGGCCGGCCGCGCACCGCGCAGCAGCGGTCCCGCCTGCCGTTGGTGCACACCAGCGCCAGCGGCGCCCCCACATGGGCCGTGCCGAAACCGTGGTGCGAGCCCGCGCCCAGCGCCGCGAAGTCCAGTTCGGCCAGGTCCGCCGGGTCGGCGAGCGTGTCCGTACGGATCCAGGCGTCGCCCGGCGCGGTGTGCGCCAGGTAGACCCGGTGCCTGGCCGCCGTGTGCAGGTCGGCGTGCCGCCCGGACCTGCGGATCAGGGCGACCCGCACACCGGTGCCGTCGGCGGCCCGGTCCAGCGCCCGCCCCACCGCGGGGTCGAGCCGGCTCCCGGTCAGCGCCTTGCGCCCCCACGGGCCCGGCTGCTCGATCAGCAGCCAGGTCCTGGCGGTGGCGGCGGTGGCGCCCACCGGCTCGCCCAGCTCCGCCGAAGCCGTCGTACACGTACTCACACAGGCGAGCCTAACCGCCGCCGGGGCCCGCCCCCGACGGACCCCGCGGCCGGGGAGCGCCTCGCCTGCGCCCCCGCGGCCGGTGGGATCACACCGGGCCCGCCACCACCGCCACCGGCTTGGCCAGCGGGACGCCCGAGCCGTCGCGGCGCGGGTCCTTCGGGGGCAGTTCTGCCGGGGCGCCGGTCGCGGTCGCCGCGCGGGCCGGGGCGGGACCTGCCCAGGCCAGCAACAGGCCGGTCTCGCCGCGCAGGAAGCGCTGGCAGCGCACCCCGCCGGTGGCGCGGCCCTTGCGCGGGTACTGCTCGAAGGGTGTCAGCTTCGCTGTGCCCTCGGTCCCGTCCAGCGTGTCGTCGGCGCGGGCGACGGTGAAGACCACCGCGTCCACCGCCGGGTCGACGGCGGTGAAGGAGATCACCTTGGCGCCGTCGGTGAGCTTGACGCCCGCCATGCCGGCGGCCGGGCGCCCCTGCGGGCGCACCTGCGAGGCCGGGTAGCGGAGCAGCTGGGCGTCGTCGGTGATGAAGACCAGGTCCTCCTCGCCGGTGTGCAGCTCCACCGCGCCGACCACCGTGTCGCCGTCCTTGAGGCCGATGACCTCCAGGTCGTCCTTGTTCGGCGGGTAGTCGGGCACGACGCGCTTGACCACGCCCTGCTCGGTGCCCAGCGCCAGGCCCGGCGAGGACTCGTCGAGCGTGGTCAGGCACAGCACCCGCTCGCCGTCCTGGAGCGACAGGAACTCGGACAGCGGCGCCCCGCCGGCCAGCGAGGGCGCCCCCGCGGTGTCCGGCAGCACCGGCAGGTCGATCACCGTCAGCCGCAGCAGCCTCCCGAGGTTGGTGACCGCGCCGATGTCGGCGCGGGCCGTGGAGGGCACCGCGGAGACGATCACGTCGTGCTTGGCCCGCCGCCCCCCGCCGTCGTCCGGGTCCTGGCCGGTGGCCGTGCGGGCCAGCAGCCCGGTCGAGGACAGCAGCACCCGGCACGGGTCGTCGGCGACCTCCAGCGGCACCGCGGAGACCGGCGTGCCCGCCGACTCCAGCAGCACCGTGCGGCGCTCGGTGCCGTACTGCTTGGCCACCGCCGCCAGTTCCGCCGACACCAGCTTGCGCAGCTCGGCGTCGGAGTCGAGGATCCGGGTCAGCTCGGCGATCTCGGCGTTGAGCCGGTCGCGCTCGGACTCCAGCTCGATGCGGTCGAAGCGGGTCAGCCGGCGCAGCGGGGTGTCCAGGATGTACTGCGTCTGGGTCTCGGACAGGCCGAAGCGCTCCATCAGGCGCTCCTTGGCCTGCGCCGCGTTGTCGCTGGCCCGGATGATCGCGATGACCTCGTCGATGTCGACCAGCGCGATCAGCAGGCCGTCGACCAGGTGCAGCCGGTCGCGGCGCTTGGTGCGGCGGAACTCGCTGCGCCGCCGCACGACCTCGAAGCGGTGGTCGACGTAGACCTGGAGCAGCTCGCGCAGGCCCAGGGTGAGCGGCTGGCCGTCCACCAGCGCCACGTTGTTGATGCCGAAGGAGTCCTCCATCGGCGTCAGCTTGTAGAGCTGTTCGAGCACGGCCTCGGGGTTGAAGCCGTTCTTGATCTCGATGACCAGCCGCAGGCCGTGCTCGCGGTCGGTCAGGTCCTTGACGTCGGCGATGCCCTGGAGCTTCTTCGCGCCGACCATGTCCTTGATCTTGGCGATGACCTTCTCGGGGCCGACGGTGAAGGGCAGTTCGGTGACGACCAGGCCCTTGCGGCGGGGGGTGACGTCCTCCACGGAGACGGTGGCGCGGATCTTGAACGTGCCGCGGCCGGACTCGTAGGCGTCCCTGATGCCGGACAGGCCGATGATCCGGCCGCCGGTCGGCAGGTCGGGGCCCGGGATGTGCCGCATCAGGGCGTCCAGGTCCGCGTTCGGGTAGCGGATCAGGTGCCGGGCGGCGGCGATGACCTCGCCCAGGTTGTGCGGCGGCATGTTGGTGGCCATGCCGACCGCGATCCCGGACGCCCCGTTGACCAGCAGGTTGGGATAGGCCGACGGCAGGACGGCGGGCTCCTGCTCCTGGCCGTCGTAGTTGGGCGCGAAGTCGACGGTGTCCTCGTCGATCGACTCGACCATCAGCCGCGCGGGGCCCGACATGCGGGCCTCGGTGTAGCGCATCGCGGCCGGCATGTCGTCCAGCGAACCGAAGTTGCCGTGCCCGTCGACCAGCGGGAGGCGCTGCGAGAACGGCTGCGCCATCCGCACCATGGCGTCGTAGATCGACGCGTCGCCGTGCGGGTGCAGCTTGCCCATCACCTCGCCGACGACCCGGGCGCACTTGACGAAGGCCCGGTCGGGGCGCAGGCCCATCTCGTTCATCTGGTAGACGATGCGGCGGTGGACCGGCTTCATGCCGTCACGGGCGTCGGGCAGGGCGCGTGCGTAGATCACCGAGTAGGCGTACTCAAGATACGAGGCCTGCATCTCGTCCACCACGTCGATGTCGAGGATGCGCTCCTCGAAACCGTCGTCGGGCGGCGGGGTCTTCGTCGTACGGCGGGCCATCTCGGCGGCGCTCCTTCGTCTGGACCGGAAGGTCGATCGGCTGGACCGGTGAACTGACGCGGACCATTGTGGACCGCGGCACGGACAACGCCGACCACGACCCGGCACGAGCGCGCCCGCGACCGGGAACTTCGCCGCCCGCCGACTCGCTTGCCTAGAGTGGCAGCACTCTACGCAGTCACGAGCACGCGACCGGAAGGACAGCTTGCCCATGGGTCACACGGCCACGCCGGAGGCACACTCCAGCGGCCTGACAGCCACCGAGCACCGCCTGGCGAACGGCCTGCGGGTGGTGCTCTCCGAGGACCATCTCACCCCGGTCGCCGCCGTCTGCCTGTGGTACGACGTCGGTTCGCGGCACGAGGTCAAGGGCCGCACCGGTCTCGCCCACCTCTTCGAGCACCTGATGTTCCAGGGCTCGGCGAGCGTCAAGGGCAACGGCCACTTCGAACTGGTCCAGGGCGCGGGCGGCTCGCTCAACGGCACCACCAGCTTCGAGCGCACCAACTACTTCGAGACGATGCCCGCCCACCAGGTGGAACTGGCCCTGTGGCTGGAGGCCGACCGGATGGGCAGCCTGCTGGACGCCCTGGACCAGGAGAGCCTGGACAACCAGCGGGACGTGGTGAAGAACGAGCGCCGCCAGCGCTACGACAACGTGCCCTACGGTACGGCCTTCGAGCGGCTCACCGCGCTGGCCTACCCCGACGGCCACCCCTACCACCACACCCCGATCGGCTCGATGGCCGACCTCGACGCGGCCTCCCTGGAGGACGCCAGGGCCTTCTTCCGCACGTATTACGCGCCGGGGAATGCCGTGCTCGCCGTCGTCGGCGACATCGACCCCGGGCAGACGCTGGCCTGGGTGGAGAAATACTTCGGCAGCATCCCCGCGCACGACGGCAAGCCCGCTCCGCGGGACGGCTCGCTGCCCGACGTGATGGGCGGTCAGCTGCGCGAGGTCGTCGAGGAGGACGTGCCCTCGCGCGCCCTGATGGCGGCCTACCGGCTGCCCGAGGACGGCACGCGCGCGGGTGACGCCGCCGACCTGGCGCTCACCGCGCTGGGCGGCGGCGAGTCGTCCCGGCTGCACAACCGGCTGGTGCGCCGCGACCGTACGGCGGTGACCGCGGGCTTCGGGCTGCTGCGGCTGGCCGGGGCGCCGTCGCTGGGCTGGCTGGACGTCAAGGCGTCCAGCGGGGTCGAGCTGAGCGCCATCGAGACCGCGGTGGACGAGGAGCTGGCCCGCTTCGCG
Organism: Streptomyces sp. NBC_00433; assembly: GCA_036015235.1. Lineage (NCBI taxonomy): Bacteria > Bacillati > Actinomycetota > Actinomycetes > Kitasatosporales > Streptomycetaceae > Streptomyces > Streptomyces sp. NBC_00433. The sequence goes on along the minus strand of CP107926.1, from coordinate 2,529,928 downwards.
GCCGAGGGCCCCACCCCCGAGGAGATGGAGCGGGCGCAGGCCCAGCTGGAGCGCGAGTGGCTGGACCGGCTCGCCACCGTCAACGGGCGGGCGGACGAACTGTGCCGCTTCGCGGTGCTGTTCGGCGACCCGCAGCTGGCGCTGACCGCGGTGCAGCGGGTGCTGTCGATCACCGCCGAGGAGGTCAGGGAGGTCGCCGCGGCCCGGCTGCGCCCCGACAACAGGGCGGTGCTCGTCTACGAGCCCACCGGGGGCGGCCAGCAGGACGACCAGGACCAGGACGAGGACGAGGAAGAGGGCGAGCTGTGAGCGACACCGCTGCCGTCATGACGTTCCACCCGCGGCCGCAGGCCGGCGACCCCAAGCCGTGGGCCTTCCCGGCCCCCGAGCGCGGCGCGCTCGGCAACGGCGTGACGCTGCTGACGAGCCACCGCCCGGGGCAGCAGGTCGTCGCCGTCGAGGTGCTGCTCGCGGCGCCGCTGGACGCCGAGCCCGAGGGCCTGGACGGCGTCGGCACGATCATGGCCAGGGCGCTGTCCGAGGGCACCGACCGGCACACCGCGGAGGAGTTCGCGGCCGAGCTGGAGCGCTGCGGCGCCACCCTGGACGCGCACGCCGACCACCCCGGGGTGCGGGTCTCGCTCGAAGTGCCCGCCTCCCGCCTCGACCGGGCGCTGGCGCTGCTGGCCGACGCGCTGCGGGCGCCGGCCTTCCCCGACGACGAGATCAAGCGGCTGGTCGCCAACCGGCTGGACGAGATCCCGCACGAGCTGGCCAACCCGGGGCGGCGGGCCGCGATGGCGCTGTCCGAGGAGCTCTTCCCCGCCACGCTGCGCTGCTCCCGGCCGCGGCAGGGCACCGAGGAGACGGTCCGCAGGATCGACGCGGACGCGGTGCGCGCCTTCTACACCGCCCATGTGAGGCCCGCCACGTCCACCGCGGTCGTGGTCGGCGACCTGACCGGCATCGACCTGCCGGCGCTGCTGGACGACACGCTGGGCCGCTGGACCGGCTCCAAGGCCGAGCCGCGCCCCCGCCCGGCGATCACCGCGGACGACACCGCCCGGGTGGTCATCGTGGACCGGCCCGGCGCTGTGCAGACCCAGCTGCTCATCGGGCGCACCGGCGCCGACCGGCACGACCCGGTGTGGGCGGCGCAGGTGATCGGCACCTACTGCCTCGGCGGCACCCTGACCTCCCGGCTCGACCGGGTGCTGCGCGAGGAGAAGGGCTACACCTACGGGGTGCGGGCCTTCGGCCAGGTGCTGCTGGGCTCCGCGGACGGTACGGGCGCCGCGCTGCTGGCGATCAGCGGCTCGGTGGCCACCGAGGTCACCGGCGAGGCCCTGGCCGACCTGCGGCAGGTCGTCCGCACCCTCGCCGAGGGCGGCCTGACGGACGACGAGCGGGACGTCGCGGTGCAGAACCTGGTCGGGGTGGCGCCGCTGCGCTACGAGACGGCCGCCGCGGTGGCGGGCACCCTCACCGACCAGGTCGAGCAGGAGCTGCCCGACGACTTCCAGGCCCGGCTGTACGCCCGGCTCGCGGCCACCGGGACCGTGGAGGCCACCGCGGCCGCGGTGAGCGCCTTCCCGCTGGACCGCCTGGTGGTGGTCCTGGTCGGCGACGCCTCGGTGATCGCCGAGCCGGTCCGCGCGCTGGGGATCGGCCCGGTGCGCGTCACCGGCTGAGCCCGACCGGCAGCACCGCACGACCCGGAGCCCCGGCGCCCGTACAGGCGCCGGGGCTCCGCGCGTATCGGGTCAATTCAGGGGCCGCATTCCCTTTTCCTTCTGTGCTGGAATAGAGTCACTGCAGAATAACGGGGAAAGAACGGAGTCCTGCGATGCGGAATCGGACGTGAACGGGACGGAAGGCACGGCGAGGCGTATCTCTGCCGAGGTGGTGTGTACGGCCATCCGCGACGACATCGTCGCCGGATACTTCCCGCCGGGCAGCCGGCTGACCGAGGAACTGCTCGCACAGCGCTACGGGGTGTCCCGGGTGCCGGTGCGCGAGGCGCTGCGCACCCTGGAGTCCGAGGGCTTCGTCCGCACCCGCAAGCACGCGGGCGCGTCGGTCGCGGAGCCCACCGAGCAGGAGGCCGCCGACCTGCTCGACATCCGCGGGCTGCTGGAGCCGCTGGGCACCGCGCGGGCCGCCCAGCGGCGCACCGACGCGCACCTGAAGGTGCTGCGCGGGCTGGTCCGGCTCGGTCAGGAGCGGGCGGTGCAGGGGCAGCTGTCCGACCTGCCGTCGCTGAGCGGCTGGTTCCACGAGACGCTGGCGCAGGCGTCAGGCAGCCCCACGCTGGCCGCGCTGCTGATCCAGTTGCGGCACAAGATCTCCTGGGTCTACGCCGACGGCGGCTCGGCGCGGGCCGCTGAGGCGTGGGAGGAGCACGCCGCGATCGTGGACGCGGTCGCCCGCGGTGACGCAGAGCGGGCCCGCAGGCTCGCCGCCGTCCATGTCGAGCACGCCGCAGCGGTGAGGACCCTGAAACACCGCGTAAACGCGGGGCGCCGCCGCAATTAACAATCGCACCGTATACAAGAGTGGTGAATTGCCGGTCGGGTATCGCCGCTGGCAATTGCAAAAAGCGGGCCCCGACAATCCGTGAGGACTGCGGGACCCGCTTCTATTCAGCGTGCGCGCACGCGGTTGCGGCTCTGCCGCAAAGCCGGTGGTGCGGCCTGCGGGAAAACCGTCAGACGGTCTCGGGAAGCTCTTCGAGGCCCTCCGCGACCAGCTTCGCCAGCCGGTCGAGTGCGGTCGCCGCCTGCTCGGCGTCCTCGGCGTCGGAGGCGAGCACGACCTCCTCGCCGCCCCGCGCGCCCAGGCTCAGCACCGCGAGCATGGAGGCGGCGTTCACCGGGCTGCCGTCCAGCTTGGCGATGGTCACCGGCACTCCCGCGGCGGTCGCCGCGCGGACGAAGATGGACGCGGGGCGGGCGTGCAAGCCCTCCGCCCAGCCGACGTTGACGCGGCGCTCAACCATGGTGTTGCCCCTCAATGTGTGTCAGGCCTTCAAGTTGTCTAGACCATTTTTGCACGACGGGAGTGCTGCTCCGGCACGCCGGTGCGCATGGCCAAGACTGCCCCTTGCGCCTGCCCGCCGCTAGCCGGGCACGCCGCATACGCTGGGGCCATGACCGACCCGCAGGACCCGCACGACCCCGCGACCCGGCCCTACCCCGTCCACTGGGAGGCCGACGTCGTGCTGCGGGACGGCGCCATCGCCCACATCCGGCCGATCGGTCCCGACGACGCGGGGCGGCTCGTCGACTTCTACGAGCAGGTCTCCGACGAGTCGAAGTACTACCGCTTCTTCGCGCCCTACCCGCGGCTGTCCGACCGGGACGTGCACCGCTTCACCCACCACGACTACGACGACCGGGTCGGCCTGGCCGCCACCGTCGGCGGCGAGTTCATCGCCACCGTCCGCTACGACCGCACCGACGAGGCAGGCCGCTCGACCGCCGGCCGGACCGGCACCCGCGCCGAGGTCGCCTTCCTGGTCCAGGACGCCCACCAGGGCCGCGGGGTCGCCTCCGCGCTGCTCGAACACATCGCGGCCGTCGCCCGCGAGCGCGGCATCCTGCACTTCACCGCCGAGGTCCTGCCCGCCAACCGCAAGATGGTCAAGGTCTTCACCGACGCCGGCTACACCCAGCAGCGCAGCTTCGCCGACGGCGTCGTCCACCTCGACCTCGACCTGGAGCCCACCACCGAGTCGGTGCAGGTCATGCGCTCCAGGGAGCACCGGGCCGAGGCCCGCTCCGTGCAGCGGCTGCTGCGCCCCGAATCGGTCGCCGTCATCGGCACCGGCCGCCGTCCCGGCGGGGTCGGCCGCAGCCTGCTGCGCAACATCGTCGCGGGCGGCTTCACCGGCCGCCTCTACGCGGTCAACCACTCCTTCCCGCCCGGCGGCACCGACCTCGACGGCGTTCCCGGGCACCGCTCGGTCCGCGAGATCACCGACGCCGGCGACAGCGTCGACCTCGCGGTGGTCGCCGTGCCCGCGGAGCGGGTGCCGCAGGCCGTCGCCGACTGCGGGGAGGCGGGCGTACGCGGCCTGGTCGTCGTCGCGGCCGGCTACTCGGAGACCGGCCCCGAGGGCAGGGAGCGCCAGCGCGAGCTGGTACGGCAGGCCCGCAGCCACGGGATGCGGGTCATCGGGCCGAACGCCTTCGGCGTGCTCAACACCGCGCCCGGCGTCCGGCTCAACGCCTCGCTGTCGCCTGAGATGCCGCTGCGCGGCCGGCTCGGCCTCTTCACCCAGTCCGGCTCGATCGGCATCGCCCTGCTCTCCGGCCTGCACCGGCGGGGCGCCGGACCCTCGACCTTCGTGTCGGCCGGCAACAGGGCCGACGTCTCCGGCAACGACCTGCTCCAGTTCTGGCAGGACGACCCGGACACCGACGCGGTGCTGATGTACCTGGAGTCCTTCGGCAACCCGCGCAAATTCACCCGGCTCGCCCGCCGCACCGCCACGGCCAAGCCCGTCGTGGTCGTCAAGGGCGCGCTGCACACCGGCTCGGTCCCCGCCGGGCACAGCGTGGCCGCCCGCATCCCCGACAGCACCGTCAGCGCGCTCTTCCGCCAGGCAGGCGTCATCCGCGTCGACACCGTCACCGAACTCCTCGACGCCGGGCTCTTCCTCGCACTCCAGCCCCTCCCCGCAGGCAACCGCCTCGCCGTCCTCGGCAATTCCGAGTCCCTCGGGCTGCTCACCTACGACGCCGCCCTCACCGCGGGCCTGCGCCCCGCACCGCCCCAGGACCTCACCACGGCAGCGAGCCCCGCCGACTTCGCCGCCGCACTGGCACACGCGCTGGCGGACCCGGCCACGGACGCGGTCGCGGTCACCGCGATCCCCCGCGTCGGCACCGAGGAGCCGGCGGACGCGGCGCCCGCCGGCCCCGGGCTCGGCGGTGAGCCCGGCCTCGACGCGGGGCCGGAGGCCGGGGACGACCCGGCGCTGAGCGACGCCCTGCGGCGGGCCGCGGTCGGCGGCAAGCCCGTCGTCGTGGTCCATCTCGCGCTGGACGGGCTGGCCGACCGGCTCGGCGCGCCCGCCGGGGCGGGCGCCCGCATCCCCGCCTACCGCGCGCCCGACCGGGCCGTACGCTCGCTCGCCGAGGCCGCCGGATACGCCGCCTGGCGGGCCGGGGCGGCGGACCCGGGGCGCGTACCGCAGTTCGACGACATCCAGGAGGCCGCGGCCGCGGACGACGTGCGGCGGCTGCTGCCCGACGGCTCGCCGCCGGAGGGGCTCACCCTGTCCGACCGGGACGCGGCGGCGCTGCTCGGGCGCTACGGCATCACCGTCCGCCGCGCCCTGCCCGCGCCCGACCCCGACGCCGCCGTCGCCGCGGCCGCGGCCCTGGGCTATCCCGTCGCGCTCAAGACCACCGCCCCGCACCTGCGGCACCGCGCCGACCTCGGCGGCGTCCGGCTCGACCTCGCCGACGAGGGCGACCTGCGGCGGGCCTACGACGAGCTGACCGCCCGGCTCGGCGGGCCCGCCGAGCTGCGGCCGGTCGTCCAGGCGATGGCGCCGCGCGGCGTCGACACGGTCGTACGCGCCGGCATGGACCCCGCCGCCGGGGCCGTCCTGTCCTTCGGCCTGGCCGGGCCGCCGTCCGAGCTGCTCGGCGACATCGCGCACCGCCTCGTCCCGGCCACCGACCGGGACGCCGCGGAGCTGATCCGCTCCATCCGGGCCGCGCCGCTGCTCTTCGGCTGGCGCGGGTCGGAGCCGGTCGACACGGCGGCGTTGGAATCGCTGCTCCTGCGGGTCTCGCTGCTCGCCGACGACCTCCCCGAGGTCGTCGCGGTCTCGCTCGACCCGGTCGTGGTCGCCCCGCACGGGCTCACCGTCCTCGGCGCGACCGTGCGGCTGGCCCCGCCCCCCGCCCGCACCGACCTCGGGCCGCGCGCCCTCTCCTCCTTCTGACCCTCCCGGGCCGGGGCCCCGGCGGCGGAAGGTCCGCGGTCATCGCAGGCCGGTAAGGCGAGGGGACGCGACTAGGATGGGCGCATGGCGAAGACCGGGACGACGACGCAGGGACTGCGGACGGCGATCGAGCGCAGTGGCTACTACCCGACGCTCGTGTCGGAGGCCGTGGAGGCAGCGGTCGGGCAGGAGCCGGTCGCGTCGTATCTGGTGCACCAGGAGACGACGTTCGACGCGAACGAGGTGCGGCGGCATGTGACCGTGCTGGTGCTCACCGAGGGCCGCTTCATCGTCAGCCACACAGACGAGCAGGCCGCTGACGACACCTCGCCGACGCCGTATGCGACGACCTCGACGGAGTCGGTGAAGATCGGCCGGATCTCGTCGGTCGTGGTGAGCCGGGTGGTGGCGAACCCGGAGTCGTACACCCCGGGCACGCTGCCGCGCGAGGTCGTGCTGACCATCGGCTGGGGCGCGGTGTCGCGGCTGGACCTGGAGCCGGCCGCCTGCGGGGACCCGGACTGCGAGGCCGACCACGGCTACACCGGCTCGTCCACCGCCGACGACCTGTCGCTGCGGGTGAGCGAGGCCGGCGACGGGCCGGACACCGTACGGCAGACGTTGGCCTTCGCGCAGGCGCTCTCCGAGGCGACCGCGGCCGTCGACTGATGGGCCATCCGTTCCACGGCGGCCCCGACCCGGTGCCGCTCGACCCGCGTACGGCTCCCGCGCCCGGCTACGGCAAGGCCGCGCTGTGCGATGTGATCCCCGCGGCCGTGGCGGGCTTCGGCATTCCCGGGATGCCCGCCACCGCTCTCGACCTGGCGCCGGCCGACCGGGTGTGCGTCTTCCTGGTGGACGGCCTCGGCTGGGAGCTGATCGGGCGGCACCCCGAGGAGGCGCCGTATCTGAACTCGCTGCTGCCGTCCTCGCTGGGCGGCACCGGCCGCCCGCTGACCGCGGGCTTCCCGGCGACGACCGCGACCTCGCTGGCCTCGATCGGCACCGGGCTGCCCCCCGGCGCGCACGGCCTGGCCGGCTACACCACGCTCAACCCGCAGACCGGCGAGCTGATGAACCAGCTGCGCTGGCAGCCCTGGACGTCGCCGACGGCCTGGCAGCCGTATCCGACGGTCTTCCAGCTGGCCGACGCCGCCGGGATCGCGACCTGCCAGGTGTCCTCGCCGACCTTCCAGCAGACCCCGCTGACCAAGGTGGCGCTCTCCGGCGGGGTCTTCCACGGGCGGCTGACCGGCGAGGAGCGGATGGACCTGGCCGCGGACCGGCTGGGCGCGGCCGACCGGACGCTGGTCTACACGTACTACAGCGAGCTGGACGGGATGGGCCACCGGCACGGGGTGGACTCCGACGCCTGGCGCGGGCAGCTGATGATGGTGGACCGGCTGGCGCAGCGGCTGGCCGAGCAGCTGCCGCCGCGGGCGGTGCTCTATGTGACCGCCGACCACGGCATGATCGACATCCCCTTCGACGAGGACTCGCGGATCGACTTCGACGAGGACTGGGAGCTGCGGGCCGGTGTCGCGGTGCTCGGCGGCGAGGGCCGGGCGCGGCATGTCTACGCGGTGCCGGGCGCCGCGGCCGACGTGCACGCGGTGTGGAGCGAGGTGCTGGGGGAGCGGATGTGGGTGGCGACCCGGGCCGAGGCGGTGGCGGCCGGCTGGTTCGGCCCCGACCCCGAGCCGCGGGTGCTGGCCAGGATCGGCGACGTCGTCGCCGCCGCCTGCGACGACATCGCGATCACGGCCACCCGCACCGAGCCGGGGGAGTCCAGGATGACCGGTCTGCACGGCTCGATGACCCCCGTGGAGCAGCTCGTGCCCCTGCTCGAAGTACGCTCCTGAAGGTCGCACGTCCCCCCTCCCCGATCGAAAGGCCGCTGTCCCACCCATGCCCGAGCTGGTCTTCTTCTCCGGAACGATGGACTGCGGCAAGAGCACGCTCGCCCTGCAGATCGTCCACAACCGCACCTCCCGCGGACTGCAGGCGGTGATCTTCACCCGGGACGACCGTGCGGGCGAGGGCAAGCTGTCGTCGCGGCTCGGCCTGGTCACCGACGCGGTCGAGGTCACCGACGGTATGGACCTCTACGGGCATCTGGTCGCGCTGATAAGCCGCGGCGGCCGGGTGGACTACGCGGTCGTGGACGAGGCGCAGTTCCTGGCGCCGGACCAGATCGACCAGCTGGCCAGGGCGGTGGACGACCTGGGAGTGGACGTCTACGCCTTCGGCATCACCACCGACTTCCGCACCCGGCTCTTCCCCGGCTCCCAGCGGCTGATCGAACTCGCCGACCGCATCGAGGCGTTGCAGGTCGAGGCGCTGTGCTGGTGCGGGGTGCGGGCCACCCACAACGCCCGTACGGTCGGCGGGGTGATGGTCGTGGAGGGCGCGCAGGTGGTGATCGGGGACGTGGACGGCAAGTCCGCCGAGGTGGGCTACGAGGTGCTGTGCCGCCGCCACCACCGGCGCCGCATGACCAGCGCGAGCGCGGGCGCCGGGGCGCTGTCGCCCGACGTGCTGCCGGTGACGCCGTCATGACGCGGGCCCGGGTGACCGCGGAGGTCGCCCGGGGCCCGCGCGCGGGTCAGCCCGCCGAGGCCGGGCCGAAGCCGGCGACGACCGTGCGGTCGCCTGTCACCGGGACGCTGACCGAGGCGGCGGTGCTGCCGAGGTCCGTGCCGTCCAGTGTCCAGCCGAGCAGCCGGAAGCCGGCCGCGGGCACGGCGGTGGCGGTCACCGTGCCGACGCATCACGGCCGTCCGCACGTTCCTGACAGCCCCGCACGGCTGTCCCCACCTCATCGTCCGCGTCGAGACCAACGACCCAGGACTCTACGGCCTCGGCTGCGCGAGCGACCCCCAGCGTACGCTCGCCGTCCGCTCGGTCCTCGACGACTACGTCGCCCCGCTGCTGGCCGGCCGGGACCCCGACGACATCCACCGGCTGCTGCTCAACAGCGCCTACTGGCGCGGCGGCCCGATCACCGGCAATGCGCTCGGCGGCGTCGACGCCGCCCTGTGGGACCTCAAGGCCAAGCGCCTCGGGGCGCCGCTGCACTCGCTGTTCGGCGGCCGGGTCCGCGCCTTCGCCGAGGCCTACACCCATGTCGACGGGCGCGACGCCGCCGAGATCGCCGACAAGGTGCTGGCCGCCCGCGAACGCGGCTACCGGCATGTGCGCGTCCAGGCCGCGCTCCTGGGCGCCGACACCTACGGCGCCGCCGGCGGCGGCACAGCCGATCCCGAGGCGGTACGCACCCGGCGCGCGCCCTGGGACGGCGCCGGATATCTGCGGCACGTGCCCCAGGTGCTCACCCGGGTGCGCGAGATCGTCGGCGACGGCGTCGAGCTGCTGCACGACGTGCACGAACGGCTCGACCCGCGGCAGGCCGGGGAATTCCTGCGGCGGATCCAGGACGCGGCGCTCTACTTCGTCGAGGACCTGCTGGCCCCCGAGGACGCCGGGCACTTCAAGCGGCTGCACGACGCCTCGCCCGTACCGCTGGCGGTCGGCGAGCTCTTCCACGACCCGGCGCAGTTCGCCGCGCTGCTGGCCGGGCCCGACATCGAGATCAGGGTGCCCACCCTGGGCGGGCTGACCCCCGCACGGAAGATCGCGGCGCTGTGCGAGCTGCGCGGCGTACGGTTGGCGCCGCACGGCCCGGCCGACGTCAGCCCGGTCGCACAGGCCGCGACCCCGGCGATGGACATCTCCAGCCACGCCTTCGGGGTGCAGGAGGCCGCGGTCTTCAGGCCGCAGGTCCACGAGGTCTTCCCCGGCACGATCACCGCGCGGGACGGCGGGCTGCGCCCGCACCAGACCCCGGGCCACGGCGTCGACTCCGACGAGGCCGCGGCCCGGAAGCACCCGGTACCCGAACCACTGGCCCACGACCGCTGGGCCCTGCTGCGCAATACCGATGGGAGCGTGCAACGCCCGTGACCGATCCGATTCGGAAGGCCCTCGTCGTCCGCGGCGGCTGGGAGGGACACTCGCCGGTGGAGATCACCGACCTGTTCCTGCCCTTCCTCAAGGACCAGGGCTTCACCGTCGAGACCGCCCGGACGCTCGACGTCTACGCCGACGCCGAACTGCTGGCGGCGACCGATCTGATCGTCCAGTGCTGGACGATGGGCGACATCACCGCCGAGCAGAGCCGCGGCCTCGCCGACGCGGTCCGCGCCGGCACCGGCTTCGCCGGCTGGCACGGCGGTGTGATCGACTCCTTCCGCGGCGACCTGGACTACCAGCGGCTGACCGGCGGCCTGTTCCTGATGCACCCGCCGGGCTTCGTGGACTACACCGTCGACCTGGCGCCCGCCGGGCACCCGATCACCGCCGGGCTCGGCGGCTTCGCCGTGCACACCGAGCACTACTGGGTGGCCACCGACCCGGCGAACGAGGTGCTCGCGACCTCGGTCTTCCCGGCCGGCGGCGACCGGGCGCGGGACGTGGTGATGCCGCAGGTGTGGACCAGGACCTGCGGGGCGGGGCGGGTCTTCGTCTCCGCGATCGGCCACAAGGCCGACGACTTCGACGTGCCCGAGGTCCGGGCGATCACCGAGAGGGGACTGCTGTGGGCGAGCCGCTGAGGATCGGCATGGTGGGCGCGGGCAGGATCAGCGGCCAGTACCTGGACACCGTCGCCCGGCAGGACGGGCTGCGGCTGACCGCGGTCACCGACCTGGACCCGGCCCGCGCCAAGGAGGCCGCGGGCAGGTCCGGCGCGGAAGTGGCCGCCGGCGTCGGGGAGCTGGTCGCCAGGGACGACGTGGACGCGGTGCTCAACCTGACGATCCCGGCCGTCCACGCCGAGGTCGCGCTGGCCGCGATCGGCGCGGGCAAGCACGTCTACGGCGAGAAGCCGCTCGCCACCACCCGCGAGGAGGCCGCCGCCGTCCTGGCCGCCGCGCGCACCGCGGGCGTACGCGTCGGCAGCGCCCCCGACACGGTGCTCGGCACCGGCACCCAGACCGCGCGCAGGGCGGTGGACGACGGGCTCATCGGCACCCCGGTGGCGGCGACCGCCTTCATGACCACCGCGGGCCACGAGGCCTGGCACCCCGACCCGGAGTTCTACTACCGGCCCGGCGGCGGCCCGCTGCTGGACATGGGGCCCTACTACCTGTCCGCGCTGGTGCACCTGCTCGGCCCGGTCGTCAAGGTCACCGGAGCCGCCGCGGCGCCGCGGGCCGAGCGGGAGATCGGCAGCGGGCTGCGGGCCGGGCAGCGCTTCGCGGTCGAGGTCGACACGCATGTGACGGGCGTTCTGGAGCACGCGGGCGGCGCCCTGTCCACGCTGATCATGAGCTTCGACATCCACGCGGCCCACCTGCCGCGGATCGAGGTGCACGGCACCGCGGGCTCGCTCGGCGTGCCCGATCCCAACGGCTTCGAGGGCCCGGTCGAGCTGTTCACGGCCGGCTCCTGGCAGCCGCTGCCGGTCTCGGCGGGCCACCGGGGCGCCGGGCGCGGCACCGGCCTGGCGGACCTGGCCGCCGCGGTGGCCGAGGGCCGCCCGCACCTGGCGTCGGCCGAGCTGGCCGAGCACGTGCTCGACGTGATGCTCACGCTGATCGAGGCGGCACACGAGGGCAGGTCGCTGCCGGTGGCGAGCAGCTGCGAGCGGCCCGCGCCGGTGCCGCTCACCGGCTGACGGGGGAGCGGAGGCGGCGGAAAGGGACCGGTCATGAGGGCCGGTCCTTTCCCGCCGCCTTTTCGCGCCGCTGATGTCATGTCAATCAACGGACGGAGAACGCCCGTTGCGGCGGGGAATTCGCCTGACACACACGTTGTCGCAGGTGCCGACGCCCGCCGCGCGGTCCTGCCGGCCGGCACCCGCCCCCGCGCCGCCCCCGCGGCGGCCCCGGCGGCGACGGTGCTCGGCGAGGACGTACTGGCCGGACTCGCCCGCGCCCTGGAAGCCCTGTGCCCCGCGGGCGGACCGGCGGGGGCGCCTCCGGCGGGCGGACCGGCCGCGGCCCACTCGGCGGGCACACCCGTGGCGCGGCACCCGGCCCCCGACGGCCTCGACGGCTTCCTCGCCGGCGCCGTCGAGCACCACCCCGACATCGCCCTGCACGCGATCACCCTGTGGGACGACGACGGCGGGCACCCGGCCGCCGCCACCGGCGGCCCCAGCGTCCACCTGCTGCCTGCCAGATCGTCCTGGCGCGGCTTCCTGCGGGCGATGGTCGCGCTGGACAGCACCAGCCACCCCGAATCCTCCCGCCGGGTCTACCTGGACCTGATCGCCGCGCTCCAGCAGGCGGAGGGCCCGGTCGGCTGGCTGCGGGAGAGCGTCGCGGGGCACCTGCGGGCGCCGCGCGGCACCGCGCCCGAGACGGGCGGCGCGGGCGGCGCGCCGCACCCGACGTCGTCGAGCGGTGTGAACCAGATCGACCTGGGCTCCTTCAACGAGTGCGTCGTCATCGAGTCGGTGCGGCTGTCCGGCACCATCACCCGCGGCGAGATCGCCCACCGCACCGGATCGGCGGCTGACCGCACCGCGCCACGGCCGCCGGCCGCCCGCCCCGGAAGGTCGGGGCGGGCGGCCGGCGGCCTCCTCCGGTGCGACAGGCCGTCGCGGGGCGGTCAGGAGGACGAGCTGAAGGCCGAGTCGAAGGACGCGGCGGGCGGCTCGATCGCGGCCAGCTCGCGTACGTGCGCGAGCGCGGCGGGCGCCCCCAGCAGCCGGTCCATGCCGGCGTCCTCCCATTCCACCGAGATCGGCCCCGCGTAGCCGATGCTGTTGAGCATCCGGAAGACCGGCTCCCACGGGACGTCGCCGTGCCCGGTCGAGACGAAGTCCCAGCCGCGCCGCGGGTCGCCCCACGGCAGGTGCGAGCCGAGCCGCCCGTTTCGCCCGTTCAGCTGCTTGACCGACTCCTTGCAGTCGACGTGGTAGATGCGGTCCTTGAAGTCGTAGAGGAAACCGACCGGGTCCAGGTCCTGCCACACGAAGTGGCTCGGGTCGAAGTTCAGCCCGAAGGCCGGGCGGTGGCCGATCGCCTCAAGGGTGCGCACGGTCGTCCAGTAGTCGTACGCGATCTCGCTCGGGTGCACCTCGTGCGCGAAGCGCACCCCGACCTCGTCGAAGACGTCGAGGATCGGGTTCCAGCGGTCGGCGAAGTCCTGGTAGCCGCGGTCGATCATCTCCGGCGGCACCGGCGGGAACATCGCCACGGTGTGCCAGATCGAGGAGCCCGTGAAGCCCACCACGGTGTCGACGCCGAAGGCGGCGGCGGCCCGCGCGGTGTTCTTGATCTCCTCGGCGGCCCGGGTGCGCACCCCCTCGGGCTCCCCGTCGCCCCAGATCCTGGACGGCAGGATGCCCTTGTGCCGCTCGTCGATCGGGTGGTCGCAGACCGCCTGCCCGGTCAGGTGGCAGGAGATGGTCCAGCACTTCAGCCCGTGCTTGTCCAGGGTGTCGCGCAGCCGGGGCAGGTAGCCGTCGTCGCTGAGCGCCGCCTCGACGTCGAAGTGGTCGCCCCAGCAGGCGATCTCCAGGCCGTCGTAGCCCCACTGCGAGGCCAGCCGGCACACCTCGGTGAAGGGCAGGTCGGCGAACTGGCCGGTGAAGAGGGTGACGGGTCGTGCCATGTGCGTCCTCCTGTGGCGGGGGGTGGGCGGTCGGGTCGGTGCGTGTGCGGCCGGTGCGTGCGCGGCGGCTCAGGACTTCGCGGTGGCGCCCTGCACCGGGATGTGGACGCCGAGCGCCGCCGCGCTCGACTCGACGGCCGCCAGCACCTTCTGCACCTGGAGCCCGTCGCCGAACGACGGCCGCGGGTCCGTACCCTCCGCGACGGCCGTCACGAAGTCGCGCACCTGGTGGGTGAAGGTGTGCTCGTAGCCGATCAGGTGGCCCGGCGGCCACCAGGCGTCCAGATACGGGTGCGTCGGCTCGGTCACCAGGATGCGCCGGAAGCCCGCCGTCGAGGCGTCCTCCGAGCGGTCGTGGAAAGCCAGTTCGTTCATCGATTCGGCGTCGAAGGCCAGCGAGCCCGCGGAGCCGCTGATCTCGATCCGCATCGCGTTCTTGTGCCCGGTCGCGAAGCGCGTAGCCTCGAACACGCCGATCGCGCCGCCGTCGAAGCGGGCCGTGAAGAGCGCCGCGTCGTCCACCGTCACCGCGCCGCGCTCGCTGCTCGCCGTCCCCGACAGGCCGCTGGAGCTGGCCGGCAGCGGGCGCTCGGTCACGAACGTCTCCAGCACCGCGCCCACCGAGGAGATCCGCTGCCCGGTCAGGTACTGCGCCACGTCGATGCTGTGCGCGCCCAGGTCGCCGAGCGCGCCGGAGCCCGCCCGGTCCTTCTGCAGCCGCCAGGCCAGCGGGAATTCCGGGTCCACCAGCCAGTCCTGCAGATACTGCGCCCGCACCTGGTGGATCCTGCCCAGCCTGCCCTGCTCGACCAGCTGCCTGGCCAGCGCGAGCGCCGGCACCCTGCGGTAGTTGAAGGCCACCATGGACCGCACCCCGTCGGCCGCGGCCTTCTGCGCCGCCGCGGCCATCTCCTCGGCCTCGCGCACCGAGTTGGCCAGCGGCTTCTCGCACAGCACGTGCTTGCCGGCGGCCAGCGCCGCCAGCGCGATCTCGGCGTGGCTGTCACCGGGCGTACAGATGTCCACCACGTCGATGTCCGGGCGGGCCACCAGATCCCGCCAGTCGGTCTCCGCGGACTGCCAGCCGTACTGCTCGGCGGCCTGCCGGACGCGCTCCGCCGACCGGCCGCAGACCGCGGCCAGCTCGACCCGAAGGGGCAGGTCGAAGAAGCGGCCCGCGGTGCGCCACGCGTGCGAATGCGCCGCTCCCATGAAGGCATGGCCTACCATGCCGATCCGCAGGGCCTGCGGTGCTGTCTCCGTCACGTGCGTCCTCCTCGGGCGGCACTGGGCCGTGAATCGTTATTCATCCGGCATCGACTGAAACTCGTGGAGTTGGATAGAACAGTTCGCGAGTTTCTGCCTGAACTTCGTCATAAGTCAAGGCTCTTGACCGGTCCTGACGCAAGAGGGTGCGGCCCGCGGATCCAGCACCCGAGGGCCGACATGCACACACCCCCGGGGGTAGAGATCGACACACCAGTCAACCTGCGCGAGATCGGAAGGCTGCGGGTGCTCGAAGCCCTGCACGCCACACCGCGCAGCAGCCGTCCCGAGCTGGTACGGGTCACCGGCCTGTCCCGGGCCACCGTCTCCTCGCTGGTCGCCGACCTCATCGCGGTCGGCCTGGTCACCGAGGAGGAGCCGGACGCCGACGACCCGGAGCCGCGCCGCACCGGGCGCCCCGCGCAGTCGCTGTCCCTGGTGCCGACCGCGGGCTACGCGATCGGCGCGGACATCGGCCACCAGCACGTACGGGTGAACCTGTGCGACCTGTTCGGCACGGTGCTGTGGGAGCACTGGGTGGCCAAGGACGTGGACCGCGCGCCCGGGGAGACCCTCGACCTGGTCGCCGTCCTGGTCGGCCGCGCCCTCCAGGAGACCGGCGTCGCCAGGGCCCGGGTGCTCGGCATCGGCGCGGGCATCGCCTCCCCGGTCGAGAAGGGCAGCGGCGAACTGGGCGCCGAGGGCATCATGCCCGGCTGGGTCGGCCTGCACCTCACCGATGAGCTGCGGCAGCGCACCGCGCTCCCGGTCCGCGTCACCAACGACGCCAACGCCGGCGCCCTGGCCGAGCTGATGTACGGAGCCGGGCGGCAGATCGGCGACATGGTCTACGTACGGCTGTCGGCCGGCATCGGCGCCGGCATCGTCAGCAACGGGCAGCTGCTGCTGGGCGCGCGCGGGCTCGCCGGGGAGATAGGCCACCTGCCGCTCATCGCCGACGGCCTCATCTGCCGCTGCGGCAACCGCGGCTGCCTGGAGACGGTGGCCAGCCCCGTCGCCATCGCGCGGCTGCTGACGCAGAGCTGGGGCCGCCATGTCGCCGCCCGCGACCTGCCCGCGCTGATCAAGCAGCGCAACACCGGCGCCCTGCGAGCCGTCCGCGACGCCGGCGACGCGGTCGGCCGCGCCCTGTCCACCCTGGTCACCCTGCTCAACCCGCGCCTCATCGTGGTGGGCGGCGACCTCGCCTCGGCCGGCGAGGACCTGCTCGAACCCCTCCGCGCCGGAGTCCGTCGGCACACCCTGCCCTCCGCCGCGCGGGGCGTCGAGATCGTCACCGGCGGCCTCGGCGACGGCGCCGAGGTCCGCGGAGCGGCCGGCCTGGTCCTCGCGGGCGCCCCGCACCTCCTGTCGACCACGCCACCGGTCGAGGTGGCCTGACCGGTCACCCGGCTACAGCTGGCCGAGCACGGCGAAGGCGGCGCCCTCGGGGTCGGCCAGCGTGGCCGCCGGGCCGTACGGGCCCGGGTGCGGCGGGGTGAGGACACGGCCGCCGAGGCGGGTGGCGAGGCGGGCGGCGGCCGGGACGTCCTCCACGGCGAAGGCCGTCATCCAGTGCGCGCCGCGGTCCCGCGGCAGGTCCTGGCCGACACCGTGGACGCCGGCCACCGCGCGGCCGTCCACGGTGAGCACGGCGCGGTCCTCGTCGGCCGCCGCCTCCTGCTCCAGCCCGAAGCCGAAGACCGCCTCGTAGAACTTGCCGACCAATGTCGAGTCGTGCGTGACGAGTTCGCTCCGCGCCACGCTCCCCGGCACGCCCGTGAGGTCCGCCCCGCCGAACGTCCCGCTCTGCCAGATCCCGAAGACGGCACCGGACGGGTCGACCGCGACCGCCAGCCGGCCGTCCTCGCCGATGTTCAGCGGGCCGATGCCCACCGTGCCCCCGCACTCCCGGACCGACTCCGCGGCATGGTCGACGTCGTCGACGGTGAGCATCGTGGTCCAGGACACCGGCCGGTCCGCCTCCGGCGCCCCCTCGCCGATACCGGCGACCGGCAGGCCGTCGATCACGGCGAGCGAGTACGAGCCGAGCTGCTGGGGGCCCGGGGTGAATCCCCAGCCGAACAGCGCCCCGTAGAAGTCCCGGGCCAGGTCGGCCCGGTGCGCCATCAGGCTCGCCCAGCAGGGTGTGCCGGGGGGACGCCGGGACGGTACCTCGGTGGTCATGCGAACGCTCTCCTCATGGGCAGCCCGCTGCCTGCCCGGCTTTCCGCGGGATTGGCACAGCCGATGGTCGCACCGACGGAAGCGGTGTGCGGTGGGCCGCGCCGGGTACAACTGCCGGGCCTCCACAATAGGTGCATGGAATTTCTCATCTCCGCGGCCGAGCTGGCCGCCGCCCCCGTACCGCCGGTCCTGCTCGACGTGCGCTACCGGATGGGCGGACCGCACGGGCACGGTGAATACGCCAAGGGCCACATCCCCGGGGCCCGTTACGTCGACCTGGACGCCGAGCTGGCCGCGCCGCCGGGAGCCGCGGGCCGGCATCCGCTGCCGGACGCGGGGGACTTCGGCGCGGCCATGCGCCGGGCCGGCGTCGGCGATGACACGGACGTCGTCGTCTACGACGACTGGAACGGCTGGGGTCCGGCCCGCGCCTGGTGGCTGCTGCGCTGGGCCGGCCACCGCAAGGTCCGGGTGCTCGACGGCGGCCTGGCCGGCTGGCAGGCCGCAGGACAGCCGCTGAGCACGGAGGAACCGCCGCCGGGCGAGGGCGACTTCGTGCCGCGGCCCGGCGGCATGCCGGTGGTCGACGCGGAGGGCGCTGCCGCGCTGGCCCGCCGCGGGCTGCTGCTCGACGCCCGCGCGGCCGAGCGCTACCGCGGCGAGGTCGAGCCCATCGACCCGGTGGCCGGCCACATCCCCGGCGCGGTCAACGCCCCCACCACGGCCAATGCCGCCCCTGACGGCACGTTCCTGCCTGCGGCGGAGCTTGCCGCCCGGTTCGCCGCCCTGGGCGCCACCGGCGCCACGGAGGTCGGCGTCTACTGCGGTTCCGGCGTCTCCGCCGCCCACCAGATCCTCGCCCTCGCCGAGGCCGGCATCCCCGCCACGCTCTACCCGGGTTCCTGGAGCGAATGGGTCTCCGACCCGACCCGCCCCACGGTCACGGGCCCGACCCCGTAACCCCCACCGGACCGGTGCCGACCCGCGCCCCCGGCGGCGCCCTCCGCCCCAGAGGTCAGCCCCCGGGGGCGCGGGGAACCGCGCGCGCGACCACGCACCGGCCGGTGGTCCGGGTGCGGACCGATCTGCCCCTTCGGGCCGGTGGCGACCCGCGTCCCGGTGGTCCGGTGCGGACGGAAGTGCCCCTTCGGGTGGGTGGCGACCCGCGTCCCGGTGGTGGGTTGGCCGCGCGGTTCCCCGCGCCCCTGAAAAACGGTCATCCTCTGCGGAGAGGGCACCCCCCGGGGGCGCGGGGAACTGCGCGCGCGACCACCGACCGGCCGGTGGTCCGCTGCGGACGGAATTGCCCCTTCGGGCCGGTGGCGACCCGCGCCCCGGTGGTGGGTTGGCCGCGCGGTTCCCCGCGCCCCTGAAAAACGGTCATCCTCTGCGGAGAGGGCACCCCCCGGGGGCGCGGGGAACTGCGCGCGCGACCACCGACCGGCCGGTGGTCCGGTGCGGACCGATCTGCCCCTTCGGGCCGGTGGCGACCCGCGCCCCGGTGGTGGGTTGGCCGCGCGGTTCCCCGCGCCCCTGAAAAACGCTCACCCGGCGGTGCAGGTCCGCCCCCTGAAAAACGCTCGCCCGGCAGGGCAGGGGCGCCCCCCGCCCGGGGGACCCGGGGATCAGTGAGGGCAGGAGGGCTATTCCTGCTTCTTGCGGCGGCTGCCGAAGACGATCTCGTCCCAGCTGGGGACCGTCGCCCGGCGGCCGGGGCGTACGCCGTCCGCCTCGGCCTGGCGGTCGGTCGTACCGACCAACCGGTCGCGGTGGCCCGCGACGGCCCGGGGCATGAGGACGTCGGCGTAAGCCGAACCCGCGCTGGCGGCCGGAGCCGCCGTCTCCTGCTCGACCTCGGCCGCCGGCTCCGCCGGCACGGGGTCCGGCGGGGCGGTCGGCGGCGCGGGCACCACCATGTCGCCGCGGAAGCTCGGCACCGCCTCAAGCAGGCTGGTCAGCGAGTCGCGCTCGTCCGGCTCGGCGGCGGCGACGGCTTCGGCCCGCGCTTCGCGCGCCTCGCGCGGCTCACGGTCCTGGCGGTCCAACTGCCGGTCGAGCGCCCGGTCCAGCGGGCGATCCCTCGGCAGCCGCGCGATCCTCGGCACGAACGGAAAGCTCGGCTCCTGCGCCTGCGACTGCGCCTGCGTGGTCTCGCCGATCAGCGACCTGGCCTCGTCGTCCACGGCCTGCACCAGCCGGCGCGGCGGGTCGTAGGTCCAGCTCGCCGAGTGCGGCTCACCGGCGACCCGGTAGACCAGCAGCACCTCCCAGGTGCCGTCGTCGCGCCGCCAGGAGTCCCACAGCACGGTCTCCTTCTCCGCGCCGCGCAGCAGCAGCCGTTCGGCCACGGCCTCGCCCAGTTGCGGGCCGGTGCTCTCGCCCTGCCGCCTGACCGGGGTCTTCCTGGCCCGCTCGGCCATGAAGGCGCGCTCGGCCAGCACGGGGCCCTCGAACCGGCGTACCCGCTCCACGGGGATGCCGGCCATCTGCGCGACTTCCTCGGCGGAGGCGCCCGAGCGTATCCGCGCCTGGATGTCGCGGGGCCGCAGATGGCTCTCGACCTCGATCTCGATCTGGCCGAGCCTGGCACGGTCGTTGCGGACGGCGGCGCGCAGCCGCTCGTCGATCGGGAGCGTGTATTCCGTGCTGTCGGCAGCCTTGAGCACCAGTCGTGTGCCGTCGTTGCTGACGGCCACGACGCGCAGTTCGGGCACGGTTACCTCCCGGGTGGTGCCTGCCGACGTCAGTTGCGTCGCTGCTCCCGTTGGACGAGTGTGGCCTGCCCGGGTGCAGCGTGCCACAACCTTGCAGAGTTACCCGGCGTGTCGGCACTGACTGGTGACACGCCGTTATGGGACGGTGGTCGATTGGCCACTGAGTGTGACCGATCGCCGCACTCCGGGACGAGCGCCGTCGAGGCTCCCCTCCCGTTCGTCCGGGCGACCGGACGGGCAACCGGGAGCACGGATTCGTCACGGTACTCCATTTGGGCCAGCGGGGGGTGGCTGCCGCGCCGCGGAATGTGGTGTACGGCAGGGGAGTTGAGTGACCCGGCTCACTCGTTCGTGGGACGCGCCGGGGGCAAACGGGGGCGAAGGGCTACGAACCAAGCACCCGCCGGAGGTAGTCGTTGGCGAACAGCCGCCCCGGGTCCAACCGGTCGCGCAGGTCGGTGAACTCGGTGAAGCGCGGGTAGGCCGTCCTGAAGTAGTCCGCGTCCCTGGTGTGCATCTTGCCCCAGTGCGGCCGGCCGCCGCGCTCCGTCATGATCTTCTCGACCGCGGTGAAATACTCCTGGTATCGGCTGCCGCGGAACATATGCACGGCGATGTACGCGCTGTCCCGGCCGGACGCCGTCGACAGCGCGATGTCGTCGGCCGGCGCGACCCGTACCTCCACCGGGAAGCTGATCCGCAGGGACGACCGCTCGACCATCGCCTTGAGCTGCCGGATCGCGTCGACCGCCGCCTCCCGCGGCACCGCGTACTCCATCTCCACGAAGCGCACCCGGCGCGGGCTGGTGAAGACCTTGTAGGGGATGTCGGTGTACGTACGGGCCGACAGCGCGCGGCTGGAGATCCTGGCGATGCCCGGGATGGCCGCGGGAGCGGCCCTGCCCACCGCGCAGGCGGCCTGGAAGACCCCGTTGGACAGCAGTTCGTCGTCGATCCAGCCGCGGACCGCGGGAAGCGGCGCCGCGGGCCCCTGGCTGCGGTTGTTGCGCTTGGTGTTGCAGCTGTCGGTGTGCGGGAACCAGTAGAACTCGAAGTGCTCGTTCTCCGCGGCGAGCGCGTCGAACTCGGACATCACCCGGTCGAAGGCCATCGGCTCCTCACGGGCGGTCAGCAGGAAGACCGGCTCCACCGCGAAGGTGACCGCGCTGATCACGCCGAGCGCGCCGAGGCCGATCCTGGCGGCGGCGAAGACCTCGGGCCGCTCGTCGGCCGAGCAGGTCAGCACCGAGCCGTCGGCGGTGACCAGTTCGAGCGCGGTGATCTGCGCCGCGATGGAGCCCGAGTCCCGTCCGGTGCCGTGGGTGCCGGTGCTGGTGGCGCCTGCCACCGTCTGCTCCATGATGTCGCCCATGTTGGTCAGCGACAGGCCCTCCGCGGCCAGCGCCGCGTTGAGCTGCTTGAGCTGCACCCCCGCCTCGGCGGTCACGGTGCCCGCGGCCCGGTCGATGGAGCGGATCGCGGTCAGCCGCTCGGGGCGGATCAGCACCCCGCCGGTGGCGGCGGCCGAGGTGAAGGAGTGGCCCGAGCCGACCGCCTTGGCCGTCAGGCCGTCCGCCGCGGCCGCCCGCAGCACCTCGGCCAGCTCGTCGGCCGAGGCCGGCGTCGCGGTGCGCACCGGGCGCGCGGCGACATTGCCCGCCCAGTTACGCCATGTCCCCGTGTCCGTCGATCGCGTCGTGCGCCTCGATCGTGCCGTGCCTGTCGTCGTCGTACCCACCGCGCGGCTCCTCCCGCTCCGACGCCGGACGCAGCCGGCGATACCCGAGTCCTGCCACCGCCGCGGCGAGCACCGCCGCGGCGGCGGGCACCGCGAAGGCCGTCGAGGCGCCCTGCGCGTCGGTCAGCCGACCGGAGAGCGCGGCCCCCAGGGCGACCCCGATCGCGAGCCCCGTGGTGGTCCACGTCATGCCCTCGGTCAGCTGTGCCCGCGGTACCAGCCGTTCGACCAGGTTCATCGACGTCACCATTGTCGGTGCGATCGTCAGACCGGAGAAGAACAGCGCCACGGCCAGGAACGCCAGGTTTCCGACCAGTAGTGGCGGGATCATACTCACCGCCATCAGGCTCACGCCCAGCAGGAACCTGCCCTGCGCGGTCCCGCGCGGTCTCATCAGGCCGAACGCCAGTCCGGCCAGGCACGACCCGAGGGCATATGTCGCCAGCACCAGACTCGCCAGCGGCTTGTGGCCGCGCTCGTCTGCGAAGGCCAGGGTGATCACCTCGACCCCGCCGAAGATCATGCCGATCCCGACGAAGACCCCGATGAGCACCGGCATGCCGGGCGACCGCAGCGGCGAGCCGCCCCCCTGGTGGGTGCGCGGATGCGGCCGCGGCTCGGTCCGGCGCTGCGCGGTCAGCAGCAGCACTCCGGTGCCCAGGAACAGGGCGGCCAGCAGCGGCCCCGCCTCGGAGAACCAGCCCGTGCACAGCCCGATGGACAGGATCGGGCCGACGATGAAGACGATCTCGTCCACCACGGACTCGAACGAATACGCCGTGTGCAGAAGTTCCGGCGCCCCCCGGTGGATGGCCGACCAGCGGGCCCGCACCATCGCGCCCAGGCTCGGCATGACGCCGGCGCCCACCGCGCACACGAAGAGCAGCCAGTAGGGCGCCCGGCCCCGCACCAGGGCCAGCAGCACCAGCACCGACAGCACGGTGATCGCGGCCGCCGGCCGCAGCACCCGCGCCTGGCCGTACCTGTCCACCAGCCTGGAGACCTGCGGCCCGAAGGCCGCGCCGGACAGCGCGACGGTCGCCGACAACGCGCCGGCGAGCCCGTAGCGCCCGGTGACCTGCGAGACCATCGTCACGATGCCGATCCCCAGCATGGACAGCGGCATCCGCCCGACCAGCCCCGCCGCGGAGAAGGCCCGGCTGCCGGGCGCCGCGAATATCGCGCGATAGGGGCTGGTCACGATGGCGCTCCCGGTAAGGACTCTGGTGGGTCCGTACAGCTTACGAAGCGTGGCAACCGGTTATCCGGCGCGCGGCAACCGGTTGAAGGCCGCCCCGCTCGGCCGGGGCCGGTCGGGGGCGTCGGGCGCCTGGTGGCAGGATCGGAGGTATGCCAGAGCAGTCACCCCCCAACGACGCCCGCCCGCCGGCGACCGCAGCGCCGGGCACCGGCCCGGCCCCCTACGACGCGCTGCTGCTGCTGTCCTTCGGCGGCCCCGAGGGACCAGACGACGTGGTGCCGTTCCTGGAGAACGTGACCCGCGGCCGCGGCATCCCGCGCGAGCGGCTCAAGGAGGTCGGCAGGCACTACTTCCTCTTCGGCGGCGTCAGCCCGATCAACGCGCAGAACCGCGACCTGCTCGACGCCCTGCGCAAGGACTTCGCCGAGCACGGTCTGGACCTGCCGGTCCACTGGGGGAACCGCAACTGGGCGCCCTACCTGACCGACACCCTGCGGGAGATGTCCGACGCCGGCCACCGCCGCATCCTGGTGCTGGCCACCAGCGCCTACGCCTCCTACTCGGGCTGCCGGCAATACCGCGAGAACCTGGCCGCCGCCCTGGCCGACCTCGCCGCCGAGGGGCGCGCGGTGCCGCAGGTCGACAAGCTGCGGCACTACTTCAACCACCCAGGCTTCGTCGAGCCCATGGCCGAGGCGACGCTGGCCGCGCTGGCCGCCCTGCCGCCCGCGGTGCGGGCCGGGGCGCGGCTCGCCTTCACCACCCACTCGATCCCGACGGCGGCCGCGGACACCTCGGGCCCGGTGGAGGGCCACGGCGACGGCGGCGCCTACGTCGCGCAGCACCTGGAAACCGCCGCCCTGGTCGCCGGCGCGGTGCGGGCGGCGGACGGCGTCGAGCGCGGCTGGGACCTGGTCTACCAGTCCCGCAGCGGCTCCCCGCAGATCCCCTGGCTCGAACCCGACATCTGCGACCACCTGGAAGCGGCCGCCGCCGAGGGCGTGCCCGCCGTCGTCATGGTGCCGATCGGCTTCGTCTCCGACCACATGGAGGTGAAGTACGACCTGGACACCGAGGCGACCGCCAAGGCCGCCGAGCTGGACCTGCCGGTCAGCAGGGCCGCCACCGTCGGGGCCGACCCGCGGTTCGCCGCGGCCGTGCGCGACCTGGTGCTGGAGCGGGCCGCCACCGAGCGCGGCGCGGCTCCGGCGCGCTGCGCGCTCGGCGCGCTCGGCCCGAGCCACGACGTGTGCCCCGTGGGCTGCTGTCCCGCCAGGACGCCGCTGCCCGCCGCCGCAGGAATGGACTGAGGAGTCACGTGAGCACCCAAGCGTCACCGCCCGACCGCACCGCGGAGTTCGCCGAGCTGCTGGAGGTCGCACTCGACGCGGCCCGCAGAGCCGGCGCACTGCTGCGCGACGGCCGCCCCGCCGACCTCGGGGTCGCCGCCACCAAGAGCAGCCAGGTCGACGTCGTGACCGAGATGGACATCGCGGCCGAGAAGCTGATCACCGCCTGCATCGGCCGGCTCCGCCCCGACGACGGCTTCCTCGGCGAGGAGGGCGCGAGCCGGGAGGGCACCAGCGGGGTGCGCTGGGTCATCGACCCGCTGGACGGCACCGTGAACTACCTCTACGGCCTGCCGTCCTGGGCGGTCAGCATCGCCGCCGAGAAGGACGGCGAGGTGGTCGTGGGCGTCGTGGAGGCGCCGATGCGCGGCGAGACCTACCAGGCGGTGCTGGGCGGCGGCGCACTGGTCAACGGCGCCCCCGCGCGCCGCAGGCCCGCGCCCGAGCTGTCCCACGCGCTGGTCGGCACCGGCTTCGGCTACCTGTCGGAGCGCCGGGCCGCGCAGGCGGAGGTGGTGCGCACGCTGCTGCCGCAGGTCCGCGACATCCGGCGCGGCGGGTCCGCCGCGATCGACCTGGTCGACGTCGGCTGCGGCCGGCTCGACGCCTACTACGAGCGCGGCCTGAACCCCTGGGACCTCGCCGCGGGCGACCTCTTCGCCCGCGAGGCAGGGGCGCTCACCGGCGGCCGGCCGGGCGAGCGCGCCTCGGGCGACCTGACGGTCGCCGCGCCCACCGGCCTCTTCGAGCCGCTCCAGCAGCAGCTGGACGCGCTGGGCGCCTGGCACGACTGACGGCCCGTCCCGGCCGCCCGCACGGGGCGGCTCCGGCCGGCCACCCGCGCAGATGCGAACGCCCCGGCTCCCTCAAGGGGCCGGGGCGTGCGGCCGGGGGTCAGGCGACCTTGGGCCGAACGTCCACGCCGTGCTCCGCGGCGAGCCTGCGCAGGTCGTCCAGCTCGCCCTGTTCGACCTCGGCGAGGAATTCGTCGCCCGTCTCCCGCGCTTTCCGCAGGTCGGACTCCGTGGTGTGTATGCGCTGCAGGATTCCGGTGGTGAACGCGTCCATGTGGCGCCCCCTCGTCGTCTCCGTTGACACGGGGAATGTGTCAAGCCAGATACCGCGCGCGACAACGCGCGGCAGGCGTGGTGGGTTGGTGTGCAGTCGTCCTCCCCGCCATGTCCGCGGGGGAAACCTCATCTGCCGGGGGGAAATTCCACCGCTGGCGCACTTACCGCCGATTTACCCGTCCCCGGTGCAGGATGGAGGAGCATTCCCACAGCTCACGGAAGGACAGCGCCTTGCGCGTACTGGTCGTCGAGGACGAGCAACTGCTCGCCGATGCGGTTGCCACCGGCCTTCGCCGCGAGGCCATGGCCGTCGACGTGGTCTACGACGGCGGCGCCGCCCTGGAGCGGATCGGGGTCAACGACTACGACGTGGTCGTACTGGACCGTGACCTCCCGGTCGTGCACGGTGACGACGTGTGCCGGCAGATCGTCGAGCTGGGGCTGCCCACCCGGGTGCTGATGCTCACCGCCGCCGGCGACGTCAGCGACCGCGTCGAGGGCCTGGAGCTGGGCGCCGACGACTACCTGCCCAAGCCCTTCGCCTTCACCGAGCTGACCGCCCGGGTCCGCGCGCTGGGCCGCCGTACGACCGCGGCCCTGCCGCCGGTCCTGGAGCGCTCCGGCATCCGGCTCGACCCGAACCGCCGCGAGGTGTCCAGGGACGGCGCCGAGGTGCACCTGGCGCCCAAGGAGTTCGCCGTGCTGGAAGTGCTGATGCGCAGCGAGGGCTCGGTGGTCTCGGCCGAGCAGCTGCTGGAGAAGGCCTGGGACGAGCACACCGACCCGTTCACCAACGTGGTGCGCGTCACGGTGATGACCCTGCGCCGCAAGCTGGGCGAGCCGCCGGTGATCGTCACCGTGCCCGGCTCGGGCTATCGGATCTGATCACGTGGCGACAGCGTCCCCCTCCTCCCCGCCGCCCCCTGCCCCGCAGGCCCCGCCGCGTCCGCCGTGGGACCCGCCGCAGGCCGACGGCCAGCCGCCGTGGCTGCGGCCGACCATCCGGATACGCCTGACCGTGCTCTACGGCGGCATGTTCCTGATCGCCGGCGTGCTGCTGCTGTGGATCATCTACCTGCTGGCCGCGCAGGCCATCCGGCAGGGCAGCGAGATGCCCTTCAAGATCATCAGTGCCAACATCCAGACGAACGGGTGCGCGGCGCTGCCCTCCAGCGGCCAGGCCACCCAGCAGGAGTTCATCGCCGCGGTGAACACCTGTATGCAGCACCAGCGGGACCTGGCGCTCAACACGATGCTCAAGCGCTCGCTGCTGGCCCTGATCGGCCTCGCGCTGGTGGCCTTCGCCTTCGGCTACGTGATGGCCGGCCGGGTGCTGGCCCCGCTGGGCCGGATCACCCGTACCGCGCGCGGCGTCGTCGGCTCCGACCTCAAGCGCCGTATCGAGCTGGACGGCCCCGACGACGAGCTGAAGGAGCTGGCCGACACCTTCGACGAGATGCTGGACCGGCTGGAGCGCTCCTTCGACGCCCAGCGCCGCTTCGTGGCGAACGCCTCGCACGAGCTGCGCACCCCGCTGGCGATCAACCGGACCCTGCTGGAGGTCCAGCTGTCCGATCCGGAGGCGTCCGCCGACCTCCAGCAGCTGGGCAGGACCCTGCTGGCCACCAACGAGCGCAGCGAGCAGCTGGTGGAGGGCCTGCTGCTGCTGGCCCGCAGCGACAACGAGATCATCGACCGCAAGCCGGTGGACCTCGCGGAGGCCGCCTCCCAGGCGCTCGAGCAGACCCGCGGGGAGGCCCAGGCCAAGGGCGTGCGGCTGCGCGCCGCCTTGGAGCCCGCGGTCGTCCAGGGCAACGGGGTGCTCCTGGAGCGCATCGCGCTGAACCTGGTGCAGAACGCGGTGCGGTACAACGTGCCGGAGGACGGCTGGGTCGAGGTGGGCACCGAGGTGCGGGGCGGCCACGCGCTGATCGTGGTGGCCAACACGGGACCGGTCGTCCCGGCATATGAGATCGACAATCTTTTCGAGCCTTTCCGCCGGCTGCGCACCGAGCGCACCGGAAGCGACAAGGGCGTCGGGCTCGGGCTGTCCATCGCACGCTCGGTGGCCAGGGCGCACGGCGGCGTGATCAGCGCGGAGCCGCGCGAGGGCGGCGGCCTGGTCATGCGGGTCGCGATCCCGGTGTGAGCCCGGCCCCGGCGGCCCGGTTCCGGTGTGAAGCGGGTCACTTCCGTGGTTCCGGAAGGGCGCGGCCCGCCCGGTCGTTGTTCGCTTTGCGAATAATTTTGTGGTCTGTGCCGCGTCCGGTCGAGTTGTGATCGATCGCACACACGATTTCCGCATCGCCTACACTCAGTGATCAAGACATTGGGGAAAAGACCGGAAAATCCATGTTTCCGCAGGTCATGATCACGGGAAGTACACGTACTGGCGGCCGCGGCGGAATCATTCCCGGCCACGGAAGACCATGATCGGCCACCTGTGCGATCACCCCTTCGGGGGTGTAGCTGGGTGTCGATTGAGTAACAGGCCTTGATGTGAGGCAAAATCTCCGCTTCAGGTCGGGCACAAGTCCGGCCTCCCGCGCGTTACCTGCGCTGGAGACACCACAGACACCCACAGGGGGAGAGCGAAAATGGCTACGGATTACGACACCCCACGCAAGACCGACGATGATGTCAACGAGGACAGCATCGAAGAACTGAAGGCCAGGAGGAACGAGAAGTCGACCTCCGCGGTCGACGTCGACGAGTTCGACCAGGCAGAGTCCCTGGAGCTGCCCGGCGCCGACCTCTCCAACGAGGAGCTGTCGGTCCGCGTGCTGCCCCGGCAGGCTGACGAGTTCACCTGCATGAGCTGCTTCCTGGTGCACCACAGGAGCCAGCTCGCGTCGGAGAAGAACGGCAACCCGATCTGCCGCGACTGCGCGGCCTGATCGGTGTGAGCGGCACGCCGGAAGGCCGTGAGGGCGCTGAGCGGGGCCGTGCGGCCTCGCTCGCGGCCATGACCGCCCGCGGCCTCGGCCGGGGCGTCAGGCGCGGTGTGAGCGGTGTGAGCGGCGGCGCCCGCAAGGGCGGCGGCGTCGCACTCGGCGGCGCCCGCAGAGGCGGCAGCGCCGCACGGGTCGGGATCGGCACGGCGTCCGAGCGACTCATCGAGGTGGCACCCCGCATTCCGGTGCGGGACCTCGCCACCTTGCGCCGGCAGTTTCCCGGGCTCGGCCCGGAAGAGATCGCGGACCGGCTCATCTCGGCCGCGGTCAAGGGCACGATGACGGTCGGCGCCGGTATCGGCGCCGCCGCGATGCTGCCCACCCCGCCGGCGATGCCGGCCGAGCTGGTGGCCGAGACGCTCGGCGTCGCGGCCATCGAGTACAAGCTCATCGCCGAACTGCACGAGGTCTACGGACTGCGCGTCCCCGGCGGCGCCCGCGAGCGGGCGACCGCCTATCTGTGGTCCTGGACCGAGCAGCGCGGCATCGATGTGCTGAAGCTGTCCACCGTCAATGTCGCGCTGGGCAGCAGCATGAAGCGGGAGATGCGGCAGCGGCTGCTGCGCAGGACGCTGCGCAATGCGCCGGTCCTCACCCCGTTCATGATCGGCGCCGCTGTCGGGGCGGTGATGAACCGCCGGGACACCCGCAAGCTGGCCGAGCGGGTCCGCCGCGACCTGCGCGTCGCGCAGTTCCCCTGGCCCGAGCTGCCGGCCGCCGAGGCCGGTCCCGGACCCTTCCCCGTGATCGACGCGGGCCCGGACACCCACGGTCCGTACGCCGGAGGCCCGGACGACGACCGCCCAGGCGCCGCCGGCAGCCCCCCGGCCGGGCGGTGACCGGCCGGCGACAGGCCGTGCCCGCAGGCCGGACCCGGGCCGGCGACCGTCCCGCGCCGGCGGCCTATCCCGCGTCCACGGTCCTGACCGCGTCCAGCGCCGCGGCGAGCCGCTGCGGCGAGCGCGTCGACAGGTAGACGTAAGGCGTCGGGTCCGCCGGATCGGTCACCTCGACCTTGAGCGCGGTCGGTACGTACGAGCGCAGCAGCATGAAGGCCCGCGGGTCCGCCTTGTGCGACCGCCAGGCCACCGTCTCCTGCGGGTCGAGCACGGTGGCCGCGCCGAGCGCCGCCACCGGGATCCTGGCCTTGCCCGCGACCAGCGAGCCGGCCACCACCCTGATCCGGGCCGAGCCGTAGGAGCTGACCGCCATCATGGACAGGGCCGCGCCGCCGACCAGGCCGGCCAGCAGCGGCAGCGGGCCGAAGGGGAGCAGGATCAGCGCCACCGCCACACCCGCGGCGATGGCGAGGAACCACCAGGATCGCGGGACGGTGAGGCGTTCGTCGTAAGGCTGCATGGCACCAGACTGCCATGTGCCGCGAAGACAGCCGCAGGCACGGCGGGAAGGCACAGCGCAGGGGGGTAGGGTCTCGGGCGTGAGTGCAGCCACGACACCCCCGGGCGCAGGACGGCCGGGCCTGACGCCGCCGTCCGACGCCGCCGCCCCGGTAAGGCACCCCGACGCCCCCGCGCCGGGTGAACTGCTGGGCGCGCACTACGACCAGTGCTTCGGTTGCGGCGAGTCCCAGCCGCACGGGCTGCACCTCGCGGCCAGGGCCGGCGAAGGCGTCAGCGTCACCGCCGAGTTCACCGTGCAGCCCGCCCACCAGGGGGCGCCGGGCCTCGCGCACGGCGGGGTGCTGGTGTCGGCGCTCGACGAGACGCTGGGCTCGCTGAGCTGGCTGCTGCGGGTCATCGCGGTCACCGGCCGGCTGGAGTCGGACTTCGTCCGCCCGGTGCCGGTCGGCGCCACCCTGCACCTGTCGGCCCGCTGCACCGCGGTCGCCGGCCGGAAGATCTACAGCAGTGCCGAGGGCCGGATCGGCGGCCCGGAAGGGCCGGTGGCGGTCCGCGCCGACGCCCTCTTCATCGAGGTCAAGCTCGACCACTTCACGGCCAACGGCAGGCCGGAGGAGATCAGGGCCGCGATGGACGACCCGGACCAGGTCAAGGTCGCCCGCGCCTTCGAGGTGAACCCGTGACCCGGCCCCCGGTGGACGTGCTGCTGCACCGCCTCGACGACTCCGTGCCGGTGCCCTCCTACGGGCACCCCGGGGACGCCGGCGCCGACCTGATCACCACCGAGGCCGCCGAGTTGGCCCCCGGCGAGCGGGCCGTGCTGCCCACCGGGATCTCCATCGCGCTGCCCGACGGCTACGCGGCCTTCGTGCACCCGCGCTCCGGCCTTGCCGCGCGCTGCGGGGTGGCCCTGGTGAATGCCCCGGGAACGGTGGATGCCGGGTACCGTGGAGAGATCAAGGTGATCGTCGTCAATCTGGACCCGCGTGAGACCGTGCGGTTCGACAGGGGCGACCGGATCGCCCAACTGGTCGTCCAGCAGGTCGAGCGGGTCCGCTTCCACGAAGTGGCGGAGCTGCCCGGCTCTGCCAGGGCCGCGGGGGGCTTCGGCTCCACGGGGGGTCATGCCGCGGTGGGGACGCCGTCGGCTGACACGTCCAGATACGGATACGCATCGGTCGTAGCAGACCGGGAAGGACAGTGACCGTG
Organism: Streptomyces sp. NBC_00433; assembly: GCA_036015235.1. NCBI lineage: Bacteria > Bacillati > Actinomycetota > Actinomycetes > Kitasatosporales > Streptomycetaceae > Streptomyces > Streptomyces sp. NBC_00433. The sequence goes on along the minus strand of CP107926.1, from coordinate 2,499,297 downwards.
TTCCGTCGTCGCAAGGAGCGCGAAGACGCCCTCGACGAGCTCGATGAGGCCGTCGAGGCCGAAGACGAGCTGGCCGAAGACGCCGAGGAGTCGGACGACTCCGGTGACTCCGACTCCAACCGCTACAACCTTCCGCCCGCACCGCGGCCCGACGGGCCGTGGGACGTGAGCGAGGTCAGGGAGCCCGGTGACGGCCGGGTGGACCTCGGCGGACTGTTCGTGCCCGGAGTCGAGGGCATGGAGCTGCGGGTGGAGGTGGCCGGCGAGTCGATCGTGGCCGCCACCGTGGTGCTGCGGGACAGCGCCGTCCAGCTCCAGGCGTTCGCCGCACCCAAGTCCGAGGGGATCTGGGGCGAGGTGCGCGAGGAGATCGCTTCCGGCATCACCCAGCAGGGCGGTGTCGTGGACGAGGTCGAGGGCCCGCTGGGCTGGGAGCTGCGCGCCCAGGTGCCGGTGCAGCTGCCCGACGGCACCAACGGGGTGCAGCTGGTGCGCTTCGTCGGCTGCGACGGACCGCGCTGGTTCCTGCGCGGGGTGATCTCGGGGCAGGGCGCGGTGCAGCCGGCGGCCGCGGGAGTGCTGGAGTCGGTCTTCCGCGACACCGTGGTGCTGCGCGGCGACTCCCCGATGGCGCCGCGCGACCCGATCGTGCTCAAGCTGCCCAACGACGCCCAGATGGTGCCGGACGGCGCCGCGGCCGAGCAGCAGGAGCCGTCGAAGTTCGGTGACGGCATCGACCCGATGCGCCGCGGCCCGGAGATCACCGAGCTGCACTGACCCCCGGGGGTCGCGCCACCGTCGCACACCGGCCCGGACCTGGTCAGCCAGGTCCGGGCCGCGCTGTTCCACCCGCCGTCGGCAGCAGACCGGCCGCAACCTGCTGCCGTACCTGACGGCGCTGGAGAACGTGACGCTGCCGATGGGATACGCCCGCGTCCCGCGTGCCGAGCGCGCCGGTCGGGCCGTGGAGCTGCTCGACATGCTCGGCGTCGCCGACTGCCGCAACCGCCGCCCCGGCGAGCTGTCCGGCGGCCGGCAGCAGCGCGTGGCCGTCGCGGTGGCGGGCGCCAACACCCCCCGGGTGCTCTTCGCCGACGAGCCCACCGGCGAGCTGGACACCGCGAGCGGCGCGGAGGTCTTCGCCGCCCTGCGCCGCACCAACGCGGAATCGGGCGTCACGGTCCTGATCGTTACCCACGACCCCGCGGTCTTCGGGCAGGTCAGGCGTACGGTACGAATACACGACGGCCGGACCGCGACCGAAGTGCTGCGCCCGTCCGCGGGTGTGGCGGGGGCGGATGCGGGCGCCGCGGAGGAATACGCCGTACTCGACCGGGTCGGCCGGCTGCGGCTGCCGCGGGAATTCACCGAGCGCGACGGCCCGCACCGCCGCGTCCGGCTGACCGCGGAGCCCGACCACCTCGGAGTGTGGCCGGACCGCGGGCAGGGCGCGGCGGGGACCGGGCAGGCTCCGGCACCCGGTGTGGACGGACAGGGAAGCGAAGAGCAGGAGGGGGACGAGGAATGAGCGACCGGGAAGGGGGCGCGGGAATGACCGAGCAGTCAGCCACGGCGCTGGCGACGTCGCCGAAGACCGGCGGCATGGTGGTGGTCGAGGACCTGACCCGCTCCTACGGGAGCGGCGACACGGCCGTGCACGCGCTGCGCGGGGTGTCGTTCGCGGTGCCGCGCGGCGAGCTGGTGGCGCTCAAGGGCCGCTCGGGCTCGGGCAAGACCACCGTGCTGAACCTGGTGGGCGGCCTGGACAGCCCCGACGGCGGCCGCATATCGCTGGACGGCACGGAGCTGGCGGGGCTCGGTGACGACGACCTGCTGGCGCTGCGCAGGGACCGGATCGGCTTCGTCTTCCAGTCCTTCGGCCTGATCCCCATCCTCACCGCGGCCGAGAACGTCGGGGTGCCGATGCGGCTGCGCAAGACGCCGCCGCGCGAGCGCGAGGAGCGGGTCGAGCTGCTGCTCGCCCTGGTCGGCCTCGCCGACCACGCCGCCCAGCGCCCCGGCGAGCTGTCCGGTGGCCAGCAGCAGCGGGTCGCCATCGCCAGGGCCCTCGCCAACCGGCCCGACCTGATCATCGCCGACGAGCCCACCGGGCAGCTCGACGCCGACACCGGCCTGGCCGTGATGGAGCTGCTGCGGGCCGTGGTCCGCAGCGAGGGTGTGACGGCGCTGGTCGCCACCCACGACCACCAGCTGCTCGCGCTGGCCGACCGGGTGCTCGAACTGCGCGACGGCCGGATCGTCTCCGACAGCTGAGCGGCCGGGGCGGCACCCGGCCGGCGGGTTCCCGGCGACGGTGACACCGGGCGACGGCCCGTGACCGAAAGCGCCCGGGACCGGGCGCTTTCCGCGGTCCATGGCCGGCACCGTGGCCCTATATGCCGTCAAGACGGCGTCAAGGTGTCCCCGGACGGACTGCCCGGTCCGATATGTCCGGTTCGGTCGTTCTAAGGTCATAGGCATGGCACGCGGCACATTGCGGATATACCTGGGGGCCGCCCCCGGCGTCGGCAAGACCTACGCCATGCTCTCCGAGGCCCACCGGCGCGTCGAGCGCGGCACCGACCTGGTCATCGGCTATGTCGAGCACCACCGCAGGCCGCGTACCGAAGTGATGATGCACGGCCTGGAGGAGGTCGCCCGCCGCGAGCACGACTACCGCGGCAGCGCCTTCACCGAGATGGACGTCGACGCGGTGCTGCGCCGGGCACCCGAGGTCGCACTCGTGGACGAGCTGGCCCACACCAATGTGCCGGGCTCGCGCAATGCCAAGCGCTGGCAGGACGTCGAGGAGCTGCTGGCGGCCGGCATCGACGTGGTGTCCAACGTCAACATCCAGCACCTGGAGTCGCTCGGCGACGTCGTCGAGGCCATCACCGGGGTGCGGCAGCGCGAGACCGTGCCCGACGAGGTGGTCAGGCGGGCCGACCAGATCGAGCTGGTCGACATGTCGCCGCAGTCCCTGCGCCGCCGGATGGCGCACGGCAACATCTACGCCCCCGACAAGGTCGACGCGGCCCTGTCCAACTACTTCAGGCCGGGCAACCTGACCGCGCTGCGCGAGCTGGCGCTGCTGTGGACCGCCGACCGGGTCGACGAATACCTGCGCGAATACCGCGCCGAGCACCGCATATCCGCCGCCTGGAAGGCCCGCGAGCGGATCGTCGTCGGCCTGACCGGCGGCCCCGAGGGCCGCACCCTGATCCGGCGGGCCGCCAGGATGGCCGCCAAGGGCTCGGGCGGCGAGATCCTGGCCGTGCACATCGTGCGCAGCGAGGGACCGGTGTCCGGTTCGGCCAAGGAGCTGGCCGTCCAGCGCACCCTGGTCGAGGACCTCGGCGGCTCCTTCCACCATGTCATCGGCGACGAGGTGCCCGACGCGCTGCTGGACTTCGCCCGCGGCGCCGACGCCACCCAGATCGTGCTCGGCAGCAGCCGCCGCAAGACCTGGCAGTACGCCTTCGGGCCGGGCGTCGGCACCACCGTCGCCCGCGAGGCCGGCGACATCGACGTCCACATCGTCAGCCACGAGCACGTCGCCAAGGGCCGCGGCCTGCCCGCCGCCCGCGGCGCCAAACTCGGCCGCTCCCGGGTGGTGGCGGGCTGGCTGACCGGTGTGCTCGGCCCGGTGCTGCTCGCGGTGGTGCTCACCCAGTGGCACCCGGGCCCCGGCCAGGCCACCGACATGCTGCTCTTCCTGACCCTCACGGTCGCCGCGGCCCTGGTCGGCGGGCTGCTGCCCGCGCTGGCGTCCGCGGCGCTCGGCTCGCTGCTGCTGAACTACTACTTCACCCGGCCCACCCACTCCTTCACCATCGCCCAGCCGGAGAACATCGTCGCGATCGTGATCTTCGTGCTGGTCGGCGCCGCCGTCGCCTCGGTGGTGGACCTGGCCGCCCGGCGCACCCAGCAGGCGGCCAGGCTGCGCGCCGAGGCGGAGATCCTCTCCCACCTCGCCGGCAGTGTGCTGCGCGGCGAGAGCTCGCTGGACGCGCTGCTCGAACGGGTCAGGGAGACCTTCGGGATGGAGTCGGTGGTGCTGCTGGAGCGGGAGGGCGAGCACGGCCCGTGGACGTGCGCCGCGTCCGTCGGCAGCCGGCCCTGCGTGCGCCCCGAGGACGCCGACGTGGAGGTGGCCGTCAACGACCGGCTCTCGCTGGCGCTGCTCGGCCGGGTGCTGCCGGCCTCCGACCGCCGGGTGCTGTCGGCCTTCGCCGCGCAGGCCGCGGTGGTCCTGGACCGCAAGCGGCTCGCCGACGAGGCGGGCAGGGCGCGGGAGCTGGCCGAGGGCAACCGGATACGCACCGCGCTGCTCGCCGCCGTCTCCCACGACCTGCGCACCCCGCTGGCCGGCATCAAGGCGTCGGTGTCCTCGCTGCGGTCCGCCGACGTGGCCTGGTCCGAGGAGGACGAGGCGGAGCTGCTGGCCGGCATCGAGGACGGCGCCGACCGCCTCGACCACCTGGTGGGCAACCTGCTGGACATGTCGCGGCTGCAGACCGGCACCGTCAACCCGCTCATCCGCGAGCTGGACCTCGACGAGGTGGTGCCGATGGCGCTGGGCGGTGTCCCCGAGCGGAGCGTCACCCTGGACATCCCCGAGACGCTGCCGATGGTCGCGGTGGACCCCGGCCTGCTGGAGCGCAGCGTCGCCAACGTGGTGGAGAACGCCGTCAAGTACAGCCCGCCCGGCGAACCGGTCCTGGTGGCCGCCAGCGCCCTCGGCGACCGGGTGGAGGTCCGGGTGGCCGACCGCGGCCCGGGGGTGCCCGAGAGCGCCAAGGAGCAGATATTCGAGCCCTTCCAGCGGTACGGCGACGCGCCGCGCGGCACCGGTGTGGGCCTCGGCCTCGCGGTCGCCCGCGGCTTCGCCGAGGCCATGGGCGGCACCCTGGTCGCCGAGGACACGCCCGGCGGCGGCCTGACCATGGTGCTCACCCTGCGTGCCGCGGCGGGCGGCCGGCCGGCCCGCCCGGGTCTTCCCGTGACGGCGACCACATGAGCCGGCAGGCGGGGCAGGAGCCGGCGGGCGGCGCCGGGCACGGGGACGCGAAAGGGCGGCGGATGTACCGGGTGCTGGTGGTGGACGACGAACCGCAGATCGTCAGGGCGCTGGTGATCAACCTGCGGGCGCGCGCCTACGAGGTCGACGCGGCGCACGACGGGGCCTCCGCGCTGCGGGTGGCCGCCGCGCGGCACCCCGACGTGGTCGTGCTGGACCTCGGGCTGCCCGACATGGACGGCGTCGAGGTGATCCGCGGGCTGCGCGGCTGGACCCGGGTGCCGATCATCGTGCTGTCCGCCCGGCACGCCTCCGACGAGAAGGTCGAGGCGCTGGACGCGGGCGCCGACGACTACGTGACCAAGCCCTTCGGCATGGACGAGCTGCTGGCCCGGCTGCGGGCCGCGGTGCGCCGCGCCACGCCGACCGGGCCCGAGGACGACGCCTCGGCGGTGGAGACCGAGAGCTTCACCGTGGACCTGGCTGCCCGCAAGGTCCACCGCGGCGGCGCCGACGTACGCCTCACGCCCACCGAGTGGCACCTGCTCGAAGTGCTGGTGCGCAACCCCGGCCGGCTGGTCTCGCAGAAGCAGCTGCTGCAGGAGGTCTGGGGCCCCGCCTACGGCACGGAGAGCAACTACCTGCGGGTGTACATGGCCCAGCTGCGGCGGAAGCTGGAGGCCGACCCGGCCCGGCCGCGGCACTTCATCACCGAACCCGGCATGGGTTACCGCTTCGAGGCGTGAGGCCAGGCCGGTACGCTGGGTCGTATGAGTGGTGCCATCCGTTCTGAGCGGCCAGCGGGCCGCTTCCGCCGCATGCTCGACCGGCTCTCGTCCTCGCAGGAGGAACTGCACTCGGAGGAGTTGCAGGAAGAGACCCGGGCCGTCGGCTGTACCCGGATCAAGGACTGCTCCGACCGCCAGATAGTGTCGGTCACCGGTACGCTGCGTACGGTCACGCTGCGTCCCCGGGCGGGCGTGCCCGCACTGGAGGCGGAGCTGTTCGACGGATCCGCCGCGCTGGACGTGGTCTGGCTCGGCCGCCGCAGCATCACCGGTATCGAACCAGGCCGGCGGATCATCGCCTCCGGCCGGATCTCCATGAACCGAGGCCGCCCGGTGCTGTTCAACCCCAAGTACGAACTGCGTCCGGTCGGACAGGAGTAGCTGGTGGCGTCGATCGACAACAAGGACCACGGCAACACGGAGGGCCCGCAGGGCGAGGAGGCCCAGGTCAGGGCGGCCACGGAGGCCGCGCTGCTGGACGCCTTCGGCGGCGTCCTCGGCATGGTGGAGACCACCGTGCCCGGCCTGATCTTCGTGGTGGTCTACACGGTCAACCACGACATCAAGTCGTCCGCGCTCGCCGCGCTGGCCCTGTCGGTGGTGCTGGGCATCGCCCGGCTGGCCCGCAAGGACACCCTCAAGCACGCCTTCAGCGGGGTCTTCGGCATCGCCTTCGGCGCGCTGTTCGCGATGATGTCCGGCAATGCGAAGAACTTCTACCTGCCCGGCATGCTCTACACGCTGGGCCTGGGCGTCGCCTACGTGGTCTCGGCGCTGGCCGGCTTCCCGCTGCTGGGACTGATCCTCGGCCCGGTCTTCAAGGAGAACCTGTCCTGGCGCACCCGCAATCCGGGGCGGCTGCGCGCGTACACCAAGGCGAGCTGGGCCTGGGGCCTGATCCTGCTGGCGAAGTCGGCGATCCTCTTCCCGCTGTACTGGTGGGGCAATGCCACCCAGCTGGGCTGGGTCAAGGTCGCGCTCGGCATCCCGCCCTTCCTGCTGTCGGTCTACCTGACCTGGATCTTCCTGGTGAAGGCGCCGGCCCCGATCGACGTGATCGCGGAGATGGAGGCGGCCGAGGAGGAGCGCAAGGCCGAGAAGGAGCGGGCCGAGGCCGCGGAGACCGGGCAGGCGGTCAAGTAGGACCCGCCTGCCCGGCGCGGCAGCGGGTCAGCCGCCGGTGGGGCCCTGGAGCGACAGCAGGTCCTCCAGCTGCTCCTCCCGGTGCGGTGCCGCCACGAACAGCAGCTCGTCGCCGGCCTCCAGCGCGTCGTCCTTGGACGGCGTCAGCACCCGGTTGCCGCGGATGATGGTGACCAGTGAGGTGTCCTGCGGCCACTCCACGTCACCGACCCGGGTGCCGACCAGCGCGGCCTCCTCGGGCAGCGTCAACTCGACGAGGTTCGCGTCACCCTGGCTGAAGCGCAGCAGCCGGACCAGGTCGCCGACGCTCACCGCCTCCTCGACCAGGGCCGACATCAGCCGCGGCGTGGAGACGGCGACGTCCACCCCCCACGACTCGTTGAACAGCCACTCGTTCTTCGGGTTGTTCACCCGGGCGACGACCCGCGGCACGCCGTACTCGGTCTTGGCGAGCAGCGACACCACCAGGTTGACCTTGTCGTCGCCGGTCGCGGCGATCACCACATTGCAGCGCTGCAGCGCTGCCTCGTCGAGCGAGGTGATCTCGCACGCGTCGGCCAGCAGCCACTCGGCCTGCGGCACCCGCTCCACCGAGATGGACGTGGGGTTCTTGTCGACGAGCAGCACCTCGTGCCCGTTCTCCAGCAGCTCGGCCGCGATGGACCGGCCGACCGCGCCGGCCCCGGCGATGGCCACCCTCATGAGTGGGCCTCCTCGGGTCCCTTGGCGAAGGCCGCCTCGACGTCGGCGACCTCGTCGGAGCGCAGGATCACATGGACGAGGTCGCCCTCCTGCAGCACGGTCTGCGCGGTGGGCAGCATCGCCTCGCCGAGCCGGGTGAGAAATGCCACCCTGGCGCCGGTCTCCTCCTGCAGTGTGCTGATCTTGTGCCCTATCCAGCCGGGCGAGGTGTGCACCTCGGCGAGCTGCACCCCGCCGCTGGGGTCGCGCCACAGCGGCTCCGCGCCGGCCGGCAGCAGCCTGCGCAGCATCTGGTCGGCGGTCCACCGCACGGTGGCCACGGTCGGGATGCCCAGCCGCTGGTAGACCTCGGCTCGACGCGGGTCGTAGATTCTGGCCGCCACATTCTCGATGCCGAACATCTCCCTGGCCACCCGGGCCGCGATGATGTTGGAGTTGTCGCCGCTGCTGACGGCCGCGAAGGCGCCCGCCTCCTCGATACCGGCCTCACGCAGCGTGTCCTGGTCGAACCCGACTCCGGTCACCCGGCGCCCGCCGAATCCGGAGCCCAGCCGGCGGAACGCCTTGGGGTCCTGATCGATCACCGCGACCGTATGACCTTGCTGTTCGAGGGAGTGCGCGAGAGTGGAGCCCACTCGCCCGCATCCCATAATCACGACGTGCACGACCGTCCTTCCGGCTGTCAACGTTTCGACTGAGACTGTGTGCTGAGTCGTAGAGGTCGTTCCAAGCGTCTCAGACCGCGGCCAAAGCTACACACGCGCGCCGCGGCACAGAAGGTTGCGTCCGGGCGGCGCCACAAGTTCGCCACACTCCATAAAGGGACTGGGGCACCCGCACGTATGGGCGATCCCTTAACATCGCGGGGTGTCCAAACTGACCGACCTGCCGAAACGGATCCTCATCGGCCGGGCGCTGCGCAGCGACAAGCTGGGCGAGACGCTGCTCCCCAAGCGGCTCGCGCTTCCCGTCTTCGCATCCGACCCGCTGTCATCCGTGGCGTACGCGCCGGGCGAGGTGCTCCTCGTCCTGTCGATCGCGGGAGTGTCGGCCTACCACTTCAGCCCGTGGATCGCGGGCGCGGTCGTGGTGCTGATGTTCACCGTCGTCGCCTCCTACCGGCAGAACGTGCACGCCTACCCCTCGGGCGGCGGCGACTACGAGGTCGCCACCACCAACCTGGGGCCGAGGGCGGGCCTGACCGTCGCCAGCGCGCTGCTGGTCGACTACGTGCTCACGGTGGCGGTGTCGGTCGCCTCCGGCGTGGAGAACCTCGGCTCCGCGGTGCCCTTCTTCGTCAGCCACAAGGTGCTCGGCGCGGTCGGCATGATCGTGATCCTGATGCTGATGAATCTGCGCGGGGTGCGCGAGTCCGGCACGATCTTCGCGATCCCCACCTACGCCTTCGTCTTCGGCGTCTTCTGCATGATCGCCTGGGGCATCCTCAAGATCGCCACTGGGCATGACATGCACGCGCCTACCGCCGGTTTCACGATCCACGCCGAGTCCTCCGGCCTCGGCGGCTTCGCGCTGATCTTCCTGCTCCTGCGCGCCTTCTCCTCCGGCTGCGCCGCCCTGACCGGCGTCGAGGCGATCAGCAACGGCGTACCCGCCTTCAAGAAGCCCAAGTCCAAGAACGCCGCCACCACGCTGGCCGCGATGGGCCTGCTGGCCGTCACCATGTTCTGCGGCATCATCGCGCTGGCGATAAACACCCATGTGCGGATGGCCGAGAACCCCGCGACCGACCTGCTCAACCACGGCGTCCCCGTCGGCTCCGGCTTCACCCAGGACCCGGTCATCGCCCAGGTCGCGGAGGCGGTCTTCGGCAACAACTCGATCCCGTTCATCTTCCTGGCCGCCGTCACCGCCCTGGTGCTCTTCCTGGCCGCCAACACCGCCTACAACGGCTTCCCGGTGCTCGGCTCGATCCTCGCCCAGGACCGCTACCTGCCGCGCCAGCTGCACACCCGCGGCGACCGGCTGGCCTTCTCCAACGGCATCGTGGTGCTCGCCGGCCTCGCCATCGTCCTGGTCTACATCTACGGCGCCGACTCCACCCGGCTGATCCAGCTCTACATCGTGGGCGTCTTCGTCTCCTTCACCCTCAGCCAGACCGGCATGGTCAGGCACTGGAACCGCCACCTGCGCACCGAGACCGACCAGGCCAAGCGCCGCCGCATGCTGCGCTCCCGGGCGATCAACACCTTCGGCGCCTTCCTGACCGGCCTGGTCCTGGTCATCGTGCTGCTCACCAAGTTCACCCACGGCGCCTGGGTCGCGGTGCTCGGCATGGTCGTCTTCTACGCCACCATGACCGCGATCCGCCGCCACTACACCCGGGTCTCCGACGAGATCGCCGCCGAGGACGAACCGGGCGACGACTACGTACGCCCCTCCCGCGTGCACTCCATCGTGCTGGTCTCCAAGCTGCACAAGCCCACCCTGCGGGCGCTGTCCTACGCCAAGCTGATGCGCTCCGACACCCTCGAAGCACTCAGCATCAACGTCGACCCCGACGACACCAAGGCCCTGCAGGCCGACTGGCACCGACGCGGCATCGACGTGCCGCTCAAGGTCCTCGACTCGCCCTACCGCGAGATCACCCGCCCGATCATCGACTACGTCAAGGGGCTGCGCCGCAACAGCCCGCGCGACGTGGTCAGCGTCTACATCCCCGAATACGTCGTCGGCCACTGGTACGAGCACCTGCTGCACAACCAGAGCGCGCTGCGGCTCAAGGGCCGGCTGCTCTTCACCCCCGGCGTGATGGTCACCTCGGTGCCCTACCAGCTGGAGTCCTCCGAGGCCGCCAGGGCCCGTGCCCGCCGCCGCGCCGACTGGAGCGCGCCGGGCTCCATCCGCCGCGGCCCGGTCGGCCCGCTCCCCCCGCAGCAGCGCGAGCACCAGCGCGAGCAGTGACGGCGGGACCGGGGCGGTCCGCGGACCCGTAGAGTGGGCTGTCGCGCACCCCGGGAAAGGGTTGCCGCGCACCCCGAGAAGAGCCCAGGAGCACCACCGCATGCAGACCGAGCCCGCCCCGTCACTGGTCGGCCAGGAGTACGAGGTAGAGATCGGCCCGGTGGCGCACGGCGGCCACTGCCTCGCGCGCACCGCGCAGGGCCAGGTCCTCTTCGTCCGGCACACCCTGCCGGGCGAGCGGGTCGTCGCCCGCGTCACCCACGGCGAGGTCGGCGCGAGCTTCCTGCGGGCCGACGCCGTCCGCGTGCTGACCGCCTCCAAGGACCGCGTCGAGGCGCCCTGCCCCTTCTCCGGCCCCGGCCGCTGCGGCGGCTGCGACTGGCAGCACGCCGCCCCCGGCGCCCAGCGGCGCCTCAAGGCCGCGGTCATCACCGAGCAGCTGGCCAGGCTCGCCGGGCTCACCCCCGAGGAGGCCGGCTGGGACGGCACGGTGGAGCCCGCCCCCGGCGACAAGGTCGCCAAGGGCGAGGTGCCGGCCTGGCGCACTCGCGTGCAGTACGCGGTGGACGGCGAAGGGCGCGCGGGCCTGCGCAGGCACCGCTCGCACGACGTCGAGGTCATCGACCACTGCATGATCGCCGCACCCGAGGTCAGCGAGCTGGGCGTCGAGGCCCGCGCGTGGCCGCAGATCGCCCAGGTCGAGGCGATCGCCGCCACCGGGTCGAGCGACCGCCAGGTCGTCCTCACCCCGCAGCCCGGCGGCCGGCTGCCCATCGTGGAACTGGACCGCCCCGTCTCGGTGTTGCGGATCGGGGAGAAGGACCAGGCCGTCCACCGCGTCCACGGCCGCGACTTCGTCCGCGAGCGCGCCGCGGACCGCACCTGGCGGGTCGGCGACGGCGGCTTCTGGCAGGTCCACCCGAAGGCCGCCGACCTGCTGGTCGAGGCCGTCATGCAGGGCCTGATGCCCCGCAAGGGCGACATGGCGCTCGACCTCTACTGCGGTGTCGGCCTCTTCGCCGGCGCCCTGGCCGAGCGCGTCGGCGAACGCGGCGCCGTCCTCGGCATCGAGTCCGCCAAGCGTGCCGTCCAGGACGCCCGGCACAACCTCCAGGACCTCGACCGGGTCCGTATCGAACAGGGCAAGGTCGACCACGTCCTTCCCCGCACCGGCATCAGCGAGGTCGACCTGATCGTCCTCGACCCGCCCCGCACCGGCGCCCGCCGCCCCACCGTCCGCCACCTCGCCTCCCTCGGCGCCCGCCGCATCGCCTACGTCGCCTGCGACCCCGCCGCCCTCGCCCGCGACCTCGGCTACTTCGCCGAGGAGGGCTACCGCGTGGCGGGCCTGCGCGCCTTCGACCTCTTCCCGATGACCCACCACGTGGAGTGCGTGGCGGTGCTCGTGCCCCATGGGAAGGGCGCCTGACCTGCGAGTTTGCCGATGTGCGTTATGTGCGCTGTGCGCGTTACGGGCGATATCTTGACGCTGAAACGACGCTCGTGACGCTCGTTTGACGCTCGTTGATCTTGGAAGCTGACAAGTGGTCAGCTGTCTTGAGTGGACAGGTCAGGTCCCTGTTGATGGCGTGTTGAGTCGCTCGCAAAATCGCCAAAAAATTCGGCGGGGAGACGTTCGAACTGCCGCCCGGCGTTTTGACCTGTCAACCCGCACCCACTGATCACCCGTCACCAGCCAATGCAGGCGCTGTGGTCGGGTACTGCCGCGCCGACGACGTAGCCGCCGGCTTCCTGACAGCGAAGGCGGCCGTGCTCAGTGCGCGAAGCACGGCCGCTGTTGAAATCAGCAGCACGCACTGGCGACAGCCTCTGGAGCGGAGTGTCAGCGGCGGGCTGTATCGGCCTGGTAGGGGCGTGGAGTTGGGCGATCTTGTGGGCAAGTTCGGTGCGGTCGGTGCGGTCGATGTTCCGCGCGTCGGCCGCGTGTGTGGTCAACCCGAGGATGAGGTGCAGGAGGCGGGCTTCCTCTTGCTTTTCTTCCCGCTCGGGGTCGAGGGCAGGGTCTGTTGCGAAAGTGGATCTTGGCTCCCGCCCGTGATTGTCAGGCAAGGCCTACCGTCGGGCCGTGACCTTTACGCTGCCTGACGGTTTGCCTCCCGGGCGCTCCGAGCCTCCTGGTTCGGCGGGAATATGGATCTCGAACGAGTTGCCCGAGGACATCGAAGGATCGTGGGGCCTCCTGCTGGAGCAGACCCGGTGCCGCTCGACCCGCGTACGGCTCCCGCGCCCGGCTACGGCAGGGCCGCGCTGTGCGATGTGATCCCCGCGGCCGTGGCGGGCTTCGGCATTCCCGGGATGCCCGCCACCGGTCTCGACCTGGCGCAGGCCGACCGGGTGTGCGTCTTCCTGGTGGACGGCCTCGGCTGGGAGCTGATCGGGCGGCACCCCGAGGAGGCGCCGTACCTGAACTCGCTGCTGCCGTCCTCGCTGGGCGGCACCGGCCGCCCGCTGACCGCGGGCTTCCCGGCGACGACCGCGACCTCGCTGGCCTCGATCGGCACCGGGCTGCCGCCCGGCGACCACGCGTCCGGATCGCTCACGCCCTCGGCGACAAGCTGCCGCCGACTGGTCGGGAAGTGGTCCGCCACCGTCGCGGTACGACCGCACAGCACGCACCAGGGGTGCGCGTACAGGTACCGCTTACGGACGTTCGGCCAGCGTCGCCCGTACGCACTACCGCCCGGTGTGACCCGCTCTCGGTTCGCCTCACGCTCATGGACTGGACAGCGCCCGCACGTGGTCAGCTCGGGGCACCCGGGTACCGAGCAGGGGGGCGGTGTCTACGCGGCACGGGGTACCTCCATGGCGACGGGGTGTCAGCGGATGCCGGTAGGCTTCTCTCCAGCTACTACCGAAGGGGGTGACAATGAAGACGTCAGCCGAAGAGTCATCGACAGGCTTCGTGGAGGAAGAACTCTCGCGCGTATTGCACGACGCCATCGAAAAGGGATTTCGAGAAGCCGAAAATCACGCTTCCACGCTTGCGGCGAAGTTCGTCAAGCGGTGGCGCAGCGAAGTTGTCTTGTCGCGCCTCTCGGATCTGCCGGATCTCTTCTGGCAAGAAAGCCTGAGCCTTTGTATCACCGTAAGCGATACAGGTACTGAGTCTGAATCCGCCTCTGCGCGGGCTCGCCTCAGGGATGCCGTTGATGGGCTCAGGACTGCTAAATCCCTCAGGGAACGTAGGCTTGCAGCGCGGGAGTTCCTTGATGCGGTTGCAGAGTTGATTATCTGCCTTCTGGCCTTTCTGTCGCGCGCTTTGCTCCTGCTGCTTTCGCGCCTGCTTAACCGGGCTGGTACTAAAGACGACCTGCCGACCTGGATGCCCGATCCGATCGAAACAGCACCTCAGATCACGCCGCGTGGTCCGAACCCGGCCTTCCCCGTGTCTACTTACCGGGGCGGGCGTCGCAGCAGTACGCCGGGGGGCGTCGCAGTAGCTGCCTAGACAACCCGCCGACCAATCAGGTCGGAAGGCTATTCGTCGTGTTCACCCTGCCGGACTCCGCCCCATGGTGGGCCTTCCTGGTCGCTGTCGCCCTAGTGGCTCTCGCCGTCGTTGTGCGTTCCGTGTGGCCACAAGAGTCCGCGGACCGCAAAGAACTGCTGATGGCGCGACAGCGGGAGCGTGTCGAACGTCGGAAGGAGAAGAACCGCCGTAGGTCTCGGCGTCGACTCCAGCCGTGACCGGCAGGTCAGCTTGCCGGGCTGGCCCCGTCGAACTCCGTTGCGGTCTTGAGCGCGTGGCACCCGCGGCACAGCACCTGCACGTTGCTGTCTACGTCCTCGCCCCCAAGGGACAGCGGACGTACGCGGTCGACGTCCACCCCGTTCGCGGGGAAGTCGCCCAAGCACCAGTCACACCAGGCCGAGCCCCGCTCGTCCACACGCCGGCGAAGCCTTGCGGCGGCATCCCGGCGGTTCGCCCGTCGTCGGCCCCGGGCTCGTCGCGTGCGGACGGTGGGCTGTCCCTCGTACGCGTCATGGTGTGTCGTGCATCGCCCCCGATGGGAGGCGGTCTCCGCGCAGTCGATATAGCGCGCCATGATCATCCCCCGGTGAGTAGATAGGAAGATCGGTTTCCGGGTCGTCCCGCGCGGTTGGTGCCGTGCAAGCGCTGACCCGATATGGCGTGGACAGCAAGGCCCCCGGTGTTCTCTTCGCTTAGTAGAAGAAAACGGATTAACGACCGGGGGCCGCTCCATGCCCGCGCCGGCGGCTAAAGGTTGTTGCAGAAGGGTGGGTGTGGGCAGGTCGGTGTGTCGGTTGACCTGCTGGTTTCACCCTCCCAGGGCGAGGTTGTGCATAGTGGTGACGGCCTGGACGGCGTGGTGGAGGCCGTCTCTTGCGTTCATCGGTCGGCGCAGACCGTAGGGATGAGCGGCGCGAGGGAAGTTGGCCCGCGCCATGCGTTCCACGGTGTGACTCCGATGGCAGGGGGATCGGTTTGCTGGTGTCCCAGCGGTACAGGGCCTACCGAAGACTGCGGAGCATCGCCTGTGTCGGCCGCGGCCAGCACAGCGAGGTGCTGGTCTAACCGCGAGGCCTGTAGGTAGGCCGGGGCGGCTTCGGCGTTCGTCGCGGATATTGCGGGGTCTTGCGGCATGCACTTCCTTGGCGTCGGCTGCGAGGGAAGGCACAACAACGGACGGAAAACCCACAAGTCCAGCAACCGGGTAGGGCGTTCCCCGTTGGAGTACGCCCGCTGACCGAACTGCGCTTCACCGTCCATCCTTATCAGGTAATGCGTTTTGCTTGACGGTACTCTCCGTGTTGCCGCCCTCTTGGGGATGCCGATGCTCGTCGGCTGAACGGTCCCGTCCGCCGGCAGGCGAGCACGGCGATCATGGCCCGGCGGCTGGGTCTGCGGTGTGCCCCAAGCTCAGGGGCCGGTGCCAGGCCTGCATGTGGGCGTGGCACCGGCGACAGTGCGAAGAACCGGAGCAATGTGCAAGCGTCCACCTGGACTCGCGGATGCCATGACGCCATCGACGCACAGGACATCGGAGCGTGTCAAAAAGAGCAACGGCTCCGGAGGCCGCGACCTTTGCAAAAGTCGTCGCAGGTCAGCGCCCTATGTGACGCTCCGTCGGCTCTCTCGGCCCAGAGATAGCCCACAGCCTACGACTGTCCGTCTTTGTACCGTTTCGGCTCCGCGCTGGCGCCCCGCAGGACGGACGCCACTCCTGAGAGCATTCCGTGTGCTGCTGCGGTCCATGCGTGCGAAGCAGGGCGCGATGGTGTTCGAGGAGCGCACTGGGAGCGCAGGCAGGGCGTGTGGTGGATGTGTTCGGCGCGGGGAGGTCCTGACGCGCCGCGGCCACTTTGTGTGCTTCCGGGCGCGGGGGCGTACCGGTGCCGATCGAGAGGTGTGTGGGCAGTTCTTCCTTCTCCGGTGGAGAGGGGCAGGGCATGGTCCAGGCGCTGCAGGGCGAGGTTGTCGGTTCGGGTGGTGCTGTCACGGTGGGGCGGTGTCGGGGGCGGTCCGTCCGGCATGCGGTGCCGGCGGGGCAGGGCGGGGGTGTGGCGGCGGTGGCGGGTAAGTTCGGCGCGGAGCTGGCGCGTGCGCTGCGGGCGAGTCTGCTGCCGGCCGGTCGGGGCACGTATGGGCTGCGCGGGCCGTCTGAGCTGAGCTGGTACGCCTTCGCCACCGCGTATGCCCGCGATCACTGGGTGGGTCGGGCCGGGACGACGTGGAACGGCACGAGGCGCTGTGCCGGGTGACCCGGGCCATGCTGTGGGATATGGCCGGGCGGCCGAGCGAGGAGGTGCTGCACCGGGCACTGCGGTCGTGGGCGTTCGTGGTGCCCGGTCCGGAGGCGCGGGAGATACCGGCGCAGGCCCGGCTGATACTGGCGTGGGTGGCCAAAGCGTCCAGGCCGCTGGTCGACCTGTACGACCCGGCGGTAGCCCGGAGTGTGCTGGAGGCGCTGCGGTTGAAGGAGGATGGGGGGCCGGCGGCGCCGGAGACGGTGCGGCGCAAGCGCAGGATCCTGGTGAACGCCTTGTACTACGCGATCGAGCAGGGGGAGCTGGGCAGCAACCCGCTGAGCCGGGTCCGGTGGCGGGTGCCGAAGCAGGCCAAGGCGGTCGACCCGCGGGTGGTGGTCAACCCCCGGCAGGCCCAGAGCTTCCTGGCCGCCCTGACCTACGTCGGCCGCTACAAACGGGCCCGGGGGCGCCGGCTGGTCGGGCTGTTTGCCGGCATGTACTACGCCGGGCTGCGACCCGAGGAGGCCGTCGCGGTGACCCTGGCGGACTGCACCCTGCCCCGCACCGGCTGCGGCCGGCTGGTCGTGCACCGTACCCGCCCGCAGGCGAGTAAGAAATGGACCGACAGCGGCGAGATGCACGACGACCGTGGCCTGAGGAGCCGCCCGCCCGGCGAAGTCCGCATCGTCCCCCTCCCACCCCACCTGGTCGCCATCTGGCGCGACAGCGTCCACACCTTCGGCACCGCACCCGACGGGCGGCTGTTCTTCACCGAACGCGGCACCATCCTCGGCTACACCACCATCCACCGCGCCCGGAATGACGCCCGAGCCCTCGCCCTGCCACCCGAACTCGCCGCCACCCCACTCGCCAAACGCCCCTACGACCTGCGCCACTCAGCCCTGTCCACCTGGCTCGCAGCGGGCGCCGACCCCGCCGAAGTCGCCCAACGCGCCGGCAACAGTGTCGAAGTCCTCCTCACCCGCTACGCCAAATGCCTCTACGACCGCCAGTCCATCAACAACCAACGCATCGAACACCTACTCAGCGCCTACGACGCACACTCGGACTCGGATCAGTAGCCGAATGGTGGCAGGGAGGGGAAAAACGGAAATTACGTAGGTCTCGAAAAGGATCGCCGGCGCCGCGGTCATGCCGTCGCGGTGGAGTGACGACACGGAGATATATCGGGTGAAGTCAATGCGCTGATCCTGGCCAGGTACGCGGAGATTTTCCGTGGGTGAGGCCCTCGCAGACGGCGACAGCAAAATCTCGTCCAGGCCCGTCAGTAGACGCTGCTGCTGCGCACCATCTGTGGCTAGTAGCTGCCCTCCAGCCGCTCGGCACCTTGACCTCGACCGGACGACATCCGTGTCCCGGAGTCACTGGATTATTGGGATTCGGTGAGCAAGCGGATCGCGGTTTCGGGGTCTAGGTCTCGTTGAAGGCTGATGGTGGTGAGGCCCTCGAGGTTCTGAGCGTCGGGGGTGGTCGTGCCGGTGACGTGGAGGGCGAGGTTGGCGGCGAGAGGTGGTTGTTCCGGGTTGTGCTCTGGATGGCCGGGGTCTTCAGCGGCCACGCGGTTGTGGAGCGCGGTGAGGAATTCGGTGATCGTGGAGATCACGATGTCGGAGGGCTGCACGTTTGTGATGGTGTCGAGGGCTCGGCGGTAGCGTTCCGTCTCTTCTATGATGTCGGCCAAAGTTTCGGGCGTCGTGCCTTGTCGGGCGCGAAGGGCTGTGAATCCGGAGAGAGCCTGCAGCGCTTGGTGGGCGGCCGTAGCATTGTCGGTCAGCGGGGTGGCGTGAGCTGGGAGGAAGCGGTCGGCCCACGTGTCGTAGAGTTCGACGCCGGGCCACGGGTCTGTTTGGACGTTGAGTGCAAGCTGCCTGATGGGGCATCCGGCGATTAACGGGATGACCAGCACCGGTGGGCGTGCTCCCCGTGGTCCCGGGACTTGCTCGAGTAGCTCTACCACGGTGGGGAGAGCCTGCCCCCATTCGGTCACGTCGCCGATCTGGATGCCGATCGCTGTCTCGACGGCAGGCCAGTTGACCGCCGAGGCGTCGGCCAGCGGGCGCATGAGTACGCGCAGGGACAGGCCGGCTGTTTCGGCCGCGGCAAGGAGACCCGCGCGGAACTGTGAGGCTCTCCTTGCCGCGTCTGAGCGGGCACGTGTGGCGAGCCCAGCGAGGACGTCGCCGTGGGGTCTGGATCGGGCGGCAGCGCTGATGGTGGCGGACTGGAGGTCGCCCCAGGCTAGTTCCGCGAGCACAGCATGAAGATCGCTCAGTATCTGGTCGATGCGGTTGAGGCCGACGGGTGGTACTTCCAGTCCGACCAGCTCCCACCGTTCGGACTTCCTGACCTGCTGGACGAGGTTGCGCAGGGTGTCGCCGGTATAGGCGGCAAGAGAGGTCCAGTGTGGTTCGGGGTCCACCAGTCGGCCGGTGAGGTTAGCGGTGATCCCTTGGGCGAGGAAGCTGAGGTGGTCGTGCGGGGTTGCTTCGACGGCATCGTCTACGGGTTTGGCTAGCAGTTGTGCGCGGTTCACCGGCAGCGTCAGTGCTGTGCTGCGCTCGTAGAGCACGCCGCGTTGTGTCTCCAGCGTGGCTGCGGCTTCCGGCTCGCCCTGGTGCAGGCACCAGGTCTGGGTCAGGTCGTCGAGGTACTGGCATAGGTCGGAGACCATGGCGACGGCGGTGTGCGTACGCATCGTCGCGTCGGTGCTGTCAGGGGTGGTCATCGCGACCTGGGCTTGCAATCGGTTCCAGGTGACGACGGAGGGGAGGTAGTCGTAGCGGCGTTGTAGCTGGCTTACGCCGCCGAGGTAGTCTCCGATCTGCAAGGGCACGTCGCCGGGCATAACCGCTTGGACGTCGACCCGGTCGCAGACCGGCAGGCAGCGGAGCAGGACGCGGCCGAAGTGTCGGACGGCTTCCTCAAGGTGGGGTTGGGCACGGTCCGAGACATGGAGCAGCCGGGCGCGGGCAATGTGGAAGCCGTCCTGTTCCACCACTTCTAGTTCGACGAGCCAGCGTGAGTACGCGCGGAGTCTGGCGAGCATCGACTCGGTGCCACCGGCCAGGGTGACCAACTGCTGCGCAAGTCCGAGGGACACGCCTCTCGCGGCACCGATGATGTCGCCGACCACGTCTACAGGCTCCTGGGACAGCAGCAGAGCCAGGGGGGACGGCGGGAGAGCGGACCTGAGGTGCGCGGCGAGGTCCAGGCTGCTGCCCTCAAGCGCTGTCAGCAACGCCTGCGCAGCGCGGGCGTTGCTGCACTCGTTCAGACTCTGGGCCAGGGCGGTGGCGCCGACTTGTGCGAGGAGGCCGTCGCGCAGCGGGGACCGCTTGTCGACGGTAGGCCGGATCTCCTCGATGGCCGAGGCGATCTCCGGCCGCACGTCGGGCAGCGAGCTGTCCAGGAGCGAGAGCTGTAGGGCGGTCTGCTGGTGCGCGGCCCGCACGTGGTGCCTGCGCAGCACCGCGTTGAGCTGCTCGGCACGTCGCTGCAGGTCCACCAGCCGCAGGGCTTGCAGGATGGCGGTGGGCGTCGTCAGGCCCGGTCTGCGTCCGATTTCGGTGACGAGCCCGGCTAGGATCCTCCCGTCCAGGTCCGGGCGTTCAGCCAGTGCCCCTGCGGTGAAGGGCCGCAGGTGTGTGCTGTCGAGGGTTTCCAGGACAGCCGCCAGGGTCTCGTCCAGGCTCGGCGGCGGGGACGCGTGGACCGCATCAGCCAGGGCTCGGGAGCGTAGTTGGTGCAGCCCGGTCAGCTCCTGCCCCTGGATGTGGATCAGGTGCTCGTCGCCCAAGCGGGCCAGGGCGATGCGGAAGGCCCCATCGCTGGCTCCGAGCTGCGCTTGCACTGTGCGCAGCGGCAGTGCTGCTCCCCACTGGTGGGCCAGGGCGACACGGGCGATGATCTGCAGTTCGGTTTCACGGTCCTCCGCGATGCGGCGTTTGACCTGTTCGGTGACGACTGCGCTCAGGCGGCGCCCGCGGGTCAGCAGGTGGGTGTATTCCAGGGTGAGGCCGTTCGCCTGCTCGAACGCTGCTCGCCAGTGGGGCACGGTGGTGGCACCGGTGCCGAGGAGCTTGGTGTGGATCTCCTGGGCAACGGCTTCGTTCAGGGCGACCTCGACCACGGTGCAGTTGGGCAGGGTCCGCAGCGGTGGAAGGTCTTCGGTGCGGGCGGAGCCCAGCAGGTGTACCCCTGGGAGGGGCGCGAGTTCACGCTGCAGCAGGTCCCATGCATCCGCCGAGCCCACCCCGACGCCGTCCACGGCGAATCCGACCGGCGAGCGCGTGGAGGCGCCACTGGCCCGGGCGAGCCGTACCAGGGCGTCGACGTCCGCCTCGCGCAGCCTCCGGACCCGGTACCAGAGGATGTGCCGGGCAGAGTAGGCCGCGGCCCACATCACCATGGACTTCCCCACCCCCGAGGGGCCGGTGACCAGCACGGGCTCGGCGCGTTCCAGGGCGTCGACCACCTGCCCGCTCTCCACGGGCCGAGGTGCCGGCAAGCCGGCCGCGATGTGGCCCGGCTGGACTTCCGTGCCTTCGAAGAAGCCGGGCACGACCAGGGGCTCGTCGAAGTCGACGGGCTCGCACAGCCCCACCGACAACGCCTCCTGCAATGAGGCACGGTCCACCAGCGCTGCCACACGCGTCGCGATGCGCTCGATATCGGTGCGGTCCAGCCCTACCCGGCTGTTCAGGTCGGGTGTCGCGTTCGTATCGGCGTGCCCGGCGATGGCGTCCCGCAGGGCCAGGACCACGGGCTCGGCCGCCAGGGGAAGCAGGCCGTGTTTGTCGGCGACTGCCTGCCCGGTCTGCTCTGCGGCCTCCCTCCAGGGGAGGACGTACACACTGGCCAGAGTGCATAGTTCGCTGATCTTGCGCTGGCTGATCTTTCGTTCCCTGGCGGTGGTGTGGACGGCCACCCGCAAGGGGTGTGTCCGCGGCAGCTCAGCAAGAGCCTGCCCCCAGACCGAGAGCCTCTCCCCGGCCACAGAGCTCTCCAGTACCAGCACCATCCGGCCTGCGAGTCCTGCTTTCATCCGCTTGTCGTGCTGCGCTGCCATCTTCAGCAAGTACCGGGCGACGTCCCCCGGGGGGAAGTCGCCGACCCGGGCCTGACGTGACTTGACCTGCACGTGCCAATTGTCTGAGCCTTCGCAGGAGAGGTCCTCCCAGCCCTCGGGCACGATGCGCTCCACCGCGAGGTCGCCGGACATCACCCGCCCGCACAGCCAAGCGCCGACGACATCCTGGTAGTGGAACCCGCGTCCCGCCCGTGCACCGGAACGCGACTCGGCCCACAGGTGCCGGCGCTCGGTGGCCTGTGTGCGCCGTGAACCGCCCCTGTTTTTGCCCGCCATGCCATGAGAATGGCACCTCGTCGAACCTAAAATGGTGGATTATGCACATGAACATCGTCCCGGAGCGCCCGTCGGTCGGCACAAAGGCCAGGGTGTGGGGCACCCTAGGTGGCACTGTCGCACCAAGCGGCGCTGATGTACTGGCGACCTCAGTGAACGTCATGTTCGATGTGACCGGGGACACTCGGGCGGTCCCGCTGCCCAACCTTGAGGTTCCTCGCGTCCACCGGCCGCTGCAATGGATCCCTCTGGCAGCGGATCAGGCCGTCGGCGACCCTGGATTTCACTTTCCGGTGGTCCACAACGGTATGGACTACCTGCTCAGCGTCCTGGAGTTCCTCGACGAACCCACCGCCCGCGACGTGAAGTACGCGGTGCTGCACCTGCAGGCAGGCACCGAGGTTCTCCTCAAATGGCCCCTTGCCCGGTGTGACTGGCAACTCGTTGTCGAACCCGACCGTGATGGCGAGATATGCGACGAGGCTCACTTCCACCGCGGCGCCTTCCGCAGCATCGGTATCGCAGCCACGCGCAAGCTACTCAAGGAAGAGCTCGGTGTCGCCATCTCGAACCGGGACTTTCGCGCCATCAACGCCCTGGCCGAGTACCGCAACCGGCTGCAGCACTTCGGCATGGCCGGCCCGGCCGCTGCACCGGTGGCGGCGGTGGAGGCGCGCGCGGTCAAGGTCCTGGACTTCCTGCTCGACTTCATCCACAACCATCTGCGGCCCCACCTGGATGCCGAGGACACCGAGCACGTCGACGAGCAGATGGAACTCGTGCGAGCCGGACTGAACCGGGTGAAAGCACTGGTCGAACCGCGGATGGAGCGCGTGAGGAGCGATCTCGCAGACCAGGCAGACTGGACAATGGAATGTCCGGAGTGCGGCCAGTTCGCGCTGGTGGTCGACTCAGACCAGGCAAAGGTCGACTGTCGGTTCTGCCATGGAGCCTGGAGTTCCCAGGAAGCGGCGGACGCGTATGTCAACGCGGTCTTGAAAACCTCGACGCATGAGTCTGTCACAGACGGTGGCATGCCACCGGTCGTCCCCTGCATCGAGTGCGCAAGGGAGACCCTGATCCCCCGGGCCTCAGTCGCAGGTGATCCCAACGGCGTCACGGCCCGCTGCTTCACCTGCGACCTGATCGCCGACCTGGTCCTGTGCGACACCTGCGGCGTATGGATGTACGAGGACGAGACCGGGATGTGTGAAGACTGCATCTCCTGGCGGCTGCGAGACTAGCCTGCCCCGCACGCCCGGATGCAACCTGCTTGTCCAATTACGCCCGGAGAGGCGTTACGAAGGCTCACTGGCAAGCATCCATCGGCCGTTTCCCCGTCATGGAACAGCGCCAGCACGGGTGTGCCCAGGAGCGGCTCGATGAGGGATGTCTCGGTGGAGTTTCGTGTGGTGGAGGCGCAGATTGCCAACGTGCTGACTGGCCTCACCAGGTCCGCTCGGGGCGCGGCACTCACTGGTGGGTCGCGACTGGTGCGTCGCGTGAAACGAAAACAACGCTGTTTGGTGATCAGTTGGCTGTGACGCCGACTTGGCGCGCCCAGATGGTGATGTACGCACGATCTGCTTCGGCCCACGCTGATGTGTTGAGAGTGCCGTCGCGGGTGATTTGGGGCGCTTCTGCGAGGCCGTAGTGCTGGAAGAGGTCTCCGACCAACAGGGATGCGGCTTGGACGAGGCTGGCGCCGCTGTCGGCGAGGCCGTCCAGAAGGACGTAGCCGTGACCAGAAGCGGTCCGTTGGGCGGTGGTACTCACACGGAGAGGGGGCCGCTGTGCTGGAACCTGCTGTTGGTGGGCGAGGTGAACGGCCTGCCAGTAGGGGGCGTTGGGCAGTGCCATGACTGAGCGGGTGCGGGTACGGCTGAGCAGCCGTACCCGGACGGCGGCGGTCCCACTGGCTCCTGTGCGGGTGACAGCGTGGTGTGCAAGATGCCGCAGGGCGGACATGACCAACGTGACGATCTCGTCGGTATCGACGCCGGTACTCCATGGGTTGCTCTGGTTGGTCTCCAGCTCCCATGCGGACAAAGTAACGGCCCAGGCTCCCGAACCGTCGCCGTGGAGTTCTGCGACGTAGCTCGCGTGCTGTTCTTGGTCGAGGAGGATGACGCGGCGGGGCCCGACTTGGGTTCGGGTGAATGTCTGCGTGGTCCGTCCGAGCAGGGGAACGGCACGCAGTTCCTGTTCGGTGACGCGCAGAACGGCCCTGCTGTCAATCGTCATGTCACCAGGGATGTCCGGTACGAGTGCCACGGTCAGCAGTGCCGCCGACTGCTCTCGGGTGTATAGATCGTCAGAAAGCCGGTCTGCGGTGTCCTCGGCGTCTTGGCCGACGCGCGTGATGAGGTCGCCGCGTTCGGCCAGTTGCTGGAAGCGTCGGCGGTAGGCGGTCGCGACTTCTGTCTCGCTAAGCCAACGGGTGGTGTCGCCGTCGCGCCGGGGGTAGGCCAGGCGGTGGTCTTGGTTGTGCTCGACGATGGCGTGGGGTGCATCCAGACTCCGTGGTACGGCGATGAGGAGGATGCCTTCGTTGGATCCGGGCGCGTTCTCCTTGGCGATCAGCTCGATCCGGGGCGCCGGGCGGACGTTGGAAGCCACGATGGAGCGAATTTGGCGCAGACGGGTGTCGGTCAGCTCAACCGGTACTACAGCGCTGGGGATGCGCGATTTGCGGTCGTCGGCGAGTCCGAGGACGAGAACACCGCCGGAGGTGTTTGCCAGCGCGGCCACGTCTTTTGCGAGTTCGGCCTTCTTCTCTGCCTCGTAGTGGCTGGCCTTATAGTCGAGGTCCTCGTCCTCGCAGGCGTCGGCGTTTCCGACCAGGGCTGCGAGCTGCGCGTAGGGGATCTGGTCGAGAGGACCGCCGAAGAGTGTCTCGATGCGGTGAAAGCGAGCGGGCACAGCGCCAATGTAGCTTGCTGCTGTCCCGCCCGCTGAGCTTTCGAGCCCTGGCCGGATTTCCGTGCCCTGACCGGGCAGCTCGGCCGACTGATGTCAGGTGGCTCTGCCCGCTGCGAAACCGGACGGGTACTGAGGGGGCGGGTCCGAGTCGGTGAGTAGTGATCGGGTCGGACACCAGCTAGAGCTTCTGTCACCTTGCACGGTCAGCCGCGGCGAGACGCCCGTCCCATCCGTCGGGTCGACGCGCATTAGTAGTGGAGCCCCGGCCTCCACGAATTCTACTCAGGCGAATCCATCTCGTTTTTGGCATGCAGGAACTTCTTGAATTGGAAGCTTGCCCAGTTGACGCGAGGGCGCCCCAGAACAGATCGTTGAGCCTCTGCGCCGATACCCAATTCAGACATCAATACGAGACAGAGAAGCGCGTAGGTTACTTCCAGGAGCCAGAAGGCCGGTGTAGCTTCAGGGTCTCTCGATGAGCGTTCATTCGCGTGCGCGAGATCGTTTCTGGCGTTCTTCAGCATGCTGGCCCAGCGAGATCTGTCCGTAAGAAGTCGATCGACCGCTTCGGCATCTGGGATTGATGCCAGTTCGAGTACGCGATCGTTGTAGGTGGGATTGTTGCGGAGCCCGTTTTTAACGAATTCTTTGATTTCGTCAGGCTCGTCCTCAAGTGCGTCAAGTAGTTTTCGCTTGAGCTTCCTATACTCGATTTTAGGCATCGGCGTACTCGCCGAGCACAATCCAGTATGGACGCTCTCGGCCGCCGAAGCCACGCCGAGTAGGCGTGTACCCACATATCCGATTCCAATATACCGGAGCCCGAAGAGGATCTCACAGCCCGTGCGGACGCGGTCCTTCAGGTCGAGCCACTTCGGAACTATATCGGGAAAGTCCATTTCGGCCAGAGTGAACACAAACAGGCGATGCGAGCTCTCGCTCTTGTCTTCGCCAGTTGTAGTGCGGTAGATCTGGCGTCCCATCACCTCAACCTCATTTTCGCCGCGCCGGGACCCAGGGTGCGTCTCAGATGTCTCGTACATGAGGGAACGCGAAAGTGCGCCGCACGGGGCGTAAGCACTGAGAGACAAGAGGTCTTGCAAGTCCTTCGCGACCCTGTCGAAGGCGTCGTAGGCCACTGGCGCTGGCAATTCAAACTTCAGCGTTGCCCATTCGACACTCTCCAGGAAGCGCCGGTTCGATACAGGTCTATTCTTGAGGCTGAAATCACTTCTCCGCACTCGTAGGCCGATCTTCATATCCCCAAATACAGCCGTGCGTTCCAGCTCCTCGTGGGTGCTGGCTCTCCGCTCCCCCCCGACCTTTCCAGGTTCCATGACATGGGTGAGGTCGAGAGCGGATGTGTTCGACCACTGGAGCAGCCCTTCGAGTTGTAGATACCCATGGGTGAAAACCTGCTCGCCCAGGCTCTGGAGATGTATGCCACGCAACGCACGGTTTGCGCTCCAGTCCTGCTCGACAATTTCACCATCGAAAAACCCGAGCCCGCTGGTATGAGTGTCTATGTTTCCCAAAAGGGTGAAACGCTCGTTTCCGGAAACCCCATGAATAATCGGGATTTCTCGCGATTCAATGCTTACTGAGTAGCCGTTCCCATCGGGTCGGGGCGTTCGCACCTCGGTGTTGAAGCCGCCGATGAGTTCCAGCCGCAAGCGTCCATCCTCGGCGTAGCGCAGCGTGCCGGGACACGCCGTGTCGTGTTCCCCAGCCGGCCACCACGTTCCGCGCCAACTCTGGTCAGTCACAAAGGCATGGTAGTACGACGTGTGCGCCGGGCTTCGGCGATTTCTACGGTGCAGAGCAAGCTCGTCGCCTTCGCCGTGGCAGGCACTTCCGCCGCTCCGGGCTGATGACGATCTCCTGCTCCTGTTTGTCGTCCTGGTCTTCTTTGGCTACCTCGGCGACGTCGCCAGACGCTTGACAGCACCCCAGCGGCCGCCTGGTCCGGCGGCAGGGCTTGCCCGCGCGTACGGCGCGGGCCGGTTGGACTGGTCCGGCCAGGGCCATGGAGGGCGGAGACGGATGCTGGCGGCTACCGCGATCCTGCCGCTCAGGTTGCGGCACGGAGTACTCCAGCGGTCCGGACGGGCCTCGCCAGGCGGAAAGCGACGGGTGCCAGGCGGCGGGCCAGACGGAGTGCCCGACCGCCCGCTGCGGTCCGGTGAGTGAGCGCGGTTCGTTGAAACCCTTGGCGAGCCGCTGGGCAGTCGGAGCAGAATCATGCGCGTGGCAACAGCTCAGCAGACCTCACGGCAGCACCTCGTATCCCAGGTGATACTCAAGGAATTCACCGTGCCGAACGGCAGCAGCGGTCGGCAGCTGCGACCCTTCGACCTGGATCACCCGGAGCGGCACCACAAGCTGAAGACGACATCGAGCTGCGGCTGGGCCAAGGACTTCGTGGCCTTCGATTCCGTATCTGCGGAGCAGCTGTGGGGCCGTATAGAAGCGCGCGTCCCCGCCGCCCTCGACGCGGTCCGCAGAGGGACTCCGTTCGCAGGCTCCGCTCACGCCGACGTGCTCCGCGACCTGATCGTGCTCCACTACGTCCGCTCGTATCAGTACCGGAAGGTGCACGATGCGGCATACGAGCAGGCGCGGGCGTACCTGAGCGTCAAGCTCGCAAGGAGCTTCCGGGAGCCACTGGCACGCGAAGCGTTCCGGGAGACCGGCCTGCACATCACAGGACGGAGCGCCCTGGCCGACTACGCCTACCGGTACATCGAGCGCTCCGAAATAGCCCAAGACCAGAAGAGCGGGAAGCTGTTCCGCACCAGTATCGAGAACATGCTAAGGGCTGTCCCGTAATCCGCGGTGGACCAGCGCGCGGCGTCAGATGCGGTACATCGCAAGGCGAAGGGTCGCCCTCATACCGGGTCGTATTCGGGCGAGCCCGACAACGCAGCGAGGTGCCGTAGCTGTCGTCGCGCGCCCGCCGGGGATTACGGGACAGCCCTTAGGCAGGGTGCAGAAGATGGCTTCGACATGGCGGGTGGAAATTCTCACCCCCGCATCGGGCCAGTTCCTGATCGGCGACAACCCTGGCTTGACTGTCCGTCGCGACGCGGCCGACCAATGGGAGCACGGGATGGCCTTCGGCGACGCGATGTCCATGGTGCTGCCCGTTGGCCCGCGCTGCCTTCTGGCGCTGGGCCCGCAGAACCTGACCGGCATCCTGACCGCGGACGCCGTCAAGGACTTCAACGTTCGACAGATTCTCGCGGCCGAGCGTTACGTATACATGCACCCCAACAGCGGTCTGGAAGGCTTCGCCGCCCAGGCCGCGCAACAGCGACCAACCCGCCCTGCCCGGTAGTGGGCAAGGCCAGTCGGCGCCCGTCTCCCGGTCAGCGCGGGCCCGACGCCGCCCACGCGAGGGTGACGTTCACATCGGATTGGAGGCCGCCCTGACCAAGAAAGTCGACGCGGCCGAACAAGAAGGCCGTGCCCTGCGCGAGCTCTGACGAGTCTTGCGGCCGAGCACCATGTCCAGTAGTTCGTCTACGGCAGGTGCAGTGAGAGACGGCAGGTGGTCAAGCGTGTACATCTGACCTGCTCTGCTTCTTGATTTTCCCCCTCGTTTGAGGGAGAGTTTCCGGAACTGGACTGATGTGCTGAAGGGTGGCCGCCGTGAATGTCGTGCATGCCGAGGGTGCCCGGGCACGTAACCGGCTCGCGGAGCTGGGGCTGTCTGCGGACGGGATCGAGCGGGCTCTTCGGCGGGCCGAGGCGGAGCGCAATTTCTGCACCCCGCTGGATCCGGTGTCCCTGCCGGGCAACATCTTCTGGGGCCGCACTGTCAGGTTCCTGCGGGAGCAGTACATCCCCATGGGCTGGAGCAGCGCGAGCCCGAGTAACGTCCCGCTGCTCATCGCGCCGTCCGGCGAGTTCGCGGTCACCGCGTCCAGCGGCAGCGTGGAGACGGGCTACGCGGCTCTGAAGCCGTCGACGAGGTATCCCAAGGGGACCGCGGTGGCCCAGCGTGTGCAGACCAACCGCCAGCTCCTGCTGTTCTCCGACGCCCAGGCCGAGCCGCAGGAACAGGAGACGGGGGACGGGATCCCCACCTGGTTCCTGCTCTACCAGCACAGCAAGACCGAGAACGGCATTCGGCTGCATGCCGAGCTGTCGCTCCCCAACGACACCGGAAGCCGTGGGAAGATCGACACCTGGCACGAGCGGATCATCCTGCCCTGGATCGACTTCGAAGGCTTCACGGCCTTCGACGACGGTGAGGGCGACGGTGGTATCGACATCCCCGTTGAGCGCCTGAGCTGACCGCTTCTCTCGTTACGGCACCCACTGATGACCACTGCATCCCGTCTCGTACTGGCACGCCGCCGCCGCGGTCTGACCGTCACCCGCCTCGCCCAGCACACAGGCCTTACGGCACGACGCCTGTCGGACTTCGAAAGCGGAAGGGCCAACCCAAGCCCGCCCTCCCTGACTGCTCTCGCGGCGGCGCTGGAGTTCCCCGAGTCGTTCTTCAGCGCCGGCGAGGTCGCCGACCTGACGGCGGACTCGGTGAGTTTCCGGGCGCTGAGCAAGATGACCGCATCCCAGCGGGACATCGCGCTCAGCTCCGGCCGGCTCGCCCGGGAACTGCAGGACTGGATCGCAGACCGGTTCCGCCTGCCTCCCCCCGAAATCCCGTCCTTGACATCCTTCAGCAGGCTCGACGCCGACGGCGAACAGGTCCCGTCCACCGGTGAGTCGGCAGGAGAAAGCTGCCCGGCAGAAGACGCAGCGGAACTGGTGCGGGCACGTTGGGGACTGGGATACGCCCCGATTCCTCACCTCACCCACCTGCTGGAGGCTCACGGTACGAGAGTGTTCTCGCTGTCGGGCGACTGCCCGGAGGTCGACGCGTTCTCGTTCTGGGACCGCGGACTCCCCTTCGTGCTGCTGAATCTCGGCAAAACCGCCGAACGCGGTCGCTTTGACGCCGCCCACGAGCTGGGACACCTCGTCCTGCACGGTGAGGAGCAGATGCCGCACGGACCGTTGGCCGAAGCCGAGGCGCACCGCTTCGCAGCCGCGTTCCTGATGCCGAGAGCGGACGTTCTGGCGCATGCACCGCAAGGCGCCACCACAGACTGGATCCTGCAGGCCAAACGCCGGTGGAAGGTAGCGGCCATGGCGCTGGCCCACCGGCTGCACGAACTCGCCCTGACCACGGAATGGCAGTACCGGACCCACTGCGTGGACCTTGGCCGGCTTGGCTACCGGAAGGACGAACCGCGCAGCCCTCTGACCCGTGAGACATCGCAAGTGCTCGGCAAGGTGTTCACCGCCCTGCGCCGAGAGGGCATCCGCCCGGCCGATGTGGCCCGTGACCTTCATCTGAGGCCGGCCGATCTCAACGACCTCATCTTCGGACTGGTCGTCACCTCCCAGGAGGGAGGCGGCCGTGGCGGCTCCCACAACGCTCCGCCGAGCCTTTCCCTGGTGCGGTAACGCTAACTGAGTCTGCCGCGTCCGCGACCCGCCATCCATATGAGGACGCCCGTGAGCAACGACCTTCCCGCACCCGAAATGCGCGCCTCAGCCTGGCGAGCGTGCGGTCCCAAGGCGAAGTCGCCTGATGAGAAGGACGCCTACCTGGCGCACCTGCGAGCCGCCGTTCCCGGCGCGGGTGGCGGTGCCACGCTGATGGAAGCAGTTCCCTGGGGATATGGCCTCTCGTCGACCGACCCGGGTTTCACCGCGACGTTGTGGATACGTTCGGGTGGCGAGACCTTCAACCCGGACCGGGAGTTGCGGTACGCCCTCGCCGGCGACCCGGCGGCCATCAACACCGAACGGGAGCGGTGGAAGGCGGCCGTCGAAGAGGCGGACCGCACCTTCGCTGCGGATCCCGGCGAGAAGAGGACATGGTCCGCAGTCATCGGCCCCGCACCTGAATACGGATCCGGCGCTCCGCGGGGCCAGATATGGCCGATCCGCCTCGACACCCCCCTCGTCGTCGCATCGATGACTGTGGAGTCCGTCGACCAGTGGATCACCCAGCAATACCCTCGGCCCTCGGACCGCTCCAGCTACTACCCCGTCGGGTTCTGGCCGCTTTCGGTCACAGGCACTTGCTGGGCCCACTCCACGCCAGGGGCCCAGGACATCGCCGCCAGCGACCTCGACCGCCTATGCCGCCTTCTCACGCTGGCGACCGGAATCTGGTGGACGCACTGGATCTGGCCCACCGTCGACCGACCGCAGAACCCGGGGGAGCGCGTCGTCGATCCAGTCGCCGACTGGATCGCGGAAATGAGATACCACGCCCTTCCCGGTGTTCCCATTCCCGAGCCTGTGCCCCTAGACGTCCCGCAATGGGTAACCGATGCGTGGTCGCGGCTCGAATCGTCTGCCTCATCCGGCGCGCTGGAGGCGTACGGCTCCGCCGTCGCCGACATCGTCGAAGGCAGACCCTCCGCCGCAGGGGCCCAGCTCATGGCCGTCCTGGAACGCCTCACCCGAATGGGCCGTGACACGAACGAAGCCCGAAAAGAGGCCATCACGATGGTCGCCCGCTACCTCTATGGCCCCACACCCACCGCCGAGGACGACAAGCGCGCCAAATATCTGGTCATGTACGAGGAGCGGTCCAGGACCGTCCACGGAGGCAGCCGCCACGGAAGCGAACCCCGACTCAACATGCCGATGCGCGTCGTGTCCATCGACCGAGATCCGAAGGACACCTACGAGAAGAAGGTGGCGCTGCTGCTCAACGTCTGCCGTGCTCTCCTTATCACCAACCTCGGTGGTATCGCCCCGTCCCCCAAGTCGGTCAAACGGGATATCGCGCACTTCGAAGAGGGTGTCCTGTGGCTCTGATCGCCCTTATGGGAGCAGACGGACCTTCGCGTCGGCCGAGACGCGCGGGTGGGCTTGCGGCCTGCTGAGGGGGCGCGCGATCCTGCAGACGTACACGCCGATCGCGGCATGTCAGTGATCCGGGCCTCCAATGCGCCCACCGCGTGTGCACAGCCTCCTCCTCTTGGACCGCCATCCGGGGAAGGGCCATGTGCAAGTCGGAGCGGGGTTCTTAAGACGACGGCCGAGACCGCTAGGGCGACGCTCCTGTGGGCCTGAAAGAGCGCCCCCCAGTGGAAAGACACCACGAGGGGGCGTTTGATTCACAGGAGGCCGAGCGCCGACAGGGTGGTGAGACTCAGGCCCATGGAGACGGAGAACGCTCCGCCGCCGTAGAGCACCGCCTGGGCAAGAGACGGACGCGTGGTGTACGACAGGATGCCCGCGAACGTGCCCACGATGACCGAAGCCAGGGCACAGACAAGGACGAGCAGCAGCTTGATCCGGAACGACTGGGACGGGTCCAAGGGTCCGATTACCTCTCTGGCGATCGGACCCTGGGTGCACAGACCTCAGCCCGACCACCACGTTCTTACGTGTGGTCTTGCTGAGGCCCTCCCGACGAAAGGTCTCAAGGGGGTGCCGTGCCAAGGCTGCTCGGCGGTCCTCGCTTCTTGGTAAGTCCGCGTTTCTGCACATACAGCAGGACGTTCATCTGCTCAAAAACCCGAGGCGTCGGAACCCGGGTCGCCAACACGTTTCGTTGTCCCAACTCTACCCATAAGAGGGGCTGTTCGCTCTGTGTCGAGGCGCCGGACGAGCCAACCCTGTGGCCATGGCGATGCTGCCGTGCCCCCTACAACTTCGGACAGTGCTCCGACGCAATGCGAACCCGGGCATGATGAAGGAGGTCTTCAGCCCGCAATTGGCTGATGGACCAGACCATGCAGCCGGTGCCCGTAACCGGCGCCGTGCCACGAGTGCGTCGCACATCGTGGCTGATCGCTGGGGCCCGCCGTGCGCCCAGGTCACCGTTTCTCGGGAGCCCGTGTGCTGGAGGCAAGGGTCGCGCCGACGGCGGAGATCAGCGCGAGGAGGGCAAGGAGCTGGGGGTAGCGGCGCCGAGGGGGCCTGCGATGGCGGTTCCGGTGACGGGAGTGAGGGCGCCGGCGAGGGTGACGGGGGCGGCGAGCAGGCCGGACAGGCGGCCGTAGTGACCAGGCCGTGGCGGGCGGACAGGATCCGGATCAGGGTCTGGTCGGTCAGGGTGTCGGCGGCGAGTCGCAGGGAGCGGTGCCAGGGGCCGGTGTAGAGCTGGCCGGCGGGGATGACGTCCCGGTAGCCGAACTTCTCCCATGACGGCTCGGCCTTTCTCGACCCGCAGGCGATGATCACGATCCGGCGCCGTGAACAGGGGATATTGCCGCGCTGACGAGCGTACTCGCGGCCGGCCGGCGTCAGGTAGAGGGACCGGCCGGACTGCTCATAACTGCCGTGGACGACCCCATGCTCGCAGGGCCGTATATCGGCATAGCCGGCGGCGTGGACGGCTGCCAATGTGCGCTGGTTGAAGAAGCCGCGTACGTGGTCGTCGATGCCCGGTACCAGGTGGTCGGGGCGTCGGGCAGCGGCGAGGACCGCGTCGTGCTGCCGGGCGGGGAGCCTGGGCAGTACGCCGGGTGCGGGCGTCAGCGCGGGCGGACCGTAGTCGGCCTTCCACTGGTCGTACGCGGCTCGGCCGGCGTCCGTGATCTGATGTGCGCCGCTGCCGGGTTGGCGGTCGGTGATCAGGCCGCCGGCGTGGAGCCGGGCCAGGGCGGCGGGGTGTCCGGTGACGGTGCCATTGCCGTCGTCGGCAAGGATACGGGCCCCGGTGGGGGTGAGCGGGTACAGATGATGCCTTTCTCGGCTGCTGCGCTGGCCCTTCTGGCGGGGTGCGATCAGCGGGTGGCGCGGACGGGTGTGGTGGGCCGTGTGACGGGGTTTCAGCGTGTTCTGCGGATGGCGTCGGTGGCGGCCTTGGCGATGGCGGCGGGGGTACTGGCGGGCCGGGGCAGGTGCAGCAGGGTGGTTCCCGGCAGGTGGAGGGACCTGGCGGTGAGGGTGAGCTGGAGTACGGCGCAGCCGTCTGTGGTGAGGCGTTTGATGCGGGTGAGGGCCCCGGCGGTTTCGTCGTCGGTGTACTGGGCGTCGGTGACGATCACCAGGAGGCGGCCGGTGCCGGGGCGGCTGAGGTCGAGGCCGTGGTCGAGTGCGTCGATGGCGTCTGTGGGTGCCGATAATTCGTCCGCGCAGGTCAGCAGCCTGCGGGCTGGTGACCTGGGTGCTGAGCAGATGGCATTGTTGAACGTGTTCAGCTATCAAGTTATGGATTGCTGAACGCGTTCCATTCTTGCCCTCTTTGTGCACCCATGCAGGTCGTTCGTAGGCCGCTGATCTGCGCGGATGAGTTATCGGCACTCGCAGGGCCAAAGTCCAGGTCTGATCCCGCCATCCGTGCGCCACCGGGCCCTTGTCCAGCTCCTTCTCCAGCACAGCGAACAGCGCGTCGCTCAGCTTGGGCAGCGACGCCGACCCTGTCGAACGCAGCCCAGGCCGGCCCGCCTCCTGGCAGGCCCGCGGCCACAGTTGAACCGAGCGCACGCTGCCCCGTACCTCCCTGGCGACTTCTGCAGTGGAGGCTCCCGCGGCGAACCGCTCGGCGGCCTCCAACCGAATCCGCTCACGAAACGCCTGCCGCTCGGGCGTCAGCCCACCACCTTGCGGATACCTCATACAGACGGCATACCGCGACAATCACACACTGTCAGCCTGCCCCCAACGACGTCCCAGCTACAAGCTCAGTAGAGGGGGACGGCGCCGGGCTCTTCGGCGGCGGACTGTCACAGGCCGTTTTGCCTCGCTCCCTCGGCTATGACAGATATGACATGTATGGTGGGAGTGTGACGACACGCGAAGAGGTCTACCGGCAACTGCGCGAGTATGCAGCGCACCTCACGCCTCCGCCGCCGTTCTCCGACCGGTTCGAGATCAGCGGCAACACCATCGTCATGATGATGAGCCCCGCGGGCCGGCATGAACGCGCCGCCTGGATGCTGGCCCACCAGCTCCAGCCGCAGCTCCCCGACGGCGTCATCGCCCACACCGGCGGAGATGTGGAGAACGCCGCCCTGGGTATCCTGCGGCGCCCGGATCTGGTCGTGCTGCCCTTTGCCGCGACGGACACCGACGACGCTTTCCCGGCCGAGGCGGTCGAGATCGCGGTGGAGATCGTCTCCCCGTCGAATCCTGAGAACGACTACGAGGGCAAGATCCGCGACTACCCTGCGATGGGCATCCCTCATTACCTGATCATCGACCCCCGCAACGGGACCGCGCACCACCACTGGAGTGTGGTCACCAAGCACGGGAACCCCGCCTACGACAATCACGTCGCTTACGTCTTCGGGGACACGATCCCCGTGGGGGGCTTGATCATCGAGACAGCCGAGCTTCCCCGTTACGGCGGCGCAGGCGCGTGACCCCGGGCGAACTGGTCCGCCGCCGTCGTGAAGAGCTGGGCTGGTCGCAGTCCCGACTCGCCCAGGCCGCGGGCACCGGGCAGGCATTGATCTCCCGCATCGAGCAGGGCCGGGTCAGCCCGACCGTCCAGATGCTGACCCGACTGGCCGATGCGATGCACGCGCACCTCAGCCTTTCCTTCTCTCCCCGCTGAACACCGCACATGCTGTCGTGTCGGTCGCGTTTCTGTACCGTGAGGCGGGCGATCTTCGCTGGGTCGACGAAAGGCGGCGGCAACCGGTGCAGAGGCCTCGCGTCGGCGATGCTCGGGGTCGGGCGGTGCCCGTCGTAGAACTGTTCGCACTCGCGCAGGACATTAAGCGGGGTGGCGGTGATTCCAGATGTGGTTCCGGTCTGGTTGTTGGCTGTGGGGCTCAAATATAGGATTCGGCCGCTGATCTGCGGGTTTGTCGTATCGTCAGCTGGCGATCTGGTATTCGTTGATGAGTCCGCCGAGGACTGCTGTGCGGTGGACTTGGTGCTCGGCGAGGTCGATGGGGCGTGGTGGTCTGGTTTCGGCTTGTGATGGGCAGAGCTGGCTCAGGGCGCGGTGGGGCCGGTGCTCGTTGTAGTGCTCCAGGTAGCTGGTGAGGGTTCGGCGCAGGTGCCGTTCGTTGAGGATGAGCGTTTGGTCGAGGAGTTCGCGGCGTAGGGTGCCGATGAACCGTTCGCAGTGTGCGTTCGCTTTCGGGGTCTGGGGCGGGCTTTTCAGGACGCGCAGGCCGGCGTCGGTGAGGACGGCGTCGAAGGCGTCGGTGAACTGGCTGCCGCGGTCGCGGATCAGGAACTTCCGGTTCGGGGTGTCCATGGTGTCCATGAGAAAGTTGCGGGCAGCCTGGGTTGTCCATGGGCCGGTGGGGTTGGCGGTGACGCCGAGCAGGTGGGCACGGCGGTTGCGGTGTTCGAGCAGGACCAGGGCGTAGATGCGCGTGAGGTTGATGGTGTCGACGTGCAGGAAGTCGACGGAGACAATGTGCTCGGCCTGGGCTGTGAGGAACTGTTTCCAGGTCGGTCCGGTGCGACGCGGGGCGGGATCGATGCCTGTGGGGCTCGAAAAGTCATCGCTGCAGCTCAAGCCACGTACTGGTACTGGTTGATGACTCCGCCGAGGATGCGCGTCCGTAGGAGCTTGCCCGGCGTACCCACGGACCGGTCCGGCTGCTGGTGCGCGGCTTCGGGTGGCCGTTGGTCTCGTGATCGGTGCGGTCGGTGGGCGTTGTAGTGGTGCTGGTACTCGGCAAGTACGCGTCGGGCGTGGGCCTCGTTCATGACCAGAACGTGGTCGAGCACCTCTCGGCGGATTATGCCGATGACGCGCTCGCAATGGGCGTTCATCCGCGGCGCTCGGGGTGTGCTGAGCAGCACGTCGATGCCTTCGGCCTCGAAGACGGCGTCGGAGGGTTCGGTGTACTTGCTGTCGCGATCGCGCAGCACGAATCGGACCGACCCAACACGGGTGCCGAGGTCGGCGGTGAGGTTGCGGGCCTGCTGGACCGCCCACTTGGCGGTCGGGTGCGCGGTCACGCCGGTGATGTGCAGCTTGCGCGTGCCGTGTTCCAGGAACGCCAGCGCATACAGCCGCTTGCCGGTGATCGTGTCGATGTGGAAGAAGTCCGCCGCGACGATCCCCTCGGCCTGGACGGTCAGGAATTCCCGCCGGCTCGGGCCGGTGCGACGCGGGGCCGGGTCGACGCCAGCCGCGTGCAGGATCTGCCAGACCGTGGACGGCGCGATCGAATGCCCCAACCTGGCCAGTTCACCCTGGATCCGCCGGTGACCCCACCGCGGGTTCTCCTGCGCCAGACGCAGCACCAGCTTCTTGAGCGCGGCCGCCGTCGGTGGGCGGCCGGTGCGCCGACGTCGGTCGGAGTAGTCCCACCGTTTCGCGATCAGCCTGCGGTGCCAGGCCAACAGCGTCCCCGGGGTGACCGGGAACACCCGCCCCCAGTCGCACCGCGGTATCAGCGACGACAGCGCGGCCAGCCAGAACCGGTCCGCGGGCTCGTAACGGACCGGACCAGCGAGTTGCCGTCGCAGCACCGCGTTCTCATGCCGCAGCACCAGCAGTTCGGCGTCCTTGGCCGTGTTGCGGCGCAGCAGGACGCCCGGCACGGATAGCAACGCACGGGTGATCCGATACACCGTCGAGATGATCACCCGCGTAGCATCCCAGCCGCCAGCGAACGCCTCTCACGCGGGCCCCACCTGCAGCGATGACTTTACGAGCCCCACAGGGACCTGTGTGACGAGGGCGCTGAGGCCGTGATGCTTGTTCAGCGCCTTCGTCACAGCGGTGCCAGATTGGTCAGAGGATCGTGTTGTAGGTGTTCATGCCGCCGCCGCTGACGGTGCGGTTGGCGTAGGGGGAGTTGGGGTTGCCGGTGCCGCGGTAGTACCAGAATTTGCCGGTGGAGTCGCGGGCGACGAGGTCTTGGTGGTTCTTGCCGGTCATGTCGCCGATGCCGACGATGCTGGTGTAGCCCTGCCAGCCGCCGCCGATGCGGACGCGGTTGGCGTAGGGGGCGGCGGGGTTGCCGGTGCCGGGGTAGTACCAGAGGACGCCTGCGGTGTCGCGGGCGAGCAGGTCGGGGTGGCCGTCGCCGGTGATGTCGCCGGCGACGATGAGCAGGTTGTAGAGGTTCCACCCCGCGACGATGCGGTTGCGGTTGGCCAGGGGCGCGGTGGGGTTGCCGGTGCCGCGGTAGAGCCACAGCACGCCGGCGGTGTCGCGGGCGACGAGGTCGGGGTGGCCGTCGCCGGTGATGTCGCCGGCTCCGAGGATCTGGTTGTAGATGTTCCAGCCGCCGCCGATGCGGGTGCGGGCGGCGAAGGGGGCCTTGTTGTTGCCGGTGCCGCGGTGGTACCAGAGCACCCCGGCGCTGTCGCGGGCGACGACGTCGCCGGTGCCGTTGGACTTGAGCGGGCCCAGCGCGGTGATGATGTTGTAGACGCCCCAGCCGCTGCCGACGCGGGTTCGCGGGTCGAAGGTGCCGGGTCGGGAGGCTGCGGTGGTTGCCTGGTGTTGCCACAGGACGCCTGCGCTGTCGCGGCCGTAGAGGGCGGCGCGCCGGTCGGCGGGGATCGAGTCGGCGGTCAGGTCCAGGACGGTGAGGGACTCGGCGTAGGGCCTGCCGTCACCACCGATGGTTTGGACGTGGACCGGCAGGTGGCCCGCGGGCAGGCCCCAGGCTGCTGTGACCTGCACGAACTCCGTGCCCGCTCCGTTCGCGATCCAGTGCCTGAGCGGGAACTGCATGCTCAATGACCCGTCGGGGTCCTGTGTCCAGGCCTTGGACACGTAGGAGGTCGCGTTGGGCGAGTAGCCGACGTGGAGACCGGCGGCCAGCTCCTCCACGGTGTAGCCCGAGGCGGCGATTGTGCCGGCGTGCAGCGTCAGGCGGGTCTGCGTCCCGCCCGCTGCCTGGAGGCCGTCCTGTGTCTGCACCATGGCCGTCGCCGCCCGAGTGCTTCCCGTGGCGATCGTGGGTTGTGACCCCGCCGGAATCTGGGTTCCGTCCGGCGCGAGCCACGTCGCCGACACCGCCGGCTCGCTGACGACGATCTCGCCGTTGGCGTAGGGTCCGCTGTGCGCGATCAACGAGCCGTCCGAGCCGTTCAGCACGTTCGCGCTCACGCGGATGGGGTTCGAGATCGGGGCCTCGGCCGAGACGTGCAGATGCGTCGTTCCCGCCTGCAGCGGCGCGCCGGGCGTGCCGTTGTGGTCGCTGTCCGCTTCACCGACGGTAAGAGTCGGGTTCTCACCGGGACTGATGGCGATGGGCAGGACGGTGCCCGCATCGTCGGTGATCCGCAGGTGGTTGACACCGGTGCCCGAGAGCTCCAGGCGTATGTACGCGTCAGCGGCCGTCGGCTCGGCCACCGTCAGATCGAGATTCCCCGGGCCCCCGTAGAGGTCGATGCGCGTGTCGCTGACGGAGATGCCTGGCTCGGGGGACGGTGTGTCCGCCGCAGCCAATGACGGAACGCTCACAGCCGTACCCGCGGCCAGTACCACAGCGGCCGCAGCCGCAACGCGAGAAGAAGAAACGTGCTTCACGTGCGCAGTCCTCAGAACAGTGGGGCGGGAACGTGTAGTGCCCACCCGGAATGATATGAGCAGACCGGAGAATTTCCATCGCCCCGCCGGAGGACTCAGTGCGCCGATAGACCGAGCGGCCGTGCTTCATCAGCGGCCCGGAGGTCGACCGGCAGCAACGCCAGCGGACCTGTCCCCTGTGCCGCCCTGCCGGCCGCCCGGCCCGGGTTCCAGCGCGGCCAGAGCAGTCGGCGCGGACGCCGACCGGACCCGTGTCGAAGACCGCGGCCGGCAGGCCGGGCCAGGCGAGTGCCCCCAGTGCTCTGACCGGGAACGTGCACCGGTTAGGCCGGGGGTAGCCTGCGCCCGTGAAGGTCTACCCCCTCTGGCACATCAGCCATCAGAACGAAGCCGGCCCCAACGACGAGACGATTCACCTGGACGATGGGGGCGTGTTCATCGACGAGCAGGACGGTGACGACGTCAAGCTGCTTGGCATCTACTCCTCTGAGGCCGCGGCGGAAAAGCGGATGCGCCGCGCGCGTCATCTACCGGGCTTCGTCGATGAGCCAGACTGTTTCCAGATCGGAGAGTATGACCTCGATGAGGACCACTGGACCGAGGGCTTCGTCCGCGAGCAGGTCTAGGTCGTCGGGCGAGCGAGCCTGTAGGGGCGGGCCATTCACGCCGCATCGCTGAGCGTTTTCTCCCCAGCGAAGGCCCTTTTCGCTGCGGACGCGGGCACGCTCTTTCCACTGGGCAGCGAGGATGTCGGGGTGGCGGGCGTTCTTGTTGCGCCATCGCAGGTAGGCGTGCAGGGCCTGGGTCTGGACGGTGTGGTTGCGGTGGTTCGAGTTGGCGACGGTGAACTGCCGAAGCGGTCCGAAGTGGGCCTCGATCGGGTTGGCCCAGGACGCGTAGGTCGGCGTGAAGCACAGCTCGACCCGGTTCTTCCTGGCCCAGCGCCGGATGATCTCGCCCTTGTGGGCGGACAGGTTGTCCAGGATGACGTAGATCGGGGCGCCGTCCGGGCGGGCCGCGCGGATCGACCTGAGGGCGGCCCTGGTGTTCGCGGCACCCTTCGTGCGGCGGTTGACGCCTCACAAGGTGTCGTCGCCGATCGAATAGCAGCCGTGGAAGTACCGGACTCCGTGAGTGCGGTGGTAGGTCGCGGGATGCCGCTCCGGGTGACCGGCCAGAGCCCAACCTGAGTCGGCGGTGGGGTGGATGCCGAGGGGGCCGGACTCGTCGAACGCGAACACGCGGTCCGGGAAGCGGTCCAGGAAGTGCTTGATCCGGTCAAGCGTGGTGTCGCGCTCGGGGTCCGGTGACTCCTTCCAGGTCTTGGTGCGCTGGAAGGTGATGCTGCGGCGGGCGAGCAGGCACCGTAACGCCTCGCGACCGATCTGGATCACGCATCGAGGGTTGCGCAGCGAAGAGAGAGCGCCCCTCGGCGATGGCACCGCCGCTTCGCCGGTGAGGGGGAGATTCCGGCGGACCAAGTGGGTGCCCTGCGGGGGGGGGCAAGCCTGCGCCCGGGTCGCGACGATGAGCCATACGACAATCGGCGTAGAACCTCACGGATATGACGAAAGCGCCCAGTCGCCCCTGCCGATGCGGACCGCTGCCTGGATCCACCGCAGTCAGCCGACGGGAACTCCACGCGCGGGAGACTCAGGTGATGGGACAGCCGAAGGAGTTCAACGAATGGCGACAGCTGGTGGCTTCGACAGGCTGGTTCCGGCAGCCACCGCGCCGGGGCAGCTACTGTCGGACCTTCTGGACAGCGAGATCGATCCTGGCCGCCGTAGTGGTTACCTGCCGCGGCCTCCCGAGCCCGAGCTTGAGGCGCACTTCGAGGTCTGCAGGTGTGGCTTCCCGACTTCGGTGTCACACGCCGACTCCGCGGCCTGGGACTTCGCGCCCTCCGCGCATCGTGTCCCTCTGACCGTTCCGCGTTCGTGTGTCCCTTTCCCAGCGCATGGCCGGTGACAGCGTCACCCAAGCTTGGAGCGGAGCAGTCCCCGCCCTGTACAGGGCTTCCGCGTCGCGGCGAAACGGACGACAAGCGCACTCGCGTCTCCTCCACCACCCCAGAGGTGGAATGCGCTGGTAGGTGGCGAAGCGTCATCGGTACAGTCGGCCTGTGTGCAGATACGCCTTCGCCCACTACAAGCTGCACTACGCCTGCGTCTCGTGCCGAATCAGCTTCAAGCGACATCCTCGCGATGGCGGACACTCGTGCCCCCGCTGCTCAGGCCCGTTGCTATGCGCCGGCCACGACTTCGCGCCACCCCGCCGCAGTAATCGGAAGGCATGGTCGGTCGTCGCGGCAGTTCTCAACGCCGGGCTACGCTACGACGGCTTCGAACCGTGTGGTTGCGGACGGGATCCGAAGTTCCGCCCCCGGACCCGCGCCCAGCTCCGCGCCCGCCGCATCATCGCTGCCCGGACTGGTACCCCGCTCGAGGAGTTGCTCGGCCGGGCCGACCCCCTGGAAACCCTCTGAGCCAGGCAGTGCCGGGCAATCCAGCTCCCGAACGCGCAAGTTACGGGCACCTCAGTCGGTATCGGCCGCAGCCAGCACGAGCAGTCGCCGGCGGTCTGAAGTGAGAACGGCCAGACGATCTACCGTTCCTGAAATCTGTCCCAAGGGCCAATCACGGGAGACGGCGACGAGCACGGCGACTTCCGGCTCGTCTGCTACTTCTCCTCCGACCCGGCCGCCGCACCCGGCGACCCGACCGCGCTCTGGAGCCCCTCGGTGGACCTGCTGTGGGACCTGGTCGACCCGGTCGACCACCACCGGGTGATGCTCCCGACGCTGGGCGGCGCCAGCGAGAACGACAACTACGCCGACAACCCCTTCCTCACCAGCCTGGCCGGCCTCGGCTACACCGGCGCCTTCTGGTCCCACTGGCGGGAGCGCGAGGAGATCATGCGCCAGGTGAAGGACGGCGGAGCAGCCTCAAGGGTCCTTACGGAGTGATGCTGGGACAATCTGGTTGTGGCTGAAGCCCTGGTTGGGCAGCATGAGCCGTCCATGGTTGAAGGTGGACAGCACGGAGGGTGCGCGGTGGAGCTGATCAGTCTCTCGGATGGTGACAACGGCTTCCGAGTGCGTGTGCTGGGGCGTCGGTCGCCGGGTGTGCTGCATCTTCACGACCAACTCGATGCAGAGGTCCTGATCACGAGCGGCTTCGTCAGCGGTCGACTGGCCATGTGCCTGTTCCCGTCCGACCTGGAGGACTGGGCCCGTGCTCTGGATCTCCTCGCTGCAGGACGGGACATCTGCTGGAGGGACGACGACCACAGTCCTGAGATCAGGATCCAGCCGCACAACGAAGAGCATGGGAGTCCTGCTGTTCATGTAGAGGATCTGGGCAGTTCGTGCGTCTCCGTGCTTCTTCCCATGAACCTTGAACAGGGTTGGATCGATGAGCAGCAGAGGCTGCTCGGGCGGGTGCTGGAGGAATGCCGAGCGAGGTCCTGCAGTCCTCACCGGGTGTCTATGAGTGGCGACGCTGATCTGCTGCCAGGCGTCGCCAGCAGATCAGTGCGCATCCCAGGGTGAGGAAGGCCTCGTGGATGTCGTCGCGGATCTCCCAGCGGAGCGGCGGAACCAGTGCAGGTGGGCGAACGCGCGTTCCACGAACCGGCGTTGGGTGCCGAGCCCGGAGCCGTGCTCGGTGCCGCGGCGGGCGATGAGGGCCAGGCGGCGGTTGTTGTCGTGGTCGTAGCCGAGGTCGGCCGGTACCGCATCTGATCGGCGGCGAGGCCGGAAGGCGCCCGCACCCTCGTGGGTGCGGGCGCCTTGCGTGTGACCTCAGGTATGCGGCAATCGGCGTACGGCTGCTGGGGACTGCTCCGACCGGCTCAGAACAGCTTGCTGTAGGTGTTCCAGCCGTTGCCCAGCGAGACGGCGGCGGCGAACTGCCCGGTGCCGTAGGCGCTGAAGCGGTAGAGCGTGCCCGTGGAGGCCTTCACCGCGAGCAGGTCGGCCAGGCCGTTGCCGTCGATGTCGCCGGCTGTGGCGATCTTGTTGTACGCGCCGAAGCCCGAGCTGAGCTTGATGCGGCCTGCGAACGGCGCGGAAGCGTTGCCGGTGCCCTTGAACAGGTACAGGGTGCCGTTGGTGCTGCGGGCCAGGATGTCGGTCCGGCCGTCGCCGCTCATGTCGCCGGCGCCGATGATGGCGTTGTATCCGTTCCAGCCGGAGCTGACGAGGGTTCGGCTGGTGTAGCCGGTGCCGGTGCCGGTGCCCTTGAAGAGGTACAGCTGTCCCGAGGAGTTGCGGGCCAGCAGGTCGCTCTTGCCGTCGCCGCTGAGGTCGCCGGGGGCGGCCATCAGGTTGTACGACCAGCCCGTGGTGATCCGGACGCCCTTGCGGCTGGCGTTGTAGAGCGCGCCGCTACGGCTGTACAGCAGCTCCGCGTTGCCGTCGTCCGTCGGTGAGACGCCCAGCGCGAAGTTCGAGATGCCCGCGAAGTCCTGCGGCTTGCTCGCGGAATCCCGTGAGTAGAACGTACCGGTGTTGGTCGGCACGTACCCGTACAGCGAGCCGGACGCGTCGAGGCCGAGCAGCCACTTCTTGCCCCAGTTCTGGATGCCGCCCATGCCGGCCATGACGTCGACTTCCCCGGCGCCTTTACTCCACAGGAAGCGGGGCTTGAGGCCTCCGGTGCCGGTCGCCGCGTACTGGTACAGGTCGCCGTTGAAGGACCGGCCCGTCACGTAGCCGGTGCCGGACTCGCCGTTGCCGAGGCCGATGATCTGGTTGTACGTGTTCCAGCCGCCGCCGATCAGGACCTTGCCCTTGTAGGGCGCGGAGGCGTTGCCGGTGGCCTTGTAGAGGTACAGGTTCCCCGCGGTGTCGCGTGCGACCAGGTCGCTGATGCCGTCACCGTCGAGGTCGCCCGCGCCGGCCAGCTGGTTGTACCCACCCCAGCCGCCACCGATCAGCAGCCGCGTCGAGAACGGTGCCCCACCGTTCCCGTTGCCCGGGAACAGGTACAGATGACCGTCGAAAGTCCGCGCGGCGATGTCGGGGATGCCGTCACCGGTCACGTCGTCGACCGCGAAGACCTTGTTGTAGATGGTCCAGCCGGAGCTGCCCCACGACGAGTACTTCGGGAAGTCCGACCCGCTGAACATCACCAGCTTGCCGCTGGCCGTCAGGCCCAGGACGTCGGGGCCGGCACCCCCGTCGATGTTGCCCGGAGTGATCACATCCACGTACTGCTCGGCGGAGGGGCCAATCTTCACGTTCTTTTTGGCCAGCGAGTTGTACCAGTTGTAGTCCACACCCCGGTAGAGCTGGTCACCGTAGCCGTCGCCGTCGATGTCGTATCGGACGGGTGCCGGGGCCTGAGCGGCGGCGTTCGCCGCCAGCTTCGACTTCTTCACCGACGTGGTGGGTGCGGAGATGTGCGGAACGTGGTCGGCGCCCGCCGTGGGCCGCTCCGCGACGTGGTGCGCGCCGGGCTCCGCGGCCTGTGCGCCCGTGCTCAGCGCGAAGGCGCCGAGGGAAAGGATGCCGGCCGTGCACGCCGCGACGAGACGCCGGCGGCCCTTGGGCCGTACCGGCTTGAATTCAGACACTAATCCCCCCATGGGAT
Source organism: Streptomyces sp. NBC_00433 (assembly GCA_036015235.1). Classification (NCBI taxonomy): domain Bacteria; kingdom Bacillati; phylum Actinomycetota; class Actinomycetes; order Kitasatosporales; family Streptomycetaceae; genus Streptomyces; species Streptomyces sp. NBC_00433. Next base: position 2,454,638 of record CP107926.1, on the reverse strand, counting down.
CTCAAGCAGTGAGCCCCTGAACCTCTCCCACCGGATCTTTTTGAAGATCCGTCCGGCCCAGGTGGGCGGAGTCTATCCCTCGGGTACGACACCGTCTGTGGGGATCCCCAGCGCGAAGAGCGGACTCACAGATGCGCGGGCGCAGGCTTGGGGCTCGGACCGTAGGCGTTCGGCACGCCGTCGCCCTCGGTGCAGGTCAGCACGAGCAAAGCGATGCCGCCGAGCATCGGGAAGAAGCCGATCAGCGTGAACCAGCCCGAGCGGCCGATGTCGTGCATCCGCCGGGCAGTGACCGCAAGGCTCGGAACGAGCATCGCCGCCAGGTAAAGGAAGTAGGGAATCAGCGCGGGCGGCGTGCCGACCCCCAGCCCTATACCCCCCAGCACGACGACCGCGACAACGTTGAACAGGCTGAACATCCAGAATTCCCGACGCCTGGCACGCCCACGGAAAACGGCATACTTCTTCAGCACGTCGACATACCAATGCACGGTACAAGTCCCCTCAACGACCGGTTCACAACCGGTGATCCCCCCGGCTATCCACACGGGGCAGCAGACGGTAACCGCCCTGACCTGCACAAGTCAACGCGGTTCCCCAGGCGGCCGTGAACCCGGCAGTACCCACATCACCCAAGAACGGCGGCGCCACCGAACCGCACCAGGCCCACGCGGCCAGGCGGACATCCGCAGTGAGCGGAAATCCGGCCTACCCCCCCGCAACACAAGCGGCAAATCTCGCCCGCCGCTTGGTAATTGAGGCCGCCGGTGCGATCGAGGTGCCACCATGCGAGGAATCTGCGATTCACGGACCGGTCTGCGTCCCAGGGCTTCGGCGTAGTCAGCAGGCATCCGTTTCGTGATGACTTGAGCTGATAGGAGCGCGAGCGGACGGTTCCTGCCCCAGGTATTGCGTATCTCGGTGGCCTCGCGCCTCCCCCGCATCGTCAGGTGGAGCTCGCCGACTGCCCTGGGGGATGATCCCGTGCGTGAAGCTTCCCCGTGGATCTGGACACCTGGAGACTGGGACGTGAGGTTCCAGAGGAAGTAGAGCCAGGTGAGCAATAAAGCAGGGAAGCGGTACTCGGAGGAGTTCAAGCAGGACGCCGTGGCGTTGGCCCGATCCTCCAGCAAGACGGTCACCGAGGTGGCCCGGGACCTGGGGGTTAGCCCGGAGGGTTTGCGGGCTTGGGTCAAGCAGGACCAAGTCGACCGGGGTGAAGGCAGTCCGGGCGAGCTGACCAGTACCGAGCACGAGGAACTGCGTCGCCTGCGCCGGCAGAACCTCGAACAGCAGAAGACCATCGAGGTCCTGAAAAAAGCGACGGCCTTCTTCGCGCGGGAGAGCGACCGGTGAGCGAGGTCTACCGGTTCATCGCGGCGGAGAAGGCCTCCTACCCGGTCTCCTTGCTGTGCCGCGTCCTCGGTGTTCCCCGCTCCTCCTTCTACGCTTGGGCCGGAGGCGAACAGGCCCGGCGTGCGCGCCTGCGTGCCGACGATGCGCTCGTGCACGAGATCACCGTGGTCCACCTGGCGTCCAGGGGCGCCTACGGCGTCCCGCGCGTGCGTGCCGAGCTGCGGCGGCTGGGCCACGGCGTGAACCGCAAGCGTGTCGAGCGGCTGATGCGCGAACGAGGCATCGCCGGGATTACCCGCGGCCACCGCCGGTCGCTGACCCGCCCGGACAAGCAGGCGCGGCCCGCACCGGACCTGATCGGCCGTGACTTCATCGCGGCCCGGCCCGGCACCCGCCTGGTCGGAGACATCACCTACCTGCCGACCGAGCAGGGCTGGCTCTACCTGGCCTGCTGGCTGGACCCGGCCACCCGCGAGGTCGTCGGCTGGTCGATGGCCGACCACCACCGCGCTGACCTGGTCGTCGACGCCCTGCACATGGCCCATGGACGCGGCGGCCTGGAGCCCGGTTGCATTGCGCACAGTGACCGCGGCAGCGAATACACCTCAACCCAATTCCGCAGCGAGGTCACCAGGTTGGGCGTGAGGGCGAGCACCGGACGCACCGGCTCGTGCTACGACAACGCCGCAGCCGAGAGCTTCTGGGCAGTCCTGAAGGCCGAGATCGGTATCCGGACCTGGCCCGACCGGGCCACCGCCCGCACCGAGGTCTTCTCCTTCATCGAGAGACCCCGTTGCCCAATTGGGTGATGGCTTCTGATCTCGGCCTTGGCGGTTGGTTGAGGGGTGGAGCCTGAGGTCGGGGGCCTGAGTCGCGAGCCCGCCTCGATCTTGGGACGGAGGGGTTGGGTGTCGATGCGGGCGGACTCGGGTCGGGAGGTGCCTGAGGAGACGCGGGCGGTGGCCTGGGCGGCGTTTCCCAAGGGGTGTCTGGCGATGCGGGTGCGGGACGCGCTCGGTCCACTGTTCGATGACGAGGTCTTCAAGTCCACGTTCGGCGTGCGTGGCCGCCCCGGTGTCGCTCCGGGCCAGCTGGCGCTGGTCAGTGTGCTGCAGTTCGCGGAGAATCTGACCGACCGCCAGGCGGCCCACGCGGTACGCGCGAGAATCGACTGGAAGTACCTGCTTGGCCTCGACCTGGCCGATCCGGGCTTCGACTTCACCGTGCTGACGGGGTTCCGCGACCGTCTCCTGGCCCACAGTCTGGAGGAGAAGATCCTGGATCTGCTGCTGGAGCGGCTCAACGAACTGGGGCTGGTGTCCGGGCGGGGCCGGCAGCGTACCGACTCCACGCACGTGCTTGCCGCGGTGAGGGACCTCAACCGCCTGGAGTTCATCGGCGAGACGCTGCGGGCCACGCTGGAGGCGGTCGCCGTCGCAGCGCCCGAGTGGCTCGCCTCCTGGATGCCCCCGGCCTGGCAGCAACAGTACGGGGCCCGGGTGGACTCCTACCGGCTGCCGAGTGGTGAAAGCGAGCGGACGCAGCTCACCTGGCGTATTGCAGCTGACGGCTACCAGTTCCTCAATGCGTCCTTCGCGGCCAGTGCCCCGGCCTGGCTGCGGCAGGTCCCGGTTGTTGGCATCCTGCGGACGGTGTGGCTCCAGCAGTTCCAGCGCACGATCACCGACGGAGTGCAAGAGGTGTCCTGGCGGGGGAAAGACGATCTCCCGCCCAGCAGAGCACGGATCACCTCGCCCTACGACCCCGACTCCCGCAACGCCGTCAAGCGCGGCTCGGCCTGGGACGGCTACAAAGTCCACTTCAGCGAGACCTGCGACGCCCGGGAGACCGGCCGACCGCATCTGATCACCCACGTGGTGACAACGGACGCCACGGTCGGCGACCCCGTGGTCGTCGACGAGATCCATGACCGCCTCGACGCCAAGGGCCTGCTGCCGGGCGAACACCTGATGGATGCCGGCTACATCTCCGCGGAGCTCCTGTTGACGGCGCCCACCCAGAGAGGTGTCCGCGTGATCGGCCCGGTCCGGCCCATGACCCGCCGCACCGTCCAGGCAACCGGCTACGACAAGGCATCCTTCACTATCGACTGGGACGCTCATCGGGCGATCTGCCCCGACGGTGCCCACAGTCGTTACTGGACCGAGGGACTCGACAACAATCAGCGACCCGCGATCCGCATCCGCTTCGCCACCGAGACCTGCGCGCCCTGCCCGTCCCGCGGGCAGTGCACCAACTCAACACGTTACGGCCGACAGCTCACCGTCCGCCCACAAGATCAAGACGCCGTCCTCGAACGCGTCCGCGCGGAGCAAACCACCGAGGAGTGGAAGGCGGTCTATGCCCTCCGCTCCGGAGTGGAGGGCACGATCCACCAGGCGGTCATGGCCGCCGGCGCTCGCCGCACCCGCTACGCAGGACTGCGAAAGACCGCCCTCGCACACGTCCTTACAGCCACCGCCGTCAACCTCATCCGCCTCGATGCCTGGTGGACCGGGCAGCCACTCGCACCTACCCGAACATCACACCTCGCCGCCCTCGACCTCGCCGCATAGACAATTGGGCAACGGGGTCATCGAGACCTTCTACAACCGGCGCCGACTACGCAAACACCCCAACTGGGGCTACCTGACCCCGCACGAGACCCGACAGCGGCACACCATCGCCGCACAAGAACGAGTGTCCGAGATCACGGGGAAACTTCACCCCGGTGCTCCTCCCCGGGACCGGGCGATCCGGCCGGCCCCGGTTCCTCGTCGGCGGATCCGCTCCAGGGCTTGAGCCATTTCTCCAACACCTTGGCGAGCCACCTCAACCCCGACCCCCCGACGTCCACGGCACGGTGCGGGTCCACGCACCGCGACGATGCGGCGATCGCCGGTCCGAGCTTGCCCAGCAGGGCCGGCAGGGTGTCGCGACCCGACCACGCCGGTGTCTCGTCGAGCGTGACTTCCAGGACATGTCCGCGGACGTGGATCGCGAGGTCCTCGGCGCGCACCACCACGTTCCTCGCGGCGTCGCACACCGCGTGCAGTCTGCCGGACAGCGTCGACGCCGCCCCGTCGAAGTCGACTTTGCCGACGATCACGCCCCCCTCGGTGATCTCCGCCGTGCCGGTCCACAGCCTGCCCTTCCGGTCGCGCACCGCGACGTTGACCGGCTCGCCGGGCTCGGTCACAACTTGCGCATCAACCACAGGATCAACAGGACCAGGCTCCCGCCGAGGACCGCCGCCACCCACTGCCAGTTCGGCTTCCTCCGTGGGGGCGGCGGGGTGTCTTTTTTTAGTGCCACCACCTTCGTCAGCGACGCGTTCGGCAGCAGCAGCGCGGTCCGCCGCCCCGCCAGGTCCAGTGCCGGACGGACGTCCTTCAGCGACGCGGCGCCCGCGGCGACCAGGCACAGCCCCGTCCCCCCACCGGCCAGCGCATGGGCGTGCGCGATGAAGGCGTCCCTGGCGGCGGGCAGGTCGTAGGGCCCGGCCAACGGCGGCTCGACCGGGCCGTACGGCGGGATGTCGGCCGGCTGCCTCCCCGCCGCTTCCCGTAGCGCGCCGACCGCCTCGGCCAGGTCGGGCGCGCCGGTTTCCGCCCGGTCGCTGAAGTAGGAGTTCAGCAGCTCCCCGGAATAGATCTTGTCCAGCCGTCGGCCCAGCTTCTCGCGGGCGTCCGGGTCGAGCGCCACGCGTACCAGCCGGGCGGCCAGCGCGGCGTCCTCGGCGCCGGACTCGGCGATCAGGGTGTAGCGGATCCTGCGGTCGTCCCGGTCGGTGCGCGCCGACGGCACGCCGAACAGGACCGCGGACCAGCCGCCCGCGGTGCCGCGCAGGGCGACCGCGGGTTCGGTGGTGAACAGCAGCCCGGTATCCGAGTACCGGTCCCACCACTGCTCGGGCGGGATGGCGCCGACGAAGGCGTAGTCCTTGGCGGTGCTGCGGGTCATCACATAGAGCCTCACTTCGCCACCTTCCATTCCTCGCTGCGTGAGCTCCGCTGTGGTGCATGCGCCAGCCATGCCAGGTCCGCCTCGAGCTGATTCCTGTTGCGCTGGGCCATGTCGGCCGCCGCGCCGGCCGCCCCGGCGTTCTGGAGATCCTCCCGGCGCTCCCCGCTGAACCGGTACGACAGCGCACCCCAGAAGCCGCGGGGCTGGGACACCGCCTTGAGCAGCGCCTGCTGGCTGCCGCGCTGGGCGGCCTCCTGGGCGGCCTTCACGAGCTTCTGGCCTTCGAGTACGCTGCCGCACAGTTCGCGGACGATCACTTCCGTACCGCGGACCGCGATCTTCGGCGGATTGCCGGTGAAGCGGTACGTGCCGGTGAACTTCGGGAAGTCCTCTCTTTCCCCGGCATCCCACTCGCCGTCGACCAGACGGACGCAGCCGTAGGTCTCGACCGGTGCGTAGATCAGCCGCAGGCTGCGGTGCGCGAACTCCTCGGCCAGCGTCTCAAGCAGGTCGGCGTAGACCTCGCGCACCCGCTCGCGCAGCGCCGAGGCGTCGGTGCCCGCGCCGCGCGCCGGGTCGAGGTACTTCTCGCACTTGATCGGCACGAGCATCACCAGGGCAGGCTCTTCGCGGTGGTCGGGCAGATTGCGGAACCGGCCCCAGACGCCGGCCATCTCGACCACCTCGTGGATTCCGAGCCAGTGCTGGGCCGCAGCCCGTTGGGTCGGCGTCCGCGCCTCCATCAGCACCGCGGCGTCTATCGGGACCATGAGCATGATGCTGTTCGCTATGTGCTCCTCGCACTGGGCCCACCGCTTGTCCGTCACGCCGGCGCGCTGGCGGGTCGCCGCGTCGAGCCAGCCGCCCGGGTAGTCCAGGATGTCGAAGGGCACCTCCAGTTCGGCGTCGCCGAGGGAGCGCAGCGAGAAGTGGAAGTGCTCGATGCTTTGGGTGCCCTCGAGGGCCTTGGGGTTGAACTCCTCGCGGGTGATGGCTGCGGCCAGCGTCTTGCTGTGCTTGTCCACCCGGACTTTCGTCGGGCCGTCCATCCTGACGGTCAGCGAGGTGCTCGCCAGCCGCTTCTGGGTGTCGGTGAACACCGACGCGAGCAGAGTCGTCTTCCCTGCCGCGTGCGGGCCGACGACGGCCACCTTGAAGTTCCTGTCCATCAATCCTCTCTCCTGGACCGTTCCGACCCGGTCACACTCGTCCGAACTGCTGTCAGGGCACCGCGAACCCGCTGGACGCGCACCGTGGCGAGGCCGCTGTCGGCGCCGCCCGGCGGCCAGAGCTGGTCGCGGAAGGACTCGGCCAGCCGGCGGAACTCCCGCTCCGACTCGTCCGAGCGGATGAACGCGTCCTCGAACTGCTCGCCGTAGGCGGCCAGCGCCGTCGCGATGACCAGCGGCTCGGTGACCAGCACCGCTGCCGCTTCCTGTACCGCCTCGCGGGCCAGCTGCTCGATCCGGCGCCGCAGGTCGTGCGCGCCCTTCGCGGAGCGCTCCACCGGCAGGACGACCGCCAGCGCGCCGAGGTCGCCGCCGGCCGGCTCGGGATGTAGGACTGAAAGGGCCTGGCGCAGCCGCGGAAGCGTGCGCGTGCGGAAGTCCAGGTGGATGTCGAGGGCGAACTGCACGGACCGCACCATCGTGGGGCACTGTGCGTCCGCCTCGCCCAACTGCTCGGCCAGCACCCGCAGGGTCAGGTCCGGGCCGCCGGACCGGTCGAGCAGCGGGCCGAGCTCGACGGCCAGCGCGTCCACCAGCCCCTGCCAGAACTCGTTCCGGCGCCGGGAGATGATCAGGTCCAGCGCGGCGAACCGCTCGGCGATCTGGACCCGCACGGCGTTGAGCGTCCGCTCGGCGAAGACCGCGGCGCCCGCGTCGATGTTCATCTCCGCCAGAGCGCGCGCCTCCCATACGGCTGTGCCCTCGCCGAAGCCGTCGGTGGCCCAGGTGCGGATGTCCGCGCGCAACGCGTCGATCTGGTCGAGAAACTCCTTGTCCTCGAAGGCGCCGCTCGGCCGCGCCCGCTCTGCCAGATCCGCCATCCAGACACGCAGCGGTGCGACCACGCCACGGTGCAGCTTCACGGCCCGTTCGAGTAGCACTTCGGTGCCGGTCGGTGTGATGATCTGCCGCAGCGCCGCCAGGGCGCTGTCGACGGCCGCGCTGATCGAGGCGGCGTTCACGGCGCATCTGTCGGCCGCACGCCGCAGGGCCGCCTCGTCCATACGCGGCAGCGCGTCCGCGAGATGCGCCAAGACGTGTTCGAGCACCCCGGTGCGCACCTGCTGCCGGTCGGCCACGTCGGCGCGCAGCACCGGCACCCTGCTGCCGGGATCGCCCAGATTCACCCGCTTGAGCAGGTCGTCTTCGAGGGCGGCGAGCCGCTTCGGGTCGGGTCGGCCGGTGTTGACCAGAATCGCGGTGAAGTCGCGCTGCGCCGCTGACCCGCGGGCCTTACTGATCAGCTCCAGCGCCTGGGCGTCCTCCCGGCGCCACAGCTGGTTTCCGTCCGTCGGCCACTTCACCACCAGCACGAAGTCGACGTCGTTCTGCAGGCCGGCCAAGTGGTGCTCCTCGGCGGCCGGGACGATCTCACCGAGCCCCGGCAGGTCGACCAGGCCGAGGCTGGCCACCTCGGTGACCAGGAAGGGGCAGTGGATCTCGGCATCACGAACGGCCAGGTAGCGGCGGTCCGCGCCGGCTTCGTTGCGCTCGGGGTAGGTCACCCAGGCGCGCAGCGCGTCGAGTTCGATGCGGCGGCTCTCGCCGGTCAGCAGCGGCCGGAACGAGCCCAGGCCGTCGCGCATCTCCTCCAGTCGGGCCAGCATCGGTTCGAGCAGCGCGGCGTCGGGCCGCAGGGCCAGCTCGCTGCGGGCGGCAGCGCTGTCGAGAGCGGCCAGGTCGTCCAGCGTCCCAAGCCGCGCGGGCAGCGCCAGCGCGGCGGCGTAGGCGCTGAGGACGTCGGCGCAGAAGCTCATCTCGGTGTGCAAGGTCAGCAGCGCCTCGCGGCGGGTGGCCGAGTGGAAGACCCGGCTGCGCACGGCGGTGACCGGTCCGCCGCCGCCGCTCGGTATCTGGTCGTCGTCGAGGTCGGTCATCGACTGCAGCAGGGTGCTCTTGCCGTTACGGGACTGACCGCTGACGCCGATGTTGACGGTGCGCCGGGTCACCCGGGCCCGGACCGCGCGCAACTCGACCAGCGAGTCCTCGGCCAGCCGGGACAGCTCAGGAAGATTCAGCTCGGCCAGTCCGGTGCGCTCGGCCTCTTCGCGCGGGAGCGCCGCGACGGCGTTGCCCAGTGCGGACAGCCCGTCCCGAGTCGTCTCCCAGCGGGTGATCTCGGCCTCGATGCCCGGCTGTGCGGTCCGGCGGCGCCACAGGACCGCCTCGATACTGTCGGCTACATGTCCCACCTCAGGTGCCCTCCTCCTTTTTCCGGTGCCGGCGAACCCGGCACAAGGCGACTCCTCGTTCCCTGTCGATCCGCGCACACGGACCCGGAGAATCGGAGTGCGCGGGTGCAGGGCGGGTACTGAGCGGGCCCGCGTGTACGGCCTGCCCCGACCCGGCCGGGCGTGGGCCCGGTCGGGACCACGCCACCCGTGTCGTACGGGTGGTCGGCGACGTCATTGCACAAGGACGACCGGTTCCGCCGAAACGGCAGGAACTCTTCCCGGTGGCTTCCGGACGCTTCCCTGCTGCTTCCGGTCCGGTTCCCCGCGTGGTTTCCGGTACTGCCTCCGGCCTGATTCGCGGGGCCGGCCTGATCCGGACGCGACGCGGGTCCGGTTCAGGCCGGATCCGGGCCTGGGGGAGCGGGCCCGGGCAGCTCACCGCCCGCGGGTCAGCGCCCCGCGGGCGGTTCCTCCGCCCGGCGCCGCATCGCGGCGATTTCGGCGATCTGGCCGGGGTTCATCCAGTCCTGCCCGCTCAGGTCCACCGGGCAGCCGGCGTTACGCAGCCGGTGGGCCGTCTTGAGCGGCCAGTCAGGGCTCTCGGACACCCGGATCACGTTGAGCCCTGCCAGGTCGGTCAGCGGGCGCAGCCGACCGAACTCCATGATCAGGGTGGAGTCCGGATGCTCGCTGATCGCCATCCCGAGTTCGACCAGAACATTGGGGCGGGCCTGCATCTCGACCGCGTCGCCCTCGGCCGGAAGGCGCAGATCCCGGTGGACCCGTACCTCGTCCTCGGGCGTGAACACCACGATCACCGCCTGCGCGCGCCGCAGCCCGACGTGGATCGCGTCACGGACCAGGGGCATGGCCCGACCGGTGTCCTGGACCATCGACTCCCACTCCAGCGGGCGCAGGTCAAGGGCGCGCAGGTAGTCGACGACCACCTTCCGGGCGGACAGATCGCGGCCGTGGGCGACGAAGACCGCCCGCGGGTCGCGCCCGGTCGACGGCCACGGCGCGGGCTCCGGCGGCCGGGCGGCCGGGCGGCGGCCGGCCGCCAGCGCGGCCCGGTCCGTGTCCGCGGCCAGATAGACCAGCTCGTCGGTGAAGCGCTCGGCCAGCGAGGCGGCCAGTTCAAGATCGGCGGCAAGCGGCCCGGCTTCAAGGGCGCCCGCCGGAATCAGGCGACGCATGTTCTCGGCGGCGATCTCCAGAGTGTGCCGGTCCTCCCGCAGTTCGAGCGCCAGCCGCTCGGGATCGTCTCCCCACTCGACCCGGATGCGGCGCCATTCACGCACCAGGTGGCGTACTTTCGCGGCCTGGATCAGGTGCCGGGCCAGCAGCGGCATCCCCGCGTCACCGCGGCTCCAGGCCCAGCGGCTCAGCAGCGGATCGTCCTCGGGCCGGGCATGGACGATCAGGGTGCGTACGCGCCGGCCGCTGTCCTGCGCGTGCGCTTCCAGGACGGACAGGCCGTCAGGATGCACCGACGGCTCGTACCCCGGCGGCGGTATGCGGCCGGACAGGGCGAGCCGCAACCGTACCTCGCCGAAGGCCGGCAGAGGCTCGGGCCCGGCCACGGTCAACCACTCGGCCTCGGCCCGCTCCCAGGAGCCGGGCGCAGGCAGGAGCGAAAGGGACAGTACGTCGTGGTTGCGGTAGACGACTGCCTGCTCGTGACCGGTGCCGACCTGCACGGCGGCGAGCGCGGCCGGCTCGTCGTCAGGGGTACCGGCCAGCAGTTCGTGGAGAGTCCCGGGCAGGAAGCGCGGCAGGTCCACGCCCGGCACCGCATGGCGCAGGCCCATGATGTCACCGAGGCGCCGCCACAGCAGGAGCAACTGCGCGTAGACCGGTTCGCCCCCGTTGACGAGGAAGAAGCGGTGGATGACGGTCTGCTGCTCAGGGACTCCGGTGTCCCGCGGGGCCTCCGGCTGCGCGGGCGGCTCGGACCGGGCGGGGACCGCGGGCCGCGGCACCTCGGCGCCGGCGTCACTCACGGCGGCCGCCCTGCGCGGTGCCCGGTACGGGCGGCGGCTCCGGGTCGTCCGGTGCCGGTAGCGGCCCCAGGCTGTCGGACGCGGCCCTGACCCGGTTGAGCCGCTCGCGCACCGCCCGGTCGGCCGGGACCCGCGGCTCGTCCCCCAGACGGGTGGCGCGCCCGGGGCTGAGCAGTTCAAGCCGGGAGACCGCGGTGTTCGCCGCGGCGCGGTCGCCGCGTGCCAGCGCCGTCTCCAGTTCCGTGAGCAGGGTTCGCACCCTGCGCCATGCCGCTTTGGACAGCGCCCACTGCCCGGCGTCGTCGATCAGCCGGCCCATCCGTCCGTTCAGGTCGCCGCCCACCACCGGTCCGTCTCCTCTGCCTCCGGCGGAGGGCCGCCCGCCGCCGGGAACGCACCAGTCTTCGCCGGAACACACCAGTGTTCAGTATCCGGGTCCGCCGGGTGGCAGACGGAAGGATTCAGCGAACTGGCTGGCCTGCCGATCGGTGCGCCCGGCTCACCGGCGCTTGAGCTCCTCGGCCAGTGCCGGCAGGTCCAGCCCGCCCGCGACGCCGGGCCGCAGGACGATCCGCAGCTCATCAGCCACCGGCCGGGCCCGGGACGCCGCCACGTAGCGCTCGGCGATCAGGCCCAGTAGCTCCTGCGGCCCCGCGTCGCGGATGCGCGCCATCCCGAGCCCGAGCAGTCCCACGGCCACCGGCTGACGCTGCCCGTGCAGGTGCGCGGCCGCCCAGACCCGGTCCAGGCTCGCGCCGAGTGCCGCGGTGGTGGAGCCCACCACCTGCCCTGCCTCGTCCCAGCGGCTGTAGGCGACCGCGAAGACGCGCCGGCGGCCGAGCCGAAGCACGGCGACCGTGCCGACGGGGTAGCGTGCCAACTTGCCGACGGGCTTGTCGGCCCGGTCGATCTGTCCGACCCGTTCGACGTCACGCAGCGCGGCGCGCAGGTCGCGCTCCAGCCGCGTCCGGTCTCCGTCGTAGAGCCGCCGCAGCAACTGGCTCTGCACCGTCTCCGGGCTTATCAGCCCGCGGTCGGGCCCGTCGATGGTGTCGAAGGTGTCGGTGAAGCCGACGATCAGGTGTGCGTCGGCCTGCTCGAAAAGGTCCCCCTCGACCAGCCGGACCACGCCGCCGAAGGACGGGAAGTCCTGTCGCAGCAGCGCCGCGTCCCGCGTGCGCGACGCCCGCCGGACCTCGGCGAGGCCGGCGATCAGCGCGGCGTCCCGTGGATGGTCGTCCAGCAGCCGCCGACCGGTGTCGAGCGCCTTCGCGTACTGGTTCAGCGTCCGGTACGCCTCGAACAGCTCGCGGCGCGCCTCGTCCCGCAGCGCAGTGAGCCGGGTGGCGTGGGCGGCCACGAAGCCGCGGTCCATCACGTCCGCCATGGGGCTGCCCCGCCACAGCGCCAGAGCCTCGGTCAGCAGGACGACCGCGTTCGCCGCGGCGCTGCCCCGCGCCTGCTCGACCAGGTCCTCGAAGCGGTTGCCGTCCACGTTCGCGCGCGGGACCGCAAGCCGGTAGGACGACACGCTGCCGCGCTCGGTGAGCACCAGTCGTGAGCCCTCGCCCGGATGGTTCGGATCCAGCAGGCCGCGCAGCTGCGATATCCGCTTCTGGACCTTCGTCCGGTCCGGCCGTTGCTCCCGGGGCGTCCGGCCGGGCCGCTCGCGCGGCCACACGTCGCGGTAGAGCTCGTCGACTGAGACGGCCTTGCCCTCTGCCAGCGCCAAGCGGACCAGCACCGCGGCTGTGGCCGGCGGCAGCGGCACCTCCCGGCCGTCCACCGTCGCCCTGACCCGGCCGAGCACGTTCAGACGAAGCACCGGCAGATCCGGATCTCCCGAAGACACCGACGCACTCCTCGCCTTGACATTCGTGACTCCATGAATCCGCCTCTCCGGTGGGGAACTTGGCGGTTATTGACGGATGCTCATGGACGTTGTGGGCGATAATGGATATTAGTTGAGCAGCCGCCGTGGCGGGCCCGGATCGGCGAGATCACCGGATGTCGAGGACGGTACGTCTCCGGGGCGGCCCGCCGGGGCGCCGCGGACAGGCAGGGGAAGGTGGCATGTCGGCGATGGAGCGCTTGATGACGGGTCTGCGCCGTTTCGTTCTCGACTCCCTCGCCCGGCAGATCAGTGGCGCCGCAAGGACCGGCAGCCTGCGCCGGATGACGCAGGCGACCGGCAGGCTGCGCTCGATCCTGCCGCGTGTGCGGCACAACCCGGCCTTCCACGGGGACGTGCTGTTCCTTCTCGCCGCGAGTCTGTACGGCGAGTACGAGTTGGCCGAGGACCTGGACAGGCTCGCCGAGTCCGTGGCGGTGTTCCGCGAGGCCGCCGGCCACCCGCACAAGAATCCCGAAGGCTCCACGATGCTGTACGCACAGGCACTGGTCCAGGCGTACGGCGCCTTCGGTGACAGGGCCGCCCTGGACGACGCCCTCGCACTGATCCGGGCCGCGCCCCCCGGCGCGGACGCGTCCCGACTCCTGGCCACCGCCCTGATCCACCGCGCGGACCGCACCGGTGACGGCGTCGCCCTTGACGAGGCCGTCGAGATCCTCGCAAACATCCCCCAGGAGTCCGGTACTTCGAGTGCGGACCTCCTCGGCGTGGCCCTGTGTCGACGTGCCGAGCGGACCGGGGACGAGGGCGAGATGCGCGAGGGGATCAGGATTCTGGAGGAGGCGATCGCGCATCCCCCGGACGCCCTGACCGCCGAAGCCGCGCGCAACAACCTCGCCACCGTCCTCGCCCGAGCCGCCCAGGGCCGGGGCCTCGGCGGGGTGGAATTCGACGCGGCGGAGCTCGACCGGTCACCGGCCGGGGGGCAGGCCGTCGCACAGGCCGGGCGGCAGGCGGTGCCGGACACCCTTCTCGGGAGCCTCCGCGACTTGGCGGCGCTTCGGCAGGCGGCCCCCGAGGCCGCCGCACCCCCGGCCGACCGGGCCCGGCTGTCGGAGCAGGTGGCCGACGCTCGGCGCCGGCTGGCGGCACTGCCGCCGGACGACCCGGTGCGCCCGCACCACCGGTTCGTGCTGGCCGCCGCGCTGGAGGCCCGCCACAGTGCCCAGGGCGGCCTGCGGGACCTCGAAGAGGCCGCCGCGCTCCTGGACGAGGTGCTGAAGTCGGCGCCCCGGGAAGGCGATTTGTACAGCCTTGTGCTCGACCTGTACGCCAGTGTCGCCGGCGATCTGTACCGGCTGACCGGTGGTACGCCGTTGTCTGCGCGCGCCGAGAAGCGGCTGGCCGCCGCAGGCCGGAAGGCCACCGGCGACGGCGCCGCGCTCGCCCGCAGCGCCCTGGCGGCGTTGCGGATCCAACTGGCCCTCGGCCGCGGCAGCTACCGGAAGATCGCCGCCGCGTTGGCGTCCACCCCCGTTCCCGTCCTGCCGGAAGCCGGCCCGGTGGACGCGGTGGAGTGGCACTGCGCCATGGTCCTGGTCAACGCGCGGGTGGCCGCGGCCCGGCGGATCGGGGCGGCGGAGGTGTTCGGCGAGGCGGTCACGACGCTGGAACGGCTCTTCCGGAGCGCGGACCCGGCGAATCCCCTGCGGGCCCGGGTCGCGGTGGACCTGGCCCAGACGACGATCCTGGCGGCGGCGTACGACCGGGTGATCCGGGGCGTGGCGCGAGGTCCGGACGGCGAAGCCGGTCCGACACCGCGCCAGGTCTCGGACCGGCTCAAGGCGGAGTGGCGCGGGCATACGCCCCTGGTCTCCCTTGTCAACGCCGATCTGGTCCGGGACATGCTGGCCGACCCGGACGACGCGGTCGCCACCGCCCTGATACGGGCCGCGCGGGTGGCCGAGGAGGGTGCCGCCCAGGCGAACGCTTCGGTGCCCGACCGGCTGACGGCGGCGCTGCGTTGGGCCTCGACCGATCATCACGCGGGCCGGCTCGCGGACGCCCTGCGCGGCTACGAAGTGGCGACGGGCATGCTCGACCAGCTGGCGTGGCGCGGTCTGACCGCGCAGGACCGTGAGCGGCTGCTGCACGAGTACGACGGCATTCCCCGGCAGGCCGCGGCCTGCGCCATCGCGGACGGGCGGCCCGAGCGGGCGGTCGAACTGCTCGAACAAGGGCGGGCCACTCTGCTCCGGCAGTCCCTGGACACCCGCGGGCACGACCCGCTCGCCGCCGCGCACCCGCGGCTCGCCGCGCGGCTGTCCGAGCTCGACGAACGGCTGACCGCCGCGCCGCCGCAGGCAGGCAGCCCGCGCCTGGACGCCGACGGCCTGCGCGTCGATGCCGAGGAACGCATGGCCGCGGCCCTCGCCCGCGAGGAACTGATCGCCGAGATCAGGTCGTTGCCCGGCTTTGCCGGATTCCTCGCCCCGCCGCGCCTGGCGGACCTGCGACCGCCGCGCGACGGCGCCGTCGTCGTCGTCAACACCTCGGACCTCGGCAGCCATGCCCTCGTCGTCACCGACACCGGCCTGACGGTCGTGCCGCTCGGCGCCGACTTCCACGACGACTCGGTGCGCGTCGTGCTGGACCTCTACGGCGGACTCGCCGCGCGCGACACGGACCCGGACGGCGCGGCCGACACCCTGCACGAGGTCCTGGCTTGGCTGAACGCCCGCGTGTGCGAACCGGTCGGCGCCGTGCTCCCGGCCGGCACCACGCGGCTGTGGTGGTGTGTGACCGGCCCCGCGGTGCTGCTCCCCCTGCACGCCGCGCCGCCGCCGGACTCGCCGCTGGGCGCGATACCCGGTTCGTACACCCCGACGTTCAGGCTGCTGCGGCGTTCAGGGGAACACCGCGCGGCAGCACCGGCCCCAGCCTCCATGTCGGCCTCGCTACCGGCACCGGCAGGCGGTGTGCTCGCCGTTACCCCGTCCACCTCAGGCAAGGCCGCCCTGCCCGCCGCGCGACGCCCGCCGGCCGCCCTCGCCGCGGCCCTACCGGTCACCCGGCTCGACGGCGCCGACGCCACCGCCGACGCCCTGCTGGCCGGCCTGTCCGACCACCGGTGGCTCTACTTCGCCGGACACGCCGCCCAGGAGGCCGGGTCGCCGTTCGACACCCGCCTTGAACTCGCCGATCGCCCTGTCACGGTCCGGGACCTGGCCGTCCACCACACCGACGGCGCCGAGCTGGCCGTGGTCCCGGCCTGCGAGACCGCCGGCTCCGGCGGTCGGCTGATCGACCAGGCGGCCACGCTGCTGGCCGCCCTCCAGGTCGCCGGATTCCGCCACACGGTCGGCTCGGTCTGGCCGGTCGCCGACCTGGTTGCCGAGCAGGCGACGGAGCTCTTCTACGCGGCCTTGCGCTCCACGCCCCCGGACGCCTCGGACGCAGGCCGTGCCCTGCACGAGACGGTCCGGGAACTGCGCACGCGCTACGGGGAGTTCGACCCCTACGCATGGGCGGGATTCGTTCACTTCGGGCCCTGACCGGGGGCAAGGAGTCGCAGGTTCAAATCCTGTGGCCCCGACGGTGTTTTCACAGGTCCGAGCCTCTACCCTGTGCCGCTCGGAAATACGGTTCAGATCTGTGAGCTGCGGCGATGCGGCTTGGTCAGGCCGCGTGGTGGTACTCGTTTATGAGGCCGTTGAGGACGGGATGTCGCTGGATGCGATGGGCGTGGAGGTCGGTGACGGTGGCGGGGGTCGGTGGTTCGCTGCTGTCCGGGGGTAGTTGTAGTCGGGATTGGTGGGGGCGGTGCTGGTTGTAGTGCTTGAGGTAGGCGGTGAGTACTGCGTGGGCGTGGGCTTCGTTGTGGATGAGTGTCCGGTCGAGGATCTCGCGGCGTAGGGTGCCGATGACTCGTTCGCAGATTGCGTTGGATTTCGGTGGCCGTGGTGGGCTGAGTAGGACTTCCACGTCGTCTGCCGTGAAGACGGTGTCGAATGACCGGGTGTGCTTCGAGTCTCGGTCGCGGAGCAGGAAGTGTAGTGAGTCCATCCGGCATCCCAGCGTCATGGTGAGGTTCCTTGCCTGTTGCGTGGTCCACTCGGCGGTGGGGTGGGCGGTGATGCCGGCGAGGTGAACGCGCCTTGTGCCGTGCTCGATGAAGACCAGGGCGTACAGGCGTTTGAGGGTGATGGTGTCGAGGTGCAGGAAGTCGGCGGCGATAATGCCGTGGGCCTGGGCGGTGAGGAATTGGCGCCAGGTCGGGCCGGATCGCTGCGGGGCGGGGTCGATGCCGGCTGCATGCAGGATCTCCCAGACCGTGGAGGGGGCGATCGGGAAGCCGAGGCGGGCGAGTTCGCCCTGTATTCGGCGGTGCCCCCAGCTACTGTTCTCGCGGGCCAAGCGCAGGATGAGCTGCTTGACCGTCGGCGCAGTGGAGGGGCGACCCGGGCGACGACGGTGCTGGGCGAACGTCCATTTCCGCTTGACGAGCTCCCGGTGCCAGCGCAGCAGCGTGGTCGGCGTGACCGCGAAGACCTCGCGCCATCGCCCGCGGGGGACCAATCGCGAGAGCGCGGCCAGCCAGATCCGGTCGGCTGGCTCGTAGTGGACCCGCGCGATCTGACGGCGCAGCACCGCAATCTGGTGCCGGAGCGCCAACACCTCCGCGTCCTTGGCCACGCGGCTGCGCAGCACGGCAACGGGCACCATGACCAGGTTCCTGGCCAACGCGGTAACGATCGACAGCACCATCGAGGCATCGTCCCAGATGCTGTGCGGACTCTGCCCGGGAGGAAGAGTTTGCAGGTCACGCCAAGAATCGTGTTTCCGAGCGGGACAGCCGCACCCTCGCCGGCGAGCTGCGTGTGGTGTCCGCACCCGACGCGGATGCGGGGTCGTCCTCCGGGTTCGCCGTTCCGTCGTTTCTTGCGACCGTCGGCGGCACGAACATCGTCAGTCTGATCACGCCGGACGATCACACCTTCTATGCGGTCGGTACGAAGGGCCTGTCGGCCGCGGAGCAGGACGGTGTCCTGACAGTCACCGTCTCGGGTCTCGAACTCGGCGAAGCGGGTGACTCCGTCACCCTCAACGGCAAACTCACCTGCACGAAGATGTACGGCACCTGACCGCGGCGCACGGGTGACAGCCAGGGGACGCTGGCAGGATGCGGGATACGTGCGCAGCAAGCTGTTCGCCATGAAACCTGACGTTGCCTGTGGAGCGCTACCCGAAGAAGGACGTCGTCCGCCTTGTGCGGATCGCCTCGGGGAACGGACGCGAGGGCCGCTCCCGGAGGTGATCCCCCAGCTGTCGCCGACTGCTCGGCGACAGGCGGCCGGGTCAAGTCCGGCGCTGTGGCATCTGGAAACCGCGGCCGGGAGGGACAGTGCAGCCGTCGGGCGCAGGGCAGCTGCTTGGATTCGAACCAGGCTTGCACGCGCCGGACCTTTGTCCTTGCCGCAGAATTGGCCGATCTCATCATTAGGGCGTGTGCCGCTGGGCGGCGGCTTCGTCAGCGCGCTGCCCGGTGAACTGCCAGCCGTGTCACCCGGTTTCAGGCGAGGCCGTGTTGCAGGATCTGGCGGCAGACGCCGCACTCCCGCCCCAATTCTCACCACGCGCAGACCACCACGTGGGCTAAGGCGAAGACCTGTCCCAGATCGGCTCCGGCCGCCGCGCGCAGGTCGAGGTTGCGATGCCGGTGCCCGTCTCCGGCGGTCTGCATCCACCGGTGGTGGCGGGCGCAGACCCGCTGCCATGGTGCGAAGTACCGCACCACCACAGTGTCGTGGCCGGTGCGCCCCGCCGTGCGTAGCCGGCATTCGTGCGCCACCGGCCCGTACTCCCCGGCGAGGCGACCTTCCACCTGCCCGCAGCTGTGTCCGGGCTGGTCATACCGGGGCACGCCGGCGTGCCGGAAGCGGTCGGCTGCGGCCAGTTGCCGAACGCGGGCAGCGCCCGCGCCACGTAAGGCTCGTCGACTCCGCCCAGTGGGGCCAGCAGCTGTCGCCCGGACGGGTTTAGCGGCACCTCGGCGTCCTCGCGTGGACCGTCCTCGTCCCGCGGTCGGGAACCCGACCAGGTCCACCAGGGCAGCAGCGCCGGACCCGGTCGGGAACCCGACCAGGTCCACCAGGGCAGCAGCGCCGGACTCCAAGCCGTAGCGGCCGGCCAGCCGGGACAGGTGCGACCACGTCGTCTCACCGGCCAGCGGGACAACCCGCAGCATTCCCATGGCCTTTTCCTATCCGGGGTCAGTGAGCCCTTTTCATCATCGCTCTGAGCTGGCCAGATGCAGAGCGAGGACGGCTTGGACGAGGGCTGTGATCCGGGTGGTGGAGCATCGGAGCTTGCGCAGGAGTCGCCAGTTCTTGAGGGTGGCCATGGCCTGTTCGACGAGCGCGCCAATTTTGGAGGGGACCGGTTCACTGCTTTCTGACCTGGGGAAAGGGTCACCCATCGTCCCCAGTACGGGATCCGGATTGTTCCGCCGGCGCCGCGGTAGCCCTTGTCGGCCCAGCACGTGATATCGGCCTGGGCGAGGGCGTCGATGATGCCGTGTTCGCGGGCGGCTCGGATGTCGTGGACGGCTCCGTGCAGGGCTGGCGACGCCCACAGCAGGCGGCCGAACGGATCGGTGAGGACCTGCACGTTCATGCCGTGCCTCTTGTGCTTGCCTGAGTAGAAGGGTCGGTCCGCGGCGATGCGGTCGATGGGCAGGAGGGTGCCGCCGAGCAGGACGAATGCTTTTCCCGATGCCTCGCGGACGGCTTGTTCGAGCGTGGGTGCCAGGGCGGCCAGGAGATCGACGGCTTCGGTGATATACCGGTACGCGGTCGTCGTGCCGATGCCGAATCCGGCCGCGAGCTGGGCGTAGGGATGCCCGTTGCGGAGGTGGGCGAGGGCGGGCAGTGCCTGCCGGCGCTCAACCGGCGCCATCGGCTGCCGATCGCACGGCGACGTTCGCCCAGACGGGCGCTGAGGAAGCGAAGATGCGAGCTGGACAGGTCCAGGCCGGACGGGTAGACAAGCACGTGAAGCCTCTGGCGGTACGGGAGATCTTGGTCGTGACCCCGTCTACCAGGGGCTTCACTCGCCTGTCACGCCAACTGTCGCACTGGCAGGGCAGGCTGGAAAAGGCTCAGTGTCAGCTCGGGAGATGGCCGTGGCGCCGCAGGAGGCGCGTGAAGAAGTCGATGAGTATCGCCTTAGCCTCGGCGCGATCGGCGAGTTCACGGCCGCCGATGCGGTAGACCTCGTAGCCCGCGAGCGTGAGGTTCCGGTCCTCGGCCATCATCGCCGCGTAGCGTGCGGTGTCCGCTCGTCCGTTCTTGTCGGCGTAATGCTGGATACCGTCAATCTCGATGACCGCGCGGGCACGCTGGTTCATGAGCAGAAGAAAGTCCATGCGCTGCCGCGGGAGTGCGATGGCGCCGCCCAGCTCTGCGACGGTGTACGGGTCGTAGTGGAGGTAGACCTGGGGTATCAGAGCAGGCCGGTCGAAGCCGAGGTTGACGTAGGTGTCGAAGACCAGTTCCTCCGCCCCGTTTCCCTTCAAGGAGCGCCGCAACCGGTGGCGTAGTTCCGTCCGTGCTCGGGCAGGGTCGCCGCGCAGGTCCGCGTCGCGCTCTTCCCACCATGCGGCCAGGTCTGCCCAGCTCAGGCCGTGTGCTTCCAGCGGCCGGTCGTAGACCAGGCAGTACTGCGCGTTCTCGACGATGCGGATCGTGTTGCTGATCGAATCCGGCAACACGATCCTCGGCTTGGGGCCGTCTGCGGCGAAGATGAGGTTCTTCAGTTCCCCATCCACGCCCCGGACACCTAAGCGGCCGAGTACGTCGCGCAGCTCCTGGCTGCCGTACTCGTCGACGACCCGCCGGGCCAGGTCAGCCAACTCCTGCAGGCCCAGGTTCTGCAGGCGGGCCCGGACGTACATTCCCTTGCTCCGAAAGGGGTCTTCTCCGTCCCGCTGAGCCTCCAGCCCCAGGCGCTCGCAGGCTGCTGCGAGTTCGTACGCCTTCACTTCCGAGACCGCGCCGGCTATGGCGTGGCGCAGTTCGGACGGTGTCACCGGAGCCGTCGGGATCATCGAAACAGCATTCCATGCGACCGGAATGGGCGGGCGCTCTTGGCCCACCCGGTCTCGGGGGTGCGCTCCTACCAGGTCCGGGCGTACCTGCTGCGCCATTCGGTCAACCGGGCGTAGGCCGCGGCGGCGCGGTCGACATCCTTGCCGAAGGCGCCGGCGCTGAGGAGCGGCCAGGTGGGGCTGATCTCGGTGCGGACGCCGGGGCCAGGGCCGCTGTCGTCATCGCCCCACTCGCTGCCGTACACGTACTTGCCGTACCACGGGCGGCCGTTCGGCTGGTCGAGCGCGACGAGGGAGCTGAGCAATTCGAAGCGGCTGCATGCCCTCTGGTAGGTGGCGTCGTCGGGCTCGATGGAACGCAGGGGCTCGCGGGTGTCACGGCGCAGCAGTTCGGATTCCGGGTAGATCCAGGTCCCGTCGTCGGGTCGGTAGAAGGTACTGACGAGTTCACCGTTAAGGACACGGCCAGGGTCGAGGGCGTCTGCGGGGACCTGGTTCCGCGATGTGAAGGGGGAGCGGAAGACGGGCTCGGTGAGCAGCCGGCCGAGCAGGTGCTCTCGCCGGGCCAGAACGGCGGAAATGCCTGCCGTCCACAGGGCCAGCAGCGCCGGGTAGTGCCGCAGGGCTTCGAGCGGACCGTTGTAGGAGCCTGGGACGTTCTCCCGGATGCGCAGGAGACGCTGAAGAGCCCGGATCCACTTGTCGTCGTAGGTCCCGTCGTCGTGGAAGACGCCGGTGGCCAGCAGGTGGAGGAGAGTGCCCGTGTCCGCGCGGTATCTATAGGCGCTGTCGGCGTACCCGCCCTCCTTCCCGCTCAGAGAATGAGCGTCACCAGTAGCGCGCTGCAGCGCCTCGGTGGTGGCCTGGTCGATCAGGTCGTGGACTTCGATGCGGCGCACGGGGTCGGGCAGGGCGCGCTTGAGGCGGGCAACCGCGATCTCGCGGGTGACGGGGGCGTCGGCGGCGGAGTCCAAGGCGTCCAGCCGGGCGACGAGGCCGGGGAAGAGCTCGTCGGCGGTCAGGCCGGGGATGAGGGTGGCCCGGTGCTGGGCGGTGAGTCGGCGGGCGGCGTCGCCCAGGGCGCCGTAGTGGGACCAGAACATCGGGTAGCGGCGAGAACGGGTGCCCTCGATGGACTTCACCAGCGCGTGGTCCCAGTCGGCGGACCAGCCGCACACGATCAGCCCGTACTCGTCCAGCACCCGGTCGAGGAACTCCTGCTGGGCGTCGGGATAGGCGGACAGCTCATCCACGGTGTTGCGCGAGTCCAGGTCCAGGTAGTCGCCGTGCAGCTTGATGATGGTGGCGCGGCTGTGAGCGAGCGGGGTCGCGCCGCCGTACCCGCCGGGCTGGTGGATGACCTGCGGGGAGATCCCGATATCGGTCAGTGCCCGTTCGGTGAGGTTGTCGAAGTTCGTGGTGACGATGACCCGCACGCTGCCCCGGGCCACCAGCTGTGCGATGGCCTTGTGCGCGGCCCCGGGCGCCTTCAGCCCCTGCTCGCGGTCCTCGTCGTCGGCCTCGAAGTACCGGGCGAGCTGGGCCTGCCGGGCAGACGGGGCAGGGGCGAGCGCGCCCAGCAGAGCCGAGTAGCCGAGGTCACCGTCGCCGTGCTGCGCCCACCACGCCTCGGGATCCGAGGCGGCATCCTCGCCGGCGGTGGGGGAGCCGGGATCCTGGGCGGTGGCGGCGCGGCGCACGAGGTCGGTGACGATGCCCCAGCCGGTCTTGATGCCCGCGCCGGTGGAGACGCCGGAGCCGAGCAGCAGCGCGTAGACGCCGGGGCTGGCGTGCACGGCGGTGGTCATGGTGACCATCGGGTCGAATGCCGGGCCCGTCCCAGTCCCGGGGCTCGCCGTGGGCACTGATGCGGAAGTGGTGGTCATGGGCGTCCCCTGTACCTGTCGTTTGACGGTCTGAGCCGAGCCGGGAGTTCACCCTAGCATTGTTATCGTCATAATGACATTAAGTCCTGCGGGAAGGCCGGCCGGAGACCCGGGACAGGTACGACAACGTCGTTTCCCCGGCCACTGGCGCGACGCGCAGCCTGGCAGGGCGGACCGCCGTTTGGGCCTGCGCGGCACTGCGGGAACCAGCCTTCATGTCCGTGGGCGTCAATGGGCTGCTCCTGCGCCTCGGCGCCGGAGCGGGGACTGGGACGCGGGGCGCGGGGAGTGCGCCCGGTCATTCCTGCTCGGCGGCCGCGGCCCACGCCCGCCGCTGCCCGGCCGGATTCGGGTGCAGACCAGTCGGGTTCGTCTCAGGTGCCCTGGTCTCCGATGAGTTGCGGGCATGCAGGCCGGTGGTGCGAGCGCGGGTGACCTGTCCGGTGTCGTAGGTCAGCGGCGTTACGCCGTGGCGGCCGGGGGCGTGATGAGTATCCGCCGATGATGCCGGCGCCCGGCGGCGCTGCACCGGCGCTCGGCGCAACTGCCGACGACGGTGATCATCGGAACTGCCTGCCGGAGCAGGCGCGGCCGGGAGAGAATGCGCTTCTTGGACTGCGGTGATGGGTGGGCGGGTTGCGGGATCTTCAGGAGTGGATCGGGCAGGTTCCGGATGCCGAGGTGCGGCCCCTGGTCCGTGAGGCGTACCGCGCGTACGGGGTCGGCGCGGCCCGGGCGGCGATCGTGCTGACATGGACGGCGGTGTGCGCGGACCTGATTGGCAAGATCCGCCAGCTCCACGAGCAGGGCGAACCCGACGCCCGCGCGCTCACCGAGCAGGTCGAGTCCGCGCAAGGCAACCTGGACTCCGACGCGGTGCACACCATGCAGCAGGTGGAGGGCTCGCTCCTGCAGACCGCGGTGACGCTGGAGCTGATCGACGCTACGCAGAAGCTGCAGCTGGAACGACTACGCGAGGATCGCAACCTGTGCGCCCACCCCTCGCTGCGCCCTTTGGGGGAGCTGTTCGACCCGCAGCCGGAATACGCCCGCGCCCACCTGACTGTCGCACTGGACGCGGTCCTGGTCCATCCCGCCAGCCAGGGCCGCAAGGTCGTCGACACCTTCCGCGAACACGTCCGCGGCACCGGCTTCATCGGCGAACCCGTGCACATCGCCCAGGTGTTCTACCACCGGGTGCGGCCGGCCGCCCGGCGCCGGGTGGCGGACTTCGCCGCCAAACACGCGCTGCTGGAGCTGCCGGTAGAGGGCATAGAGGCGGTGGAGCTTGCCGACCGGATGGCGGTGTGTCTGCATGTGTTCGCCGCCCAGGACCGCGACCTGGTACGCGATGCCATCGGTCGTATCTGCCCGCGGCTGTTGACCGCGCAGCCGAAGGTCCAACTGCGCGCGGCCGGGCGGCTGGGCGACCTGGAGGCGTTCTGGTCTGGCACCGACGAGGCGCTGGCCGGTCACCTCGACGCCCTGGTGCGTGCCCTGGCAGCCAAGTACGGACCTGCCGGATGGTCGTTCACCTTCCTGGACTCCGGCGAGCTGCGCGTGCTGGCGCTCGCCCCCGACGACCTGGCCCGTGCCGCTCTTCCGGGCCTCCTACCAGCCCTCACCGTCCTGCCACCCGACCAGCGAGCTCAGGTCATGAACTACCGGCCCGGCCCCTACTTCGCCGGGCACCTGGCCGCATTGATGGCCGACGTCCGTACCTTCGACGAGGGCGAGCTCGTCGCACGCACCGCAGTGCTGCCCTGCGCCCCGCACCTGACCTTGAGCCAGCATGAAGAGCTGCTGACCGCGTGGGCACACAACGGCCAGTGCTGGGGGCGGGAGATGCCCGGCTTCCTCATCGAGGTCTTCCGCACTACTGCTCACCTCGGCGATGCCCGCCTGCCGGCCTGGCGGGCGCTGCTGGCCGACCTCGGAAGCGACAGCACCTACTGTGCGGTGATCGCTGGCGCCATCGGTGAGCCCATTCCCCGGTCCGGCACGGGCACGGACACCGAGCGGTGATGGTGACAGAACGAAGCGGCAACTGCTCTGCTGCTGCGCAGATCGAAGGCTTGGGCCACGGGAAGAAACGGGGGACGCGGGACGTCCGGGCGGTCTGCTGAGGCTATGAGGACTGGGAGACTGCCCAGGCGCGGCCCGCCAGGCCATCTCGCGGTAGGCAGGCACCACCATTTGGAGGACAGAGGCGGGCGGCGCCCGCTCGCCTCGACTGCGGCGCTGGACGGGTGAAGGAGGCTTGGTGAGGACACCTGAAGGGCTGGACGAGTGGCGTTGGCGGTGGATGCTCCTGCGCCGCCCGAGGACCGAGCGGTTCTTCCTCCTGTACCGCGCGGCGCAGCCCGCGGGGTTCCGGAACATCCGCGTCTACGGCCGTGACGCCATATCTGATGCACGGCTGGTGTGGAAGGTGTGCCACGAGTGCAGGCGCGGCGTCATCTCGAAGATCTCACTCTCCCCGGAAGTGCAGCGGCAAGGCCTCGGCACACTCCTCATCGACAGGGCACTCCTGGACGGTCCCGGCTACCGGTGGACGACCAGCAGCCAGTCTCCGCACGGCCGAGAGTTTTTCCGGGCGATGTCGGCACGTACCGGCGCTGCGTTCACGGCAGGAGCCCGGACGTGCGAGCACATGTTGGAGAGTCGGCCCGGACGCCACAAGCCCGTCCTGGACCGACGCCTCCACGCGTACGCTGCTGCACTCGCATAGTAGAAAATGCCCGCCCGCTCAACCGCCGGCGCCGTAATCTGCCTATATGGTCACCGCCGATCGCGAACTGCTCTCCCGGACTGCCCGTAACGCTGTCCGGGCACAGATGAGCGGTCTGGTGGCAGGGGCGATCGGTGAATACTGGGAGAACGAGCACTTCGCTCCGGCCCCTGGCTTCACGCCGGGTGAGGGTCTGTCCAGCGACTGGTGTAAATGGGTTTGCGTGGATTAGCGGCGGCCGATGGAGAGTCGGCCGTCGAAGGCGATGTCGAAGGCCTGGAGTGCGGGCTTCCATCGCATGGTCCAGCGTTTGCGTCCCTGGCCGGTGGGGTCCAGGCTCATGACGGCCATGTAGACGCACTTCAGCGCTGCGGCCTCGTTCGGGAAGTGCCCGCGGGCGCGGACGGCCTTGCGTATGCGGGCGTTGACCGACTCGATGGCGTTGGTGGTGCAGACGACCCGGCGGATCTCCGCGTCGAACTGGAGGAAGGGCACGAACTCGGCCCAGGCGTTCGACCAGAGCCGCACGATCGCGGGGTATTTGGTGCCCCATTCCTCCTGGAATTCCAGGAACCGCTCTTCGGCCGCGTCGACGGTGGGTGCGGTGTAGATCGGCTTGAGCGCGCGGGAGATATTGTCCCAGTCCTGGCGGGCCGCGTAGCGGAACGAGGCCCGCATGAGGTGCACGACACAGGTTTGCGTGATCGCCTGCGGCCAGACCGTCCCGATCGCGTCGGGCAGGCCTTTCAGCCCATCGCAGACGACCATGCACACGTCCTCGACACCGCGGTTGCGGATCTCGGTCAGTACCTGGAGCCAGTACTTGGCTCCCTCGCCGCCGTCGCCGGCCCACAGGCCGAGGATGTCGCGGGTGCCGTCGACGGTGACTGCGAGGGCGACGTAGATCGGCCGGTTGGCGACCTGCCCGTCACGCACCTTGGTTCTGTCGACGATCTTGTGATGTGGCTGGGTGCGTTCATCGGGTGAGGAGGACACGCTTGCGCAGGAGGTCGAGGCCGGCGCGTCCGAACATCTGCCGTTTGAGCATCTTGAGACGGTTGATGTTCCCTTCGACTGCGCCGGAGCTGTAGGGCAGGGTCAGCCCGTTGCGGACGGCGTCGTGGTCACGGCGGAGGTTGCGGGCGAACGACGCGATCGGGGTGAGGCTGTCGGTTTCGACGGTGTGGATCCACTCGTCGAGGTGGTCGCCTTCGCGGTGGGTCAGCATCATCGCGAACGCCCGGACGTGGCAGGTGAGCCTGTCGAGATCCTTGTTGCGGGACCGGAGGACGGCGAGCCTGTCCGCGTTCGCGCCGTCGAGGTGGTCGGGGTGGGTGGTGATCCACGTGGTGACCTCGCGGACCGACGGGGGCTTGGGGCCTGGGGCCGGCATGTGGCCGCGGTGTGAACGGTAGCGCCGCAGGTGCCGCTGGACCGCCAGTTCGCCGCCGGGGTAGCCGAGTTGCTGGATCTCCCGGAAGAGCTGGGCTGCGTTGCGGATGCCCTCGTTCCAGCGCCGGTGGAGGTGGCCGGTGTAGGGATCGACCAGGTGAGCGCGCTGCAGGGTCTTCGCCGTCAGTTCCTCGACGGTGGCGGCGTTGACGAGCTTGCGGACCGTCGCCTGGTGCAGGCCGAGCTTGCGGCCGATCGCTGCCTTGGACAGCCCCTGAGCCCACAACTCGTGGGCTGCCGCGTGCTGGGCTTCGAGCCTGGCCACGATCTTCAGTTCGGGGTGGGGCTTGATGGTGTCCGGCTCAGCTTCGAGTCCGTCGGGTGCGGGTTGCTGGGCCGGTTCGGCCAGGTGCGGCTGGAGCACGCTGACCGTCTTCTCGACCGCCTGGCACAGGTTCTGCCACAGGTGGAAACGGTCGGCGACCTGCACGGCCTGCGGGGCGCCCTGGCGCGATCCTTCGCCGTAGCCGCTGGAGCGGTCCCGGCAGATCACCCGGACTTCGGGGTGCTGCCGCAGCCAGGCGGCCAGGTCCTCACCCTCCCGGCCGTCGAAGAGGTGAAGCGGGCGATGGGTCGCCATGTCGATCAGCACGGTGCCGTAGTGGCGGCCCTTGCGGAACGCGAAATCGTCGACGCCGAGCACCTCCACGGCTCCGACGTCTGGCTCTGGCAGGGCTTTGACCAGCCTCAACAGGGTGTCCCTGCCGGTCGCAATGCCCGAGACCGCCGTCAGCCGGGCTCCAGCACGGCCGGCGAGGGCGAGCCCGATCCGCGCCAGCAGCCCGAGCAGCAACGGGGTGAAGCGACTGTGCGGCCTGGTCAGGCCCTGGACCTGCTCGGCGAACGTGACCGCCGGACAAGCCGGGTTCCGGCATCGAAATCGGCGAACCTGCAGCTCAACGATCACACCGACGCCGCCCACTGCAACGTCTCGAAGGCTACGGACATAGCGGCCGTGGACCCGACCAGACCACTGCCCGCACCGGCACCAGCCGCCCTCCACAGCCACCCGTGCCCTCAACACCACGGCAGCTGAGCCTCGTTCGACCTCGTCGACGACAAGCGCGGATAGATGCGGGAACAACTGCTGCAAGAGATCACGAGAACACGCGGTGCATGATCGCGAACCACGACGGCCTGACGCTTCGCCGTCCGCATCACAAGATCGTCGACAGAACCCGCACCTTCACGTGGACGCAGTCGATGAAGACGACCGGGTAGACCGGGTCGAGGGGTCGGTTCTGCCATTCGGCCACGCCGTCCATGACTTTGTCGGTGATCGTCGAGATCGTCGACTTGGAAACGCTGGCGCCGTAAACCTCGGCCAAGTGCGCGGAGATATCGCCGTGCGTCAAGCCCCGGGCAGACAAGGACAGCACCATCTCATCGACGCCGGTCAGCCGCCGCTGACGCTTCTTGACGATCTGCGGCTCGAAGCTGCCCTCCCGGTCGCGGGGCACCTCGATCTCGACCGGTCCGACTTCGGTCAGAACGGTCTTGGCCCGCACACCATTGCGGCTGTTGCCGCTGCCGACGCCGGCCGGGTCGTGCTTCTCGTAGCCGAGGTGGTCGGTGATCTCGCCCTCCAGGGCGGACTCCAGCACCCGCTTGGTCAGCTGCTGCAGCAGCCCGCCCTCACCGGTCAACTGCAGCCCGCCGGAACGGGCCCGGTCGACCAGCTGCCCGATCAACTGCTCGTCCACCACATCCGCCGGCAGCTCGACCGGGCGTCCATCCTCATGCGCCTCGACAGAGGCGATCACGTCGCTCATCAGGTGCTTCCTTGATCAGGAGATACACCGGTCACCGTACAGACCCTCCCCGGTCACCGGTGGGAACGGACGGCGTGTGCGCTGCTCGCGGACGTGCAGAGCAGCAGGCTCGCCACCGTCCTCGATCCAGTCCGGGACCCGCAGGGTGGCGACGGACTGATCCTTGCGCGTGAACCACACCTGAGAGCCGGCCGGAGCAGGGCTGCGCATCACCTTGCTCTGGTAGGCCACCGCATCGTCCAGGGCGTCCTGATAGACCTGCTCGCGCTCGGGCAGGACGGCGCTGCCACGGGCCCGGAACACGCTGCCCGGCACGACCCGGCGGGCGGTGAGACTGTCGAGCTCGAACAGGCGCAGGTGCTCGGGCACCTGGCAGTACTCATTGAGGCGGATGCGCCACTGGCCACTGCGCGCGGTCGGCCCCATCCGGCGCCGCAGGTTCCGAAGCTGCGTAGCGCGTCCCGCTCCGGCCGACAAGTAACCGTCGAGCACCTTGCGAAGGACGCTGGCGGGCTGTCCGGGCAGGAAGCGGGTGAGGAAGAACAGACCGAGTTCGACCCGGAAGAACTCCGAGATCGGCAGCGCATCCATGAGCGCATCTACGCCCGTGGCTTTCGCCTCTTCCGCCAGGCGAGCTTGCCAGGCGTCGATCTCCCGTGCCATCAGCCCTCGGCTCCGGCACGCCGCAGGACGGCGCTGATGAAAGCCTCTTCGCTCATCACTTCCACGCCCTTGACCCGGCCGTCCATCTCGCGCAGCAGGTCATCGAGATAGCCGGCTCGCTCGAAGCGGTGCTGGGCGATCACCAGCAGCCGCCTTCGGGCCTTGGCACGCTCGTCCCACCGAAAGGAGCGACCGAGCAACGTCGCGCTCGCATGGTCCTTGACGTCCGCGGCCCACCACTCACCCGTGCCCATGGGGCCGACACCGTCGAAATCGACCGCGGCATCCACCGCGTCCATGCCCCACCACGGGTGCAGCCGCCGGCCGAGCGCAGGCTCAAGAGCATCCAGAACCCTCTGTTCCGCCAGGCCCGGGTCATGCAGAAACCGGCGCACTCCCCGCCGCTGCACGTAATACTCCGACATCGTCGTGAATTCCTGTCGCTTCGGGGCACCCGAGCAGCCCGCGGTCCCGCAATTGCTCTGCCCGTCCGCCAGCGGGTTCGCGCACTCGTCGCAGACCCTGAGAGACGCTCTCCCCACCGCCGGCCGAGGGGTGTAGGCGTGTAGGAACCACTGCTTCAGCCACGGCTGCCCCTGCCCGTCCTTGGCGCGATAGCGACGCAGCAGCTCCTGGAAGAGCAGGTCAGACGCCACAGGGTGCTGGATCAAGAAGCCTCTCAGATCCACGTACGCGCTTTGCACCGCGGCCTCGTCCCGCGAGTTGCGGTCCGCTACCGTCAGCAGGAGTTCGAAACAGCGGTTCTCCACCAGCTCTGCCTCGGGGTCCCTCGACAGCATTAACCGAGCCGCCTGGTCGGCGAATGCGGTCGGCCGGCCGTCCTCCAGCAGCCGAAGTTCCGCATCGCTGGCCCTGACATCCAGAGCGATAGGCCACTCCTCCAGCGGCAGGCGGCACCACTGCAGTACGTCCATGTGGCTGGCCACGCAACGCTGTCCGCTCTCCAAGGCCCTCCACCACAGGCGGTTCATCCCCGCGTTCCACGCGGGAGGGAAACCCGTAGCGGAAGAGCGGCCGTCGGGGGCGTTCCACTGCGCGTCGCTCTGCCGGCTCTGGATGCCAGCCAGTCCCGCGGCAAGCAGCTGCAGCGTCATGTAGTCGTCCGCCGCATCAGGCGAGATCTGCCGCAGGCGGTCGGCTCGCAATGGCGCCCCCACAGTGCCTTCTCTCCATCGCCTACGCTGTCAACACTTTCAGTGACGGATCGTAGCGGATTGTAGCCTGGTGGCGTGCCGGCCTGACTTCGTAGGCTGCTGAGGCGGCGGGCGCTTGGATCGCTCGAATCCTCCACCTCGTTGACCACCAGTCCATCGGCCCGGCAGGGGGAGAACGCCACCAGCGATCATGAAGGCCCGGAGTGGCGCCGGATGCTCGGCTTTCTGGGTAAGGCGGGCGCTCTGCTGGGCGGGATCGAACTGCAATGGAGACGGCTGCGTCCGGCCTGGAAACCGACAGGTTCCGGGATTCCTGAAGGCGTCTCGACTGGAACCCGCAGGACATCGTGGCCAAAAATGGGCGGGTGGCGGTGGGTTCCCTGTCGTAGGTCGGCAAGGTCTGGGCCAGGGAGCGCGTCACCGAAGGCGTCGTCTGGAGGAGAAATTAGGACACTCGTGCCGGTGAGGCGTCATATCATCACAGCATGGCAACAGCCCTTCCCTGCATGGTCTATCTGGACCTCAACCACTGGTATGCGCTCGGGGACGCCCTCACCGGCGTCCCTCAGAGGCCCGATCACGTCGCGGTCTTGAATCAGCTACGAGGACTCGTCGAGCGGGGAGAGGTCGCCTTCCCCCTCTCTGCAGTGCATTATATGGAGCTCACCGAAAACCCTCGCGACGCTCACCGCGAGCGAGCGGCGGACGCTATGGCCTTGCTTTCCAGGTTCATCACCATGGCGCCCGAGCCGAAGATCCTCGACGAGGAATTAGCTCGTGAACTCAACCGTCGATTCGGTCGCCCCGCCTTCCCCGTGAAGGTACCGAAATTTGGAATTGGCGCGGGATTTGCGTTCGGCCAGGTCCAGCGAATGGTGCTGAACGGGATCACGGAGGAAAACCGCCGGGAGTTCGAGGCCCGCGTGGGAATGTCAGTTTCTGAGATCGAGAAGTCGGCCAACGCGACTACGGAGTACTGGGTCTTGAGGGGCCCGACGGCGACCCTCCGCTCCGCGATCCCGAGTTATGACCCGTATGCGGCCCGCCGCATAGCGGATGCCCAGCTCGCCGACTTCAATGTCATGATCAACACGCTGCGCACCGTCCCCGACGTCGCTACCCGCCCGATGGACGCCATCTGCGCCCGCCAGTTCTACTTTGAGATGGAAGACCACTACGTCCAAGCGCTCCTCAGTGCCGGGTTCACCAAAAATCGGACGCCGTTTCATAGCAAGGCGGATTTTACTGGCTTCCTCATGGCACTTCCATCGCGCAAAGTGGTCACGATGATGCAGTTCCATTACCTCCGGGACGTGCAGCGGGACTGGACGATCAACGATTTGCGCGACATAGCTGCCTTGTCGATCGCCATTCCTTATTGCGACGCGGTTGTTACGGACAAGAAAGCATGGGACGCCGCAGTGAACCGAGCCCACCTGGACAAGGAATTCAACACGCCGATCTTCAGCAGCCTCACGGGTCTCGCCGCCCATTTGGCGACCTTCCCCGCCGGAGCTCAGACGGCCTGACAGGCTGGCCGTAAGAGCACCGGTGGACCCCGTACGGGCACTGGTTGGCGGCCATGTTGTGAACGCCCTCTGTGGTTTGGCCTGGTACCTGGATCAAGGATGGTTCGAGCCGCACCGCAATTGGGCCACGGCGTGAGAGCACGCCAGCCTGATGTAGGGCCCGGGAGTTACCGGTCCATGCCCGCACCTGTTTGCCCCGGGACTGTTGCGCGGCCGTTCCCGGCGGAGTAACTGCGGGGTCGGTCCGGGCGGTGCGGGAGCGGGGTGGGGAGGGCCGTTCGGCTAAGGCGCCGGAACCGTGACCCTAGCCGCGGAGGGGGAGTCAGTCGGGCGGCGTCCGGCTCCCAGCGGGGGCTTTGAGTTCGGGGAACCGGTCCTCCCACACAGCCTTCGGCCGGGCGGGAAGCCACAGGTGCGGCCACAAGTCGTGGAGGAGGCCGGCGTTCAGGAAGCGGCGAAGATCGGCCGGGTCGCAGGCTTCCCGGATGACGGTCTCGTACAACCGTCGCCGGTCCTTATCGAGGCTGAGGTCGTAGTGGCGCTGCTGGGACCAGTCCAGAGCCGTGGGCAGAGTGACGTGTCCGCTTGCCGGGCCCGTCAGCTCGCTGAGCGAACCGGGCACATCGTAGGGGCGCCGGTCTGCGTAACGCTCCCTGGCATCCATGGGTTCGAGTATGCCCCGGAGGCCGGTGTCTGCATCGGACGTCGGCGCTTCGGCCGGGGAGAAGCCGCCTGCAGTTCTCGGGAACGGCCAGATGACCGGCTACGCGCCGGCCGTGGGGCTCTGCACGTCGAGCCGGAGGTGCGGGCGGCCGGTGGTACACGACTGGTGTTCCCGCCGCATCAGGCGCATGCCATGCCCGGTGATCACCAGCAGAGTGGGTGTGCCCGGCCGTCCGGGGGGGGGGGGGGTGGACGACCGGGCACTGTCAGACGGCACTGCCGCCGGCCCCCGGGGGGACGTTTACAGCCTAGAGGGATTCCAGTCGGTGATGCACGTTACCGCTCCCGAATGATTTCGCGTGCGGCTGGTAAAAGCCGAAGTGGGGTCGTTTAGGGGGCTGCCCCCGAAAGAACGAGCGGCTTTGCGAACGCATAGCGCCCGCCCAGCAAGTGGCGCGGGGCGGGCGCTGTGCAGCGTGCAGGGTCAGGCGGGGGTGATGTTCTCCGCCTGGGGTCCCTTCTGGCCCTGGGTGACGTCGAAGTTCACCTTCTGGCCTTCCTGGAGCTCTCGGTAGCCGGAACTGGCGATGTTGGAGTAGTGGGCGAAGACGTCCGGGCCTCCGCCGTCCTGCTCGATGAAGCCGAAGCCCTTTTCCGAGTTGAACCACTTGACGGTTCCGCTGGCCATGTCACCCTCCAAGGGGGTTCGAAGTCGGTTTCCGCACCGTGCGGGAACCGGAGGTGGTCGTCTGGTCCTCAGAGGTTGTGAACAGCAAAATCGCCCGTGCACACGCTCACGGGCGACCGGTACTTCGGAACCATGACAGCTAGCCGTGACGCTACACCGCCAGTCCCACCCACACCACAGAACACCGATGACAAGCGCTGGAGTCATTCTGGTCAGCAGCGTGACGGCCCTAGGAGCACGTAGATCCGATGTACGAAGCAGCAGCTCACCGCCGGGATCCGTGTCGCGTTGCGGCGAGGTCTCCTGGAAGCAGCCACGGGTCAATCAGTGCGCCCGACAGGTCGGGCGCGGGGTGACTACCGCCGTGCCCCGCGGCCCTGGCTCGCTCCAGGTTGGCGGGAGCCGGCTGGTGGAAGCGGCGGTGTCTGGGCCTGTAGCGACTCGACCGTGGGCGAGCCTTCGTACCCGTGGTCTGTCAGCCGGGCTGCGATGGTCCACCACGCGCTGGCGAGGTCGGCCGAGCGGGCGACGGCGTGGCACTGGGCTCGTTGGTCGCCGAGTCCGCCGGTGAGCGGTGTCAGGGCGTGGGGTACGGACTGTTTGAGCAAGCGTGCGTAGTCCCGGCCGCCGAGGAAGATGACGTGGGCGTCGTCCAGGTCGAGCGCGGCGGTGTGGCGGGCCATCTGCTCAGGGGTGATGGCGTCCTGGTTGCCGAGCCGGGTGTCGTAGGGGAACAGTGGTCGGCTCAGGGGGACCAGGCCGTGCCGTGCTGACAGGATCCGGATCAGGGTCTGGTCGGTCAGGGCGTCGGCAGCGAGCCGAAGGGAGCGGTGGTAAGGGCCGGTGTAGAGCCGGCCGGCCGGGATGACGTCCCGGTAGCCGAACTTGTCCCACGACGGCTTGGCCTTGGCGGAGCCGCAGGCGATGATCACGATGCGGCGCCGTGAGCAGGGGATGTTGCCGCGCTGGCGAGCGTACTCGCGGCCCGCAGGGGTCAGATAGAGGGGGCGGCGGGTCTGCTCGTAAGTGCCGTCGAGGGCTGCGTACGTGGAGGGTCGCATGTCGGCGTAGCCGGCGGCGTGCACGGCGGCGAGCGTCCGCTGATTGAAGGACTCCGGTGCGCCGCTGCCGATGCCGGGGAGCAGGTGGTCGGGGCGGTGGGCGGCGGCGAGGATCGCGTCGTGCTGTCGTCCGGGGAGTTTGGGCAGCACGCCGGTTGCGGGAGCTGGCACGGGCGGGCCGTAGTTGGCCTCCCATTGTTCGTACGCTGCTCGGCCGGCGTCCGTCATCTGGTGGGTGCCGCCGCCGGGTTGGCGGTCGGTGATCAGGCCGTCGGCGTGGAGCCGTGCCAGGGCGGCGGGGTGTCCGGTGACGGTGCCGTGGTCGTGGTCGGCGAGGATGCGGGCCCCGGTGACGGTGAGCGGGTGCAGATGATGCCTTTCGTGCGCGGCGCCGGCCCGTCTGTCGGCGGTGCGCGGTCAGCGGGTGGCGCGGACGGGTGTGCTGGTAGTGAGTGCAGGGGGCCGTTTGGCGGATGCCAGGCGGCCTGGCTGCGATGAGCTGCGCCGCACGCCGACGCGGCGTCGCGCACGGAGCATGGATCACAAAGTCGCGTCGAGGGGGTGGTGCAGGTTGTCTGCCGCAGACGAACGCGTCGTCACTCGAACGTGAGTTGGTTCGGGGGACGGCGCGTTGGCGGATAGGGGCTTCTGCGTCTGATCATCGTGGTCGTGTGACGGCGTCTCAGCGTGTTCTGCGGATAGCGTCGGTGGCGGCCTTGGCGATGGCGGCGGGGGCACTGGAGGGCCGGGGCAGGTGGAGCGGAGTGGTCCCCGGCAGGTGGCGGGAGTTCGCGCTGAGGGTGAGCTGGAGTACGGCGCAGCCGGCGGCGGTGAGGCGTTTGATGCGGGTGAGGGCTTGAGCGGTTTCGCCGCCGGTGTACTGGGCGTCGGTGACGATCACGAGGAGGCGGCCGGTGCCGGGGCGGCTGAGGTCGAGACCGTGGTCGAGTGCGTCGATGGCGTCGCCGAGGTTGTGGTTGCCGCCGTCGGCATTGAACGTTGTCACGCGGTCTGGTGCCCGGTGGGTGGGTCGGGTCAGTGCGGTCAGATTCATGTCGTAGGCGATGGTGGCGGTGCGGGAGTCGGGGTCGGTCAGGGCTGCTGCGCGGGCCACGATCCACGCAGCGGATGCGACGGGTTTGCAGGCGGCCGACATGGAGCCCGAGACATCGACCGCGATCCCCACGCGCAGCGGTGGGGTGGGGGAGGTGCGGCGGCGAGTTTGGGTGAACGGCTCCGCGGTGGGCACCGCGCCGGCGGCGCGCTGGGCGTCGCGGGCGAGGGCTTGGCGCATGTTGAGGCGGCCGGGCGGGGTGGGGCTGGTGGTCCGTTCCTCGGTGCGTTCGCGGTAGGCGGCGGCGCGAAGGGCGCGGCTCAGGCGCGCGGCGGCGCTCTGCTCGGCGGCGGTGGGCTTGCGGGTGCCGGTGATCGGGTTGCTGGAGGGCGCCGGTGTGCCGTCGGGGCTGACGGTGGTGCCGCGTGGATTGAAGACCGACTTGGCGGTGGCGGCGGCCTTGCGTCGCCGGCCGGCCTGCTGGGCGCGGTCCCGGGACTGCGCGGCCACGGCGTTGGCCGCGGCAGCCTGTGCCGCAAGGTCGGCCGCGTCGTTGGCGGCCATGTTGTCCAGGACGACCGCCACGGCGCCGGACAGCAGATCGGTGAGGTCTTCCGGCGCGGCGGGCAGGGCAGGGCCTGCGGTGTCCAGGGCGTCGCACCAGTCCTGGGCGTGCGCGAGCATGGTGGCGGCGTCGTGGTCGGCGCACCGGTGGGCCGCGGTCCAGACGCCGGTGAGGGTGGCCAACAGGTCGGTGCCCAGAACTCTTTCGCACAGGTCGGCGACGGCTTTGGTCTCGCCGGCATCCAGGATGCCGGCGTCCCGGCGCCCCAGCATCAGGGCCGCCACACTGGCGGCCTGCTCGACGCCCTGGAAGGCGGGGCTGGCGATGTCGGGCATGACCAGCGTCCGGGCACTGGTGCGCAGGTACGTGCGGTCGGTGGGCCGCCTGATCAGATGGGCGCCCTCGATGCGGCTCTCCTCCAGCAGGAGCGCGGCCTCGACGACGCGCGGGTCCGCACCGGCCGGCTCCTCCCACACGGAGTGAGCCGCGTGGGCGGCCTCGTGGACGAGAACCCCCCAGGCGGCGGGATACCGTTCTTCGTCGCCCACGATCCGCGGGTGGACCTGGTGGGGCTGGAGGGGCTCGAACAGCTTGGCATCGAACTCGATCTCCGCCAGCCTGGGAAAGTAGGCAGCCGGTGCGCCGCTGCGGGTGCCGGGACGGCAGGTGACGAGCAGGTCCTGGCGGCCGGACAGGTCGACCAGCCGGTCGCCGAGCTCGGCTCCCACACGCAGCCACGCCGCCGGGGAGGAACGGGGCTGTGCGGGCGGGGCGCCGTCGTCGTCCCAGCGCGCGAGGTCGTCGTCGTCGGGTGTGGTGGCGGAGGACTGGACGTGGTGATGGGCGCTCATCGCGAGCTCCGGCGCGCGGGCCCGGTGCTGCCCGGGGGCTGCCGGGCGGCCGACGCGCTCGCAGCGGGGAGCTGCCGGCCCAGGGTGAGGGGGGCGACCTGCGTGACGCCGCCGATCTTGCTGACGGCGTCGGCGACGGCGTCGCGGTCCTCCACAGGAGCGATCCCGACCAGATTGCCGAGCGCGGCCCTGGTGCCGAGGACGGCTTCCGTCTTCTGGTAACTGAGCAGCTCCCGCAGCTGCGGGGCCCAGCCCAACTCGCCGAGCTCGACTTGGCTCGCGAGATGCCGGGCGATCCGGACCACCCGGGCATCGATCTTCAGGGCCAGGGCGAGGTCATAGTCCGTGCCGACCTGGATCTGCACGCTGAACCGGGACGCGAGCGCCTCGGTCAAAACGGCGCCGTGCACGCCCGGATTGTGGCCTGCTACCACGTAGAAGCCCGGCTCGGCCTTGATGGTCTCGCCTTTGTGGGCTTTGACCTGGATCTGGCGGCGCCCGTCCATGGCCGGGTAGAGCGCGGCCAGCACCTTCGGCGAGATCAAGGTGGCGTCGTCGATCAGCAGGGCGCGGCCCTCGGTCATCGCGGTGACCAGTGGACCGTACTGGAACGTGTAGCCTCCGCTGTCGGCCTGTGTGTACTCGCCGATCAGGTCGCCGACGGTGGTGTCGCCGTCGCCGGCGACGGTGAGCAGGTCGGGGAACGCGGCCTCCACCAGGGACGTTTTGCCGGTTCCCGGGGGACCGTAGAGCAGCACCGGCACGTCGGCGTCGCGTAGGCGATTCAGCGCCTCGACGTCGGGCAGGTCGGCCAGCTGGCGGGGGTGGTAGAGCTGGCCTCCCGCGCGGCGGATCGGGCCGCCCTGCTGGGGCGTGTTGGCTGCGGGAGCGCTGGTGTGGGCCGTGGCCGTTTGGGCGCGGGGAGCGTGGGTTCCCGGTGGGCTGATCACTGCTGCTTGCGCGGCTGCGGCGGTCTTCTGGTTCGCGCGGAAGTGCGGCTGTCCGGTGCCGTGCTGGTCGGCTTCGCCGCGTTTCGCCAGGGTCAGGGCGGCGTTGCGGACTGCTCCGTGGGAGTGGCCCAGCTGCCTGGCCATGTCCCCGATGGTGAGGTTGTCCGCAGGCCGGTCGGCCAGCAGTCGGGCCACCTTGGCCCGTAGTTCGCCGCCCTTGGTGCGAGCTGTGGCAGGCGGTCCGGGTGTGGTCAAAAAGTGGATCCTTCAACGGGTTTGCGTGCGGGCGGGGTTGGCAGTGCAGGTGCGGGCGGCCTCGGTGTGGGAGGTCCTGTCGCTGGTCTGTGTCTGTAGGGGTGTTGCCCGGCAGTGGCGTGCTGGTTTCCGTCGCTGGGCGGGCTCAGCCGGGAGTCTCCTCGAAGCCGGACTGGAGCAGGATCTGTCGGGCGGCGGCGTTGTAGCCGGTGGTGGTGATCTCGCCGGTGGTGGTGTGCCGGATCGGCACGAACGGCTGGGCTGTGCGCTCTGCCGGCGCCGCCGCCTCGTGGGCGGGCGAGGGCTCCTGGACGACGGGGATGTGGGTCGCCGGCAGGAGTTCGAGCGCTTCTTGGCGGCGGTCGGTCAGGTCCTCGTCAATCTTGGCCAGGGCGTGCGTGAGCGTGTACGCGGGGTCGGAGTCCGGGTCGGGGTGAGTCTCGTCGAGGCAGGGGTCGACCGCGGTACGGGCACGGGCGATAAGCCGCTGGGCGGCGTGGAGCAGGCCGCCGTCCTGCAGGAGGTGTGCCAGGAGTTGGTCGAGCTGATCGGGGCCGACGGTGGTCAGGCGGCAGGCGAGTTCGTGCAGTGCCGCAGCGCTGGCCTTGACGTTGGCGACGGAGTCGAAAGGATGCGAGGTCAGGATTTCTCCGTGATGTTCGGTTGGCGGCTTGGAGGGCTTGTGGGCTTGGGAGGCCGGTGCCAGCCGGGCTCCGGGGCGCGGGACTCGGCGGTGCGGGGCCGGTACGGGCGGGCCGTAGCCGGCCTTCCACTGTTCGTAGGTTTCTCGGCCGGCGTCGGTCATCGCGGTGACGGTGACGGTCTCGTTGTCGTGGGCGGCGTCGGCCCGTCCGCCGGGGTTGCTGCGTCATCGGGTGGCGCGCAGGGGCGTGCTGGTGGTCAGCGCCGGAGGCCGCGGGGCGGCGACTGGCGCAGTCGCGGTGGGTGGGGGTGCGCGGCGGCGGGCTCTTATGCGGGTGAGGGGGGCCAGGGCGCGGCGGGCGGCGGGTATGAGGTGGTGGGGGGAGTGTGCGGGGTCGTGGGTGAGGGCGGTGATCTCGCGTCCGGAGGTGCGGGCGGTTGTCAGCAGGGCGCGGGTGTAGAGGTGTTCGGCCCAGTGCTCGGCCGAGCCGACGGCTTGGTGGAGGAAGTCCAGGACGTGGGCGGGGTCGGTGCCGTGCAGGGCGGTGTGCTGCTGGGCGTTCCACAGCACGGTGATCGGGTCGATCGGGTCACCGCGCCGGGCCATCGCGGTCAGGCACCGGTACACGCCCTGGTGCAGGGGGAGGCGGAAGTCCTCGGGGTGCAGCCAGTCCAGGCGGGCGAGGTCTTGGGGGCGGGCGGTACCGGCGGCGAGGAGGAGGCGTTCGGCGTCGAGGTCCTCCTCGGCCGGGGCTTCGTCCGCTGCCGCCGGAGCCGCTCTGGGCACGGGTCCGGGTTGGCGAGGCCACTGGGGTTCGACGCGGTCGAGGAATCGCCCGAGGGCGTCGGCCTGCTCCAGCACGATCGTGGCCGGTTCGGGGAGTGTGCTGTCGTGGGTGAGCTGTTCCAGCCGGACGGCGTGCTCGCGCAGGGTCCGGCGGACGTGTTCGGCGCGGATCATCTGGGCGTAGACGGGGGCGTGTTCGGGTCGGGGGCAGGCGTTGACGAGGGTGTGGAGGTAAGGGGTGGCCAGCCCCGGTGCCGCGGTCACCGAGGTCTTCAGTACGGCCGTCAGCCATACCGGGCTCGCCCGGTGGGCGTCCGGGTCGGGCGGGGTGAGGGTGCGCATCGCCGCGAGTAGCGCGCTGTGGGAGGGGTTGGCGAAGTGCTCGGGCAGCAGGTCCGGCACGCCGGCGAGCTGTCGGGGGTCGAGGAGCAGGGCGCCGAGCAGGGCCTGTTCGGCGAAGTGCAGCGGTTCCGGCGGTGGCAGGTCGTCATAGAAGTCGTCAGGGGCGTAGCTGTCGTGGGGTGTCATCAGGCGGCCAGGGTGAAGTCGTCGCGGGCCAGGGTGGCGCCGAGGTGCGGGGCGAGCAGGTGGGCGGCGAGCCGGGGCGGGACGGCGTTGCCGATCTGGCCGAAGACCTGGCCTTTGTTGCCGGCCCAGGGGTGGTCGGCGGGGAAGGTCTGCAGGATCCCGGCCTCGGCCGCGGTGATCCGGATCGGATCCGGGGCATCGCCCGGATCCTGATCTGCCGGAGGTGCGGCGCCTGGTCGGGGTTCGGCGACCCACACGCATTCGTTCGCGCGGTGGCCGAAGAACAGCGTGCCGGCCGGCTCATCGGAGCTGCGGACGGTGGCGTTGGCCTGGTTGTTGCTGCGCAACGACCAGGCCCAGCGGTCGGCCTCGGCGGTGAACCTCGGCGCGGGTGCGTCGGCGGGCCGGTTGTCGCGCAGCCCGTGCTGGGCACAGCCGGGTCCGTCCCGCCGGGAGCGCAGCACCAGGTCGGCCGCGGTGGGGTGGGTTTTCCAGGTGCCGCGAATACGGGCGTCGGTGAGGGTTTTCCTCGACCCGGAGGGGAAGGGCTCGGGTCCGCCGCCGGGTCCGCCGCCGGCGCACACGGTCGGCACCGGCCGGTCGGTGGCGCCCCAGCCGAGCGCCTCGGCCATGCTGACCCATCGCTCACGGCCCGGGCCGAACAGCGACTCCGGCTGTGGCGTTTGAGCATGAGTGGGCTCGGGCGGGACCGCGGTTCGGACCCGGGAGGCGATCAGGATCGCCCGCCTGCGGGTCTGCGGCACTCCGTAGTCGGCCGCGTTCAGGATGCCGGTCCAGGCCGAGAAACCCCAGGTGCGCAGGATTGCGGCGTACTGGCGCCACAGCGGCAGCACGTCAGGCACCTCCTCCATCAGCACCCATTCGGGCTGCCCGCCCTGGTGCAGGGCGTGCAGGTAGCGCATCGGCTCGGCAGCCAGCAGGGACCGCTCGTCCCGGCACGCGGTCAGCAGCTTCGCGCGGGTGTCACGGCCGGCGGCGAGGTCTGCCACCGCCTGGTGGACCAGCGGCTGGTCGAGCAGCCCCAGCCTCTTGCCGGCCATCGACCACGCCTGGCACGGCGGGGACGCGATCAGCCCCCACGTCTTCCCGACGAACGGCCACACCGGGTACACCGCCACGTCGGTGCGGATGGTCAGCAGCCCGGCCGCCGCCCTCGTCCGGCACGCCCACAGATCCCACTCCAGCCCGATGTCCCGCACACCCAGCACGGATGCGGCATACGACCAGCCGCCCGGTCCGGCGAACGCGTCGAGCACCAGGCCGCGGTTCACGCCGTCAGCCCGAAGTCGCCATGTTCAGGTCGTTGTTCGTCGCCGCGGCACGCCCAGGGCGAGCAGCCGTCGGTGACGCCGTCCTCCAGCTCCTTCAGACGTTCACCGGCCGCCCCGGTGTCGAGGGCGGCCTGCCGCTGGGCCCATTCGCGGGCGGTGACGTGGTCGATCGGCGCCTGGTCAAGGGGGACGCGGGAGCGGTGCAGGAACGCCTGACCGAGCAGCGGGTTGCCGGAGGCGTTGGCGCGGGCGTTTCCGGCCCGGATCGCCGCGTCAAAGGCGACGACGTCCTCCCACTCCTCCGGAGAATTGTCCCTGATATTCCTCCACTGCTGATTTCCATGGAATGGACAGCCCAGACAGCTCGATTTTGGGGTGTCCGCCAGTCCGCGCGATTCCAGGTAGGAGACGCAGTCGGCGCGGGACCAGTCCATGTCCACGATGAGAGGGTGCCGGTTGTGCATGTAGGCGACGTCGGCGTCCTTCGCCCGGTGAAATTCGTCCGTCGAGATCCCGACCCACTGCTCGACGAAAACGCCCTTCGGGATACGCTGCGGGTAGGGGTATCCCAAGACCTCCCGGACCTGCTTCTTAATTGGTTTTATTTTATATTCGCCGGTGCACTGCCGCCGCGTCATCCCAGGTCGGCCATCCTTGTTGAGGATGTAGAGCGGCATCGAGGCGAAACGGTGCTCGGGGTCGAGAGCATCATCACGGATATTGCCGGTCGCCACCCGCAGGATCGGGATGCCTGCCGGTTCGGCTATCTCACGCTGAATGCGGTCGAGATGGGAATATACGGCTTTCGGTTCCCACCCGGTGTCGGCAAATACCGCATAGTCGATTCGGGGAAGGATGCCTTCGGCGGAAAGACTGAGGAGGGTGGTGGACTGTACTCCGGCGCCGAGGGAAAGGATGCGGTAGGTAGGGTTGGTGGGGTTTTCCAAGGGTGTACGGAATTCCTATTCTCGTGCGTGAAGGTCAGCGGGTCCGGGGCCGGCCGGTGGGCGTGGGCGGTGGTGGAGCGGCGGTGTCGCCTGCTGCGGCGGTCCTCTGCTCGGGGCGTTCTGGCGGGCCGAGGCGCCGCAGGTGGTCGCCTGCGTGGGCCAGGCGCCGGGGCCGGTGCCGGCGGCGTGCGCCTGCTGACCGGCTGCCTGGAGGAACCGGGTCAGGGCCGGCAGGAGGCCGTGGACGTCGTGGGCGACCTGGTCGGCCAGAGCGGCTGCGGCGTCGTAGGTCTCGGCGCCGTCCATCGCCTGGGTCAGGGCACGCAGTTGGTCACTGAGCCGGTACCCGCCGCCGGGGCCCGCGGGCAGCCCAGTGCGGTGGGTGGTGAGGCCCGGGTCGAGGTCGACGCGGTATCCGGCCAGGGTGAGCATCTGCGCCGCGTGCGTGGCCTGCTCGTTCTCGCGGATTGGACCCTGGCCCCACGTCAGGCGGTGGCAAAGGGAGTTGAAGTGCCACTGGACGGTGAATCCGGCGCGTTCCAGCAGGGCGCGGGCGAGGCTGTCACCGGTGTTGTCCCGCCACGTTGTGTAGCCGATCAAGTACGCAGATCGCCCAGTTCATGGCCTTGGCCGCCGCTGCCGAAAGGCCTGTTGGGGCTCACGTCGCCGCGGCCAGCGACAACTGCCGGGTGCTCCAGGGCGGGACAAGTCTGCCGGGCCCAGGATCGGTGTCGAAGGAGCATGATCGGCTGCACCACGGCCCGGGACGTGACCCTGTCACCGCCCCCGGCTTCGACGCTCCCGCTCCCCAAGCGGGTGATCCGGACATCAGGTGCGCGCTGTTCGGGCAGTACCCCTCCTTGCAAGGGGGTTGGGGTCGCGGAACGGTTCAGCGTGCCGGCCGGTGCGGGCCGGCGGATCGGTGTGCCGGAGCCGGCGGGGTGACGGTGAGGGCCAGCGCGGAGGGTTCGAGGCGCACGGTGTGGGCTGCGCGTACGGGCGGGGGCGGCAGGTCGGGGCGGGGTCGCCGGCACAGGCCCTCGGCGAGTTCGAAGGCCAGGTCGTGGAGGATCTCGGCCGGGGTGCGCGGGGACAGGCGTACGGCCCAGACGGGGTGGTCGGCATCGTGGCCGCCCCACACCGACCAGGTCCGGGAGTCGGCGGGCGTCCGGGCCTGGGCGGCGAAGGCGTCGAAGACGACGCCCGCGCCGTCACCCCGCGGGGGCGTCCACCGGATGAAGCGACCCTCCACGGTCTGCGTCCAGTCGGCCGGCGGCCGGGCCATGTGGGCGATGGCCTTCTCGCCGGCCGCGGGCTCGGTCGCCTCGGCCGCTCCCGA
The DNA here is from genome assembly GCA_036015235.1 of Streptomyces sp. NBC_00433. Lineage (NCBI taxonomy): Bacteria > Bacillati > Actinomycetota > Actinomycetes > Kitasatosporales > Streptomycetaceae > Streptomyces > Streptomyces sp. NBC_00433. Next base: position 2,411,121 of record CP107926.1, on the reverse strand, counting down.
TACGAGGGTGTCCAGGAGGACGGCCACCATCTCCACCGGTGTGGAGGCACTCGCGGTGGCGTGCCACAGGCGCTCGCCGACCGGCGACTCGTACGCCGCGACAGTCCACCGCGGTTCGCTCCCCTCGGGCTCGTGGACGAACTCCACGCGCAGCAGCAGGGATTCGTGGATGGCGATGGTGGTCTCGTCGTGCGGCCGGTACTTCGCCCACTCGTCCTCCCGCTCGAGGAAGGAATCCAGGAGTTCCTCGTGGTCGCCGGGATCCCCCTCGTAGACCGGCACCGTCGTCGGTGACGGGACCGTCCGCCCGGGCCCGCCGTCCGGCGTCGTAGCGGCGGCGAGGACGCGGGCGGTGCGCTGCTCGGCGGGCGTTGCAGGTGCGGGGCCGGGGCGTACGGCGCCCCCGTAGCGGAGGTCGAAGTCCGCCAGGGCCTCGTCCTGGTTGTCGAAAGTCGCTGCCACCTGCCGCACGTGGTCCTCGCCCTGCAGATGCACGCTGTAGCCGGCGCCGTAGGTGCCTACCGCGAGGACCGCGCGCAGGGGCCCGTCGCCGAACGCGGCATGGCGGTGGATGACCAGGTCTGCGGCGGCGATGTCGTCGTGGATCTTCTGTGCCTCGGCTCCGACCTCGCGGATCTCCTCCGGTGTCAGCCAGGGCATCGGGTAGTTGAGCCAGATCCACTCGTCGTCGAAGTCCTGCTGGAGGGCGAAGGCGACGCCGACGGTGATGCCTGCCTTGCGCAGGGCCCGGGTGGCAGCCTCGGCGTAGTGGGCTTCCTCGTAGTCGATGCGCACCAGTACCAGGGTGTCCGGGCCCTGGCCGGGCGCCGGCTGGAAGGTGTGGGCGAGCAGGATGTGGCGGGCGGCGGTCGCCCGCGGCCCGGTGAGGCGGGCGAGGACCGCGCTGTTGTCCTCGGGGTGCGGGTCGAGCCGGACGTCGATGGGCGCGTAGGTCATGAGCCTCCAGCGGCGGTTGTGAAATGGGTCAGCGGCGCGGACCGCGGGCGATGGCAAGGGGGGTTGCCCGCGGGCGGATGGTGGCGGTGCTGTCGGCCTGGGCGGTGATCCGCCCGGGCGAGGGCACGGCGGGACGGGGCAGACGACCGGCTCCCGCTTTGCGGGGCAGGGTTTGCCGGAGGGTCATCGGCTGCGGCGGGGAGCGCCGAGCAGCCGGTCGAGGGCCTGCACGAGGTCGGTGTCCACTCCGGCTGGGCGTAGCGGTGTGACCCGCGCACTGCGTTCGTGGCCGGTGCTCAGGGGCAGGTCGCCGAAGGACCTCTCCACCGCGCCGGACGCGGCCAGATGGGCGAAGAACTGACGCACGAGGGCCTCGGGGGCGTCTTGGGTGAAGGTGGCCAGCGGCGCGTTCTCGAAGTAGAGGTGCTCGACCTGCCACCTGATCTCCTGGCCCGGTGCGTGCTCCAGGCGGCAGTAGCGGTCGGGTGAGGTGAGCACTCCCTTGTCCCCGGCAGCCCAGCCGTGCAGGTCGGCGAGCCGGCCCAGCGGCACGTCCGTGATCGGGATGTGGTCGCTGTGCCGGGTGTCACCGAGCAGTTGCGGCAGGGCCTGCGTGACGGCTGCGACCGCCTCCAGCGGAGTCTGCCGGCTGAAGGCCGCTTCCCAGTAAGGCTCGTGGTGGGCGACGGTCACCCAGTGTCCGAGCGGGTGCAGAGGACGGAAGTCCACGAAGACGCTGCCGTCGGGGCTGTCGATGGTGAGGTTGCCGGTGGCCGGGGCGTGTTCGTGACGCCATCCGAAGAGGTGGATGAGGGGGCCGAGCACATCGGCGAGCCGGTCCCCGGCGCCCGCCATGTAGCGGGGCGAGACCATGACCCGCGAATCGGGCGCGTAGGCGCTCACCGTCGGGCCTTCTGCCGGGCGACATGAGCCTCCGGGTATGCGGGCGGGCTCAGCGGCGGGGGCCGCGGGCGGCGGTCAGGGGGATGGCGTAGGGGCGGGTGGCGCGGTGTTGTGGACCTGGGCAGTGATCTGCCCGGGCGTGGGGACGGCGGGTCTGGCCAGGTGACGGGCTGTGGCCTTGCGGATCAGGGCCTGCTGGACGGGCACCGGCTGGGCGTCGATCGCTCCGATCAGGGCGGGCAGTTCTGGGGCGAACAGCCCCGGCGAGACGTCGGTTGCGGCTTCGGCGACCAGGCGGGCGGTCTCGGTCTCGATCAGCGGGGCCCAGGCGAGGTCGAGGCCGGTCTGCTCGCACGTGTAGAAGCCGCCGCCTTCCAGCGAGGCCGAGAACGGGTAGTCGTCCTTCAGTATCAGCTGGACGCTTTCCAGGAGGGATGCCACGGCCGCGGACAGCTGGTGGGCCAGGGCAGGGTCGTGGATCCAGCGGGTGCTGTCGGCGGGAGCAGCGGTCGGCACCGGCTCCTCGCAGGAGCCGTAAGGGGTAAGGGAATCGGTCAGGAGGAGTCCTTCGGGTCGAGGCGAGGCGGGAGGGGCGGGCGGTCACCGGAGGCGGTGGGGTGCGGCGCCCGGAGACGGTGCGGCCGAGCTGGGCGTTGTCCAGCGGCACGCGTACCGGTGTGATGGGCGCGGAGGGGACGGCGGGGACCGGGAGGGCCGTAGCGGCGCTGGACCGGTTCGGGGTGGCCAGGTGGGTGACGAAGCCGTTCACCAGGGCACTGGGGACGTGGGTGGAGAACGGAGGCGGCCCGCTGGGTACCTGCCCTTCCGCATACGTCCCGTCTCCACACCCACCAGGCCCATGCGGAGCCGTGGGCGTGCCACAAGGTGCAGCGGCCGTCGGGGATATCGCGCGCCCGTCGCTGTACTGGTGCCAGCCGCTGTCTGCCGGTGACGGTGAGCGAGCCGACGGTCAGGTCGAGCGGTTCGATGTTCCCGCGGTCGACGCGGAGTTGGAGCAGGGACGCGGTGACGGAGGCGATGGTCTCGGCCGGGGCCTGGCAGCTGAACTCCGCCCGTCAGCCCTGCTCGCCGTGGTGGGCAATGGTCCACCAACGGCCGGAGCGCTGCTTGTGGTTGAAGTCGACCGTGGCGATCGGGTCAGGACTGCTGTGGTGAACTGACCGGTGTTTTCCTCGTGCGCCCGGGGCCATCCGAACTGGTGGATCGTGCGGACAGAGGCCCGTGAGCTTCCGCGGGAACCCGAGGGCAAGCGGTCGTATTCTCGTGGGTTCGGCCCCGGGTTCAGGCGAACATGCGGGGTGGGTGCCGAGTGGGCCCACCCCGGGGTGCCTTCCCCGAAAGCGGTGCTGACACCGTAGGAGCCATGAGAGCAGAAGGAACGACACCGGAACCGGAAACCTCTGTGCAGAGTGGGCTCACATCTCTGGGTGAGGTGGCGTGTCGTTATCAGGCGTATGAGATAAGCCCGGAGGATCTGCCGATGATCGCTGCCGAGGCGCTCGCAGCCGGACTGGACACCCCGACACTGTGCGAGCTCGCCGGTTGGTCTCGCAACGCGGATGCCCGCGATATTCGCGACGCGTTCGAGCAAGCACTTGCCGAGTCCGGGATCGAGTTGCCGGATCGGGGCCTGGCACGGCGCCACGCTCTGCGCCGGATGGCGGCCAGGCTCATCGCTGAAGAGATAGCTCCCGCTGACCTGGCGACGGATGACTGGTGGGAGACGGAAGCCGAGACCGCGGCGGAGCAATCGTTTGTGGCGCTGATCCCGCAATGCGATTGCTGTATCGAGTACACGTTGGGGCTCGACCAGCAGACGTGGGCGGCCCAGCTGTGGAAAGCTGCCTCCGCTCTGACTTCGTCTCCGCCGATCGGCCCCGGCTGCTGACTGTGCCTGGCGTGCTTTTCATCAGCAAGGGCGTGGACCGGTCAGCAGACCTCACTGAAGCGGCTGTTCAGCGGCCCGGTGAAGCAGGGCGACAGGGCGACGCGGTCGTCATCGGCCAAGTCGGTCAGGGGTTTCTCCGGGGAGGGGTCAGCGGTGCCGCGCGCCCGGGGACGGGGTCGGCGCGGACGGTCTGCTCGGGGCAGTGGCGTCCAGGGCGGGCAGGGCCATGCGCCCGGCGTCGGTGGCGTAGAGCTTCTGGCCGCCGTAGAACCCGGTGCTGGTGTCGCGGTTGACGAGGCCGAGGGATACCAGGCGGTCGTAGGTGGGCATGGTGATCCGGACTCCCGCGCCGGCGGAGATCCGCAGGGGCCCGTTCCTGCCGGATTCGTACATGGTCACGCCGCCGCTGGCAATCGCCCGCAGCGCGGTCTTCTGCGGCTCGGTGAGCCGGGGCGGGGCGGGCGCTGCTGCCGGTGGCGGGAGCGGGATCCCGGCGCGGTAGGAGACCCCGGGCTCAGGCGGTACGCGGTCGCCGGTGATCGGGTCGGTGCAGTACGCGTTGAAGACCTCCGACTCCGAGAGCGGGTGGAGGGTGCCGTCGCGCAGGGACCAGCCGCGGACCACCTCGGGTCGTTCGTCGTCGTGGGTGGTGCGCAGGACGACGCCGCCGGCTCGGCCGGTGGCGGTGCCGGCGGCCATCACCGTGCAGAGCACGAGGGCGTCGTCGTCATCGAGGCAGAGTGTGCCGTCGGTGTCGGTCTGGACGTGGACGGCGGCCAGCAGCGGGCCGTCACCTGAGGGGAGGCTGCACACGATGTGGTGGGAGCCGGGGCCGACCGCTTCGAGAAGTCTCAGCAGGTTGTCGGTGGCGCTGTCGAAGGCGCAGTGGGCGAGGTCCTGCCCGCAGTCGGGGCAGGTGCCGGCGCCGGCGAGGGCGTCGGTGGCGCTTTCCCAGGCGCCGCGGTGGCGGGCGGCCCGCGCGGGTGCGGGGTCGCTGGGTACGGGAGGGTTCATAGGCGGGGCCGTCCTGATGTCGTCGGGTGAGCGGGAGTTGGTGAACCGCAGGGGAAGACCGGGAGGTTCGAGAAGGATCACCGGCGGAGCGTCTTCCCACGCGCGGGTGAGAGTCGGAGCCGCCGGGCAGGCGGGTCGGCAGAGACCGGTGGCAGGAGGGTGAGTCCGGTGCGGACTGCGGCCGGCAGGGTACCGGCGACCGGCAGGCCCGAGCCGGTCAGGAGATCGGGGTGCTGCAGTCCTCCGGTGAACAGGACCGCGTGGGCCCCGGCGGCGTGTGCGGCACTCGCGTCGTCCAGGGTGTCGCCGATGACGACCACCCGCTGCGGTGCAACCGGGCGCGGCAGACGGGCCAGGTGGTCGGCCAGCGCCCGGGTCTTGCCGGTGTCGGAGCCGCGCCGTCCGTCGATCCGCTCGAAGAATCCTGTCACGCCGGCCGTGGCGGCTTCCGCGGCGAGCACGTCGTGGGGGCTGAGGGAGAGCAGCGACTGCCGGTAGCCCAGGCGGAAGAGCGTGCCCAGCAAGAAGGCGGCGCCCGCCCGCAGCTGCACCGGACGCGTGCGGATGTGCTTCAGGTAGGTCTGCTCGGCCAGCGCCCACTCGGCATCGGCCAGCGGGCGCTTGAGGATGCGGGCGTAGAAGTCCCGGATGGGCACGCAGTGCAGGTTCTGGTAGGCGGCCCGGTCGATGGGCGGGCTGTTCAAAGCGGCCAGGGTGACGTTCATGGCCAGGACCATCTCGGCGAGGTCGTCCTTGAGGGTGCCGTTCCAGTCCCAGACGATGTGCGTGCCCCGGTCGGGCTTGAGCGGGTCAGTCAGGCGAACCTCCATGGTCGGTGGTGACGTTGGTGACGGTGGTTTGGGCGTGCGGGAAGCGGGAGGCGGAGGCGGTGGCGTAGCCGGGGTCGAGGTCGATGGCGATCCAGCGCCGGCCGAGGGCTTCGGCGGCCTGGCCGGTGGTGTTGGAGCCGGAGAAGAAGTCGACGACGAGGTCGCCGGGCTCGGTGCACAGGCTGATGAAGAACCAGGGATCTTCGGCGGGAAGCGGGCCGGGTGCTGTCGGATCGCACCGAACACTCCAGTAGCGCACTACAAATTTCAGTAGGTTCTGCAGTACGGCACCGATGAGTTCAGTCAGGTCGTGGAGCCCCTCCGTGGGCTGGGACCGATGCCCGACTTCAAGTGGCACACCCGCGTGGGCTTGATCGAGCCCAAGGCATAGACGTGTCGACTGGAATCTTCAGTGCGTTCCGACACCACAAAACAGGGAGTACGCATGAGCGACCAAGCGTGGGCCAGACTGCCGGAAATCATCGGCTACCCGGGGCGTGAGTTCGACCTGTGGGACGTCGAGACGCTGGTCCGGCTTGATGGATTCCAGAAGGCTGGCGCCCGCATCATCGAGCACATCGAACAGCAACTCGCCAAAAACAACATCGGCCACCTCCCGGCGAAACTCCCGACGGACAGCACCCGCCAGGTGCTCCTTTACCGCAAGGATGTGCCCGGCATCTGCCACATCCTCAGCCTCGTCCACCAGCTCGCCACCCAGGACGCGGGCGACGGCACGAATGGGGCGGTCAATCAGTTGAACTCGCTCTTGGACGGTATGACGAAGGTCTCCCGGGCTGTCCGCGCCTCCTAGGCCCTCCCGAAGCAGGTCAGAAGCCTGCGGCCTGCGAAGCTCAGGCTCGGCACCATTTGCTGGTCACCTGGTGCCGAGTCGTGGTGGCTTTGCAGCGAGCGGTCCCTCGGATTGAAGTCTTCCGCGTGGTGCTCCGGGACCCGGCCACCGCACGGAAGGTTTCAGTGTCCAGGTCTCAGCCATGCCAACTGCAAATCTACGGTGCGGCCCGACAGGTGCGGACGGATGCCCAGGCGGCGGCACTCGCGCAGGTAGGCGTCGTTGGAGGAGCTGTTGGGCACGGTGAGTAGGCTGGTGGGAAGGGCACCGCCCCGGTCGGCGTCGAAGGCGTCGCTGACGTGGTGGCCCGAGGGGCGTTGCGCCGGGGCGAAGTGCCGGCGCGGGTCGGCCAGCAGCCGCCGCATCGACGCCGAGTACGGGGTCCGCAGACCGGTGGTGTCGGCCTTCGGGAACGGGCTTTTCGACAGCCACCTCACGGTGTTGACCGTGTCCTTGGCGCGGATCTTGCGCTTGGTGACCCACTCGGCCGGTGACGGGAGCCGGGAGGGGTTGTGCCAGTAGAAGTCCTGCGCGAGGTGGAATCCGAGCCGGTCGGTCTGGGCCAGCAGGACGCGGAACTGGTGCAGGGAGCGCACGGGCCGGCCGCGCTGGTAGGCGCCGCCGAGATCCAGCACCAGGCTCCCGCACTGTTTCAGCGCACGGTGGGCTGCCTTAGCGAACGGCAGAAGCCACTCGACGTAGGCGTCCTGGTCGACGTTGCCGTACTCCTTGGGGGGCAGCAGCGGGAACGGCGGCGACGTCACGAACAAGTCCACCGATCCGGCCGGGATTTCGTCCAGCAGGTTCTGGCTGTCGCCGCCGTACTGCGCTCCCCACGAGGTCGTGTAATGCAGCCGGCCCGGCAGCAGCCGAAGCGCGCCGTGCTCGCTCTGCAGGCGGGGCCCGGCAGTCGCGGCGTTGGTCATGCCGCCTTCCCGATGTCGTCCTTGGTCAGGGACTTGGCGATGGCGCGGGAGGTGATGGCCTTCGACGCCGTGGCGGAGGCGGCGGTCAGTTGCTCGGCGCCGGGTTCGGTGTACCAGGGGCGGAGGGTGAGCATCGCGGCGCGCAGGCCGGTGGCGAACAGCAGCGCGCTGCCCTTGGCCAGGGATCTGATCGCGTCAGGGGGGAGGATCCGTTCCTGCCGCATGGAGACGGACGTGGACTTCCCGGAGTCGCTGTGGGAGGTGGAGGTGGTTGCGACGTCGTGGTCGCCGATCAGGCGGGACAGCTTGTCGGCGAAGTCGGGGTCGTCGATTCCGGAGCCGATGACCTTGATGGTGGCCGCCGACCACATGGCGTCCATGCCGGCGTCGCCCCAGACTTTCTGGCCCTGGCGGTAGGACTGCAGGATTGTGATCGGGATGATCCCGCGGGAGCCGAGGTGGGAGTAGAGGTCGGGGAGGTCGCTGATCTTGCAGACGTTGGCGGCCTCGTCGAGGATCGCCAGCATCGGCGGGTCGAGTCGTCCTCCGGCGCGTTCGGCGGCGGTGGTCGCGGTGCGCATCACGCTGTCGGCGCACGCCGCGATCAGCGCCGAGGCACCGCCGCCGCCGTCCTTCGACAGCAGATACAGCGTGTCGCGGCTGCCGACGAACTCCTCGGGATCGAACTCCGCGATGCCGGCCTGCGGGGTGACCCACGCGGCGATGTCGGCGTTGAGCAGGCATGCCGCGTACTGGCGTGCCGTTTCGTAGATGCCGTCGCGGGTTTCCGGCGGTCCTTCCACGGTGCCCTTGAGTTGGGCTGCGACGGGGCCGAAGTGGTGGTCGCGCAGGATGTCCAGCGGGGTGCGGTCGGCGGGGAACGCCAGCCAGGTCATCATGTCGGTGATCGGCCGACCGTCGTTCGCGGCGGCGAGGAAGAGCTGGGACAGGACGTTGGAGGCGGCTTTGGACCAGAAGTCGCCCTGCTGGGAGGCGTCCACGGACGCGGCGAGGAAGTGGCCGGCCAGGCGTCCGGCGCCTTCGAGGGTGGTGGCGCCGGCGAGGGGGTTCCACCACAGGGTGCGCTGGGCGTGGGCGATCTGCTGGGGGTCCATGGTCCAGGTCCGCCCGACGGCCGCGCGGGCGTCGAGGGTGGCGGTGTAGGCGTCGCCGGCTGCTTTGTTGCTGGTGAGCAGGACCGCGCCGGGGGCGTTGAGGATGGCCGGGATCGCCAGGCAGGTGGTCTTGCCGGAGCGGGGGGCCATGATCGCGACTGCGACGTCCTCGTACCCCATCCGGACCTCGTGCCGGGTGCCGGCGAGGTTGCCGAGCAGGATCCCGGTCTGGTGCGGGTCGGGCTTCTTGGTGTCCTTCAGACTCGGGCGCAAGGACCGGGCTTTGGTGGTGATCGTGGCGGCGAGCAGCGGCTGGATGTCGCGGTGCTTGGCCATCCCGGCGACCGCCTTGTTCCGGCCTCCACCGCCGTTGCGGTGGCGCCACCACCAGCGCCCGGCGACCGCGGCAAGGACCGCGATCAGCAGGCCGGGAGCGATGAACCGCCCGACGAGCAGGGTGGTGTGGCCGGCCCCGGGCCAGAGCAGGTGGGGGTGGAGGAGGGCGTCGGCGGGCTGGTAGGGCGCCCAGGGGCCAGCGTGGGTCACGACGGTGGCGCAGTTCCCGCCGAGCCAGGCGGCGTTGGCCACCGGTACCGCCACCGCGATGGCGCCGATGATGAGCCTGAACAGCCAGTCGGTCAGGTCAGACGTGCCGGTGGAGGGCGGCGGGTTGGAGGGCAGGGATGTCTCTCCCGGAGTGGGGTGGTTGCCGGGGCGGTGCCGGGGTCAGCGGACCGGGTGCGGGCGGGGCGCGGCGGCCGGAGCCGGCCGGGCCGTCGTGGTCAGAGCGGGACCATCCGGAGCGGCAGGCCCGCGCCCGGTACCCGGCTCTGCCCCGGGTTCGTGATGGTGTTCGAGGGCGGTGGCCAGTGCGGGATCGATGCCGATCCGGATGCCGAGCGCCTGGGCACTGGTGCGCAGCGTGGTCACGGCGGTGCGGATCGCGGCGGGGTCGTTGGGGGTGCCGGGCAGGGTGTAAAGGAAGTCGCCGGGTTGAATGGTGAAGCCGGCGTGGGTGAGCAGGTCGTGCTCGACGCCGGGCTCTTCCTCGGTGCTCAGGGCGAGCAGACCGAGCAGGTGGTGCCGGCCGACGGTGATACGGACGGGGTCGATGGGCAGTTCTCCAGAACGTGAATGGGGTGGCGGTGGTGGTGGTGTGTGCCGGGCTGTGGTGTCAGCGCGCTTTCGCGGCGGGGGGTGCCGGGGCGGCCGGGTGGTGTGCCGGGGCGATGGCCGCGCTGGGGGCGGGGCGGTCGGCCGGTGCGCGGGGGCGGACCCGCGGGGCCAACTGCGCGGCTTCCTCTCGCAGATGCGCTGCCGCGTGGCCGAGGGCTTCGATGGCGGCATCGAGGCAGCCGTGGATGACCTCGTCGCTGAGGCGGTCCTCGGGAGCGCCGGAGGGAGCGAAGTGGGGCAGGCGGCCGAGGAGTTCGTCTTGCAGACGGCCCAGCTCGGTCACGGTCTGTCCCAGCGGGTCCAGAGCGCGGCTGTACGCCTCGGCGGTCTTCTTGGCGGTCGGCGACGGGGGCCACTGGCCGGTGGGCAGGTGCCGGCCGATGTCGGTGCTGACATCGCCGATGATCCCGGCCAGTACGCCGATCTGTTTGAACACCGTGATCGGCACCATGCCGTCATCGGGAACCGGTAGGACTTCCAGGGTGACTTTGAGGCGGTCGATACGGCCGGCGGTGTCGTACAGGGCCAGGCCGTCGATGACGTTGCTCGTGTGGTTTTCCTCGGGTGTTCGGTGGGTGTGACCGCGGGTCATCGCGGGCCTCGGTGCTGGGGGTGGCCGGGCGGCTGCGGTGGCAGCGCGGCAGGGTTTCGGGTGCGGGCGTGCTCGGCCGACGGACCGGCGAGGTCACGGGCTCGGGCGGTGGCGCGGGCGATCTGGTTCAGGACGTGGCCGCCGTCGGCCCAGTCGCACAGGTATCCCCATGTCTCGGCATTGCGTTCGGCCAGCGGCTCGTCGTACGCCTCGGTGCCGGGCACCGCGTTGGCCGGCAGCGCGTCGCGCTCGGCCTCCCACCGGGCCTGGGCGTTCTCCAGGCCGATCCGGGCTTCGTCGAGACGGGTGAGCGTGCCGCGCCAGTGGGGTTCCCGCTCGGCCGCGGGCAGGGCGGAGAACTGGCGTTCGGCGGCGGTGAGGAGTTCTTCCAGGTGCGGGTGGAGGTGTTGGAAGGCCCGCCAGGTGTCGGCGTCACGCCGCCGCTGACGCAGCCCGTACGCGATGTCGTCCAGGGGCCAGCCCTGGTCGTCGACATGCTGGTCGCAGTAGTCGTCCCACTGCTGGAGGATGTGGGCGGCGGCGCGGGTGTAGACGGTGAGCTGGTCCAGGACCAGTTGGCGGGAAGCGGGATCGATCGGAGTTGGGTCCTTTCTGTGGAGCGGGCGGAGCGAAGGGGGGCTCAGCGCCGGGTGGGTGCCGCGGCCGACGCGGTTGCCGGCGGCAGCGGTGCGTGGGCAGCAAGCGCCGCGGCGGCTCTGCGCTGTTTGCGGGCGGCGGCGCGGACGGCTTCGAGCCGCAGGCGATGGTCATCGGCAAGGTGCTCGCCCTGGACGCTGGTACGTTCCTGGGTGAGCAGCCAGGAGTGCGGCAGCCCGCGGGAATCGCGGTAGACCGGCTCGGTGCTCATCAGCTGCGCGGCGAATCCCGCGACGAGGTGGGTGGGCGTGCCGGCGGAGAACCACGCCGACCACAGGCGCCGGTCTGCGAATCCGGTGGCGGGAGCGACCTCGGCGGACCAGGTCGGCCGGCCCGCCTCGTCGTCCATGCCCGGGCGCGGGCCCATACGCACGTAACCGTCGGGGGAGAGCGCGGTTTCGGCCCCCTGGCCGTCGGTTTCCTTGTCCCAGCCGGTCGAGGCCAGGATCGCGCGGATCCCGGCCGGGGTGGGCGGCTGGTCCGGCGCGGGGTGCAGGAGGGCGTCGGAGAATCCGGCCAGGATCTCCACCGGGGTGTGGCCGCCGAAGGCGGCGTACCAGCCGCGGGCGTTGAACTTCCACCACGCGGTGGAGGCGTCGGGCTGGGCGGGTTCCAGGGCGAGGCGGACGGCCATGTCGGGGCTGGCCAGCAGGACGTGCGGATATGCGAGGTCGGAGTGGTTGGTCCAGCCCGCGGCGCGCAGCACCTCGGTCACCCGCCGGGGATCACCACCGCCGGCAAGGTAGCGGGACGTGGTGGCGAACTGGACGGTGTCCTGCGGGCCGTTGGCACCGGTCTGGAAATACTCCCGCATCAGCGCTGCCGCCCGGGCGCATCGCCCGGAGCCGGAGGGGCGGGCGGTTTCCGGGCTGCGGGTGAGGGGCGGCGGGTGACGCCGGGAAGCGTGGCCAGACCGGCGGTACTGTCGGCGAGGGTTTCGCTGATGTCGCCCAGGTGCTGGCTGGCCCTCCCCAGGGCCTGCCACAACTCACGCGTACTGCCGTGTCGTTGGGCGTAGCGGGAGGCGGATGCCAGCAGGTCCGACAGGTGGGACAGGACGCCGTCGTCGGGGTCGAGGACCGGGGCGACGAGCAGCGGGGCGGAGACGGTGCCCCTGTCCAGGAGGGCCGTGATCGCCTCCAGGGCCGCCGGGGCCTGGAGGATCGCTGCCGGCGGCACCCAGTCCTGCGCCTGGCGCTGCTCCGGCGCGGCGCCTGGCCCTCCTTCGGACGGGGTGCCGGGGGTGGTCAGGTCGCGCAGGAGCTGGGGTGCGCGGTGCAGGTCGGTGGCCTGGGTGTCGAGGTGGTCGGCGGCGGCGCACAGGATGTGCCACAGCGTGTACACCGACCGGTCCTGCGTCCGGCCGGTGGCATCAGCCTGTTTGTCGACGACGTCGACGGCGGTCCCCAGCAGCGCGCGGACGGCGTCCAGCACTCCGCCTTCGGCCAGGACTCCGGCCAGCAGGCCGACGGCTTCCGCTGGGTCGGCCTGGGTGATGCGTTCGTTCAGTTCGTGCAGGTGCCCGGTGACGGCAGAGGCGGGCTGCTCAGTGGCGGGGTCAGGGGTCAGCGGGTCGTCCTGGGGGAAGTCGGAGCCGGAACGGGGGGTACGGCGGACGGGGGGAGCGGGGTTGCCGACGGTGCGGTTCGGGCCCGGTCCGCTGTTGCCGCAGGGGCAGGGTCCGGTAGCGCGCGCAGGATCTGCGGGGCGTTGCGCAATTCCTGCCTCTGCTCGTCGAGGTGTTCGGTGGTGTCGGCGAGCTGGTGGTAGAGCGCGTATCCGGGCTGGTGGTCGCCCCATTCGTCGGCCGGGACGGCGGCGGTGATCAGGTGGCGGGTGGCCCTGAGCACCTGGTCGAGTTCGTCCAGGACGCCGTCTTTGGCGACGACGTCCGTCAGGAGGTCGGCGGCCTCCTCCGGGTCGGCGTTGTCCAGGGTGGTGGCCAGGTCCCGAAGGGAGGCGGCGATGCCTGCCACGGTGGTTGGATCGTGCCTGCGGGTCACCGGTCCTCCTCGCGTCCAGGCCGCGGCCGCGGCCGGAGCCGGAGCCGGAGCCGGGGTGGGGGTTGGGTGGTGTGGCGGTGGGCGCGGGCGCGCAGCAGGGCCAGCGGGGTGATGCGGGCGCGAGGCCGACGCTGGACCGACGCCCGAATTTCGGGGTGGTGGGGCTGGGTCATCGGCTCCTTGGCGGGTGAGCAGGGCGCGGCGGGACGGCCGGGCGTGGTGGTGGGGTGGGACGTGGCGGCAGCGGAACTGTCTGAAGGATCCGTGCTGGGCGGGGGCGCAGGTGGGCGGTGAACGTGCGGGCGGAGCGGGCCCAGGCCGCCGCGCGCCCTGCGGCGGTACGGGTCTGGCGCCAGGCGGCGAGCTGGGAGGGCAGCACCGCGTACGCGGTGGTCGCGGTGTGCGGGGCGGTGGCGAAGGGGATCCGGCCCGGCGGGCGCAGGACCGGCTGGGGGTCGGCGAGGGTGGCGGCGAATGCTTCCACGGCGTGCAGTGGGGTGTGCTCGGAGAAACCGGCCGTCCACAGCGGAATACTGTGGCCGTCAGTTGCCGGTGTCTGGGCTGTGGCCCACCACATCGCGGTGTCGCCTTCGCGGCGGTACTGCAGGCTCGCGGTGCCGTCGGGATGCTCGGCGCCGGGGTGCTCACCCTTGCCGGGCTTCCACCCGCGGGCGGTGGCCTGGCCGAGGACGTCGGGTGCGTGGGCGGGGCGGGGGCCGGCGAGGGCATCGGTCAGGCCGGCGAGGATCTCCACCGGGACCGCGGCGCCGAGGGTGGCGTTCCAGGCGGGCCGGCCGGGCGGGTTGCCGGAGATGACCCACATCGGCGGGCTGGTGCGGGAGTGGTAGCCGACCCGCACGGACGTGTCGGGGCTTTCGAAGCAGAGCGGCGAGCCGGACGTGTCGGTGCGGTTCTTCCAGCCCGCCCCGGCCAGGTAGCCCGTGATGTGGATGAGGTCTCCGCCGCCGGCCAGGTGCCGGGGCCGCACCAGGTAGTGCTGCTGGGGGACTTCGCCGACAACGGCCGGTCCCCAGCGCGGTTGCCGCCGGCTCATCGTGTCTGCCTCGCCGGTGCCGGTGTGCCGGCCGGGGCGGGCTGTGCCGCCGGGGGCGCAGGTGCCGGGTTCAGTTCGGCGTCCAGGCGAAGGACGAGGTCGTGCAGGTCGTTAGCGGCCTGCCCATAGACGCCGGCGTGGGGGTCACCGTGGTGCTGGGCCCGGTAGAAGGCGGTGGCCAGCAGCATCACGACCCGGCCCAGGACACCCTCCTCTGCGGTGGCCGTGTCGCGGAGGATCTGGCGGGTTTCGTCGGGACCGGCCGCCGCGAGGTGTTCGGCGAGCCGGTCGATCTGACGCGCGGCATCGTGGGCGAAATCAACGGTGAAGGTGCCTGACGGCAGAGGCGCTCCTTTCGGTGGAGTGGACGGAACGGGGCGGCCGGTCAGCGAACCTTCTTGAACTCTCCTTCGGAACAACGGACTTGGGGCGGCATGTCTGAACGGTTGATCACAGCCTGTGGATGAACCTGTGGACGGTCTCAGTGCTCGGACGCGGCAGCCGCGGGGGCTGGTGTGACGTGGATGTCGAGGGCGGCGCGCAGGTCGGCGACCTCCCGGTCGAGCCGGGTGAGGTCGTTGGGGCGGTAGAGGATGCGGCCGGCTCCGGTGACGGTCCCGGCGGTGGCCGGGACCTGTTCGCCGGGGCGGAGGTTGACGGTCGCGGCCAGAACACCGGGGCGCTTCTCGATGGTTTCCGCGGTGGCGGTGTGGGTGACGGTGCCGGGCGGTGCGGCGATCATGACGGCGATCAGGGCCGGGTGCCGGGGCTCCGTGGGCAGGTCGGGCCGCTTGCCGGTGGCGAGGGCGGCGAGTGTTGCGGGGACGTCGAAGCCGTACATCAGGCCGGTGAGTTCGGTGATGCAGTCGCCGCCGGGGCGGGCGGCGGCTTCTCCGACGTGGAGCCGGCCGTCGGTGGTGCGCAGGATCTCGCAGTGCACGGCGCCGGTCTGGGGGCCGAGTGCGGCGGCGGCGCGGCGGGCGAGGTCGGTGATCGCGGGGGCTTCGGGGTGGTCGGGGGGCAGGACGGTGTCGTAGGAGGCGGATCCGACGGTGCGCAGCAGCGGCTGGTCGTAGCGGCCGAGGGCCGCCAGCAGGACTTCTCCGTGGTGGGCGTACAGGTCGACGAAGGATTCGTCGGACAGGTCCAGGAAGTGCTCGACGAGGAAGCCGTCGGCGGCTTCGTGCAGGGAGTCCAGGGCGTGGCCGGCGTGAAAGCGCCCGGTGATGTCGGGAACGCGGGAGTCGAACGCGCCCGCCGTGAGGAGTTCGCCCAGGTGGTGTTCGTTGCGGACGACGAAGGTGTTCCAGGTGGCGGCGCCGGCGCGGGGCTTGACGATGACGGGCCAGCCCAGAACCTTGGCGGCGGCCGGGATCTCGTCGGCGTGGTGGACCAGCCGGTGGGCGGCGACCGGCAGCCCGGCCGCGGCGAGGGCGGTCTTCATCAGGTGCTTGTCGGTGTACCGGTACGCGGCGTTCACACTCAGGCCGGGCAGGCCCCGCAGGTGGCGCAGGTGGGCGGCGGCGACGATGCACTGCTCGTCGATCGTGGCGACCGCGCCGACCGTTGGCAGGGACGGTTCCAGGGCGGTGAGGGCGTCCAGGTCGTCCCAGTGTCGGACGGTGTGAACGGCGTGGACACCGGGCGGCGGGTGGGCGGGGCCCGGGGCGGGGGTGAGGAGGGTGACGGTGTGCCCGGCTGCCAGGAGAGCGGTCTCCATGGTGGGGTTGCCGGTGGCGAGGACGAGAACGTGCAGGGGGCGGGACCTTTCAATGCGGATCAGTGGCCGGGGTCGGCCGGTGCTATGCGGGCTGGTGTTCAGTCGGGGCGGTAATGCCCACGTGCCAGGCTGTGATGGCGGCAAGCGCCGCCTGTTCGGCGTCATCGGCGTCGTCGCCCCGAGGGTGCACCCGCAGGATCACGCGGTGCCACCTCGCCGACCGGGGGCGGTGAGCGGGGCGATGTCGAGGAGGGCGGTGATCAGGGTGCGTTCGCGGACCAGGTCGGCGTGGACGGCTGGATCACCCGCGGGTAGCGCTTCGATGGCGTCGTCGATCACGCCGAGCGCTTCCCGGTGGCGGCCGAGCTGGCGCAGTGCGCCGGCGGTGCGCATCAGCGCGACCGGCTCCGCAGTCCGAGAAAGGGACGGGAGCCCGGTGAGGTGGAGGATCCTTTCCGCGCGGCCGGGCAGCAGGTGCCCGAGCCGCAGGCCCTGGAGCACCACGTGCAGCACTTCCCGGGACTGGGCGGCGTCGTCTTCGGAGAGCAGGTCGTCGAGCATGCAGAGCCCGGCCGGCTGGGACCTGCCCAGGACGGCGAAGACGTCGTGGGCGCGGATGTAGGGGTCGGCGTGCTCGGCGCCGGGCGGGTCGAGGGCCTGGAAGACGGTGCGGATCGCCTGGCAGCGGAAGTCGAACTGGTGCGCGGTGAGGTAGAGGTGCCACCAGGTCCGGTGCTGAGGCGCGGACATGTCGGCGCCCGGTACGGGGCGGTGTTCCAGGTCTTTGAGCGTGTCGCGGCCGGTGCGGCGGGCGTGCCAGACGGCGTTGCTGCACACCTGGGCGGATTCCTGCCACGTCGCGCCGGTCAGCCGCAGCCCGCGGTTGAGCGGGCCGACCCAGTCCTCGCCCTCGGTGATCCTGCGCCTGGCTGCGGCGCGCAGCGCGTCGAGCTTCGCCGCCCGGGCTGCGACGGTCATGTGTACGGTCACCGGCTGCTGCCGAGGTCGGCGGTGTGGACGAGCTGGTCTAGCGCGGTCTGGTAGTACCAGCCGCCGTCCACGGACCTTTCGGTGTCCGGCATCCGCGGGAGGAGGGCGTCGGACAGCGCGCGGAAGAAGCCGGTGCAGTCCGGGCAGTACCGGCCGGTGTGGATCATGTAGCGGGGGTGGGCGGTGACGTAGGAGTGCTCGCCCCCGCGCGGATTGCGCAGCCGCCACCCGTCCTCATCGGTGGGGGTGTGCCAGGAGGATGCGACGACGGTCATCTCCTCGCCGACCAGCTCGCCCTTGAATGCGCCCTTGATGATCGCGACCTGGTCGCCGGGTGTGAAGTGCTGGTGGGTGATGTTGCGTTCGGGGGTGGTGGTGTCCGCCGGCGGGCGCGGCGGGGAGGGAAACGAAGTCAGCGGTACTCCTTCGGCGTGCGTGGGGCGCGGGTCAGCGGTAGGGGTTTTCGGTGGTGCGGTCGGCGTCGGTGGCGGCTGCCAGCAGCTCGGGCAGATCGCCGGCTTCGGCGTCCCTCTGGTCGATCCACCAGCCGGCCCGGTCGACCAGCCGCGCGGCCTCTTCGACCGCGGCCCACTGCTGCTCGCCGAGTTCGCCTTCGGCGACCAGGGCCTGATAGGCGGCGGTGACGAGCTGGTGGCGGCAGCGCGCGCCCCAGGCTACGGCCTTGTCGGATCCGCTCAGGGGCGGCATGTCGTACTGGGCCGCCCACGCGCCGGCGTCTGCTTGTTCCTGCTCCCGGCGGCTGGCGAGCCATTCCTGCGTGGTGGCGGCGTCGGCCTGATGTGCGGTGCGCCAGCAGTCGGTGCAGTCCCGGGCTTCCAGCCAGCGGGCGTATCCGGCGCGCTCGTCGGCCCTCCGGGTGGACAGGTCGTGTTCGATCCGGTGGCCACACTGATGATCAACGATCCAGGTCGTACGGGACCCCGGGGAATTGCGTTGGATGCGTGATCCGGTTTTGGTTGGGCTGGTGTTTTGCGGCTTCATGCCGAGTACCTCTCTTCGAAGTTGAGGCCGGTGGCCTGGGATGTTGCGCACGCGAGTGCATCTGATGCATGATTCGCGCGGCTAGTGGAGGGAGTGGAAGGGTGCTCGGAGCGGAACTGCGGGAGGCTTCAGCGCAGCTCGTGCTGCTCCAGGGCGTGTCTTTGCTGCATCCCGAGGACGCGGTCTTCGAGGCGATGACCGAAGGCTGGGGACGCCAGCAGCGCGGCGGGCGCCGACTGCAGCCGGACACGATCAGTGACCGGCAGAGCGTGGTGCGGCGCTTCGCCGAGTACACCAACGCCTATCCGTGGCAGTGGTCGGCTTCCGATCTCGACGAGTGGATGACGTACCTGATCGCCGAGTTGAAGCGGGCGGAGTCGACGATCCGCAGCTACCAGAGCGCGATCCGGATGTTCTGCGACTACATCACCTCGCCGCACTACCAGTGGCCGGCCGAGTGCGAAACCCGCTTCGGGGTCCACCCGGTGCAGATCTGCCACGAGTGGAACACCGCCGCGCACCTGTCCGACTACGAAGGCGGCGCCGAGCGGCGACCGATGACGCGCGAGGAGATCCAGCTCTTCCTCGACCACGCGGACGCCCAGGTCAACCGGTCGATCAGGCTAGGGCGCAAGGGAGCACTCGCGGCCTACCGGGACGCCACCGTGTTCAAGCTGATGTACGGCTGGGGCACACGCTGCACCGAGACCTCCCGGCTGGACATCACCGACTTCTACCGCAACCCGAAAGCCCCGGAGCTGGGCAACTTCGGTTCGCTGCACGTGCGTTACGGCAAACGGACCAAGGGTTCGCCACCGCGCCGACGCACGACGCTCAGCGTCATGCCCTGGGCAGTGGAAGCGGTCGAGGACTACGTGCTCAACGCCCGGCCCCGCTACGCGGCTGCCCCCGAACAGTCGGCGCTGTGGCTGACCGAACGCGGCGGGCGTCTGCAGGCCCGCGAGATCGAGGACCGGTTCGCGACCTACCGTGACGCGCTGGGCCTGGACAAGGCCCTGGTCCCGCACTGCCTTCGGCACAGCCACGTGACCCACCAGATCGAGGACGGCGCGGCCCCGGCATTCGTCCAGCGGCAGGTCGGCCACCGCTACGCCTCCACGACCGCGCTCTATACCGGAGTGAGCGGGGACTTCATGAACACGATGATGCGCAAGGTCTTGGACAGCGCCCTCCAGGGCGGACAGTAGGGAGACGATGTGACGCCGAGGCTGGACTACCGCTGGCATCTGCGGGAGGTGATGGCCACCCGCGGAATGTTCTCAACCACCGACCTGCGCCCCCTGCTGGCCGAACGCGGCATCGACCTGTCGCCCAGCCAGACCTACCGCCTGGTGGTGGAACGGCCTGAGCGGTTGAGCCTGAAGACCCTCATGGCCCTGGTCGACATCCTGGGCTGCAGCATGGACGAGCTCATCGAGCCCGTCGCGGCGGCCGGTACGCGACGCCGTCACAGCGCCGCGGCTGGCGGTGGACCGGAGCCCGGGAAGGACAACGGGCTCGGCGACTTCCGGCCCAAGCGGGCCCGGATCGTGCCCGAATAGGAGCCCGTCGTGCCCCACCTAGAGCTGCCACGCTTCGCTACGGAGCCCGAGGCTGTGATCAGCGAGATCGTCCGGTCAGCCGACCCCAGATGCGAGCGGATCGATGTCGCCGCCGTACTCCAGAAGGTCTTCCGCCAGCGACCCCAACTGCGGACACTCGCCGAAGTACTCCAGAACAGAGCGGACCTGCTGACGTCCGGTCGTCCCGAGGGACCACGCGCGATCGAACGGCTCATCCGGGCGCTGCGCGAGGCCGGCGCCGAGAAGCTGGTACTGCCCTGCTGTGGCGACTGCGGGCGCGAGCGTCCGCTCACCGGCCTCGGCGACGACGCACGCATCTGCGGTGCCTGCAGCAACCACCGCAATGCGCGCGCCAACCCCTGCGTGATCTGCGGAAGCACCACGCTTGCCGGACGCGACCGCGCCGGCCGGCCCCGCTGCCGGGCCCATCCGCCATGGGGCGACACAGACCCGGCCCAGGAACTGGCCAAGCTCATCGCCGACGGCCCCTTCGGCGTCTCGCCCGATGCCGCACAGCAGGCCGTCCGCTCGGTCGAACCCACCCGCCCTGGCCAGCTCCGGCTGCTTTGGATACTGGAAGACACCCCTGGCCTGCTGACCGGACGCGGCGCCGAGGGGCCACCCAAAATCTCCGCCCTCGCCCACGCTCTGATCGACCGCGGCGCCCACGGCGTAATCGTCCCCTCGTGTCCGTTCTGCCAGCGCACCACCAACCTCAAAGAGCGGCGTGACGGCCTGCGCTGCTGCGGGCCGTGCTGGCGCGACACCCAGATCGCGACCTGCGCGGCCTGCCGGCGCGAGCGACCGATCGGCGGCCGCAGGTTCGACGGCCAGCCTCTGTGCGGCACCTGCCGCCAGCACGACCCCTTCAACCACCGGCCGTGCAGTGTCTGCGGCGCGCTGCGCTTCAGGAAGTCGCGCACCGACGACGGCGGAGTCTGCGCCGCCTGCCGGGAGATACCCACCGCCATCTGCGCGACCTGCGGTGAACGGGGACCCTGCTACTTCGCTGCCACCGACGCCCCCAAGTGCCTGCCCTGCAGCGCCAAGGAGCGCGAGGAAGCTGTGTGCGCCAGCTGCGGCAAGCACCGGCGCGTCAACAACCGCACCGCCACCGGCGAGCCGCTGTGCGGAAACTGCGGCAACAAGCCCAAGCCCTGCGCCGGCTGCGGCGGGATCTTCCGCACCAGCGGCCGGACCCCCGAGGGCGAGCCCCTGTGCCAGACCTGCTGGGCCAAGCATCCCTCCGCCCACCGTCCCTGCACCGGGTGCGGGTCCGTCGAACGGCTTCACCGGCACGGACACTGCGCCGCCTGCGCGCGCTCCGCCGACCTGCGCGACGTGCTGAGCCCGCCGGCCGGTCGCATGCGTCCGGAACTGGAACCAGTCTTCCAGGCGCTGCTGAAGCCGCCACCCCGCACCGTGTTGCACTGGATTCACAAGGTTCCCGCCCGCCGTGCCGTCCTCCAGGCCCTGGCGACCGAGCGCGGGCCGGTCACCCACGGGATCCTCGACCGCTTTGCCACCGCACCAACTGTCGAGTATTTGCGGGCCGCACTGGTCGCCGCAGGAACCTTGCCCGCCCGGGACGAGCAACTGGCCCGACTGGAACGTTGGTTGGCCAAGACTATCGCCCGCGTCTCGTCCGCCGAGGAGCGCAGGATCCTGCGCAACTACACGAACTGGCAGCCCCTGCGCAGACTCCGCCGCCTGCCCGCCGGACAGCTGGTCACCCACGGCCAGGCCGAGACCGTCCGGGTTGAGATCCGTAACGTAGCCTGCCTGCTGGAATGGCTCCACGACGGCGGCGCCGCACTGGGAACCTGCACCCAGGACCAGGTGGACGCCTGGCTCAGTGACGGCCCCACCACCCGTGCCACGGTCCGCGGATTCCTGCTTTGGGCCGGCAGACGTGGCCACAGTCGGCCGCTGACCGCGCCGGTCATCAGCAACTACTTTGCTGCGCGCATCATCGGCAAGGACCAACGCTGGGCCCTGGTCCGTCACCTCGTCCACAACGACCAATTCCAGGTCGCCGACCGTGCCGCCGGTCTGCTCCTACTGCTGTTTGCCCAGCCCGTCGGCCGCATCAGCCGCCTCACCACCGAGCACGTCGTCGACCGGGGCGACACCCTCGCTCTCAAGCTCGGGCGAGTCCCCGCCGAGATTCCCGCGCCCCTGGACGACCTGATCCGCCAGCTCGTCGAGCGCCGGAACGGTCGCGCGGCCACTGTCCCGCTCGTGGAACCCAAGTGGCTGTTCCACAGCATCTACCCCGGACAGCCGATCGACCCGCACACCCTCGGCCGGCGCCTGAAGGCGATCGGCGTCCCGCCCCAGCTCGCACGCCACGCGTCGCTGATGGACATCGCCTCGGAGCTCCCCGCCGTCGTCATCAGCCGACTGCTCGGATTCCACCAGTCCACCGGAGACAACTGGACCCGCGAAAGCCAGGGTTTCGGTTCCGACTACGCCGCCGACCTGGCCCGCCGTCCCTCGCCCTAGCTAGGCTGTGCCGCGATTCCGCAACAGAGAGCGACGGGAGACGACGACGCGCGGCAGCGGGCTGGCAGGCAGTAACAGCACTGGCAGAACACCTTGCCACCCACACCCGCCCCCTGGCAGCCGTACTGAGCTGTTGAGCACGCCGCAGCCGGGCACTGCAGGTCCCGGACCGGGCAAGCATCCGGGACCCGGCCCGCTGACTCCGGGACCGGCATTCCCTCACCTCGAGCCGCACTCGGCCAGTTCCCCGGAGGAGCCCCCCGCAGGGATGCTGCCAGGCTGTGGTGCGCCGGTTGTGCGCTCTCGCGCTATCCATGGTGTCGCCGGTACGGTCGGGCGACGAGGGAAGTGGCGCTGGTTTGAGACCTCCGCCCAACCGGTTGAGCATGTACTTTCCCTCTGTTTCGGGTGGGGCAACCGATTGGACGGTCGGCAAGTGCCGGGGGGCGCGTGGTGAGAGGGGAATACCGGTCCCGAGACCGGGTGCTGGTGCTCATGCTGGGTGGTGGCACAGCAGGGGTTCTGGCCATCGTGTGGTGCTGGCTGACGGGCCGGACTTCGCTGGCCGATGCGGGAGTGAGCGCGCTGGGTCTCGTGTTCGGCCTGGCTTCTCTGGCTGTGTCGTGGTTGGCTTACCGGGGTGCGGGAGAGAGTTTCCCGGCAATCGATTCCAGTGCGTCCGTGGAAGAGTTCGCGGTGGCGGTGCGCAGCCAATGGGATGCCGAGGCGCGGGTACGGCGGCTCAATGACCCTTACCCGTTGCCGGTGTCCTGGCGTCCCGCTGACAGCGGCCTAACCGAGTCCTGGTCAGCTCTGCTTCGCTTGAACAGGGCGGCTATTCCGGCTGTTCTCGCCAGCACCGGGGACGACATCGGTGAGCTGTTCTTGCAGCGCCTGCCCGGCCGCCGTCTTATCGTGCTGGGCCAGCCCGGCTCGGGCAAGACGATGCTTCTGCTGCGGCTTGCACTGGAGCTTTTGGAGCAGCGGCCTGCTGGTGGCCCGGTTCCTGTCATTTTTGCACTGGCTTCGTGGGATCCGCACACGCAAGATCTGGAGAGCTGGATGGCCGAGCGCCTTGCGGTTGACTACCCAGCCTTCGCCGGGCCCGGCCAGTCGGTCGGCCGTGCCCAGACCCTGCTGGAACACCGGCTGGTCGTGCCGCTTTTGGACGGCCTGGACGAGTTGGCCCCACGCTCTCGTGCGGCTGCTTTGGACGCGATAAACCAGGCGCTGCCACCAGGCCGCCCGCTGGTGCTGTCCAGCCGTCTGGCCGAATACAGGACGGCACTGCGTCCCTCGTCGGGAGTTCCGGTACGTCTCAGCGGCGCGGCCGGTATTGAACTGCAGCCGGTGGACGCTGTGGCTGCGGCGGCCTACTTGCGCCGTGACGCGGGCGGCACCGGTACGGAGTCTGCTGGGCGCTGGGAGCGCGTGTGCTCCCAGCTCGGTTCCGGCGCTCCCGTCGCAGTGGCGCTATCCACCCCGTTAGCGCTCTTTCTGGCCCGGACAATCTACAACCCCCGTCCAGGAGAGGGTCCTGAACATCTCCCGGGTCTGGTGCACGATCGGGTGACGTCTGAACTGGCTTGCCCTGTGGGGCGGGTGGGAAGGATGTCGCTGTGCCCAAGCCTTATCCGGAAGAGTTCCGTCAGGACGTCGTGCGGGTCGCGAGGAACCGCGGCCCGGGCGTGACGGTCGAGCAGGTGGCCGCCGACTTCGGCGTGCACGCGATGACGCTGTTCAAGTGGATGCGCCACGCGGACATCGACGAGGGGACAAAGCCCGGAACTACCCGCCAGGAGAGTGCGGAGCTGCGGGAAGCACGGCGGCGGATCAAGCTGCTGGAACAGGAGAACGAGGTCCTTCGCCGGGCCGCGGCCTATCTGTCGCAGGCGAACCTGCCGGGAAAAGGATCTACCCGCTCGTGAAAGAGCTGGCCGCAGGCGGTACTCCCGTCACGGTCGCGTGCCGGGTCCTGAAGCTCTCCCGCCAGCCCTACTACCGCTGGCTGGACAAGCCAGTGGCCGATGCCGCGCTCGAGGAGGCGTATCGAGCGAAC
Organism: Streptomyces sp. NBC_00433; assembly: GCA_036015235.1. Lineage (NCBI taxonomy): Bacteria > Bacillati > Actinomycetota > Actinomycetes > Kitasatosporales > Streptomycetaceae > Streptomyces > Streptomyces sp. NBC_00433. The sequence goes on along the minus strand of CP107926.1, from coordinate 2,387,273 downwards.
GCGTTGTTCGACGCCCACCGGGAGGATCCGGAGTTCGGCTATCGCTTCCTTGCCGACGAGGCCCGCGCCGGGGGAGCCGGTATGGCGGACCGGACCGCGTGGCGGATCTGCCGGGACAACCGCTGGTGGAGCGTGTTCGGCAAGAAGCGCGGCAGCGTCAAGAAGGCCGGACCGCCGGTCCACGACGACCTCGTCCGCCGCGACTTCACCGCGAGTGCGCCGAATCGGCTGTGGCTCACCGACATCACCGAACACGCCACGGGGAAGGAAAGCTGTATCTCTGCGCAGTCAAGGACGTCTTCAGCAAGAGGATCGTGGGCTACTCCATCGACTCGCGGATGAAGTCGCGCCTGGCCGTCGCAGCCCTGGCCAATGCCGTTGCCCGACGCGAGAGCGTTGCCGGGTGCGTTCTGCACAGCGATCGCGGATCGCAATTTCGCTCCCGGAAATTCGTCCGGGCGCTGGACCGCCACCAGATCGTCGGCTCGATAGGGAGGGTCGGGGCGGCAGGCGACAACGCGGCCATGGAGTCCTTCTTCAGCCTGCTGCAGAAGAACGTCCTCGACCGCCGGCAGTGGGCCACCCGCCAGGAACTGCGGATCGCCATCGTGACCTGGATCGAAAGGACCTACCACCGGCGCCGCAGGCAAGCCTCCCTCGGCCGGCTCACACCCGTCGAGTACGAGACCGTCATGACCACACCGGCCCTCCAGGCCGCGTGAACGAACCTGTCACCCAACCCTGCACCAGACCCCCCCGAGCCTGCCGAGTTGTGTGATCCGGTTCGCTTCAGCAGTGCCGAAGCCGTCCGGGTACATCTCTTCGATTGCTTCCTGACTGCGGCCTATCGCCCCCATCCCAGGCACATCTGTGCCTGGGCGCCCCCTCAGGTCGCACGGACGATGGGTTTCCTCGCCGGCCATTTGCGCCGCAGCTCCGGAGGAGCCCCTGACTTGGCGTGGTGGCAGGTGCGGCTCGCCGTCCCGCAACGGCAACTGCGGCTATTGAGCGGCGCCGTCGTGGGCATGGTTGCGTACCTATTCACCCTGCTGGTGGCGCTCGCCGGCCACGTAGCCCGCGATTCAGGTGCCATGGGAGTGGCGGAGGCACTGGACTTCATTGCGGACATCGGGTGGATGCCGCTGTTCATCTTGATGCTGCTGCCGCCTCTCGGGGAGTGGCTGGACTCTGTTCCGGACACCGTTTTGTTGCTCACCGCCGTGCCTGCAGTCCAGATAGCCATCGGCGTACTGCTCATCTGGCTGAACGGGCTGCGCGCACGGTCCGCACCCGTAGTGGGTACTCGCTGGTCCGGCGGCCGCCGAGAACTCCTCATTGCCCTGAGCGCAGCCCTGACCATTGGCATCCCCCTTGGCGTCCTGACCGAAGCAGCCATCGGCGTCATGGTGGCAACGGTCCTTGGACTGGTTACCGTTGCCATCGTCGGTTGGACATCGACCCCTACGGATCTCACCGCAATTGCCAGCCCGGCAGCGGCACTGGGCCGTGATCGGCGGGTGTTCAGGAGGCTGGCCGTTAGTACGGTGATTGCGGCGAGCTGTGTTGTTGGTCCTCTCCTCGGTGTGCTGCTGGCACTGGTCGAGGCCATGCTCAGCCCGAATGACCATACGCTGCTGAAGAATCTCGAAGATGGACTTGGCATGGGTTTCCTTCTCGGCTTCTGGAGCAGCATCCTCTTCGGCCCGGCCGCCGCACTGACCCGTACCGCGTCCGGACCGTTCCATCTGGCGCGCTACTACCTCATGCTGCGCCACCGCCTGCCGCGCGATCTCATGGCCTTTATGGAGGACGCCCACACCCACCACGGCGTTTTCCGCCAAGTCGGCAGCTTGTACCAGTTCCGCCATCTCGACCTGCAGCACCACCTCGAGAGGCGTGAGGACGGTCAGTAGAACTTTAAGGTCGTTGACGATCACCGCGACCGCCCTGCGGCGCCACTTGATCTTCCGGCCCGGTGCCATTGTGGCCGGGCACGGCTACCTCGGCACCATCCCCGACGACCAGCCGGTGTTAGCGATCCGGCTGGTCGTCGACGCACGTTTCACCCGCCAGACGCCTCCTGGCACGTCGTACTGAGCCGTTGAGCACGCCGCAGCCGACCACCTGCAGATCCCGGACCGGCAAGCATTCCGCAACTTCGGATAGCCGTGCTTACCGACAACGGTCAAGCCGATTCTCCTTGCGAAGTGGGTGTGGGGTTCATGGGCTGTCGGGGGGCGATCAGCAACGCGTAAGCCTCGGTCGATGTGCCGGGCGCGGTGAGGGCCCCGGCGGTGAGGAACGCGCCGGCGACCCGGGTCTGGCCGTCTCGGTCGACGGGGCGGCCGAGGTGCGGCGGGGGCGAACGAGCAGAGCGCGCACGGTGCCCTGCCACGCGCTGGTGTGCCGCCGTCGTGCTGGACGAGAGGCAGGATCGTCGGCGGCCACGCCGTTGAGTAGGCGGCCGAGCAGTGTCCCGGCCGGCAGACGAACGGCAGAGCGGACTTTCATGATCGCGCCCGGGGCGGGGTCGGCGACGCCGCGTGAATACCGGTGGCCGGCGGGGTCTTCGGTACCGAGGCGAGCGCGGCGCCGGCAGTGGATCCTGCGGCTTTGACCGCACCGGGGCGGATTCGTAGCGGGTGCGCGGTGTGGCGGTCGGCCAAGGCGTCGCGCAGTATCCGGATCTCCAGGAAGGAGACGGTCAGTGCTCGGGCGACTCGGCGCAGGTCGTCGGCATGGAGCGGATCGACCGGGTGGGCGAGGCCCTCCCACCACCCGGCTGTGGCGTTGAGGACCTCGGTGATGCGGTCCAGGGCGCCGTTGCCGGGCGCGGTCAGCTCGCTCAGCGACGTGACCACCTGGCGGGTGTGGTCCGCGCGAGCGATGGACCGGGCCAGATCGGCGAGGTGGTCGCCGAGGTGCACTCGGTGATCGGCCTGGGGTGGAGCATCGGGGGCGAGCAGAGCGGCATCGCAGGCGACGGCGATGCCGGCGGCCCGCAGGGCGTCGTAGGCGCGGGTCACGGTGCGGCGTTGCTCAGCGGGGTCGGTCATGGCGGCCGGGAGGTGGTGGAGTCGGCCGCGGTCGGTGACCTCGGCGACGAAGCCGGCGCGGTGAAGGATCGCGTCCGCGGCGTTGAACCGGGCGAAGGTGGCTATCGGGCTGCGGGGTGGTATGCCGAGCTGGTCCAGGAAGGTCTCGATGGCGGCAAGGAGCGGCGGGACATCTCCGTGATGCTGCGCGTGCGGTCCACCGGGTTCGGAGTTGTACACCACGCTGTGAACTGCCGTGTCGTAGGGGTGGCTTCGGGTGACGAGCCAGCTGGGCGGGCGGCCGGGCGGGTGTTCGGCCGGCGGTTCCTGCGGCGGGGAGATGACCAGCGTGCTGCGGTCGTGCAGTTCCGCGCACACGATGTAGGCGCTCAGTCCGTATTCGACCGTGCAGACCAACCCGCGCCGGCGCAGCGGGGTGGTGATGTGAGCGTATCCGTGCTCCTGGCCGGGGGCGCGGTCCGCCCGGTCGAAGGGTCCGCTGGTGCGGGCGGTGACCCGCCCGCCTGGGCGTGAGATGGTCACCGCTATCTGGTCGGTATCCGGTTGCGTGCCGCCTTTCTGGAGGAATCGCCTGGTGGTTGCGGGGCCGGGCGGAGTGGTCATGTCCTGCGCGGGCCGGCCGCGGGCGCGTTGCCGGCTGCCTGGGGTGGCACGGTGGTCTGCAGCGCCGGACCGGGCGGCAGGGCCACGTGCCGCGGGTACGGAACGCGGTACGGCGGCAGGACTGCGACCTGTGCGCCGAGTTCTTCACCGGCCGCTGCGAGTTCCCGGGTGAGGGTGTCGGCCTGGGCGGGGAGCACGGTCAGGCGGGCGGCGGTCTTGTGGCCCTGAGCGGTGTCGAGGGCGTCGGCGAACTCCGCGCACGCGCGGAGGAAGCCGGCGAGTTGCAGAAGCGGTCCGCGCTGGCGGTTGTCGCTGTCCACGGCTGCGGCGATGGAGCGGGAGACGTCTCCGGTGTGCGCGGAGGTGATGACGTCCTGGATGAGGTCACCGAGGTCGCCCTCGGGCTGGGGCTGGGGCTGCTCGTTGCGCCAGGGCGCGTCGGGTCGCAGCACTCCGGCGGGAACCGGAGGCGGGCTGGCCCGGCCCGCTTCGTACTCGGTTTCGTACCGTCCCAGGGCGGTGATGTCGCCGCCGGGGCCTTCGGCCAGGGCCAGGACGGTGGAGTCGTCGTGCCCGGTGAGGTAGGCCAGGGTGATGCGGCGGCCGGCCGCGTCGTACCAGGACTCGAACGGCTCCAGCTCCCCCCGGTCTCGGGCATCCAGTACCAGTGCGGTCAACTGCTCCCGTTCGGCCGCGGGCAGTACCGGGACGTCGGCGGCGCGGTGCTGGCCGGCCAGGTCGCGGACAATCAGCGAGTGCTCGGCCCAGGTGGTCAGGTACGGCCAGAGCTGCGCGCGCATGCGCACCTGGTAGCCGGTGCCGGCCGCAGGGCCGGCGTCGAGGTGGTGGTGGATGCGTTCGGTGGCGTGGTCCAGGTCGTCCAGCAGCAGCCGCCACCCGGCGTGGTGACCGGCGGGCGGCATCGCGTCGAGCCCTTGCCGGACGAGGTGGAGCAGGCTGGTGGTGTGCGGGAGCAGATGGGTGGTGAAGGCGTCGGTCACCTGGCGGTTGCGGTGCTCGACAGCCCTGCGGGCGGCTGCCGGCTCGGTGATCTCCCCGTAGGCCCAGGGCAGTTGCCGAAGGGCGGTGGTGCAGGCGAGGTGTTCGACGTGATAGCGCACCGCGAAGCCGGTGAGGTGGTCCAGCAGTTCGGGTGCCGGGGTCGGATCTGCGGGGATGCGGTGCCCTTCATCGGTGGGTGGGTGTGGTCAGGAGGCGGTGCCGCGGCGTCTGCCGGGCGGCCCGGCTGGAGGGGCTGGTGGAAGTGCGCGCGGTATCACCGACGGTTCACCGGTCGGTGGGTGCCGGTGGGCGAGGTCGACCAGGGCCGGGCCGTGTTCGAGCCAGGCGGCCAGCGCCGGGCCGGCTTGCGCGTTGCGGGCGGCGACCGCCTCGGCGTAGGTCTCGTCGGCGGGCGGCAGGTCAGGTCGGACAGGGGTGTACCTGAGCGCGGCCGTCCACGAGTCACGGACGTTCTCGCCGTGTCGCAGCGCCTCGCGCAGCCCGGCCAGGGCGGCGTGCTCCTCGCGCGTGAGGAGGGCGGTCTGCAGGTGGTCCAACAGGGCCTGCCCGTGGACGAGGAAGGGCAGGAAGTCGCTCCAGGTGTCCTCGCGGTGCCGGTGTTCGAGGCGGTCCCGGTCATTCGCGTCGGGCTCTGGGCCGGGGTTGACCTCGGCATGTCCCTCGCCGCGGACCGGTGGGCGGGCGGTCCCGGTGTTCAGTGCGTGCGCGAGGTGGGTGGCGACCTCCTGGGCGCGCCGCTGGTAAACGGCGGCTCGGTAGGCGGGCAGGAGCCGGCCGGTGATCGCATGGGCTGCAATGGCGGGGTCGGTGGTGGTGGTGATCGAGTGCGGCCCACCGGGATCCTCGCGCGGCGGCGGGAGGAGGTCGGCATGGACGAAGGCGCCGATCAGGAGCTCGTCGCTGTGGCCGGGCCTGTCGGCCATGAGGAGTTCGGTGCCCCGGCCATCGGCCAGAACGGCCGCGTGGGGGACACGGTCGGAGCGCAGTGCGGTCGCCAGCGCCCCTGCGTCCCACAGTGTCCCGTCCAGGTCGGCCTGCCAGACCGGCAGGGCGTAGACCTCGATCCTCGTGTGCCACTGTCCGGGCAGCAGGGCGGCGATGCGGGTGGCGGTGTCGCCCAGCCAGGCCCGGCTGCTGGCGGTCAGCGTCATGTCCTGGTCGGCGGTCAGCCGGGTCAGGGCGGTCAGCGCCCGCCGTGCTGTGTCCGCGTCCGCAGTGGACAGGGTGCTGGTGCCGTCCTCGCGCCGGGTGAACCCGGCGGTCGTCAGGAGCGTGTCCGCCTCTTGGTAGCGGGTGCCGCTGGTGACGGCGACGATACCCACCCGGGTGCTGAACGCCAGGGTGATCCGGGTCCCGGCCGGCAGCGTCTTGCCGCTCACCGGCCCCCCGGCCCGCGGTTGCGTCCCCACCCGCCGGCTGGGCCCGGTGGAATCGGGGTGCCCTGTGTGATGGTGGTGCGGTTCGTGGTGAGCAGGGGCAGCAGGTCGGGCCGAAGGAAGCTGTCAACGGGGCGGGTGACCGGTTCGGGGGCCAGGAGGGTGGTGAGGAAGGCGCCGGTGACCGGTGCCGGGATGTCGTGGGAGAACCCGGCCCACCAGATCACCTCCGTGCCCTCGGGGGCACGGAGGGTGGCGGCGGCCATCATGAGGGTGTCCTCGCCGCCGGCGAGCAGCGGCGCTGTGGAGTCCCGGTCGCGCAGGAGCACCATGGCGCGGGTGCCGCGGTGGCGGGTCTCCCATTCCACCAGGTTGGGGTCGGCGTGGTAGTCCCAGCCGGGGATGCCGGGTCCGGGCAGGGCGACGAGGCGGCCGTCGCGCGGCAGGTTGTAGATCACGTAGTCGGGGTCGCGCAGCAGCTCGGCTGTGAGGACGGTGGTCATCGCGGCGAGGAACTCCACCGGCAGGTCGCCGCCGAGGGTGGCCTTCCACCGCTCTGGCCGGGCGGGGTGGGTGCGGGCGCTGAGGAACAGGTGCGCGGCATCCGGGTTGTCGGGGCGGTCGGCGTGCACGGTCACCAGTCCGCACGGGCTGGTCGCGGTTGTGGTCAGCGCGGTGGCCTGCAGCGTCCACGCCGCGGTCTTCGCCAGGTGTGCCAGGTGGGCGTGGTGGTCCTCGACCGAGCTGGTGGCCAGGTAGCGCGGGGCGATGCTCAGAGCGGCCTTGTTCACCGGCGGGCTCCCGCGCTGGTCGGTGCGGGTGCGGGTGCGGGTGCGGGCGTCGGGACGCCGGCGAAGAGGGCGGCCGGTGTGAGGTGGTGCGGTGAGGGGGGCGGGCCCAGCAGGGCGGTGAACGCGGCGTAGTACGCCGGCAGCAGCCGGGAGCGGACCTGGTGAGCGGCCTTGGCGGGGTGGGAGGGCACGGCGATCCCGTGCGGGGTCAGCGGTACGTCGTCGCGTCCGGTGATGTCGATGCCCAGTGGGTGCAGGGCGCCGACGAAGAACTGGCCGGGCCTGGTCGGGCGGTCGATGATCAGGAGCTGGGTGAAGTCGTTCGCGGTCAGCAGCGCCCCGCGGGTCAGGTGGTAGGTGAAGACCACGTGGTCCATGGCGGCGTGGTCCCACAGGAAGTCCGTCAGCCGCCGACGTTCGGCCTGGTCGGACCAGTCCAGATCCGAGCTGGTCCAGGTGCCGGGAAGCCGGTCGGCGAGCGCGGTGGCGAGGCGGGACATGCCGTCGACCGGCGGGCCCGGCGGTCCCTCGGGTGACGGCGTGGGCGGGGTGTCGGGGGTGGCCGAGGTGGTTCTCCTCTTCGTTCGGAGCGAGAGTCGGGGTCAGCGGCGGGGGCCTGCGTGCGGGACGGATACCGGTTCTGGGAGCGGCGGGATGCGGGCCCCGGGCGGTGCGGGCGGGCGGGCCGGCGGCGGTACGGCGGGACCGGACCGGGCAGCGGCTATGCGGGTGCGGTGGTAGGCGCGGCGGGCCGTGTCGTCCACGAAGCGCACGAGTTCGTCGGCCAGCGCGTCGAGCTGATCGGCCAGGCCCTGGTAGTGGAGGCTGGTCGTCCGGTCGCCGCGCTCGTCGTACCAGTTGGCGAGTGATTCCAGGAACTGGTGGAGCCGGGAGAGCGCACCGTCGTTCTCCAGGACGGCGCCGGCGATGCCGTGAAGCTCACTTTCGGTGCCTGCCCGGCCCAGCAGGCCGGTCCAGCCCGTGATGCTCCGGCCCGACGGCGGGAGTTCGGCTGCGTCGATCAGTGGTTCGGCGGCTGCGCCGTCCCAGCGGGAGAGGTCGTCCGCAGTGGGGGTGCCGGTGTTGTAGGCGCGGATCTGGTCGGTGGAGCGGCCTGTGTTGTCGTAGAGCTCGAAGTCGGGGTTGGGCATCAGCGCCTGCTCCTCGGGGCGTGTCGAGGTGGAGGTCAGACGCTGGTCGTGCGGCCTGCGGGCGGGCCGTCGGCGGCGGTGATCTCACAGGAGTAGCTGAGGAGCTGTGCTTTGGCGTTCGCGCTCGGAATCAGGGCGGCGTCCGCGCAGGTGAAGGTGGCGGTGATCGCCTGCCGGGGAGTTGTGCCCAGCCAGGCCCTCGTGCTGGGACCGGAGATGATCTGCCAGCCTCGGTAGACAGTGTCGGTCTGGGTGTGTGCGTGGGCGAACAGCACCAGTGCCCCGCCGCCGGTGGTCTTCAGGGCGTAGGCGTCGGTCCACGGGTTGTCGGCGGCGGCGAAGGCGGTGGTGCCCTTCGCGCCGAGGTGGTGGATGTCCTTGGTGTGGACGCTGATCTGCCGCTGGCTGGCCGCGGTGGGGGTGAGGTACTTTGTGCCGGTGTATACCCCTCCGGCGGCGAAGTTGTCGACGACCGCCGCCCGGATCCGTCCGGCGTCGACTGCCGGCTGGCTGCCGTCGGCGGCGACCGCGGTTGCGTAGCCGTCGGCGTCCAGTTCGACAGGCGGAAGCGGGGCCCCGTCGAGATCGGAGGCGAGAACCATCTGCCAGCTCTGGTCGCTCTGCTCGGCGAAGACGACCAGCAGTTGGTCCTTGCTGGTCACGGCGACGGCGGCGGCCCACCACCGCTTCGCGCCTGGCGGGAACTTCGGGATGTACAGGTGCGTGCCGGCCGCGTCGTAGAGCCACGGCTGGTATGGGGTGCGGTCCTTGGCCGGTATTCCGCTGTCCCGCTTGTAGCCGCCCTGGGACATTGCGTACAGGGGGCCGTCTTCGACGGTGTCCGCGAGCGCGGGGCTGATGGCGGCGTCGGCCTGGTTCTTGACCTGCATGTAGTGCTCGACTGTGGCCAGCGCGGCCTGGTGGGAGATGGCGGGCGCTGCGGTGGCGTGCGGCGGCGGAGTCGTGCTGCGGGTGGTCCGGTGGGGAGCCGGGGCGTTGCTGGTGGTGCTGGTGCAGGCGGCCGCGGTGATGGCCAGGAAGGCTGCGGCGGTCGCGGTGAGGGTCAGGCGGGTGATGCGGGAAATGGGCTGCTCCAAAAGCGGTTCAGGGTGACGGCGGGTACGTGGGGGGACGAAGTCCGGCCGGGCGCCGGTATGCCGGCGTGTTCAGCGACGGCGCGAGGACGGCACCGGGGGTGCGCGGGCAGACCCGGCAGGGCGCTGGTAGCTGAGCTGGCTGCAGGGCAGACCGCCACGGGCAGGACGAGCGTTGGAGGTCCTGGGGGTCCGTGACCTGGGGGCGGCTCAGCGGTGGGAGGACCGGCGCACTGGGGGCGGTCCGGCCGGGGTGGTGCGAGTGGCGGTCAGGGCCGGCGGAGGCTGCGGTGCGGCCAGCGGAATGGGCAGATCCCGCCCCCAGAGGTGTGGCTCGTCGCTGAACGACACGAGCGGATCGGTGGTCCAGCCGACGACGGGGCCGCGGCTGTCGACGGTGAGGCTGACGACCTCGATGCCCAGCGGGTGCAGGACGTAGGCCCATTGCAGGTCGCTGTCGCGGGCCGTCGACTCATCGACGACCATGCGCCGCGGCGGCCTGCCGTCGGCTGTGAAGACGTTCGCCATCAGTCTGCCCGGCCCAAGCTGATCGGCGCTCAGCACGGCGCGCAGGTCGGCAGGGGCGCCGTCGAGGAGATCGTCGCCGAGGTCGTCCCACCCGACCGCGTCGATATCGATCAGATAGCGGCTCAGCGCTTCGGTGTCGCGGGCGAAACGGTACTGGTGTGCGGCCAGCAGCAGCGGCAGGCGGGTACTGGGGTAGCCGTCCATGTGGACGTAGATGCCTCGGTACCCGGTGTCGGTGGGACGGGCGATGCAGGATCGGGTGGCCAGCTGAGCCTCCTGGAGGCAGGTCGAGTTGAGCCAGGCGGCGCGGTCAGCGGACCGGGCGGGGCTGCGTGTCGCCGCCCAGGGACAGGGCCGGCTGCAGTGCGGGGCCGGGGCCGGTGGTGGTCACGGCGCCCCGGGCTCGGGACAGCCCCCGGCCGTAGGTAGGGCGGGGCTACTCCTCGTCAGCTTCCAGGTCGGCGGTCTGGCCGGGTTCGTTGACGTAGCCGAAGACGATCCGTTCGAGGTCGCCGAGGAGCTCGAGTCCGGGGTGGCTGCGGAAGGCGTCGATGCGCTGGTCGATGTAGTCCTGGACCTCGTTGTCCGCCGCGTCGGTCCGTGACCGGTTGCGTCTGGACAGCCGGCTCCACGCCAGCAGGTCGGAGTCGGTGGCACGGTCCATCCACACCCAGGTGCCGTTTCCCAGTTTCACGATGTCGCGGGGATGGAAGAGGGTGCCGGTCCGCCTGCGGCGGGGGTTGCGGTGTTCGCCGAATCCCGTGACGAGACTCTCGGCGAGCTTGTCCAGAGCCGCGGCGTGGACGTGCGGGTCGAGGTCGGCGTGTGCGAGCTGCTCGCGTACCGCGTCGGTGAGGTGGCGTTTGTGGAACCTGCCTTCGGCGTCGGTGAGCGCGAGCGCGGTCTGCTCGACGATCTGCCGCAGGCGCAGGTCGGCTGTGGTCGTCACGGCAGGTCACGCTCCCGCCAGACCTGGTCCATCTCGGTCAGCGCGGTCATGGCGTGCGCGATGACCGCGCGCGTGATCGGCGGGCCGGCGGCGTATGCGGGGTCGTAGCGGCTGAACGTCCTGGTGCCGCGGGCGTTGGCCAGGGGCGGGAGGAGTTCGTCGAGCAGGCGGGTGGCCGTTTGGCGCTGGCGTTTTTCCTCCTCGACGCGCTCGGTGCGCTCGGCCCACGCGCCGGCCAGCGTCAGGTGGCCTTCGACCACACGGTCGGCCAGTTCGGGGTCTTCTTTGCGAAGGCGTGCGAGCTGGACCTCGGCGGAACTTGCCTTGGCCTTGTTCTCCCGGGCGATGGCGTATGCCTCGTCCATGCCCATGGAGCCGTTGATCACTGAGTCCACCAGATCCGCCGCATGTTGCAGCACGACGTTTGCCTGGCTTATCCGTCCCAGGGACAGTCCGGTCTGTTCAGAAACTGAGCGGGTGGTCTGCTCAGAGTCTGAGCGGTGCTGCTGTTCAGATCCTGAACGGGCCTTGGCGGAGATCATGGCCGCTTGGCCCCGGGTGAGGTTGCGGCGCCGGAGATTGGCCGACAGGACGTAGCCGCTTGGATCGCTGCCGTCGTAGGTGACGAAGACCGGCTCGACGGCGGCGATGTCGCACGCTCTGAGTCTGCCGCGTCCGTCCAGGACACGGCCTTGGGGATCGAGGACGATGGGGTGGAGCAGCCCGCGTTCTTTGACGTCGTCGGCGAGCGCATGCAGTTCGTCCTCGTCGAGGTGAGGGAAAAGCGAAGTGACGGGATGGGACTCGATATCTTCTCCTGAAGGCGGTGGACGGGACGGGTACGACCGGACTCGGGGCGGCCGGGACGCGGGTATTCGTGAACTCGCCGACGTGTCATTGCATGCGCGCGTCCGTGTCGAAGAGCTGGGCTTCGTTCGGGTGCAGCGCGTGCTGGACGACGAATGATCTCCCCGCTACTTTCCACAGGCCGCGGCCCCGTTGGAGGGCGGAGACGGCCTGGGTCTCGACGCCGGTCAGGCCGAGGAGTGAGGCGGCGGCGGTGAGCTGGTCGGTTTCCTGCCGGTAGATGATCCGCGTGGAGCAGTCGGCCAGCAGTCCTTCGGCCAGGGCCCGGCCCCTCGATCCGGCGTCGCCGGCGGTGAGCAGGTCGGACAGCCGGTGGATGACCATGAGATTGGCGATGCCCAGTCCGCGGCTGAGTTTCCACTGGGCCTGCATCCGCTCCAGCAGGGGACCGTGGCCCATCAGGCGCCACGCTTCGTCGTAGACGATCCAGCGCCGCCCACCGTGCGGGTCGGCGAGCGCTGATTCCATCCATGCGCTGGCGCAGGTCATGGCGAGGACGAGGGCGGTGTCGGCACCGGATCCTCCCAGGTGGGACAGGTCGATGGTGAGCATCGGCGAGCGCGGGTCGAACGCGGCGGTGGTAGGGGCGTCGAACATGCCGGCCAAGTCACCGGCGACCAGGCGGCGCAGGGCGTGGGCGACGTCGCGGGCGGCATCACCGAGCCTGCCGGACATGGCTCCGGCGGCGGCGTCGAGCTGGTCCGGGTGGTTCAGGAGGGCGGCGATGTCGCCGAGCAGCGGCGTCCGGTTCGCCGCGGCAGCCGCGGTGACGACGGCGTCGAGGGCGACGTCGAGGGCGGTGTGCTCCATCGGCAGCAGGTCCCGGCCCAGCACGGTCCGGGCCAGCGACCCCAGCAGCAGCAACCGGCGCTTGCGGACCTCGCCGGCCCAGTCCTCTTCGGCGGTGCCGTCAGGCCGGGGCGCCGCGTCCAAGGGGTTGAGCTTGCCGGGCAGCCCTGGCCCCAGCGCGATGGTGGTCCCGCCGAGCGCGGCGGCGACCGGTGTCCACTCGCCCTTGGGGTCGCAGGGCACGTAGACGCGGTATCCGTGCGCGACCGACCGCAGCGCAAGCGATTTCGCCAGGGCGCTCTTGCCCTGCCCGATCACCCCGGCCAACAGCACGTTGGGGTTGGTGAAGCCTTCCAGTTTCCCGTACAGGGAGAACGAATCGAAGGTGAAGGACGCTTCGGCGTGGACGTCGCGGCCGATGTAGACCCCGTCGGCACCGAGGCCGCCTTCGGCGAGGAAGGGGTACGCCCCGGAGGCGACGGCGGTGGTCATCCGGTGCGTCGGGAGCCTCAGGCGCCCACCTCGTGCGGATGCTGGTCCGGGTCGGCCGGCGGCCGGGTAGGCCGGCGCGGGCATCTCCGCCTCGGCCAGCAGGGAGTCCGCAGGGTCGCGGCCGGCGGTGTCGCGGGCGCGAGCGGTGGCCTCGGCCAGGGCGATCCGGGCGGCCTTGCGGGCGGCTCGGTTGGTGCTTCGCGGGGTGAACACGTCGCTGGCGCTGCTACGACGGCGCCTACCGGTGCTCACCAGGTGTTGCCTCCCTTCGCGGGCCGGAGCCGGCTGTCGGATCGGTTGGGTTCATCGGGTGCAGGCGGTGGTGTGGCCGTGGAGCGGGGCGTCGATCTCGGCGGAGGTGGTGGTGCGGCGCACGGTGTGGACGGCGGCCTGGTGCCGCTGGCAGATGGTGACGAACGGCGGACCACCGACCAGCCGTGCCGGCGGATCACAGCCCGGAGCAGCGTCGGCCCGATCGGCCGGCGGCACGGTGTGGAAGGCGTCGTGGACGGCGGCGGCCGACTGCCACAACCGGGTCCGGGCGGTGGCCAGATGGCGCCCGGCGGTCGGCGAGGACGGGCGGGTCGCGGTGTCGAGCTGGTCGACCAGGTGGTGGCAGGCGATCAGGTGCGCGTGGAGCAGGTCCAGGTGGGTCCGGTCGGCGGCGCCGCCAGCGAGATGGCTGGTCGTGGTGTGGCGGCGAATCCCTGCGCCGGCGGCCCGCAGGTACGGGTGTGTCTCGCTGTTCGTGGTGGGCGGTGGAGTCAAATGCGGTTCCTTGATGGGGTCTTGGCCGTTCAGCGTCGTTGGGGCGGGGTGGTGGCAGCAGGCATGGGCGGCCTGGATGTGGGCGCGAGAGGACGGCGGGCAGCGGGACGGGTGGCAGCAGCGGCTGTCTGCTCTGTCCGCAGGTCGTAGCGGTGGCCCGGCGCGGACAGATGGGGATGGGGCCATTCGCCGTGGAATTCGAGCACCGTGCTGGTCCCGGGAGGACTGGCGGAAGCCTGATGTTCGGACCAGCGCAGGAATGACGGGAGCTGTCGCAGGGTGTTCAGGGCGTCGTCTTCGTCGGCGCCGTAGAGGGTGAAGCTGTCCGGTGCGTCGCCGAGGACACCGAAGACCAGGGTGTAGACGGAGCGCGCGGGTTCAGCGAGGAGCTGTGCCAGGCGGGCGGTGAGGCTGTCGAGCCAGCCGGCCGCCTCGATCGCGGTGGTGATCCGGGCGTCGTCGTACGCGGCACGCTGGTCTTCGACGACATAGCCGTCGGCATCCAGACGGGGCGCCAGGAGTGCCGCTCGCCTCGCCGCCCGAACGCGGCACTCGTCCAGCAGCCCCGCCAGTTGCTCCCGCAGTTGGATGTCGCCGGAGACTGCGCGGTGAACGGGGCGGCCCGGGCTCGGTCGGGCGGTCACAGGGCGGCCCGGGCGAGGGGAAGAGCGGCGAGGGTGAACGCCTCTGCCTGCTGGTAGGCCAGGCGTCTCAGGTCGATCTGGCTGCCTGCCGCAGCGGTTTCCACGGCGGCACACGCGGCGTCCAGGGCCTGGCGGGTGTCGGCGGACAGGGTCAGCAGGCCGGTCAGGGCAACGTCGGCGTGGCCGGCGATCAGCTCGCGCTCGCGCTGCTTGGTGTCGGCGTACTCGATGCTGTCCGCCTCGGAGTCGACCTGGCCCTTGCGCTGCCGCTCAGCGGCGTCCGCGATGATCGTCGCCTTGCGGCGCTGGACATCGCGCAGCGCAGACTCGAGCCCCTGCGGTGCGTAGATGAGGGAGAAGGCCCGGCGGGCACCGGAGGTGAACAGCAACTGGTGCAAAAACCCGGGATGGGTCTCGGTCCTCGGCCAGTTCTCCACCCAGTAGGTGGCGTGCTGCGCGGTGTCGGTGATCAGCCGGTCAGCCTCTTCGACCTGGATCACCGGGCCGGCGGCGGCCGGGTCGGCTTCGGCGTGCCCGGCCGGCGACCACTGCTGGAGACGGGAGAGCGCTGCGGGGTCATAGGCGGTGCGGATGACCGCGGCGATCTCCCGGACCGACAGCCAACCGGTCACCGTCAGACCGGAATTGCGAGCAGCTTCGCTGACACTGGCGGTGACCTGACCCAGGACGGTGAAGCCGCCGTGCAGGCCCCCGCCGGCCTGGGAAACCAGCCGCCGGGCTGCCCGCAGGTCCAGCGCCACAACGAGATACGCCTCGTGCGGGGCTGCGGCGGGACCGGCGGAGGCGACGAGTTCGCCGTACACCTGCCCCGCGACCGGGGCCTCCGGCCGTCCGTGCTGCTGCCAGTGCCGGGCGAGCGCGTCACCGGAGTCGGGCACTGTCCTCTCCAGGACCTGGACGGTCCTGATGTGGCCGGTGCGGGCGATACCGGCCAACGCCCGTCCCCAGGCGCTGACGTTGGCGCTCTGCGTGGCCGGATCCAGCAGGGCGAACGCGCGGGCGTTGACCCGGGCGACGGCGGTCAGGGTCTGGTTGCGCGGGTCGTGGAGGGCGGCGGCGTCCACCCCGGCCGGGGAGACGACGCGGAGCGACGCGGTGGTGCCGGGCAGGTGCAGCAGGCCCTTGACCTGCGGGCGGGAGACCGGGCGGGCCAGCCACAGCCGCTGCCCCGACCATGTGCGGTACAGGTAACGGGCGGTGACCGGTGCCCAGTCGACCAGGGTGCGCCCGCCACTGCGCACGAACACCACCGCTGCGACCGCGGCCCACAGCGGGAGCAGGGCGACCGCGCCCAGGACGCCGGCGGTCGTGACGATGATCATCAGCAGACCGGTGGCGGCGGAGGCGGCCAGGAGTTGGGGCAGGGACAGGCCGAGCAGGATGCCGCGGCGCGGGCGGTGGGGGAAGCGCACCGTGAGCGGCACGGTCTGGTCAAGCAAGGGCGAACGCCGTTTCTGTGAGGGGCCGGTTGGGTGGTCGGGTCAGCCGGGCCCGGTTCAGGTTCCGGTCGGTGACGGCGGGGGCGGTGCCGCGTGGGAGTCCGCGACCGACGGCCCGCTACCGGAGACGGCCCCGGGAGCGCGCGCCCAGTCCCCATCCGGTGGCGCGAGTGCTCCGCCGGGCTGCCGGCTGGTGTCGTTGCTCGGGCTGGTCGGGTGCGGTTGCACCGCCTTGGCCAGGCCGGCTGCGGCAGGCGAGCTGCTCGGTCCGGATTCCTGGCCCTGGCCGCCGCTGCCTCCGGTGGGGTTGATCTGGGCGATGCCGTCAGGTCCCTGTCCGGGGATCTGAGAGGGGCCCTGCGGAGACCCGGCCCCGGCGGCGGCACCGCCGCCTGCTGCTCCGCCGGACATCGCCGCCGCGGCCTTGCGGGCGGCGCGCTCGGTGTGCTGGCGGGCCATCATGGCCCCGGTGCCGCCGGCGCGATGGATCGTCTCGGCGTCGGCGCCTTCGGACGCCCAGTGGACGAACTTGAAGACCGCGTAAGGGCAGAGGAGGACCAGGAGCAGGATCACGATGCCGGACATGCAGTCGGCGAGCGCCCCCATGCCGTCTGCTGCCTGGGTGCGGCCCATGGCGGAGATGCCGAGCAGGAAGATGATCGTCATCAGCAACTTGGAGAAGACGAGGGTTGCGGTGGCTTCGATCCAGCCGCGGCGCCAGCGGCGGGCGGCTTCCCAGCCGCCGCCGCTGGCGGCCAGCGGGGCGAGGGTGACCATGACCAGGATGCCGACCTTGCGGACCATCATCACGCACCAGAACAGCACGGCGCCGATGGCGGCGCCGAACGCGGCGAAGGTGGGCACCAGCCAGCCCAGTCCGGACATGGCGCCGATCTCGGAGACAGTCACCATCCGGCGGACGGCCGCCTGGATGGAGGTGTGCCCGGCGGCGAACAGCCCGTCACTCAGGGCGTCGGTCGCGGTGAGCGCCACGGTGGTGACGGAGATCGCGGCGAAGCTGAACAGCACCCCGGAGGCGGTTCCGACGACGGCTTGGGACAGGGCGCGGGTGTCGCGTTTGACGGCGGCGCGCACCAGTTGGGCGCAGAACGTCGCGACCATCATGACCAGGCCGATCGGCAGGATCATCTGGTAGTTCTCGCGGAACCAGCCGGCGTTGAGGTCGACGCGGGTGGTGGTGTCGACGCCTTCGGCGGCCAGATCGGCACACGCGGCGGCCAGCTCACCCGCGGACTTGGCGATCCAGGCGCCTAGGCCGTCGGTGATGGCCTTGCCGGGGTCGGTGACGAAATTGATCGCCCCGGCGGCGTCGCACAGCTTGCCGGCGACGGGGATGGAGCAGAAGCCCACGTGGGCGCTACCTCTCTGTCGGGTCTGTGGGGAAGCGGCGGCCGGTCAGGGTGCGACGCCGGGGGCGATGTCGACCAGTGCGCAGTCCGAGCTCGGGCGGCACTGGATCGCGAGGGTGACGGCGCGGGATTCGGCTCCGGCGCCGCCGCCCTTCCAGGCGATGGCCTGGGTGCCGGTGACGGTGACGGCGTAGATGTACGCCTTCGTCAGCGCCGCCGGATCATCAGTGAGGGCCTGCTTGAACGCCGAGGGGAAGTGCGACTCGGCGACGGCAGCGGTGGCGTACTGCTGGTTGTCCGCCATCCGCGACCACAGCACCGGATCCGGCTCCTGGCCGGAGATGGCGGGCCAGTTCGCGTAGGGGGTGCCGGTGGCCATCCAGGCGCGCATTCCGGCGAGCTGCTGGTCACGGCTGGTGGTGCGGGTGTCGTAGGACCAGAGCAGCGTGGCTGCGGCCTTCGCGTAGACCAGCGGATCCGTGACGCGCGGGGGCCTGGCGACCGATCCGGTGCTCGGTGTTGCCGAGGGTGCGGGCCCGGTGGAGGAGAACGTTGCGGTGGGAGTTGGTGCCGGTGCCGGTGTGGAAGCCGTCGCTGCGTCGTTCCCGCTGGGGCGGTTGGTGATCCACGCGGCGGTGCCGGCCAGGGCAAGCAGGAGCGCGGTGGCCAGGGCGATGATCGCGGTGCGCTGGGCGAGCGGCGACCACGTGGCCGGGTGCGGCAAGGGGCTTCGGCGGGACGTCATTTGATCTGCGACCCCAGGGCCGAGAAGAACAGCACCACGCCGTTCGCGGCGCCGAGCCCGAGGGCCGCGCCGACGGAGGCGATGGTGCCCTTCTTGCCGTTGGCCTCGGCCTGGTGGCCGCCGGAGAAGTGGCCCCAGGCCCACATGGCCAGGGAGGCGGCGAGCGCGCCGACGACAGCGATGATTCCGTAGAGATTGATCGAGCTGACGATCTTCTGCAGGACGTCCAGGCCGGGCAGGCCGCCGGCGGCGGGCTTGATGCCGGGGTCGTAGGCCAGCACCTGGGCGTGAAAGGACGAGGGGGTGGGTGAGGCTATGAGCCAGCTCCTTGATGGGAACGCAAAACAGGGCAGGGACGGAGTTCGGGGGGTCGCCGGAGACGTCAGCCGGCGGGCTGGGCGGTGACGCGGCGCGCGGCCAGGACGTCCCACTGCGCGATCGGGTCGATCCGTACGACGGCTCCGGTGTGCGGGGCGGCGATCACGAGTCCGGCGCCGAGGTAGATGCCGACGTGTTCGGGATGGTCGGGGCTGCCTTCGGTGAACAGCAGGTCACCGGGGCGGAGGGTGTTGAGCGGGACGGGGACGCCGGTGTTGATCTGGGTGTAGGTGGTGCGCGGCAGGGTGATGCCGGCTGCGCGGTATGCCTGCTGCACCAGGCTGGAGCAGTCGCAGCGGCCCATCGGGTCCGGGCCGTGCGAGTTCTGGCACGTTCCGCCCCATTGGTAGGGGGTGCCGAGCTGGTGCATCGCCCAGGTGATCGCTGTTCTGACCGCTGGCGGGGCGTCGGCGGGGATGGTGTATCCGGCCGGGACGGTGCCGGGTGGGATCGGTCCGTACTGCGATCCGTCGTCCGCCGGTCCGCAACCGGTGACCGGAGCAGGCGTGCCGGTGGTATCGGCCGGGCTGTCCGGGTTGGTCGGAGGGGTGGTGGGGGGTTGTTCGGCGGCGGGCAGGGTGGCGGTGATTGCCTGCTGCAGGGCGGTGGCCAGGGGTTCCCACGTCGCGTAGGCGTCGGGCAGGGCGCTCTTCTGCACGGCCTGGGCGGCCTGGGTGACGGTCAGCTGCTGCCAGCCGGGCACCGCGAGCAGCACGGTGTAGAAGCGGGTGCTGGCGTAGACGGGGTCGAGGAGTTGTGCGGGGGTGCCCCAGCCCTGGGAGGGCCGCTGCTGGAACAACCCGATCGAATCGCGGTCTCCGGAGGGGAGGTTGCGCAACCGGGATTCCTGGAGCGCGGTCGCCAGGGCGATGATCTGCCCGCGGGCCGGGACCTGCAGGGTGATGCCGGTGACGACGATGGCCTTGGCGTTGGGGATCTGCTCGGCGGGCAGGTCCAGGCCGTCGACATGCGAGTCCGGGCCGGGCGCGGTGCCGGCGAGGATGGCGGCGACCTTCGCTTCGACGGCGGCGGTGTCGATGGTGCCGGTGGTGCAGGCGGAGGTGAGGGCGGCGGGTCCGGCTCCGGCGGCGGAGACCGCGGACAGGCCGGCGATCAGGAGCGGGGTCAGGCAGAGCAGGCCGAGGACGGCCGCCAGCCACTTCACCCGTGGCGGCTCCGGGGCCGGTCAGTGTGCAGCGGGCGGCGGACTGGTCGAACGAGATGGTGGGTCAGGGTGCGGGTCCTTCGTACGGGGTGGGCGGACGGGGCGGGATCGGGCGGCGGGAATTCCAAAACTGTACGACGCGATTGGCCGTCGACCAAATAATTCGCGTCTTGGATCTGAAATATCGTGAAGGAGTCATCGCCACGGACGCCGGGGGCTTATTGTTTTGGAATCTCCCGAACCCGCCCCCGCTGCATGGCCGGTCTTTCGTACCTGCCGCAGGCGGCGGATGTTCGAGGCGAGAACCCCACCCCGCACCTTCCCTCTTCTTCTGCCACCGGAGTTCCTTTTTGCCCTTTTCCCTCCATCAGGGTGACGCGCTGAGCGTGCTCGCCGGCCTTCCCGACGACTGCGTGGACGCGGTCATCACCGACCCCCCGTACAACAGTGGCGGTCGTACCGCCAAGGAGCGCACCTCCCGTACCGCGAAGCAGAAGTACACCTCCGCCGATGCCGAGCACGGTCTCGCCGACTTCACCGGCGAGAACATGGACCAGCGCTCCTACGGCTTCTGGCTCACGCAGATCATGACCGAGGCCCACCGCCTGACGAAGGTCGGCGGGACCGCGCTGCTGTTCACCGACTGGCGCCAGTTGCCGATCACGACGGACGCGCTGCAGGCGGCAGGTTGGCTGTGGCGCGGCATCCTGGTGTGGCACAAGCCGCAGGCCAGGCCGCAGAAGGGCCGGTTCACGCAGAACTCCGAGTTCATCGTGTGGGGCTCCAACGGCCCCCTGCCCACCTCCCGCGCGATCTACCTTCCCGGCCTGTACAGCGCCTCCCAGCCCAGCGGCAAGACGCGCAAGCACATCACGCAGAAGCCCGTCTCGGTGATGCGGGAACTGGTGAAGATCGCCCCCGAACGTGGCACCGTCCTGGACTTCTGCGCCGGCTCCGGATCGACCGGCGTCGCCGCCCTCCTGGAGGGCCGCGACGCGATCTTGGTGGAGAAGACCCCGCACTACGCGCAGGTCGCCGCCGACCGGCTCACCGAGGCCGTGAACCAGACCCTGACCCAGGACGGCTGCACCCTGGCGGCCTGATCGGCCAGTGCCCCGCTGGCGGGTAATCCTCCCGCCCCCGGGCAGTCCGAGCCGATAGCCGACGCTTCCGCATGCCCATTTCCCATTCGCATCTGACCGCTGCGGCGGTGCAAGGAGTTGCCTGTGCCCGATTCCGTTGATCCCCGCGATGAGGGGGAGATGGAACCCCTGCGATTTCCCGGCCGGGGGGTGGAGGGCCTGGAGGCCAGCGTCCGCCTGCTGATCGCCGAGTCCGAGCAGCAGGCCCGGCTGCTGGATTCCCTTTCCGCCGCACCTGACGACTCGGCCATGCCCTACGCCGGGTTTCCCCCGGGCATGACACCGGGCCTGCCGCCGCTCGACGTGGCGCCGGAGCCGCGGTTCATCCTCACACTGGACGCCGTCGCGTTCGAGGCCGAACTGGACGCGCTGACCGACTGGGTGCACGACTTCCTGCTGCCCACCTACGGCGCCGAGGTGTCCACGGCAGCGCCGTGGTGCCGGCAGTGGGCCGAGCACCTGGACGTCGTCGGGTGGCTGCACGCGTTGTGGATGGCGTATCAGCAGCACACCGATCCCGAGGCCGGGCTCAGCGGCCCGGCGGTGTGGCACCGGGACTTCCTCACCCACACCATGGCCGCGATCCGCGCCCCCGGGGGGCCGCTGAGCGCCTGCATGACCAGCCTGGACCGGCCCTCGCACCGGATCCTGCCCAGCCCCCACGGCCCCGCGCCCACCCCCAGCCACGAGCAGCCGACTGCGAGCGCGAGCGGGTGAGCGGCGAGCCCCGCTTCGGCCTGGCCGTCGACCCGCGCGTGGTGGACGACCTGAGGCTCGCGCCGCCCGAGATCCGCACCGCCGCGCTGGAATGCCTGTCCACTGTTCTGGACGGCGAAGCCCTGGGTGAGGAACTGGTCGGCACGCTCGCGGGATACCGCAGCGTTGCTCTGGATCCGCGCTGGCGCCTGGTCTACCGCCTGCGCCCCGCCCCGGTGGCGCAGCAGCACGCCCGAGAGGTGTTCGTCGTGGCGGTCCGACCCCGGGCCCGCTTCGACGTCTACACCGCGGTCGCTTCCCGCCTCGGCCTGGACCGGCAGCCGCTCAGCGCCCTCGCCCACGCCGCCCGCGCCCGTTCACCCCAGGCCACGAAGGTCCCCGGCCCGCACCTGGTTCCTCTTCCCTCCGCTCCGACCCCTGCGAAAGGCTCAACTCGTTGACCTGCTCCGACCACCCCGTTCCCACTGACCTGCTCACGCCCACCCGGTGCTGCGGCGACCGGCGACGCCCCATTGCACCGGATCCCGCCGGCTGCTGCGGGACCCTCTCGCTCGCAGCCCAGCTCCTGAACGCCCTCCTCGACCCGGACTCCGGCGACCACCCGGGAGATGGGGAAGCCGGCAGGCCCGGCGTCCCGCACCAGCCGCGCGGTTCGGCGCCGGTGGGCATCGTGGAGGCGTGCCTGGTGGCGTTCGAGGAACTGGGCGATCCCGAGGCGATGGCCTCGGAGGACCTGGTCGCCGTGCTCCGTCACGCTCCCGGTTTCGCGGTCGGCAAGTGGCGGTTCGCCGACCTGACCCAGGCCCGGCTCGCTCACCTCCTTGCGCCGTACGAGGTGACCACCCGGGATGCCACACTGCCCGACGGGCGGCGCCGCAAGTCCTACCGGCTCAGCGCCCTGCTCGCGGCCGAAGCGGGATCCTACCGCTGAACAACCAGCCCGGAAGGCCCACTTCACCGGCTCCCACCGCGCTGGACGACCGTATCCACGCGCTGACCGGCTACACCGGCCGGCAGTTGCAGCGCCACCACGCCGACGGACTGCTCCCGCCGGATCTGGCCGCTCTGGCGGAAGCACACCGGGACCTGGCCGGCCAAGAGGCCGATGTCGCCTATCACCTCGGGCGCCTGCATCAGCTCACCGACGGTCAGACACCGTCCGATGCCGTGCTGCTGAAACGCCTGGAGAGAGCGATGCGCCACCTCGCCGATGCCGTCGTCCAGCGCAATTGGAGCCTGACTGCGGCGGGCGCCTTGCTGGCGCCGCTGGAGACTGCGGCTCGCTCCCGGGACGAGCGGGAGCTGCCGGACGTGACCGCGCCGGACTTCGCCCACCTGCTGGGCCTGGTGCGCGGAGCCAAACTCCACCAGAACCTGGTCACCCAGCGGCTGTCGGTGGTGACCGCCTCCGGCACCAGGCTGCCCATCCCGGCCCTGCAGCGGCTGGAGAAGGCCGGCCTCGTCGAGGTCGACCGTGCCCATCCACTGCACGCCGGCCAGCCGGTCGCCCTGACCGCCCTCGGCCGCCGGACGCTGACCGGCCCGGCTCCCGCCCCCGCAGCCCGGCCGCCTACGGGGATGCCGCTGCAGGCTGCCCCCCGCCGCTGACTGGAGAAACGATCCACCCCACGACCCATCACCACAAGGACCTGTCCGCTTCCGGGCAGTCGTCGTTCCGGCAGCGCCTGCGGCAGGCCGCCGAGCTCATCGAGATGCTCTGGCCCCCGGGCCATGAGGACCAGGACTTGCCACGTGAGCAGGCCCGGCGCAAGCGCGCCTTCGGCCTGTACACCGCCGTCCTGCAAGCGGCAGAAGACGCTGCGGTCACCCGGGCCCGGCTGACCTCCCGCCCCCACCCGCCGACCCGGACCGCCCAGCTCCGGGGACTGCTCGCCCGGCAGAGCGCACGCCGCGACGCCACATACCGGGACCTGTCGAAGCTGCTGGACGCGCAACTCGCCGCCGAGCCGCAGCACTCGTCGTCTGCGGCAGCCGGCTCCCTTTCTCCTTGTTCCTGACCCTCTCGGAGGACCATGCCCGACCCTGACAGCAACCGGCCCGGGGAAGGCCGCCCGTCCGATCCGAATGCCCTCTTCCCCCTCGCGGATGACGCGCCCGCCGCCGGCGTGACCGCGGATGACCGCCCAGGGCCTTCGCGGAAGTTCGTCTTCAGGCGCGCGCTGCGGACCAAGGGCTTCAAGGCCGCCGGCGAGGCCACGGACCGCCTGTACACGTTCCTGCTCAACGAGCCCGAGTACCGCCTGCTGGCCAGCCACCACGAGGGCGACAGCAGCTTCGCGGTGCTGTTCGACTCCTCGGCCACCTGGGACATCCCCGGAACCGCCGACCTTGTGGCCGTGCACGTCGTCCGCAACGGGATGTACCGGACGTTCGACTTCGAGACGGTACGTCTGCCGCTGGTGGGGCTGGCCCAGCAGTGGCTGGTGGCCCGGGGGTGCCCGCCCGAGGCCATTGTGCTGCCGCCTGGACGTGCGACTCAGCCCGCCGACCCTGAGAGCACCGCGCTGGAAACTCACCTGCGGACGTCGCCCGGCCGGTACAAGCTGATCGACCACTACACCTACGACGGTGATCCGTTCGAGTCCTGGGCCCTGCTGCGCGATACGCACCCGGAATCAGCCGACGCACCGGTGCGATTGTTCATCGAGTCAGCGGATATCAACGCCGGCACCTACACGCTGCGCGGAGGCGCATTCCGTCATGAGGACGACGCCCACGAGTGGCTGGGCAGCAATCCCGTCCCGCTGCCTCCGCCGCCGCTGACGGCCCGACGGCAGCCACCCTCGCGGCCTGTGGTGACCCCGCCGCCGGGGGCTTCGGGGCCGCGTCGCTGACGTCCCGTGCCGGTAGATAGCACGGAAAATACCGTCAGGCAAAACGCGTTTTCTTCGGATCATTGAACTGTTCCCCGCCGTACAGGCGGCGCCCGTGGTTTCCCCTTTCCCGCTACCTCTGCCAGGAGGCTATTTCCGCATGCGCCAATTCCCCAAGTTCACTGCTCCGGGAAGCATTCCGCCGCCACGCGAACCCGTCCCCACCGCGCCGGCAGCGGCTCCGGTGGATGCCGACGGGGTGCTGGAGGTGCTGGCGGCCGAGGTCCGCGAGCGGTTCGGCCACAGCCTGGGGGACCTGCGCACCCTGGCAGCAGCCCAGCCCGACCGGGCCCCGGGCGCGAGCGAGGTGCTGCGCTGGTTCGACCAGGTCACCGAGGCCCAACTGTTCCTGGAGGACGCCGAGAACGCCCTGGTGGACGTCCTGGTCACCGCCGACACCGAGCCGCTGACCGAGGACCAGATGGACCTGGCGGCAACGGTGGATGCCGCGGTGACCGTGCGGGACGGGCGTGCCCTGGTCGTCCGCTTCCTGCTCAACCCGGACGCCCCCGGCAAACAGGTCGGGGCTGCGAAGCGTGAGGCGCTGGGGGTGCGGCGCCCGCCCGCGCTGACTACGAGCATGCCGCCCCGACCGGCCATCCCGGCGTCTGCACCGGCAGGAGGTGTGCGCCGATGAACTCCGCCGAGATGCCCACCACCCAGGACACGGCCATCGTCGAAGCGCTCGGCCGGCCGTTGGACGTGCTGTATGCGCAGGCGGCAGCGGGCACCGTCGATCCCATGGTGCAGCGGGTGCTGGAGCTGCGCTCGTTCCTGGCCCTGGTCGAGGACCAGGCCGGCAAGACCCGCGACCGCATCCGACAGGCCGTCGACCCGGAAGGCGACCTGTACGGCGTGTCCGCGCAGCATCTGCGGTTCCAGACCGAACTGCTGGAGGCGGCGCTGGAGGTCGGCCGCACGTACGGGCAGACGCTTCGGGAACTCCTGGGCGCCCCGCCGACGGACTCCCCGCCGGGCCGCCGACCGGTGCAGTTCACCCAGTCGAAGATCGCCGCGATCTCGGCACCCGGCGGCGGGCTGACCGTCCGCCCGGGGCCTGCCGCGGAGCCGGCGGTGGAGGCGGGTGTCGGCCGTCACCGCCGCTGACATCGCCTCCCGCATCGAGGCCCTGTGGGGCCAGCCGCTCGCGGAGCTGCGCCAGGAGGCCGAAGAACACCCCGGCAGCACCATGATCGGCGCCGTTGTGCGGCTGCACAGCGATACCGAGTTCGCCGAGCGCAGCATCGCCTTCCACCGCGACCGGCTTCGCCGGCTGAGCGACCCGGAGCGGGAGATCGACGATTTCACCGCCCGCCATCTGGTGGATACCGCCCAGCGCCTGGCGATTGCGGTCACCGCCCGCAATACCCACCTCGCCGCCGTAACCGCAGTCCTGGACGGCCTGCGCCGCCGCGACCCCACCCCGCCGACGGCGCCCGCAGCGCTGAGCGCCCAACAGGCACCCGCCACGGACTTGCTCCGCACCCGCTGACCCAACCCCCCCGCCCAACACCCCTGCATATCCAGTCCCTTTCACCAGGAGAGTGCTTTCTTCTTGACCGCCACCGGTCTGTCCCGTGCCGCTGTCGCCGACCTGAACCGTGTCACCCAAGCGCTGGAGATGCTCGCCCCGCGCTGGAGCGTGTGGACGCTGATGACCCTGTCCGACCAGCCGCTGCGCTACACCGAGATCAAGCCCCGCCTGGCGCTGCTGGCCGACGGCCAGCTCAGCCCCCGACTGAAGGCCCTCACCGCCGACGGCCTGGTGGCGCGTGACGCGCTCAGCGCCCGCAACGTCGCCTACCGGCTCACCGACCGGGGCCAGGCCATCGCCCCGGCCCTGCGCGCCCTGGTCGAGTGGGGGGATGCCCGGCTGGAGAAGCGGAAGGTCCCCAGCAAGACCCTGCCGGGGATGTTCGAGCCGGAGCGGATACCGGCCGCACAGAACGCCGAGGACACCCTCGCGCTGATCACCACCCGGCACACCGCCGCGGTCATGTGGGGACTTCGGGCCGCAGGCACCGCGACCGGCACCGAACTCGCGGCGATCCTGCCGGGATCGCTGACCGCGGGCCGGCTGTACGCGCCGCTGAGCCAGCTCGTCGACGACGAGTTCGCCGAGCGCACCGGCAGCCGCGGCTACCGCCTCACCGACCACGGCCGCTCCCTCGCACCGGCCTTCCGGGCACTTTCCGCCTGGGCTGCCGGCCGACCCGCCACCTCCGCGCGCAAGCACCCCATCTGGACAGTGGAGGAGCAGCAGGAGCGAGAACCGGTCCGCCCAGCGGCCCCCCGCCGACCCGTTGCTCTGGCGGGGGTGACGATCCCCGCCCCCGGCCCGGCCCTGTCGACAGCGCCCGGACCCGGCACGAAATGGCGGCCGGGTGACCTGTTCTCCCACGGCACTCCTGCTCCGCTGGCCGGTGCCGGTGCGACGGGCGGGCGTGGCCGATGAGCAAGCGATCCTCCTCCACCACCGATCTGGTCGTTGCCGCTGCCGAGCTGCTGGGGCGGCAGTGGACCACCCGCCTGGTTTCCGAGCTGACCGACCACGGGAAGGATGCCGGCCGTGACTGCTACGTCCTCACCGAAGCTGGGGAGGGGCTCGGTGATGTTCACGACGCGCTGGCCCGCTGGGCCCGCAAGCACCATTTCCCCGCCGAGGAGAGCGACTTCGTCACCCGGGTCGAGGCGAGCCTGGTGCTGCTGCGCGACCGGGATCTTCTGACCGTGTTGGCCACCGCCGGCCCGGACCGTGCCGCAGGAGTGGATGCGGAGGCGGAGCGGAGCCTGACCGAGAACGGCTTCATGTATGTGCTGGCCGGCGGCGAACCGGCCCTGACCTCCGCGGGGCAGGATCTGCGCGGCCCGCTGACCGCGCTGGCCTCCTGGGCGCGCGCCCACGCCGGCCTGCTCCAGCGCCGTACCGACACTCGGCCCGGGCTGCGCACCACGATCCCCGGGCCCACCCGGACGCCGGCGGCCCGGCGGTCCGCTTGAGCGTTCCGGCGGCCCCGGGAAGCCTGTGGCGGGGGGTGTATCTGCCGCGGGCGGCGGACGCCGGGGCGATGGCGACCGCCACGTTCACCCTGCCCCTGCTGGTCCTGGCCACCACCGACTCCCCGGCCCTGACCGGTACGGCGTTCGCGCTGGAATGGGTGCCCCGGCTCGCCGCTTTCGGGCGGGCCGGGGCCCTGGTCGCCCGCCACGGCGCCGCACGGGTGATGCGCTGGGCCGCAGCAACCCGTGCGCTGGTCCTCCTGATGGCGATCCCGGTCCTGGCCGGAGCAGCCGGCGGTGCGGCCACGACGGCGACGGTAATGGCCCTGGCCGCCGTGAACGGCGTCCTGTCGCAGTTCAGCTACGTCGCGGCCGAGACCGCGGGCGCCGCCGCCAGCCAGGCAACCACCCGCCCGCACCAGGTGCAGGGGGTACTGCTGGGCATCGACCAGGGCGCCATGCTCGCCGGACCCGCGGCCGGCGCAGCGCTCCTGCAATGGGGCGGACCCGGCTGGCTTCTCGGCGCTGTCGCTGCGATGTCCGCGACAGCTGCCGCTGCCGCTGCCGTTCCGGCCGGACCACCAGGGCCTGGTACGGCATCCGCCGAACGCAGCGCGGCGCCCGGCGTGTCGGGCTGGGCGACGTTGAAGTCGCTGCCTGCACTTGCGTGGCTGGTCGCTGGCCTTGCGGTATCCAATCTGGCCACCGGCACGTTGGAGGCCGCCGCTCCGGTGATCGTGGTCCGGAACTTGAGGCATTCCAGCGCGTCGGTGGGTGCGGTGTGGTCGGTGGCCGCTGCGGCGACGTTGCTGGTGGTGGCGGCCAGTCGGCCGGCGATCGAGCGGTGGGGGCTGTGGCCGGTCGGCGCGTTGTCTGCTGCCGTGGCGTCCGTCGCCTGCCTCGGCGTCGCCCAGGCCCACCGCTTCCCGGCCTACACGGTGCTGGTTGCGGTCCTGGTGGCCGCCGAAGCCGGGATGACAGTCGTGCTGCGGACCCTGCGTTCCCAGCTCGTCCCCCAGGAGGTATTCGCCCCGACCCTGGCCGTCACCATCCTGATCCTGCTCCTGCCGTTCCCGCTGGCCGGGGTCCTGATCGCCTGCACCCCGCCCGCCGCCCTCGGCCGGCTTCTGACCGGCCTGGCCGTGCTGCAGGCCACCGCATTGGCGGCGGCGTTCATCAAGGCCCGGAAGGCCCTCGCACCGCACCGGGCTGCAGTTGGCTCGTCCGGCTGACCTTGCCCAACCCATCCTCTCGCCGTCGTGTTCGGAGTGTTCTTGTCTTCTCGACCCACCGTTTTGCTCACCATGCCAGGCGATTTCTCGTACAGGGGGTTCGGCCTGCAGCAGGTGGCCGCCGCCTACGACGTGGTCGTCATCGACTCCGCACCGCCCACTGCCGAGCACGCCCCGTACGTCGCTGACTTCGAGATCGCCTACCCCTACGACGAGCAGTCCCTGCTGGCGGCCGGCCGCGCGCTTGCTGAGCGGCACGTTCTGGCCGGGGTGATGACCTGGACCGAATGGATGTTGGTGCCCACCGCCCGGCTCGCCGAGCACCTCGGACTGCCCTCCAACACCCCCGAGGTGATGCTGGCCTGCCGCAACAAGGCGGTTTCGCGGACCGCCTTCGCGCGGGCGGGTGTGCCGTCGGCGGCGTCGATGAAGGCGGCCACTCTGCTGGAGGCGGGGATGGCGACCGATACCGTCGGAGGCTTCCCCGTCGTCATCAAACCGGCCGCCTACGCTGCCAGCGTCGGCGTGATCCACGTCGACCGAGGCGAGGACCTCCCCGGCGCCTTCGCCTTCGCGAGCGCTGGTGCGGCCCTGTCCAGGGAGTCGACCGAGGTGCTGGTCGAGGAGTACCTCGACGGACCGGAAGTCAGCGTGGAGACGGTCACGTTCGCCGGCACCACCATCCCGGTGGCGGTGACCCGCAAGAGCCTC
Organism: Streptomyces sp. NBC_00433; assembly: GCA_036015235.1. NCBI lineage: Bacteria > Bacillati > Actinomycetota > Actinomycetes > Kitasatosporales > Streptomycetaceae > Streptomyces > Streptomyces sp. NBC_00433. The sequence goes on along the minus strand of CP107926.1, from coordinate 2,358,328 downwards.
GGGAGCCTGCCGTACTTCGAGGAGACCGGCCACGCCGTGGCAGCAGGTGACCCGCTGCTGGCCCAGACCGGCCCGGTGGCGGTCGCCGCGGTGCGCGCCCTGGGCGTGGAGTTCGGGGTGTGCCACACCGAACTCCGCCTCACCACCCGCGGCCCCCGGGTCGTCGAGGTCAACGCTCGCCTCGCCGGGGATATGATCGGACACCTGGTCGAGCTGGCCACCGGCATCCAGCTCGCCCGCGCCGCTGCCGACATCGCCTGCGGGTGCGCCCCCGACCTCACCCCCACCCGGCACCAGGCAGCCGCCGTCCGCATCCGCTACCCCGAAACCTCCGGCACGGTCACCGCCTGCCACCTCACCCGCGGCTTCGCCGCCGGCACACCGTGGCTGGACCGCGCCACCTGGCTGTGCCAGGAGGGCGACCGCCTGGTCCTCCCGCCGGAAGGCTCGAGTTTCACCGCCCGGGCCGGACTGGTCGTGGTCACCGCACCGACGGCCGCCCTGGCCGCCGCGCGCGCTGAACGCGCCCTCGGCCACATGAGCGTCGACATCGACCCGGCCACCGAGAAGCGGATCGCCGCGTGACCGACGCCCTCGAACCGCTTCCCCAGCGGACTGTGCATGTGCCCTATTTCCCGACCTCCAGCGGCTTCCCGCGCCGTGAACGCGTGAGCCGCGACACCGCTTACGACGATGTGCTGGTCGCCCCCCGCTACCTGGCCGGGGACGCCGGTGAATCGTCTGACGCCTTCGCGCCGCTGACCCACCCGTACTGGCACGAGATGTCAGACGAGCTGGGCAACCACTACGTCACCACCCGCGGCTCCCAGCTCCGGGTGGCGTTCGTGCCCGAGGTATCCGAGCTGATGCCGGATGCGACCGCGCTGTGGCAGCTCCGCGCCCGCGATGGCTGGCCCCTGCGGGACGTGTGGTCGGCGGCGTTCAGCGATCACACTCCGCCGGAGATCCTTGCTGCGATCACCGCCGAACTGGACGCCGCCGTCACGATCGACCGCGGGCGGGAGCTGTTTCTCGACCGGGGTATCGCCGACGACGAGGACGTCGCCGCGGTGTGGGAGACCTTCCGGGCGGCGAACTGGCACGTCACCCCGGCCGGCTTCCTGGCACACGCCATCTCGCCCGACGAGCTGGTCTGCGTCGCCTATCGCGATCCCCGTCGAGTGGGCCGGGGTGACGCCTGGCGCGCCGTGGTCGCTGATCCCGGCGGCGGGCGCCGCCCGCTGTGGGAAGCCTCCTTCCACAGCGCCACCCCCACCCGGATCCTGCGCGCCTTCGCCACCGCCATGACCGATCCCGGTCCTGTCTCCCGCGACGCCGACCTGCTCACCGCCTCCTGCCGCCCCTACGCCACGCCGATCCACCCCCCTGCCTCCGTGCCGGAGCGCCCGGCAGTGCCGACACCGCTGGAGGTCGCCCGCCGACAGCGCCACCAGGCAACGGCGCCGCGCACCGTCAGTGTTCCGCGGTGGTCGACCAGCACCGCAACCCGGCAGTTGCCGTCACCGCCACCGGCTGCTGCTGCTGCCGGCCCGGCCCGCTGAACCCCGAGGACGAAGGAGACCTGTGACCGATACCCCGTCCGGCCCCGTGAGCGGAGCCGACCCCGATCGGGTGGTCGAGGTGCTGCCGCGCTACCTCGCCGGCCGCGGAACCTGTGACCTGGCGACGGTGTGGCCGTTCCCCGCCGACCAGGGGTGGACGGTGCACGCCCCGCACTTGGGCCAGAGGATCGCCACCAGCTCGTGCCAGCGGGTGCGGTGCGGCAACAACGAGGGCCGGCCATGGGTCGTGGAGGCCCGCCGCGACCCGTTCGCCGCCCCCGCCTGGGGAGTGACCTTCGCCTGGGACACCCCCACCGAACTGCTCGCCGCCTTCCACGCCCAGCTCCTGCGCTCCTACGGCTCCGCAGACCGGCCGCTTGAGTCCTTCCTGGTGGACCACGCCCATCCCGTGCAGGCGTACCTGCCGCTCCTCATCACCGGCTGGAAGCATGAGATCAGCACCAGCGGCTGGCAGACGTTCACCAGCCCCGACGGCCTCGCCACTGTGCGACACCGCTACGCACCGGAAACCGATGAGAAAGCCGACGCCTGGACGGTGTTCGTCGGCGAGCGCGGGCTGTCCCTGTGGTCCGCGACGTTCACGGCAGCAACCCCCGTCCACCTCCTCGCAGCCTTCACCACGTCCGTCGTCGCTAAGGCACCGCTGATCCGCAACCTAAGCCAGGTGCCCACCGACACCCGGCCCATGCGGCGGCTGCCCGTCCACCTGTCCGACCGGCCCCCCGCTGCCCAACCGCAGGTACCGGGACTGCCCGCCGCGCCGGGCACGGGTACCGCCCCGGGGCCGCGCCGATGAACCCGTCGATCTCTGGAGGTCTCCCGTAACGCTGCATGCCCCGGACTTCTTCACCCAGGCCCCCGAATTGCCGCTGGACGCCGCTGTCGTCATCGGCGATACCTTCTACGCCGCCCCCGCGGCGGCGGCTCCGCTGCGGCTGCGGATCCGGTTCTCACCGACCATCCGGCAGAACGTGTACAGCGGCCTGCACCTGGCCGTGATCCACCCCGACCACGGCGCCATCGACAGCCACCACCTGGCCTTCTCCGACCACGGCACCTTCACCGCCCGCGACGAACGCCTGCGCGCCGAGGGACACATCAACCTCAAGCCGGGGACCGTCCGCGACGGCACAACAGACGGACCGCCGTGGGCCGAGGGTGACTTCACCGGCCTGCAGGAAGCACTCGCCCAGTACGTGCGGATGTGGTTCAACACCAGCATCCCGCCCCTGACCCCGAGCCCGGCTCGGCGAAGCCGAGTCCGCGGCGTCACCGCACTGCCCACACCAGCGCCCGACCGGACGCCCCGCCGGCCCCGGTGAAGCAGCCGACGACTGCTGCCACCTACGCACCCTTCCGAGCGGTCGCACTGATCACCAGTCCGGCAGCCGTTCGCGCCAAGCCCCTTCGTCCACTCATCCGACTCCGGGAGATCCCTTCTTCGTGCACCGCCCCCGCCACCTCGTGCTGCGCTCCGGCACCCTCGCCCTGACCGCCACCGTCCTCGCGCTCCTCGCGCAGACCCCGGCTTCCGCCGCGCCCCCAACCCCCAGCCCGTCCGCTCCGCACAGCGCCTCGCCACGCGTCGTGGTGCCCGGTGGCATCAGCCTGAACGTCACCACTACCGACGGGACACCTGTGTCCGGCGCGGCGTTCACCCTGACCGACCTGGCCGGGACGACCTCGGCCACCGGCACCACCAACGCCGACGGCACCCTCGCCTTCCCCGATCTGCCCGCGGGCATTTACCACATGCGGCAGACCGCGACCGGCTCCGCTTCTGTCCAGCCCGGTCCCGACCAGGACGTCGTCGTGCCCGACGGCGTCACCGTGCCGGTCACGGTGACCGATTCGTACACCCCGGCCGGCCTGACCGTCCACCTGACCGACCGTGCCCGCAGGCCGGTCCCGGGCGCCGTCATCGCCATCACCAGCAGCACCGGCAAGGTGTCCACCGTCACCACCGGCCCTTCGGGAAGCGCCCAGGCCAGCCTGCCGGTCACCGCCCGCACCGGCACCACCTACACCGTCACCGAGCGCTCCGGCCCGCACGGCACCCCGGCCCGCAGCCAGCCCGTCACCGCCCGCGCCGAACCCGCCGGACTGATCGCCATCACACTCACCGACACCACCACACCACCGGCCACCACGCCGACGATCCGACCCGCAACACCGGCATCCTCCGACCCGGTTGCTGCACCGGCCTCGGGCGGCCGGCCCAACGCGAACCCCTCGGCATCCGCTGCGGGAGCGGCGCCGTCCGCTTCCAGCACGGCGGCAGCCGACGCGACGCATGCCCAACTCGCCCACACCGGAGCCGACGCCACCACCTGGCTCGCCGGCTTGGCCGGTCTGCTCATGGTCATCGGAGCAGGGGCACTGTCCGGCGTCCACTACCGGCGCGCCCACGGCAAGCCCGAAAAGGAAAAGGAATAACCGCGATCTCCGCTCCCGGCTGGAAAACGGCCCGGTAGCGGAAAGTTCCACAGATAGTCAATACGGCACATAAAGGCGGCGCCCATTAGGGCGCCGCTTTTCGCTGTATCCGGACGCGCGCGAGTTCGCCGACGGCAGACAGCGAATACCCTACACGGACTGGAACAACACCTCCGGGCATGTCAAAATTGACGCATTCCCGTCAACCTCTGCCCGAAGGAGAACAGACCTGGGCGCCGCCAGACCATGGTGGGCGGTGCGGGTCGTGCCATGGATATCAGTTTCCCCGAGAAAAGCCTTTCCGAGCTCCTGGTGGAAGCCGGAGCGCCAGGTGAGTACATCTACAGCCGCGAAGCGGGCGCTATGCGCGTCGTCCTGCCCAGTGGTGAAACGATGACGCCGGGCGAAGCCGCACGGCGGTATCTGCCGCCCTGTGGCTCTTGTGGCCGGGTCTGGCCGAAGTGCCCCCACTGAACAGGACCGCACGCCCCCAATGCCCCCTGCTGAAAGGATCCGCATGAATACTGTCGGCGAACTCATCGAGCGGCTGTCCGCGTTCGACCCGGCCAGCAGCGTGCGGCTGGCCATCAACCCCGACTTCCCCTTCTCCCACGGCATCGGCGACATCACCGCCTCGGACGAGAGCGGCCGGCAGACGGTCTTCCTCGGGGAGACCGGCCACCAAGAGCACCTGCCCGTGGCTGTCGCCCAGGCGCTGGGCTGGCAGGCACTCACCCAGCCGCCCGCCCGCACCCGGCGCACCCCGCTGCGCGTGGTCGCCGAAGACCACTGAGCACGAACCCCGACACCCCGGAGCCGCCCCTGCCCGCATCCCGGCCGCCGAACGGCCCTGCCCGCTACCTGGTCTCCCCGCGCTACCTCGCCGGCGACGACGGCGCCCTCGCCGACCACGTCACCGACACCCTCGCCCGCGCCGGCTGGTCGACCTGGACCACCGCCCAGCAGACCCTCCTCCTCGCCGCACCCGGCCAGCTCATCAGCGCTGAGTGGGTCCTGCCCGATCAGCCCATGCTGCTGGGCGATCTGCCCGTGGCCTGGCGGGTAACGGCCCGAAGCGCCCCCGACCGGCGGCGTGTGTCCTGGAACGCCTACCTCACCACCGGCCTGCCCGGCGAAGCCGTCACCGGCCTCACGCTGGCCGCCGACGCCAGCCCAGATCCCACCGGTCGGTGGCACAGCCCCGACCTGGTGATCGACGAGCTGCTGGCCGCCGGCTGGTCACCGGACCTGGCCTATCCCGACAGCACCATGTGGGACCCCCACCTGGTGGCCTGCCTGACCCTGCGCACCCTGCCCGACGGCATCTGGGACGAAGACCCCACCCCGCACCTGCCCGGCTGGCAAGCCTGGGCCGAACCCCAAGCCGGCGCCCCCTACCTGTGGTGCGCCGCCTTCAGCCACTCCACCCCCCACGACCTCGTCGCCGCCTTCGCCGCCGCCCTCACCGACCCCCGCCCCGTGACCCGACACTGCCCACCCGACCCGGCCAGCCGCCCGCTGACCACCGTGACCACCCTGTAGAGACCGACCCGCAGCGAAACGGGGCGTGCCGCGAACCGGTATCCGGTCGGCGGCACGCCCCGTTGTCCGTTCACCCGCCAGGCTCAGGCTCCGGGCTGCTTCCGGTCGGAGCCTTCGGTCGGCAGCTCGCCGGGGTCGTGGTCCTTAAGGAAGGCCACGACCGCCACACACAACGCGCAGCCGCTGACTAGCAGGAGCCCGACGGCCACCGGCACGGCGAATGCGGCGAGCGCGCGGAGTGCCGCCTCTGCCGGTACCAAGACGGCCCGGCGGATCGTCCCCTCTTTACCGGTATGTAGGCGCTGGTGACCGGCCCGCAGGCCGGCACCGTACGCCAGGCCAGCGAGGAGGCCGCCCGTCGCAGCCCGACGCGATACAACGACCATGCGCCGGTCACAGCGATTCATGCGCGGCAGTCCCTAGGGATGAGGCCGGTTCGCCTTGGCAGATCGCTTGCCTGATCATTCGGGAAAGGTGATGCCGGAGAAGGTTCCGTCAAAGCCCTCGTTTGCCACCCCTTCGTCCTTGGTCGCGAACATTGCGTCGATGGGACCGCTGATTCCGTCGAACCAGGCGCTGTTGAGGGCGGGCTCGTAGAATTCGTGGGCGCTGCGGCAGCGGAGCCATATGTTCGGTCCCGCGCACAGCACCAGCCAGTCGCGGTCGACCCCGCATTGCGGGCAGGTGCGGACCGTGCCGTCGATCTCCAGTGAGCCGGCGAATCTCATCATCCGGCCCGCGTACTGGCGCTGGCCACGAGCCCGGAGAGTGGGGGGAAGGAAGTCATCACCGGTCTCGGACGCCGGCTGTGCGGGTTCGGGATCAGGGGACACGTCGCGGGGCGGGGCGTCGAATTCGTACGGGCTGAGGTGCCAGGCGGCGTGGGCGCGCGCGATCTGGTCGAAGTCGCGCCGTATGGCTTCTTCTTCCCGGCGGCGGCGGCGGTTGAGCATGGCCCTCCCCGGTGCTGTTCATGCGGTTTGAAAACCAATTCTCTCGCAGGTCACGGCCGGTTTCTACTCAAGAATTCTTCACACGGACCGACCCGGGTAGCTCCCCGAACGCCGTTGCTGCGTTGGCGAGTTGGGTGCGGCCGTACGGGACGTCGCCTGACGGCGGGGCCCGGTGGGGTCGGCGGGAAGGCCCGCGGTACGGCGCAGCCGCCAGATGAGGACGTCGCTGATGGACTCCGCGCTGCCAAGCTCCCGCCGGGCTGCTGCCTGGGCGAGCAGGCGGGCCGGGTCCTTTCCTGCCTGCTCGGTGTCGGTGAGGGTCGCGGCCAGCGCGTGCCAGCCGGGCTCGGCCAGGATCTGCTCGGCCAACTCCGGAAGCGCTTCCCGTACGGCGGCGGCCTGCCGGTCGCGGACCGGGGCGGGTAGTGAACGTCCGCGCCGTGAGGCGGCTTCGAGGGGTGGGTCGGCTGCGTTGCGGTAGGCGGCGCGGAGGTGGCCGGCGGCCTGGCGGGCGGCGGCGGCCTGCTGGGCGTGGCTCTTGCGGCCGTGCCAGTGGGCGGTCGCCATGACCAGGAAGAACATCATGTCGATCGCCATCGCGGTTCCGGCCCCGTCCTCACCCCGACCCAGCGCGGGCCCGGAGTACACCAGGTCGCGGGCCGCCCGCCGCAGCGCCCGGGAATGCCGGCGCTCGGCACGGACGTGCGAGCGCGAGGCCCGCTCGAACGCCGCTGCCGCTTCGCGCAGTTCACGCCGCGTGTGGGCGGCCGAGGTCGCCGCGAGAGCGTCCAGGACCTCCCCGGCCGCAGCGATCTGCGCTGCAGCCGCCCCGTCACCGCCTTCGTCGATGACCAGGATCGCCGCCCAGGCCGCCTCCGCGGTCCGGCGGCGCGCCGGCGCCGGCCGCCGCCCGGAACGCCCGGACGCCGACGTCGCCAGCGCTTCCTCCGGGTCGTGTTCGCCGGAGGAGTCGAAGCGCAGCCGGATGCGGGGCAGCGACAGGTCCGGGGCGAGGGTGGACCCGGAGTAGAACACCGGCTCCCCGTCGGCGTTGAGGTCGTCGGGCAGGGCGACGCTGTATCCGGCCAGGTCACCCGAGGGCATGGCGTTGGTGTGGATCAGCAGGCCGGCCCGGCTCAGCCGGTCGAAGAACTCGCTCTCGCCGACAGCGCCGGCGACCGCGCGGCGGACGGCTTCACGCAGTTCCTGGCGGGCGGTGCGCTCGCGGCCGGTGCGTTTGGCTTTGTGGTGCTCGGCGCTGGTGGGGTGTTTAGCGGCGGTCTTGTCGCCCCGGTTGAGCTGCCGCAGCCCGTAGGCGACTTCGAGCAGGCGGGCTTCGGCCTGGGCGCGGGCGGCGTCGTTGTCGAGGTCGGGTTTGTAGCCGTCCTCGCGGACCAGGGTGGCGATGATGTGGATGTGGTCCTCCGCGTGCCGGACCGCGGCCCACCTGCAGCCGGCCCCGTCGTCGGGGTCGATGCCGGTGGCGGCCACGATCCGGCGGGCGATATCGCCCCAGTCGCTGTCGGACAAAATCGGGTCCTCGGGAGCGTTGCGGACCGAGATGTGCCAGACGTGCTTGGCAGGGCGCCGCTCGGACTCGATCGCCGCGAGGGGCTGGTCGAGCAGGAGTTGCAGTTCCTTCAGCGTGGCCGCCTGGTTGCGGCCGGGGTCGGGGGCCATGCCGTCGAAGGAGGCGACCAGGTGCGGGTCGGTGTGCTCCTCGGCCTGCCCGGGACCGTAGAGGTAGGACAGCAGACCGTACGTATTCTTGCCGCGCTTGTGGATGTGCGGAATCACAGAAATCGCCCCACAGGGAGAATCAGTTGCGGTCGAGGAACTGGTCGGTGGCGTCCTGGACGCGCTGAACGGCACGGTGGACGGCGTCGAGCACCACGTCGACCTCGGAGGGCCGGTCGCCGGAGTTGATGGCGCGAGCGACCTGGTTGAGGTTGTTGCTGACCTGCCCGAGGTGCCGGCGCGCGGCGAACAACTCGCTGACCAGCTCCCGCTGCCCAGCGACAGCCGCCGCAGCGTTCTGGGCGTCGGCAGCGGCAGCGCTGCCGGCACGGGCGAGGAAGGCCGGCAGGCTCGCGCCGACCGCACGGGCGGCGGCACTGAGGTGCTCGTGCTCTTCGTCGTTCAATCGAACGCTGCACACATAACTGCGCTTGAGCGCAGGCGGCTTGGGGTAGCGCTTGCGGGTTCGCGTGGACGACGCGCGTGCTCGGCGCGCACGCGGCGGCGCAGTCTTCTCCTCCGGCTGCGGTCCGCCCTCGGCCGCCGCCCCACCGGTCGGCGCCCCCCGGCGCAGACCGGCTCCCGCCACCCCCGGGGCGGGAGACTGCCAAGACACCTTCCCCGACGGGGAAGAGTGTCTTGGTAGATATCTTGCTCGCGCTTGGTGCGGCTCGTTGACCTGCGGATTCTCGCTGCTCGGCGAGGGCGATTGGGGGTTCGTCACCGGGTGCGGATCCTTCGGTTCTGGTGCTGGAGGCGGGCGGCCAGGTCGAGCACTGCGGACGGTCCGCTCAGCACCTCGACCGGGCCGTTGGGGTACAGCCGGACCAGCCACTGCCCGCTCGGGGTGGGCAGCGCGGCGTCAAGGAGGCCGTAGCGGACCAGGACATCGGCCCACACGCAGGCTTCGGCCCAGGTCGCTGCCCGGGCGCGCGGACGGGGACGGATCAAGGTTCAACTCCGGGGTGGTGGGGCGGTGGTGGCCCGGCCGGGGCAGGGCCACCACCGCGGAGGGCGGAATGTCAGGGGCGGTTCAGGCGCATTCGGGGCACTTCTCGTAGTGCCGGCTCAGTGCCTTTCCCATGCCCTGCCGTGCGAGGGCGGCCATCGTGGCGGACTGCTTGGCCGACTGCTCACCGACGTGCCTTTCGGTGTGCGCGGTGTGGAAGGCGATCTCGCGTTCGGCCTGGGCCTTGATCCATGCGAAGCGGTGGCAGGTCTTCAATTACGGCCTCCTGCCGGGTCGGGGCAGGTGCGCCAGTGTCGGGTCGGCGTACAGGCGCCGCTGGAGCTCGGTGAAGCGCTCGTTGCTGATCGGGACACCGGCCTCGTTGAGATGAGGCCGGAGAACTCTCCGCGTCATCCGGCCCTCGGACAGGGCCGCTTCCCGCGCGATGGAGAGCAGCTCCTCCAGCCCGTCCGCCTCGCCGGCTTCCTTGGCGGGACCGGTCGCCTTGGGGCCGGTCCGGCCCGCGGTCCGCAGGTGCGGCTGGACCCCGACACCTTCGGGCGCTGGTCCGGTCCGCCTCTCGGGGGCTGGTCCGCGTTCCCCGACGGCAGGGTGGTCCGCGGGCCCGCGGACCGCACGGTGGTCCGGTCCGCCAGTCCCCTCGGCCGGTCCACGATCGTGGTCCGCCGGTCCACCGGGATGCTCCCCGTGTTGGTCGTGGTCCGCCGGGCCGTGCGGTCCGCTGGTCCCCTTGGGGGGCCGGTCCCCGCTCGCGGTCCCGGTGTGGTGCGCTGGTCCGCGGTCCTGGTCCGCCTCCCCGCCCTGGTCCGCCCGCACTTCAGCGCGGTCCCCGCTGTCCGCAGGCGGTTCTGCGGACACCGGCTCCGGTAGTGCGGCTTCGCCGCCCCCGTCGGCAATCGCCTCGTGAATGGCGGTTTGACCTGCTGACTCCTCTGCCGCCTCCGGTGCGGTGTCCGCTGCTTGTTCCGTTGCTGCCTGCTGCCCGGCGCCCGGCGGTCCGGCGTGGTCCCGGGGCGGGTCGGCCGGGGCCAGGTGTCGGTCCGCCGGCTCGAAGCCGAGCGCAGCTCCTGCGGTCGCGGTGCCGTGTACGGACCGTCCCTGATCGTTCGATCCGCGGTGGTCCCCGCCTGCCTGGTCCGTGGGTTCCTGGTCCGCAGTGTTTTGGTCCGCGGGGTGGCTTGGTCCGCTGGTCCGCTCGGGCGGTGCTGCTTCAGCGTGGTCCGCTGGTCCGCAGGGTCCGTCGGCTGGGTCTGGTCCGCGCTGTGGTCCGCACACCTGGTCCGGTCCGCCCCTGTGGTCCGGTCCTTGGTCCGCTGTCCGCTCGCCCTTCAGGTCGTGATCGCGGTCGTGGGTGTGGTCCGCGTGGACTGCGTGGCGGAGCGGGGCGTGTGGTCCGGTCCGGATGGTGCCGTCGGGGTCGGCCCTGACCGGGACCAGCGTGGTGGGCAGGTCCGGTCCGGCCTCGGCGTGCTTGCTGGGCCGGGCGGGGTGGTGGCGGGTGATGAGGATGTAGAGGTGGACTGCTCCGGCCAGGGCGAGCGGAGCGATCGTGGACAGGACCGCGACGACGTGGTCGCCCAGGCGCAACCCGTTCTCGTGGGTCTGCTGGTTGAGGCGGACGGCATGTAGGGCGTTGGCCCAGATGCTGGCGGTGGTGGCGGTAGCGAACAGGGTCCAGGTGTAGAGGCGGGCGCGCAGCGGGGCGGTGGACATCACCAGGAGAGCGCGGATGCCGTAGGCGATGAACCCGTCGATGACCAGGGGGAAGAGGTAGCTGAGCTGGGGGCGGACGTGGATGGCGACGGCCATCTGCTGCAGGGCGTCGTAGGACAGTGCGCAGCCGGCGCCGCCCAGCGCGATGATCGCGGCCCGGTCCCACCAGCCCACCGGCGTCGAATCCGGTCCGGAGGAGGGGATGTTGGGGTTGGTCACGCGGCCTGCCCGAGGTCGGCCTGCTCAGCAAGTTCGGCGTCGGTGGGGCCTTCCAGGGCGTCGAACTCCTCGGCACCGGTGGTCATGTCGTTCACGTCGTCCTCGTAGGCGTCCTGCGGTTCGGGCGCGGGAAGCGTGTCCGGTATCGCGCCGCCGGTGGCCTGGTGCAGTTCGTGGCGGGCTTTCCCGAGCAGGTCGCGGGAGTGCTTGACCGTGAAACCCATCACGCTGGCCAGGCGTTGGGCGCTCCAGCCGCGAAGGACTGCTTCGCGGGCGACGGCGGCGCGTTCCCGGGTGGACAGCGGGATGTCGCGGCCGGCGACGACTGCCCGGACGCGGCGGTATTCCAGCCGGTGGGTGGCCTTGGCGTGCAGGAGCTTGCGCTCGGCTTCGGTTCGGCCGCCCCAGATGCCGTCCTTGGTGCCGCTGTCCAGGGCGGCGTTCAGGCAGGTCTCCAGGACCGGGCAGCGTGCGCAGGTCGCCTTGGCCTGGTCGACGGCGGCGAAGTTGCGGGCGGTGGGGAAGAAGATTCGGTCGGCGACCTTGGGCTTCAGCCCGTTGCAGGCGCCGTGGTGCTGCCAGGTGGTGTCGCCGATGCCCCGAAGCCCGGTGGCGGGGGCGTCGTGGGTGGTGATGTAGCGCAAGGGGGACTCTCCGTAGTGCATGGCGGTCGGCCGGGCGGCAGCGCAGGGGCGCAGGGCAGGCCCGGCCGAGGGGTGGGGTGAAGGGCGCGCGGCACTCGGGCCGCGGGTGAAGGGATCAGGCAGTTGGAGGTCAGGCGGCGGCGAAGCGGCGGTCGGAGCCGCTGAACTCGACCGGTTCGCACATCCCCGACAGCCGGGACAGGACGCGGTCGCCGACCATGTCGCGCAGCACCCGGGCCTGCCGGTGGGCGCGTGGGTCGCGCACCGGCGGCAGGTTGGAGGTGATCAGCGTCGGAAGCCGCTGCTCACAGCGCCAGTTGAGGAGCCGGAAGTTCAGCTCCTCGGTCCACTCGCTGCTCTTGGCGGCGCCGAGGTCGTCCAGCAGCAGCAGCGGCACCCGGACGATCTTGCGGAGCTGGTACTCCACGTCGATGCCGGGGCGCGGACGCATCTGGCCGTAGAGGTCGGCGGCGGTGGTGGCGTGCCAGCGCACCCCACATCCGGCGGCGGTCAGGGCACGGATCGCCCCGTACGCCTGGTGCGTCTTGCCGGTGCCGGTCGGCCCCCACAGCAGCAGGCTGGGCCCGTGGGCGATCTCCCGACGTCCCCGGCCGCCGAGGTCCCCGGCCGTGGCGGCAGCCGCGATCCGCTCTACCCAGGCTGTGACCTGCCGGTGTTCGGCGACTGCCTGCCGGTAGTCGTAGGGGATACGTTTCTGCGCCGCCTGCTCGGCCGGAGACGGCTCGGGGCGCTCGTCGGGGACCGGGCCGCCGGCCAGGGTGAGGCCGCGCTCGGCGAGCTTGGCGCTCATCCATGCCGCGACGCGGTCACCGGCCACCGGTCGGGGGTCTTCCAGGCGGGTGCGGGTCATCGCTGGCCTCCGATGCCGAAGCTGCTGGGCGCGGGCGCGTCGGGGTTCTGATAAGGGACGTAGGCGGGGGCTGCTGTGCGGGCCCAAGGGCCCCCGCCGGAGGCGCCCACGGTCTTCGGCTCGGCGTTCACGACGTCGTTGACCAGGCTCGGCAGCAGGCTCGGATGGAGGCCCTTGGCCCGCAGCCGCTCCAGCGCCGCCCGGATCGGTCCCGGTTCGAAGCCCTCGCCGAGCAGGATCCGGATCTCCTTGCCCAGATGCCCGATCGTCTTCTGCGGCGGGCGGCGGTTGCACGCGGAGATGTACTCCCCGAGGAGATCCTTGGCCGAGACCTCCACCGGGGACGACTCCGGGGCGGGCGCGGCGCGCCCCACAGGTACTGATCCAGGATCCAAGATCCTAGATCCAGACGACGAGCCCTCGCGAGGATGCATCGAGACCTCGACGAATACCGTCTGACCTGCGCATTCACCGCCACTGTCCGGGACGGTGCCTACGGCGCCGACACAGCTCTCCTGCGGCTCCGGCAAGGTGTCCGGCTCAGGGGCGGCATCGGAGGAAACCGGGTGATCGAGGGCTCGACGAATATCCGCCGGAGTGGCATCCGCGGACCCGGCGGGCGCCGGAGCGGCGTCCGCCGAGTCCGTGGGAGCCGGGGACGGGGCGACCGTGGCGGCGGGGGTGGGGGTGCGGTGGGGGCGGGTGCAGGTGGTCTGGCCGCAGCCGCCGCATCCGTGCTTGGCAGGGGAGCCGTGGCCGGGGCAGGCCGGCAGGCGACTGGGCGTGGCCCGGTCGATCTTCTGGTGCTTGGCCCAGGTGACGATGTGCAGGTACGTGCGGCCGTCGCAGCCGGTGTACAGGCAGATCAGCCCCGCGCGCGCGAGCTGCTCCAGGTCGGCCGCGACGTGGACGGGCGTGTGGTCGGGGCGCAGCGCCCACAACCTGCCGTGGATGATCGCGGGGTGGGCGCGGAAGCGCCCGGCGTCGTCGGCCAGCGTCAGCAGGCCGAAGAAGGTCAGGACGGCGCTGATCGGCACCGAGGCGAGGTCCTCGGAGTCGAAGGCTTCGGGCTTGATGGTGCGGATGCGGGCCACTAGAGAGCCTCACCGCCCCGCTCTGCCCCGTGCACGCCCAGCCCCAGGGGCCGTCGGGCGCTCTCGCCCGGGATGCGCCGCAGCCGTCGGCGCGCCGGGACGGCGGCCGGTGGTGGGGGTGCGGGCAGTACCCGCGCCCCTTGGTGGATCGCTGTGGACATGTAACACTCTCCGTGGGTAACGCGCCCCGGGCAGTCCTCTCCAAAGGGCCGGTGCGCACATCGGTGGTGACCTTGCGCCGGCTCAGGCGCCACGGTCACCCTGGTCGGTGCCCGAGGGCTGTCACCCTCGGGCACCGTTTCCGTCTCGGAGCCGAGCACCGCTCCGGCTGCCCTGCTGGTCGTCGGGCATCCCTCCCTTTAGCTGGCCGCCGGGCCCGGTACCCGGCGGGGACCAAGAACATACGGTCCCGCCCGGGGAAGGTCCAGACATAGCTAAGGAATCCTCGACACGATGCATTCATAATGCATCGAGGTGATCTGCTTCCCGCGGGCGCAATCCTCCAGGAGGCGCCTCCCTGGCCTGCGGATTCATGCACGAGGCAGGGGCGGCGGTGCCGGATCGGGACGGCGGGACGGGGAAGAAAAAAGACGCGACTTACACTGAAAATCTGCAACTCCCCGGAGGGAGCGACGCCATCCATGGGGGCGGCCGTCGTGGCGATCGGCGAATCAGCGGCCCGCACGGGGCCTCAGATTTCAGGCTCCGAGTAAGGGATCCCTCGTTATCGGCGCGTGCAATTCCCCACCCCCGCTATCCCCGCCGGACGGCTTGCCGTTCCGGTATCGCTTGCTCTGTACTGATCATCAAACCAGCGCTTAGCGCTGTCAACGCCACCACAGAACGCGCATATCCGGCATTTACCTCGGATCGCTTCCCGTTGAAGTGCGACCCGGTGCGGAATCTGACGGGGTAGCACGGAAACAGGGCGTCTGACCTGCGTCAACGCGGCAGCGACCTGCGGTCGGGGTGATGGCGGGTGTCATGTGTCTACTTCCGGTCATGTCAGATTTAGACACATCCGGCAATGGTGCAGCGGGTGCGGTACCGGCCGCTCCGTGTCGTATCGCCGGTCCTTGGACCCCGAGGGATCAGATGCCGGCCCGTGTAGGCGTTGCCGGGCGGCGCCGGTGGAAGGTGGCGATGATCAGACGCGTTCCTGGGGGGTCGGCGGGGCTGGCCACGCACACGGTGATCCACCCCGGGCCGAGGCCAGGATGCCGCAGGGGGCGGGGAGGGCTGGCCTGCTGGGTGTGTAGGTCTCCGGCTGGTGGGGTGCGTTGAGCGCCTGGGCGGCCACCTCGTCGGCGAGGGCATCGGCCATCAGCGCGGTCAAACCGTCGCTGGCAGGGTTGCGTGCCAGGGCGAGCCGCAGCTGCCTGCACAGGGCCGGAGCCCACTGCGAGTGCCAGTCCCCGAGGACATGGCGCGCGGCGGGGGCCAGCAAGCCCCAGCGCAGCAGGTCGTGCGGCACCGGCTCGGGGCTGAAGTAGGCGGCGAAGGCGTCGTTGTACCCGAGTACGCGCCCTTCCCCGTCCTGGATGAACGCCGCCGAGGTGATGGCACCCAGAGCCGTCTCCCACTCCCTGGGAAGGGACCATCCCGCGGAGGGGTTGAGCGGGCGCGGCGGGGGAGTCGAGTAGGCGTAGCTCCACGCCGCGCGCCACTCGTTCTCCGACAGGTTCAGTATTCGCCCGATCAGCTCCAGGTCTGCGGGACGCATCGTGGCCCGGCGCTCGAGGCGGTGGTAGGTGCCGGGCGCGCGGCCCAGCAGCAGATCCATGTGGGCCTGGGTCAAACCCGGCGGCCGGTGCCCACGCGGATCCCGCTTGGCCAGCAGGTCGTGCAGCTCGGTGAACTGCGCGGGTTCGACTCTGCTGCGGGCATGGGCCAGGAATGCTCGCAGCGCAGACAGGTCCGGCACGGGACCTCCTCGCTCCACAGGCGCAAGACGCGCGACCGTGCGTGTGCATTGCCGCCGTCCAGGAGATGAACAACGCCTCTGACCAGCACCGATGGATGCCGCCAGGACCTCGGATTAAACACGACGGTCCCCAGGTCGGCCAGCACCATCCACCATTCGGAATGAATGGTTCCGGTTGGTGTTATTCCCCCTGGGCGACCAGCCCCAGGAGGGCAGCCAGGGCGCCGGCCTGGAAGCGGCTCGTCGCGCCGATCTGCTCCATCACCTCGGACGAGATCCTGCCCACCGTCCTGGTGGAGATCCCCAGCCGGCGGCCGATCTGCTCGTCGGTGAGGCCCGCCGTCAGGAGCCTGAGTACGGCCAGCTGGCGGTCCGACAGCGTCCCGGCGCCTTCCTCGTCGCCGCCTTCGTCGCTGAAAAGCGGGGCCGAGCGTGACCAGACGTCGTCGTACATGGCGATGTAGGTGCCCATGAGCTTCGAGCCGTTCAGTACCAGCATCGGATGGTCGGGCTGGGACGGCGTGCTCGGCATCACTGCCGTTCGGGAGTCGAAGAGCAGCAGGTCGAACGGCACCTGCCGCGCGAGCCGGACCTCGGCGCCCAGCGAGGCCAGCGCGCTCAGGTACTTGCGCGCCCGGGTGCCGGCGGCAACGGTGTGCCCGTAGACCGCACGGACCCGAAGCCCCCGTGCCACGAGCTCCGCGTCGAGCTCCAGCGACCTGTCCAAGACCGCGGCCGACGGCAGGGGGCCGGGGTGCATCGACCACATCTCCGTCTGTGAGGACAGGTGCAGGGAGCGCAGGCGCTCGGTCCGCTCAGCACGGTCGGCGACGAAGCTCACCTCGACGCTGCTGTCCACGCTGTGGCGCATCGCGGCGGGACGGAACTTCCCGAGGAGGTCCTGTACGCGGCGGTGGGTCTGCGCCAGTTCGGCGCTCTGCTCCCGCAGCCGTTGCCGCTGGAGGTCGAGCAGCTTCTTCAGCGCGCCATCCGGATCTACTGGGGCGAAAGCCTCACCCCTTCCCGTAGGCCGGACCAGGCTCAGGGCCTGAAGGTGCCGCCAGGCGGATTCGGCTGCCCGCACGGGCGTCCCGATCGCGGCGCACACCTCGGAAAGGGTGCCCGAGCCGAGGCGTTTGAGGGCCAGATACATCGGCAGGGCCAGGTCGTGGGCCTCGGCGAGGACGAGATGCTCCTCGGCGGCCGGCAGCGCCGTGCCGAAAGACGACGTGGGTACCGCCCGGAGCGATTCAGCGGGCACAGCGACTCTCCTTCTCAAAGGCGCGATCAACCGGTAGTCCCTCGGACGGGCGGCCGGTCGGGGATGGTGCGGCGCCGCCCACACGGGGGCGTGGGCATTGACTGCGCGGGCCGATCACGGCTGAGCCGCGGCCCCTGCCCAGCAGCTCTCCGCCAGCACGCCCACCAGCCGGACCCACCCCGGGTCGCTGACGATCACGAGGCCACTGCCGGGGCGGTCGGGGTCGATCGGCAGGATCGCTGTCCGGTCGTCCACCACCAGGGCGTTCACCGGAACCAGAGCCGCGAGGCGAACATCCTCTGCCCCAGCCCGCGGCCACGCTGCCTGTCCGACTTCGCTGTATTGGTACACCGCGCGCATACGGACCCCCCGCGCGGCCAACTCGGCATCTACCGCGGCCCTGGAAGCCGATCCGGCACCCCCATCCGTGGGGAGGGACTCGGAGTACAGGGCGAGCCGGCTCCGTGCCGGCGAGCCGTAGGCGTGGGCCAGTACGCCGGCCATCGCACGGCGCCCGGCCACCACCTGCAGGCCCTCGCCCCCGACGACCGTCCGGCCGAGGCCGTCGAGCAGGTGCTCGCACCCCCAGACGGCTGCCGCGACATCCGAGTGCCGCGTGGCAAGACCTGCCCTGCAGAAGGCGAGGAGCTCACCGACGGCGCCCCCAACCTCCACAATCGCCTCGGCGTCCCCTTGCGATTCCGCCCGGCTCGCCTTCAGAAGAAGATCAGAAGTAACCTGCGGCGAGAGGGAGTTGGGATTAGCCACTCGACCCCGGACCTGATGATCGCGTCCTCGCGCAGACCTCCCGGATCTCCGACTGCCGAGGCTGCAGATGGCTGACATCGTGTACCTCCCAAGTTCCTGCTGACCTGGGATGCATTCTTAGCGTCGAAAGCCCGTTTTTCTATAGGCAAACTTTTACGATGAAAAATCTGCGAGAGGATGCGAGACAGTCAGTGCCACCACTATCAAGGCCGCGCCGCCTATAGCAACCGGATTACCGATGAAGCCAATAGGCTTTGTAATCGGTGCAGTTGACGGCCGGCTCCGTGTGGCCCGGACCCGCGCGCACGCGCAGACCGCCCCTCCGGGGGCATGTGGCCGAGGGAGCCATCGCCGAACAGTGCGGTGACACGTCCGCTGCCGGCTTCTGCGGTGAAGCGGCGGGTGCGGCGGACGATGTAGGGGTCGATGTCGATAGTGACGACTCGCCCGCACCGGGGCCGGTGAGGTGCGCGATCAGCTCAGCGTTGTAGCCGCCCGAGCCGGTCTCGAACACCGTCATGCCCGGTCGCAGGTGAAGGCTTTCAAGCATGTCGGCCTGGAGCCAGGCCGCCGAGACTGAGCTGGTGGCCCGCCCGGCGTCGTCGCGACGGGTGATGACGGCCAGATCGTCGTCGTAGGCGGTGAGCAGGTCCTGCTCCGGTGTGAAGCGGGGCCGGGCACGGTCCGCATGGTGTCCTGGACGGCGGGGATCGGGGCCCAGCCGTCGGCGATCGTGGCGTCCGTCATCTCGTGGCGCAGCCGGACGGCCTCGGCCGGCTCCCCCGGCACGGCCGGGTGGTCGACGGCGTGCGGATAAGCGTGGACGGGCGGCAGGCCGGGGATGATGCCGGGCCAGACGGTGTGCCAGCGCGTTCGCGGCCGGGGTGAACACCGGGCCTACTGGTGAAGAGGCCGTGTTTCTGACCGTGCGCTATTCACTCAGAGCTTTGCCTGTGTCTGAATCCGCCGCCTTGTGGGCGAGGTCGTGGACGGGCGTTTGAAGACGGCTGCCGAGACGCATCCTTCTTCCATTGCGGCGAGCGTTGGCAGGAAGGGTGGGGGATGGCCAGGTCGTCCAGAGGGCAGAGGGTCCTGCCCGGACACCCCCTACGCGAGGAGATACCCCCTGGGCCGCGCCGCGTCGGCCGGTCATGGGCGACGGGCCTCGCCGTAGCCTGCGGCAGTGTGGTGCTGGTCGCCTTCGTCACCGTGGTAGCACCGCGCTACTTGCTGAGCTGGGACGCTCCCTCGACATCCGTCGCAGACCGGGCAAGGGCGGTCAACGACATCCGCACCACGCTGTTGCAGGGCTTAGCGGGCGTAGCCTTGCTGATCGGTGCGTACTTCACCTCGCGGCAGCTGGATGTCAGTCGCCAAGGGCAGATCACCCAGCGCTTCACGGCAGCCGTGGAGCAACTGGGCAGCACCAGCCCGGAAGTACGGATCGGCGCGGTCTTCGCCCTCGAACGCATCGCCTATGACTCGCCGGACGACCGCGGGCCGATCGCGGAGGTGCTGTGCTCATTCGTGAAGCGCAACGGACTTGCAGTTCCCCTCAACGAGCGGCCCGTCCCCCGTGATGAGGCGCACAAAGGCGAACTGGCACGTACCCACGGCGGGGAAGAACCGCTGTCCGTGCGGTCCCCCGACCGGCAGGCGGCGATGGCGGTGCTCGGCCGCCGGGCGCCGACACCGCGCCATCAGGAACTGCCCCTGGACCGGATCGACCTTCGGCGGGCGCGGCTGGCCTTCGCCGACCTGGCCGACGCCGACCTGCACTACTGCGACCTCTCCGACGCGGGCCTGACCGGTGCGGATCTACGACGTGCGGATCTGACCGGCATCTGGCTGGCCGGCGCCGTGCTCATCAACGCCAACCTGCACCAGGCCGACCTGCGGACTGCGGTCTTGTGGCATGCCCGGCTCGATAGGGCGGACTTGAGCGCGACGGACCTGACCGGCGCCGATCTGACGGGTGCGGTGGTCATAGGCGCGCGGTTCGAACTGGCCGATCTGCGCGGCGCTGACCTGACGGGTACCGACCTGGCTATGGCCAGCCTGACAGGCGCGGTGTGCGACGCCACAACGATCTGGCCAGCAGGATTCGACGCCGCAGCGGCTGGCGTCGTCACGGCCCCGGACGACGCGCCACCGCTGCGCCCGCAGTCGTCCCACGACCTGCCCCGGTGAGAGCTGCGAGGTAGCCGGCCCAGCTGTCCTGGGCGAGCGCTGCCCACTGGATCGCGGTATTCCTGTGGACGCCGAAGAGGTCGCTGATGATGATCGGCGGAAGTTCGCCGGCCATGCCGAACAAGGCCGTGTTGCGGGCGGCGATGGTGGGCAGGCCGTGCTTCATGAGTTGTCCCGACAGCGCCTCTGGGCTGCGAGGGCGGCTGGCGGGACGTCCTGGTAACAGGAGTTCGGGGTGTTCGCCGGTGGGAAGCGGCCCCAGGGCGGCGCGCGGATGGCCTGTGGTGATCTGCTGTTGGATGAGACGGGCCAGGGTCGGCGGCAGGTGTACGGGGTTCTTATAGAGGGTGAAGTAGGCCACGCGCTCGTCCTGGTGGAAGGACCTGCAGCCACTCCTCGCGATCATCGGGGTGGGGGCTGTCGAGGAGTTGCCACACTCTGGGCTGCATGCCTGGGCTGTTGCGGCGCACGTACGCCCGCGGCATCAGCACCTCGCGACGTAGCTGCAGTAGCGCTGCGCGTAGCGCCGGATCGTGCAGGACGCCGTCGGCCTCAAGTCGCGCGACCGTCGCCGCGGCGCCGGGATCCTTGGCGCGGGAACACTTCCCGCGCCAGGGGTCACGGGGATCCCCCGGGCGGGCTGCTACCCGGGGGCCGGGTTCATTGCGGCCCGTCACGCAGTTACCCCCTCGGCCTCGCCCAGCCGGGGCCGCGTGTAGGTTCCGCGGTTTCGTGAGCATCGGTTCCTGCAGGAACATCTGAATCCGCCTGACGTGAGCACAGGATTCGTCTGCTGGCTGGGAGCAAAGATGTCTGTCGAGGGCTGCGCAGCAATCACCATCGGTAGTCAGGTTTGAGTGAGCCGTGAGTCCCGCGTTCGGCGCTGGCAGCGATCGGTGGTCCGCTTGCGGTCTGGTCGGTCCTCGGGTCGAACTCATTGTATGGCTGGGAGTTGCGGTTCCTGCTGAACACGCCCGCCCCGAAGGACGGCGCTGAGGCGGGCACCAACCATCTCCCGCAGGCTCCTGGAAGATAGGACGGCGCAGTAGGAGGCTGGGGCTGGTGGAGCCGGTCGCGGGTCTGACGGCACGGGGCCTCGATGTAGGGGCCTGATCAGATATGCCTGGGTTGGTGCGTTCGGTCTTGGGGTGCTGGTGCGCAGGGGTAGCCTCGCGCGACGGTGTTGTGCGGAGCGGGGGGGTTGGATGGCCGGCAGTCGTAATCCCTTGTTAGTGGGGCTATTGGCGGTCGAGGTGGTTGCCGCTGCGGGTGCGTCGCTGGCCGGTAACGTCGCCTCTGGCCAGGACCGGTGGCCTGGTGTGCTTGACCTGCTGCGGCGGTATCCGTGGCCGGCGTTCGGTGGGTTCACCGTGCTGCTGCTCGTGGTGGGCGTCGTGGTCGTGATCTCGGAGAAGGGGGCTGGTGCTGGCCGGGATGATCCGCCGCCGCCGGCGCCTCCGCAGGTGCCGGGGTGGGTGGTCGACCGGAGCGAGGCAGATCAGGTGGTGTCCGCGGTGTGCCGCAGCGGGCGGCGGGCAGTGGGGATCACCAGCACCACAGGCGTGCATGGAGCCGGGGGTTTCGGGAAGACCACACTGGCCAAGATGGTGTCGGCGAACTGGCGGGTGCGGCGCCGCTTCCGTGGCCGCGTTTACCTGATCACGCTGGGCCGGGGCGTACGCAGCCCAGCTGCTATCGCCATGAAGGTGGTGGAAGCCACGCGGTTCATCACCGGAGACGCCGCCACGTTCGGTGATCCGGAGCTGGCCGGTGCCCATCTGGGGCGACTGCTGGACCAGAGACCGCCCGCCCTGCTCATCCTGGATGATATCTGGTTCCCGGAGCAGCTGACACCGTTCCTCGTAGGCGGGCAGCGGTGTGTACGGCTGGTGACCACCAGGATCCCGGAGATCCTTCCCGCCGATGCTGAGCGTGTCCTGGTCGACGAGATGTCCCCGTCGCAGGCGAAGCTCATGCTGACCTGGCAACTGCCTCCATGGCCCGGTGAGATCACCGAGGGGCTGCTGCGCGCGACCGGCCGGTTGCCGCTGCTGCTGCGCCTGGCCCATCGGACGATCGCCGGACAGTTGGACGCTGGCGCCGATCCTGCCGTGGCTGCGGCTGGTGTCCTGGAACGGCTGCGCTCCCGGGGGCCGGCCGCGATCGACCCGGACACCACTGTGGACCTGGACGATTCCGAGCAGCGCAGCACCGCGGTTCGGGCGGCCATCGAAGCCGCCGCCCAACTGCTGCCCGCCGGCGGCTACGAACGCTTCACCGAACTCGGGATCTACGCCGAGGACGAGACAGTCCCCGTCGAACTCGTCGCCGCACTGTGGCAGGCCACCGGCTCCTTGACCCTTGAACAGTCCAGAGCACTGTGCGGGGCCATGGGCAGGGTGTCGTTGCTGTCTCTGGATCCGCAGGACGGCGGGCGGATCCATCTCCACGATGTTATAGGCGACTACCTGCGTGCCCGCCTCAGCGATGACCGGCTACGGGAGTTGAACTCTGTCCTTGTCGACGCCGCGGCAGTCGCCTTACCTGTCGCGCCGCCGCACCCCGGTGCCGACCGCGCAGTAGCGCGGGCGTGGTGGCAGATGTCCGACGGCTACCTCGCCGACCACCTCATCGCCCATCTCCTGGCCGCCGGCCGCCAGGTGCAGGCCGAAGCCGTCGCCACCGACCTGCGCTGGATCCAATGGCGACTTGACCAACGCGGCATCGCCGCGCCCTGGACCGACCTGGATGCTATACCGACCACTACCGCCCGCAGCGCCGCCCGCGCCCTGGCCAGCACCGCTCACCTGCTCGCCCCCACCACCCCCGCACACGCACGCGCCGCAGTCCTCCGTAGCCGCCTGAGTGCTCACGCCTCCTGGTGTGAGCAGGCCGCCTCCTGGCGCCCCGAACACCCGGCGCTCCATAACAGATGGCCACTGCCCGACCTGCCCGATCCCGCGCTACTCCGTACTCTGGCCGGCCACACCGACTCGGTGCTCGGAGTGGCGGTTTCTCGGGACGGGACCTGGCTCGCCACCGCAAGCGCCGACGGCACCGCGCGGATCTGGAAGGTGACCACCGGCCGGACCACGGCCACCCTGACCGGCCACACCGACTCGGTGCTCGGAGTGGCGGTTTCTCGGGACGGGACCTGGCTCGCCACCGCCGGCTACGACTCCACGGTGCGGGTCTGGGACGTAGCCGGCGTCGCCACGGCCATCCTCACCGGCCACACCGGCTCGGTGCGGGCGGTGGCGGTATCCCCGGACGGGACCTGGCTCGCCACCGCCAGCAACGACTCCACGGTGCGGATCTGGGATGTGGCAACCGGCGCCACTAGGGCCATTCTGACCGGCCATCGCGGCTGGGTGTCTGAGGTGGCGGTTTCCCCGGACGGGACCTGGCTCGCCACCGATGACGAGCGTGCGGTGCGGATCTGGGATGCCGCTGCCGGCGCCACTACGGCCACCTTGACCGGCCACACAGGCTTGGTGTCTGCGGTGGCGGTATCCCCGGACGGGACCTGGCTCGCCACCGCCGGCAGCGACGACCTCACGGTGCGGATCTGGGATGTCGCCACCGCCCGCACCACGGCCATCCTGACCGGCCACACCGACTGGGTGCTCGCGGTGGCGGTGTCTCCGGACGGGACCTGGCTCGCCACCGCCGCTGTCGACGACACGGTGCGGATCTGGGACGTGGCAACCGGCCGGACCACGGCCGTCCTCGGCCACACCAGCGCGGTGGGGGCGGTGGCGGTTTCTCGGGACGGGACCTGGCTCGCCACCGCCGCCGCCGACGACACAGTGCGGATCTGGAACGTGGCCACCGGCCACCCTGCGACGATGATGCGCGTCGATCAGCCGCTGACATCGCTCTGCTGGCTGCCTGACGGGACCGGCGTGGCAGTCACAGGGACGGCGGGGGCGTACCTGTTCGCCTTCGACTCCTGCACTGGCCATACGGGATCCGGACGGGCACTGTAGACGGTCGAGCAGTTCCCCACGAGGGTCTCTTCACACCGACGTGTCATCAACCGGATCGACGTCGCCGCCAGTGAGAGCTTCTCGCTGGATCGGATCTGACCCTTGAGCGCCAAACGGAATACTGTATCTACTTAGCGTAGTCAGTGCCCATGGAACCACGAGATTGCCCATCTACTGTCCACCTCACGGCTGCGTTGTCCACCGAGACGCGAAACTTACACCGCGGGCTCGCTCTGGTACGCGGCGGCCTGGAGGGTGAACATCGCCGCGTATTCGCCGCCGGCGGCCATGAGGGAGGTGTGGGTGCCGTCCTCGATGACGTGGCCGTCGCGGAAGACGTAGATGTGGTCGCACTCGATGACGCTGGCCAGCCGGTGGGAGATCAGTACGGTGATGCGGTCCTTGCGGCGGCGCCCGCGCAGGACGGCGGTGTAGACGGCGTGTTCGGCGCGCGGGTCCATGCTGGCGGTCGGCTCGTCCAGCAGGAGCAGCGCGGCGTCCTTGTACAGCCCGCGGGCGACGGCGAACTTCGCCCAGTTGCCGCCCGACAGCTGCTGGCCGTCCTTGAAACGGCGTGACAGCGGGGTGGCCCACTGCCGCGGCAGGTCCGCGATGACCGCGTCCGCGCCGGCGTCCACGGCGGCCTGGTGGGCGCGCTGCGGATCGGCCTCGGTGATGGTGCCCGTGGAGATGGTGATGTTGGCCAGCGCCGACAGCGGCCACTCGACCGGGTCCTGGAGCACCATCGCGACCTGTGCCTGGACGCTCTCGGCGTCGACCTCCATCACGTCGGTGCCGTCCCAGCGGATCGCGCCGGAGGCCGGTTCGTACAGGCCGGCCAGCAGCTTGGACAGCGTCGACTTGCCAGAGCCGTTGGCCCCGACGAACGCCACGGTGGAGCCCGCGTGCAGGCGCATCGACACCCCCTTCAGGGCCGGTTTGGCGGCGTCGGGGTAGGTGAAGGTGACGTTGTCGACGGTGATGGTCCCCACCTGGGAGGCCAGGACACGGCCGGTGCTGCGGGGCATCAGGGTGCGGCACTTGTCGAGGAAGGTCATCAAGTCAGTGACCCACAAGGCGTGTTCGTAGACGACGTGGGTGGCCAGCACGATCCGGGTCAGGGTGGACTGCGCCGCCCGGATCGCCAGCACCGCGCCGCCGCCCGATGCCAGCGGCAGCCAGCCCGCGATCGTCATCCACGCCAGCGCGGCATAGGTCAGCCCGGTGGCGATACCGCCGATCGCGCGGCCCAGCAGGGCGGTTCGGGCCTCGGCCCGGCCCAGACGGGTGTCCTCCTCCTCGATCGCCACGGCGATCCGCTCGTGCTCGGCTAGCAGCGCCGGCTGGGCGGTCGAGGAGCGCAGTTCCGGGGCGGAGGTCTGGTCCAGCAGCAGCCAGGTGAACAACCGCATGCGGCGCTGGAGGGTGCTGTAGCGGACCTGGGACAGGAACCGCAGCCGCGCGGACCGCACGGAGGCCAGACCCTGCGGGATCACCGAGGCGATCAGCAGCGGCAGCAGCAAAGGGTGCAGGAACGTGAGCACCGAGGCGGCGCCAACCAGTGACAGCAGGGCGGAGGCGAGTTCGAGGATCTGGGTGATCGACTCGCGTGCGTAGTACAGCCCGCGATCGTTGGCACGGTAGGAGTCGTCTGACCAATCCGCGTCATCGACCGCCTCCAGCCGTACGTGCGCGGTCAGATGGAGGAACTCGGTCTCCACGATGCGGCGGACCTTGGGCGTCAGCCGCGCCTGGTAGAAGGTGACACCGGTGTCGAGGACCGCGCGCGCCATCAGCAGACCGGCCACCAGGACCAGCGAGGGAACGGCTGCCCGGATGCGGTCCGGCGTGGCACCCTGAGCGAACAGGGCCTGCAGAACGCCGATCGACGCCAGCAGCCCGAACGCCGCCATCGCGGCGGACCCGAGCTGCAGCACGATCACCGCGGCGGTCGCCCGGGCGTCGGCACGCCAGGCCATGATCAGGACCCGCCGGATGATCGCGGCAGCCGGCCGAAGATCGTCCGCAGACTCGCACGGGCCGCGGCCCCGTCCCACGTCGACCAGTACGCGTCCTTCAGCTCCTCTCCCAACTGCTCGCCCTCCGGGGAGGCCGGCGCGGAGGCGGGAGGTAACGGGAGTTCACCGGTGCGCGCCCGCGGCACCTCGGCGGTCTCGTCGGCTGCGCTCGGCGGCACCGGCCCGGTCACCCGCGCCATCCGGTGGCACTCCGAGGGCCTTCGCGGTGCCCGGGGGGACCGGTGCCATAGGGGGTGGAGGTCATGTGCTCCCTTCCGGGCGTGTGCCGCTGAACCGGGTGCCGCTGCCAGCTGCCGGTGGACATCCGCGCAGCGGTCACTTCGTCACCGGCATCCGGATCGCTGGTTGTAGCGGGCGGCGGAGGTGGGTTCATCGGTTCACCCGTGTTCGCCGAAGGACCGGTCGGCGGCGGGGTCCGTCGGAGGAGTCCGGTCAGTGCGGCAGCGCCTGAGTCAGCGGCTCTGGTCAAGGACTTGGTGTGTGCTTCGGTCAGACTTCCGGCGCCGAGCCCGGACGCGGTGAGCACGGCATCGAGTACCTGCCGTTGCTCGCGGGTGATGCGGGAGCACGTGAGGTCGTGGTGGAGGACATCGCGGGCCGCGTAGGCGTCGGCGCTCGCGACGTCCACGACGGCGTCGAGCAGCGCGGTGGTGTACGGGCCGCTCCGGTCACCGGCGAGGTCGATCGCGGTCAGTGCGACTCGGGCCTGGAACGCCGCGGTCGCGGGATCGGCCGGCCGTACCAGCGCAAGCGCTCCCCGCAGCGCACGGTCGAGTTCTGGCTGCAGCACGGGCGGGCCAGCAGGCCAGCAGGACAGCCGCAGGAGGTCGGCGATGGTGTTCTCCCACGGTTCCGCCGGGACGGTGGACTCGATCACGGCGCGGGCCTGCTGTTCCAGACCGCGTTCCAGCAGCGACATGATCATGATCTGGCGGCCGTCGAGGAGGCGGTTGCCGACCCCGCGGTGCGCGGTCATGGCGTGGGCCGCCTCGGTCCAGCGGCCGACCTGGGCGAGGGCTCTGGCGCCGTCGATGAGCATGATCATCCACAGTTCCTCGCAGACTTTCCGGTGATCTGCCTCGGTGCCGGTCAGTGCGGCAAGGTCGACGGTGCGTCCGCGGATCTCGGCACTGCTGCGCTGTTGGGCGGCGCGGTACAGCCTGGTCAGGACGTCGTAGGCTGCTTCCCCGTCGCCTTCGCGGATCAGCAACCGGGCGATGTTGACCACCGGCATGAGCGCCATCACGGCGATGTCCCCGATGAGATACCCGGCGGCGGCGAAGACCTCGTACTGCCTCCAGCACAGCTGGAACGCCAGGTTCGGCATCGCGGTGTCGGAGGCGATCAGCGCGGCGTAGTTGAGGACCGCGCTGGCGCGGGCCACCTGATCGCGGTGGCTCGCGCCGGCGGGTAGGGCCGTCAGGGCGCCGAGTTCGGTGAGGCGCTGCTCCAGGGGTAAGCCGGGTGCTTTGGGCCGGCGTACCAGCGGGATGCGCCCGGCGATCAAGGGGACCATCGGATCAGCTCCTGCGCGGCCAGTCGACGACCAGGCGGCTGTAGGGCTTGTCGATGACGAGGCGCGGATCGGGAGCCGTCAACTGGTCGCGGGCGCCGCCGACGGCCATCCGGAAGGTGGGCTCGGCCGCGGTGTTGCCCCAGCCCTCCTCCCACATGCGGATCTCGTCGGCGACGTGCCCGGCAAGTTCGGTGGCGCGCAATCCGTGGCCGATGACGCCGAGCTCCCAGAACCTGCCCTGCTCGTCTTCGCCTTCGCGCACGGTCAGGTAGGCCAGCGCGTCGCCGTCCAGGGCGGCCATGGCGCCCCACCCGAACTGCGGGAAGAAGCCGGGACGGCTCCCGGGCATGCGGGACAGCCCGTTGGGCAGGACGCACGCCAGGTACAGGTACAGCCACTGCAAGGGGTCGCCCTGGCGGAGCTTCACCCCGGAGTAGACCTTGGTCTGCGGCTGGTCCAGGATGGTGCGCATTCCGTCGCGGTCCACCTCCTGCTCGCTGAAGGTCTCCAGCCGGACGTTGCCCTCGCCGGCGTGCGGGACGCGAGTGTAGACGTCGTCGCAGACGCCCTTGCGCAAGGGGATGAACGTGCACATCTCGCAGGAGACGGTCCTCCATGTGTCGCCATCGCGCTCGAAGGCGAAGCTGCGGCTGATGCTGCCGCGGATCCGCATCGGGATGACCAGGCGTCCGCCAGAGGCGACCTGATCGAGGATCTTCACCGGGATGTCGCCGGCGCCGACGGTGAACTGGATGCGGTCGAACGGGGCGTGGCCGGGCAGGCCGGCGGCGCCGTCACCGAGTACGGCCTCCACGTTCGCGGCGCCGGCCTGCGCGAGGTTCTTCGCGGCGCGGTCGACGAGGTCCTGGTCGACGTCCAGCGTCCAGACATGGCCGGCCGGGGCTACGAGTCGGCCCAGGAGGGCGGCGTTGTAGCCGGTGGCGGCCCCGGCTTCCAGGACGGTGTGCCCGGGTCCGGCGGCGAGCTGCTCCAACTGGGTGGCGACGATGGAGGGCGCCGAGATGCAGGAGATCATCTCGCCCGCCGGGTCGTGCTTGATGGGCACGGCGTCCTCGGCGTACGCGGCCGTCGGGTCGACGCCGGGCAGGAACAGGTGGCGTTCGGTGTCCCGGAAGGCGGCGCTGACGGCCGGGGTGCGCAGGTGCCGGCCGTCAACGAGTCGGGTCACCAGTGCTTCGCGCAGTGCGGCGGGATCGGTCTCGGCGGTCAGGGTGGTCTCCATTGCAGTGAGGGTAGGGGCCGCGGGAGGCGCCCACAGGGTGGACACGTCGGCTGACTTCCATTGGGCGAAGGCGACTTGACGTCCCAGCCAGGCGGCCCCGGCCTGCTGGTCGGCCGGTACCTTGGCACGGTTGAAGGCGAAGACGGCGTGGTGGGCCAGGATGGCGCGCAGCCCGCGCGTCAGCTGCCCGTCGGCCTGCAGCTTCCGCAAGGAGCGCCCGGCGTCCTCGAACGCCGTGACACGGCTCGCCCAGCCGGGCTCGGCGTCCGGGCGCCTTGCGGCGTCGGCGTTCATCAGGCGCCGCATGGCCGTGACCGCATGGTCGAGGGCGGGCCCGGTGAGCGGTTCGACCGGTGGGCGCAGGGAGCCGAGCTTCGCCCAGACATCGCCGGTCTCGAACGCGTCCAGACCGGTGGCCCGGAACATGGCGGACAGCAGCAGGACGCAGCGCTCCCGGGTGCCCGGACTGCCGGTCTGGGCCAGGGCGCCCGGGCTGTCGGCGCAGAACAGGGCGTGGGCGATGTCCATGCCGTCCTCGCCGCCGAACGCCTCGGTCTCCGGCTCGTAAACGCCCCTGGCCCAACTGCCCACCACCTGGTCGGAGACGAGGCGGTCCAGCAGGTCGGCCGCGGGGTGCTCGGTGCGCAGCCGCAGCCCTGCGTCCTTGCGCAGGAAGTGAAACCGCTGGTTCCCCAGTGCGGAGACCAGGGCCCGGGCGGCCTGCGGACTCGGGCCGGAACCGCCGGTGAAGGACACGGTGGCATGCCACCAGCCCTGCTCAAGGCTGAGGGGAAGGTCCTCGTCGTCGGTGTCCATGACCGGGGGCTCCTTGGTGATCGTGGGCTCGGAGTGGTTGTGCGAGGGGTCAGGTGATCAGCAGGGCGCGGGTCCAGCCGGAGGCGTTCGTGCTGCCCAGGGCCAGGTGTGCGCCGGCCCGGCCCTCCATGAATCCGGGTTTGGGCAGCCCGTCCAGGCCGTCCACCAAGCACGCCTGGAGGTCGATAATCATCGGTGTGAACCGGGCAGGGTCGGCGCTGTCGTCGGCGACGGCGCGGGTCACGGTCAGCAGGCCGGCCCAGCCGTGGCACAGGCCGGCATCGGTGATCAGGCCCAGCTGGGCCTGGTCGGTCAGCGCGTGCGCGACGCTGTCCTCCGCGGTGACGCGGGCGACCGGGTCGCCGAGGGCGATAGCGGCCAGTTGCTGGGCGCGGGCGACGCCGAGCCGGCCGTAGCACCAGGACGGACGGGCGGGCGCCGGCCGGGTAGGCCCATGGTCGGCCAGGTGGTCGCGGCTGATCCAGTAGTGGCCGCCGTACCGGTCCAGCCAGCGCGCGATCACCTCGATGGCGTCCAACTGCCCAGGCACCTGCGCGCCCTGCCGGGCGGCGAGGGAAAGCACCGCCAAGGGGCCGGCGATGCCGTGCGCCACCCCGTTGTTGCCGTGGCCACCAGGCATCTCCTCCTCGGCCGGTCCAGTTCCCGTCCACCAGCCCGGCAGATCCCGGCCGTCGATGCGGAACGGCCGGGCCAGACCGACCAGGTAGACAAGCACCTCATGGAGCAGCGGCGAGGCAACGCAGCGCTGCAGGAGCAGGGCCCCCAGTCCGCTCAGGCCCCGGATGAGGTCGAACTCCGCCAGGCGCGGCAGCGCCCCGGACGCCAGCCGCCGGCGGGCCGCCGCCAGCCGGGCGGCCACTATCCGGTCAACAGCGTCCCGCACCCCCTGGTCGGGACGCGCGGCGCAGTTGAGCACGAACTCCAATGCCGGGGCGCCATGGAAGAGCGAGGCGTTGCCGCCGGCGCTGACACCGCCGGCGACCGCCCGCGCCAGGCTGCTGCGCACGGTGTCGAGGTCACCGCGCTCCAGGTGCAGCAGCGCTACACCCAGGCCCTGCTCCGACAGGTCCTGCCTCCTGGGCAGCACCGCATCCGCAATCGCGGTCACGAACGGGCTCCCAGGGGAAGGACGATGCTATGGGCCCGTCCGTCGATCCAACCGCTCGCGTCCACCGGCGGTGCGTCGTGCAGCACCGCGACGCCTGTCACGCTGGAGTCCAGTCGGGCGCGCAGCAGATCCAGATGCATGTCCTGGCGCAGATCGAGCGGAAGCTGCTGGTCGTCCTCGGCCAGCAGCACGCGGTCCGGCACCCGAGCCCGGTCCTTCCAGGCGTGCAGTCGCTCCGCCCACTGGTCCAGGCTCGCGGTGGGGCCGGGCAGCGCGCCTTCTCGCAGCTGCCACCGGGCGGCGGTCAGGACGGAGCGCCGGTAGTGCAGGGCGGGGGTGAAGGGCAGGGTCCAGGCCGCGCCCCAGTCGAACCAGGCCACCGGCGCGGTCGCGGCGCGGCTGATCTCGGCCAGAAACCGGGCCAGGGGCGGGGTGTAGTTGTTCCACACGAAGTTGATCGCGGTCGGCGCGATCACCTCCAAGTGCCTGCCGGTGGCGGCCTCGGCCAGAAACAGGCGCCCGTCCTGTATGCCGACTGCCAGATCGGACGGGAACAGCACCCCGTCGCGGCGGTGCCGGAATTCCCCGACGCTGACCACCCGGGGCAGCACCTGGGGGGCGCGGGTGAGCAGGTCGGCCGGGATACGGCCGGCATGGAACGACAGTTGGGCGAGCTCCGCCCCGGGCTCGACCGTCGGCAGAGCGCCCAAGGCGGCGCCGGCTTCCGGGACCAGGTGCCAGAACCTGCCGGTCATCGAGCCGACCGCACGCGAAACGGTCGACACCCGAAGGCGGAAGTTCCCCAGATCCAGCGCCCGTACCGAGGCCGCCTGCACCTGCGCACACAGCTCCAGGTGGGGCGGTGCGACCACAGGCCCGCCCGCCGCGACCTCCAGCTTCTCGACCATCGCGTCCGACAAGACCACCGACCGGCTGCCTTCGACGGCTGCGGTGCCGGCCAGCTCCAGCAACAGCCGGTCCCGTCGGGTCATCGGTCGCGGCGGCTCGGACACCTCGCCGAACCCCTCGGGAAAGCCCAGCCCACGCCCGGGGTCCGTCACCTCCTCCAACGGCACCAGAACGCCCTCGCCGACCTGGTCGGCGAACCGCTCGGCGTAGCGGCACCACGCCGGAGTGCCCCTTGGGTGCGTGGCGAGGCGCGTCAGGACGGTCACGGCGGTCTCCGCCTCCACCACTACCGCGTGCGGCAGCCGCACCGCGGCGTCCAGCAGCAGATCCGGCGCGCACATGGCGCTCCAGGTATCACGGAGCGCCGACGGAAGCCGGTCGAGGGGATCAACCACGGTGGCCGGCGCGCGCAGCGCAGACCGCAGCAGCCGCACCCGCAGCAACTCAGCCAGCAGCCCGGTGCGCTGGGGTGCGCCCGCGCCCGGGAACTCGGCGGCGAGCTTGTCCACCAGGTCCCCGTACCGGACAGGTGACCGGGCCGCTTCGAGGACCAGCGCAACTGCGGGCGTCAGCACGAGTGAGAACTCCGAGGCGCCCTCGGACGGTACGAACACGCGCCCGCCTGCCGCTCGCGCCAGGCTGTTGACGCAGACCTCGACGCCGGCCATCTGCTCGGCGTCCCCTTCGAAGGCGCTGATCACCGTATCCAGCGCCACCGGTTCGGGCCGGGCAACCACCCGGTGCTCAGGCCCGAAGCGCACCTGCGCCACGTCGCCGAACTCCACCGGTGCGACCCCGGCGAACAGCCCGAACGGCGTGGAGCGGTGCACGCTCCGGATCGCGTACCGGGCCGTGGCCAGTGCGGCCCGGCGGACCCGGCGCAGCTTGATCGGCCTCCCGCCGAGGATTGCTTGGACTTGTCGGTTCAGATCCGGACTCGCGCTGGCCACGGCCTGCCGGAAGGCGTCATCGGCCCATACCGCCGCCAGCCAGGACCGCCAGCGCTCCAGCGGAGCTTCGGGCCCCGGCCATGGTGGCATCGCCGGCCCTGCTACAGCCACGGCGGCGCGCAGCATCGCCGGGCCGACAACCCAATACAGGCTGTGTCGCGAGCGCGTCATCACCAGCACTCCATTCTCGGCAGAAGAACCGGCGCACCGGACTGACCACCGGCCATCCCGCACCCGGATGGGAGTTACGAAGTGACGCAGGCGCTCGGACAGGAACTCCCGCAGGTGTCACCGGTGGTGCACGACAGCATCGTCTCGGTCGCCGGCGTGCCCTCGATGAAGGTGATGTCCAGGCCGAACGGATCAGCGGGATCCGATCCGGTATCGGCGGGCTGCGGCGCTCCGCCGTTCTGGTCGATGGTCGACATGCTCATCTGCTGGGCTCCTGATCCTTGCCGGAGGAATCCTGACGGGACGTGCAGGCGGCGGCATAGCGGCACCAGGCGGACTATCGCCGCCCGGGAGGTCTCCAGGACTGCTCGCCGAAGCCAGGGGCCGACTCGTTAACGCCTAGGTCGGGAAGGCACCCCCTTGCTTTCCGTGCTGAGTCGAGCACACACCGACAGCAACCGGGAGACAATGCCGTAGACCGATCCAGCACCGATCCCACGCCGGGAGGGCGCCCCCATGCCCGATCAACTCCGCGACGATATGCGGCAGGCACGCAGGGCATCCGGCGTGACGTGGGCGAGATTCGCCAGCGAGGCAGGCTTCGGTGAGGCATACCTGCGCAACGTAGAGAACGGCAACAGGTCCGTGACCGCCGGCGTTGCCGCCGCCTACGACAAGGTGCTGCACACCGGAGGCACCTTCGCCGCTGCCCTGCGCGAGAGCGGATCGGCGGCCGTTGCGGATGTCCCCTGGGACCAGCCTGGGAGCATGGTGGTCTTGGGCAGCCTGTTGAAGGGGAGCAGCGTGGACCGCAGGCGGTTCCTGTCAGCCGGCGCAGCGCTGTCGGTCTCCGCGAGCAACTGGTCCGCAGCCCTGGACCTGACCCGGACCACCAAGACGCCGGGCTTTCTCTCAGACGGGCCGCCCCTGCTGGCTCATGTAGAGGACCGTCTCGACTACCTGCGGCACCTCGACGACGAACTCGGCAGCGGCGAGATATACCAACTCGCCCGCAGCGAACTGTCCCTAATCGTCAAGCTCATCACGACAGGTCGACACCGCGGACCAACCGTGGATCGCCTGCACTCGATGGCATCCGAAGCAGCCCGGCAGATGGCCTGGAGCGCCTTCGACCAAGGCCGCCCCGGCGCCGCCCAGCGCGCCTTCGACGGTTCCCTGCGCGCCTCAGCCGACGCCGACGACCCGGTCACCGGCGCCTACACACTCTCGTTCGCCGCGATCCAGTGCTACTCCACCCCCGGCCAGGCGACCAAGGCGATATCGCTCCTGGAAACGGCGAAAGACCAGGTGAAACGAAAGGCGACACCACGCATGCACGCCATGCTGGCCGCCCGCAGCGCCCGCGCACTGTCGAAGACCGGCGCGAAGAAGGACTGCGCCCACCAACTCGACCTCGCCCGAACCGCACTGGACAAAGGCGTCCACGACGACGACCCGAAGACCTTGTACTGGGTGGACTACGGGGAGATCGAGATGATCGCTGGATCGGCAGCCCTGCAGCTCGGAGACCCTGCCGAGGCGGTACGCCGCTTCGAGGCCGGCATGCAGGCGTCCTACCCCGGCGACGAGGCATATCCGCGAAGCTACGCGATCTACCTGGCCCGCGCCGCAGAAGCCCACCTGGAGATGCACGACCTGGACGCCGCGGTCGCCACCGCACGTCACGCGGCCCGGTGCCTCGGCTCGGTGGACTCAGCCCGTTCGACCTCAGAACTCAAAGGTTTGCGCTCGCAGTTGGCCGCGCACACCTCGCACACGGCTGTCCGCGAGTTCCTACAGGTCGGGTAGTCCGAGCATCTCGCGCAGTTGGGCGGCCGCGACGCGCTCGTCCAGGGCCAGTAGCGGGGTGATGCCGAGCCGGTAGGCGGCGGCTAGATTGTCCTCGCTGTCGTCAACGAACAGGCACCGCTCGGCCGGTACACCGAGCTTGCCGAGCACTAGGTGGAAGATGGCCGGGTCGGGCTTGCGCACTCCGTGCTCCGCGGACAGGACCACCTCATCGAACGTGCCGTGCAAGTCGAATCCCGCGTAGGGATCGTAGGGCTCCCGCCCGAGGCTGTTGGACAACACCGCCGTCCTGATCCCGGCAGCGCGTGCCTGCCGGGCGACCTTGAGCAACTGGAAGGCCGGGAAGGCGTCATGGAGATAGCGGGCCATCAGGTCGTCCGGTATGACGCCCATCAGGGCGGCGAAACCTCGGTTCCAGTCGGGCTGGGGGATCTGGCCGAGTTCCAACCGCCGGAACAGCTCCTGCCCTCGCGGATCGGCCCAGGCACGCAAGAAGGTGCCCCGGGCCAGCTTCTCCCGGTCTTCGAATCCTGAGATCACCTCGACCATGTTGTCGGTCAGCACCCCGAAGAAATCGAACACCACTCCGGAGTACCTGGGCTCTGGTGGAGGAACCATCCGCAAAGTCTATGCGGCGCACCGCCGTTGCGGAGTCTCGAGGATGCCGCTCCCTCCGCGTCGAATTGTCGCCGGTGAGCCGCTAGACGCGGTCATGGTCCGCGCCGTAGCCGGCGACTCGATGGCCCTGGGCCGCGAGGCGCCCTTGCCCGCGAGTGCTTCCTGGTCGACGACGCCAAGTCGCCCGCGGAGGCCGTGGGCCGACGGAGCGGCTCCAAGCAGCTCGGTAAGTAGAACGGACAGTTCCATGTACGCCGACGAGTCGAAGCTGGTGGCCGTCACTTCCGCAGCGGCCGAGGCTGCGTCGGTAGACTCTGAGCCGTGCCAGATGCTCGCAAACCACTCGCCGACCGTAGCCTTCACTTCATCGGGATCGGAGGGTGCGGCATGTCCGGGCTGGCCCTTGTGGCCCGCGAGCTGGGAGCGCGTGTCACCGGCAGCGACGCGAAGAAAACGATCTACACCGATTCCCTGGACCGCAACGGCGTCAAGGGGCTGACCATCGGCCACAACACCGCAAATGTTCCGGACGCTCCGGCTGAGGTGGTGTTCTCCGGCGCCATTCGGCCGGAGAACATCGAGCGGGCTGAGGCCCGCCGCAAGGGTCTGGGCGAACTCCACCGCTCCGAACTACTGACCGAGTTCACGGCGCTGCACGAGACGGTCGCGATCGGTGGCGCGCACGGCAAGTCGTCCACGGCGGCGCTCCTCGCACACGTGCTCACCGTCTGCGGCACGGACCCGAGCTACGTGGTCGGCGCGCTGCTGCGTCCGCCCGGTATCCACGCGGCGGCCGGCTCCGGCGGCGCCCTGGTGATCGAGGCGGACGAGTCCGACCGGAGCCTGCTGAACTACCGCGTGCACACCGCGGTCGTCACGAACGTCGATCTCGACCACGTCGGAGATGCTGGCGCCTATCGGGACGTCACGGACGTGGCGAAGGTGCTGGGCGAGTTCGCCACGAACGCTAAGGCGACGGCGGTGGTCTCGGCCCAGGCCGCCGAGCACCTGCGGCCATTCGTGTCGGACATGACGGTGGCGGAGCCGGAATTCATCGACGGCGAGCCGATGCGGTTCCGCCTCCGGGGCGAGGAATACGAGGTCAACCAGCCGGGGGTGCATCAGCTGCACAACGCCGCGCTGGTAGTCGAGGTCGCCCTTGGTCGGGGGTGCACGCCCACGGAGATTCGTGCCGCGCTGCTGGCCTTCCCCGGGCTGGCGCGACGGTTCGAGCTTCGGGGCAAGACCGCAGCTGGTGCGCGGGTCTACGACGACTACGCCCACCACCCGGTCGAGGTGGTCGCAGCTCTGGCTGCCGCCCGTCAGGTCGCGGGTGGCGGACGGGTGCTGGCTGTCTTCCAGCCGCACCTGTTCAGCCGCACCCAGCAGTTCCAGGACGAGTTCCTCGACGCCCTGTCGACGGCGGACCTCGCGTGGGTCGAGCCGGTCTATCCGGCACGGGAGAACCCTGAGGAGTGGGAGCACGTCGCCGAGCACCTTGCCGCCGATGTCACCGGCAGAGCCCCTCAGATGCAGATGTCGCCCGGCCGGGCGGACCTCGCGCAGCGGTTGCGGCGGGAGGCCGCAGACGGCGACGTGGTGATGCTGATCGGTGCTGGCGACGTCAACGCCCTGGCCGAGGACCTGGTGCGCTGAACCCCTTCTGTGTGTCCGCGTCCTGTGGTGCCCACCCGTGGTCGGGGACGTGCTGGAGGGTGTGCAGGTGTGGGACGGCGGCGACGGCTGCGGCCTGGGCGTCGCCTTCAGGACCCCAGCCGAGCAGCACGTTGGCCAGGGCGGCCGGGACGAGGACGCGGCGGTAGGTCTCGCCGCTGTCCGGGTCGGGCCGCGCCTGTCCGAGCTCCAGTCCGGTACCGCGACCTCGCACGCGAAGCCGCAGCCCATCCCACCGTCTCCCACGCCCGCCAGATCCACGAACTCCTGACCACCCGGGGTTAGCGCTCTGCTGACACAACCAAGACGTGCGCTGGCACACCGGGCCGGCCACTACTCGCCGAGCCCGGCCCTGTTGCAGGCGGGTGTGTACCTTTCCGCCCTTACCGTGGGACCTGTAGGTCTACGGTGACGCACATGACAGTTCTGATCGTCGGCGGCAGTGGTTTTCTTGGGGCCGAGCTTATCCGGCAGGCGAGAACGTCAGGGCACACGACGGGGCGACGTACGCGACCGCGCCACGCGACGCCTCGCCAAGCGCGTGGTGCCCACCAGATCTGCGCGACGCAGGACGGCTGGACGCGGTCATGGCCGAGGTGAACCCGCGCTTCGAAGAATTCGGCATGAAGACGCTGTGCTCCACGGCGAAGACATAGCTGGAGGAGGAAAAGCGAGGCAATGTGGTGCTGACACAGGCACAATCTCAACACAGGCACAATCTCAGGTGTCCTGGGCTGTGGCTAAGAGTAGGGAGTGAGTGCGATGGACGTGGAGCACCTGCGCGAGTCCGCGCGAATACAAATGCGGCGATCTCTGGCTGCCTGGCGCCTTGCCGACAACGACATGGCCGTCCTTCACGCTGGCATAGGTTTCGAACACATAGTTAAGGGCGCGCTAGCCGCGCGTCATCCGTCCCTGTTGGTTGATGGACGCGATTTCGCCTCTATGCTCCATGCGGCTGGCTTGGGGCAACATGCCTCAGCCCCCGAAGAGAATGTAAAGACCCTGGGCGCAGCCGAGGCGTATAAGCGACTCCGCACACTCATGCCAATTTCGATAACCGAGCGAGATGTTGAGCTGCTTCTGACTGCGCGGAATGGGGTAGCCCATCTGGGACGGCACGACAGAAGCCAAACGGCGTCAGCTCTCGCTCTCGCCGTCGCAGTTGCAGATGCAGTCTTGGCGGACATCGGCGACGGCGGGATCGACTTTTGGGGGCCCTATGCCGACGGCCGACACGCTCTTGCAAAGATGCAGGAAGAGGCACTGGAGGAGGCTCGCCAGGAAGCTCTCAGAGCAGCTGAATTTCAGAAACAGCTAGAGGGTGGTCCATTCAATTTCTGGCTCCGAGAGATAAAGCCGATATGGCGTCAAGAACAGGAGATAGCGCGCGGAGTCCTATCCGCCAAGATGCGATACGCGGCGAAGCTCTACCGTATCTGCAATCGCGAAAAGCTCAGCGCATCGGAGCTCAAGAAGCGCGCGAAGATGGCAGAAATTCGCGTATGGTCAAAAAGTGACGAATATAGTACCAGCCACGGGCGCTGTGCGGTGTGCGGCTATAAGCTCGGAGTGCTGCGGTCCCGGATCATCCCCGACATGAATTCCGGGTCTACTGAGCTCCTCCCTGAGATGTTCGATTGCCCCATGTGCGGCCTTGAACTCGACGGGATCTTCGAGCTATCCGTCATCGGCACGAATGCGAGCTTTCGACCCACAGGGCGCAATGATCCTCTCAAATCCATTGAGTAAGAGCGCTCCGCCCCGGTGCAGGGGATACGGCGGTCCGTCCCCGAGCGGCTGTGGCCGCGGGCGCGTTCCTCAACGGTCGGCGGGCTCGCCCGAGGTCGGCCCGGACCTGGACATGTTTCTGGAGTGGTGTAGCGAGGAGCTTGAGAGCACATCCAGCGGCAGGGTTAGACGAGACGTCGGGCTGACCGGTCCGGCTCACCGCCGCACCACTGCCGATGGCCGTTCCTACTCCTCAGCGCTGACCCTTGCCGCGCCGTGGAGGGCTTGCGCCGTCTTGTAGTCGGGGCTGGCCCCGGGGTCGGCGATGACGCCCGCGCGCAGCGCTGCGGCAGCTTCGATGACCGCTGCCATCAGGTCCATGTGCTTGGCGTCGTCCTCCGCCGTCCACTCGGGCAGGCGTCGGGCCCACCTGGGTACCTCGGGGACCTCTTCCCCGGCGGCCTTCCGTGCCTTGTCGGCATCGTCGGCCTCTTGGACGCGCCGCTTGTCCACTTCCTTGCGATGCGTCTCGACGTCCATACGCGCCGCGTTGACGCGTCGTTGCAGGTCAACCAGGTGGGTGGGGAGATCAGCCATGCAGTGATGCTACGACGCCAGTGTGACAATCTGGCGTTGGCCGCGGCGGTGCGCTGGTACTGGACAGCCCGCCCCACCACTGTCCCGTGGAGGGCTTTCCAGCGGTTTCCCACCTGTGGGGCGATGGGCGGGGGACACTGGTGCTCCACGCCCCGCCCCAACGGGCGTGACGGCGCAGCAGGTTCTCCCCGCTGGGTGCCGAGAATGAGCCCGTCCGCATCACCCCCCCGGTGCGGCCGGGCTCTCTCGCGGTCAGGCACAGGCGAGACCGGCGTCGCGCGGCTACGGGTGCTCAGGAGAACTCGTGGGATATCGCACGATAGGCGTCCACTCGAGTGGTGACGTTGCCTCGTCCGGGAATGGCTTCACTTGCGGACAGGGAGGATGCGTCACCGTGAGTGACGGTCCGTCCCGTACACGTCCGTCAGGGCCGGAAGATCGTCCGTCGTTCCGCCGGGCCACACGCGTCCTTCTCCGTCACTAGTCACTGCGGCAGGCTATCGAGCCGCGCCGCGCCCCGAGGACACCTTCCCTCACAACGCCCCGGGGCAGGCGCCCTTCCATCCCAGGCGATATGACGCGTGACGCTCGTGCCGAGGCTCAGGACAGGGGCAACCAGTCGCAGTGGCGGGTGGAGAGGTGGAAGTACAGCCGGTCCACACGCTGCTCGACGAGTCATCCGCCGGTGGCCCCGATGACCTCTCGGCTCGCGGTGTTGCGAGTCCGTACGGTCACCGGTGCCCGGTCGATGGCCAACGACGGCAGGGCCGCCCGGCGCGAGGATCAATACCGGCTTAGCGTTGACCGCTTTTGCGCGGTGATCTGCGAGTGCCCTCCGATGGGAGGGAAGGGAAGTCCCAAAAAAATTCGTGGGGTTCAGCCTGCCAAGAGGGCAGGAAGGGCGCGTGAGCGCAATGTTCAGTTTACCGGACGCGTGAGCAGCAATCCGCACCCGTAGGCTTTCGCTCTGCCGAATCCGCCTGCCAGGAGGGCGTGGAACTTGTGGACGTCGGTGACGGTCCCAGTCACGAACATCTCCCGGAAGATGAACTTGACGGGATCGCTTCCGTGCATGCCGGTGACGCTGTGGCCTTCGCTCATTGCGATGTGCTGCGGGCTGAGGTCGAGTCCCTGCTGGTGCAGTTTTCCGCGGAGCCAGTCGCCGCACTCCTGGGCGGTTCGCCTGCTCAGATTCCGGCCGGTCCGGCGGTCGTGGGCGACGGGGTTGGCGAAGGTGCGGCCCTCGATGGTGTCCCCGGTGTTGTAGTGCTCCCGTACGGGATTGACCGTGGCCGCGGTCAGGGCGCCTGTCTTCAGCAGGTGGCTCCAGTCGGGTGGTTGGGGTGATTGGACGAGGATCGCTTCGGGAGCGCCGGCGCTGAGGCGGCGGGTGTCGGGGTCCCTTAGCGGTGTGCTGCGGCGGGCGGCGAACAGGATGCCGGCGGGGCGCGGGGTGCGGGTCGCGGTGACCGTGCGGGGGTCGCGGAAGCCGCGCATGACCAGGCGGTGGAGTTCCTGCACATCCAGGCACAGGTGTTGCTGCTCGGCGGGCAAGGTGAGTGCCGAGCGCCATACCTGCAGGCCGACCGGGCCGTCGGTGGCGGGCTGGGCGGTGGTGGTTGCGGGGGTGGTCATGGCTCCTCGGTCGTGGGCGGGGTCGCGGTGGCGGGCAGAAGGAACATCAGGGGGTGGTCGCGTTCGAGGTACGTGGTGGGCACCTGCTCGGGGCTCGGCGTGGCGCCCGGCTGGGGGATGGTTTCCGTCCAGGTCCGTGGTGTGGCGGTGGTTGCCTCGGGGAGCAGGGGGATCCGGTCGGGCCAGGCGTCGGCACCGAGCGGTGTGGTGCCGTAGGCGGGGGCGTGGGAGAGCGGGCAGCATCGCCGACCGAGGAAGAGCAGTCCGCTCGGGTGACGCAGGGCCCGGACGATGTGTTCGGCCAAGCTGTGGTCGTCGGTGGTCATCCCGGCGAGGAACGCGGCGTCGGCGAGATAGTGCTTGCGGAACTGGACCGGGGCGCGGGTTTCCCCTATCCAGGGGGCCTGGACGGTTCCATCGGGCCGGCGTAGAGGTTTCCGCGGCACCCCGTAGTTGCGGAGGTCTCCGCCGGGTGCGCTGGTTTCGAAGGCGTAGAAGGGGAATGCCCCGCCGCCGGCGGTCTGGTCGTCGGTGAGGACGTGGCCGGGCCGGTCGGCGCGGACGGCGAAGGTCATGGCGCGCAGCTCGGAAATGTCCGCCGACCGCTCTCGTCCCAGGGCGTTGGCGATCAGGCCGGCCACGGCGGACTTGGCGGGCCGGGGTCCGGTTTCCCGTTCGGTCCAGTGTGAGGAGGCGCCGTAGGACTGGAGCGGGCCGGACAGGCGGATCAGCACGGTGGTGGCCATGGGTCAGCCGGCTTCTACGGTGAGCTGTCCGGGCAGCTCGGCGGGCGCGGGTTCGGCGTTGGGGGGGAGCCACCGGGCGACCCCTGCGATCAGGTGGGCTCGGCGCAGGTAGCGGGCCAGGCGGGTGGCGGCTTCGGTGCCCGCCGGGGCGGGCACGGGGTCTTCGAACGCGGCGGCTGCGGTGAGCGGCAGGGGGCAGGTCGCGGCGACGGCCAGGGTGGGCCAGGCGGCGGCGCCGGTGCGGCTCTTTCCCCCCGAGGGCAGCGTGTAGGTGGCGGCAGTGAGGAACCGTTGTTCCATGCTTCGCGCGGTTGCCTCGACACGGTCGGGGTCGGGGTCGGATTCGGCCAGGTTGGCACGCAGGAGGCGCCGGTCCAGGGCGGCCCAGCGGTACAAGGTGCCGGAGGCGAGTAGTTGCTGGCCGAGCATGCTGGAGGCGAAGACCCCGAGATCGTTCCAATCGTCGCGGGTGGCGAAGTCGTCGGCGAAGGTGAGCGTGGCGTCGACCGAGAATCCGTGGGCGACCGCCACGGCGGAGCGTATGTGCCCGTTCGGCGGCGGGAGTTCGGTGAGCATCCGCCCGAACAGTTGTATGTCGGAGCGTCCGGGGCCGAAGGCTTCGCGGGCCTGGGCGGCAACGGCGGGCGGGACGAGCGCGGCGGCGGCGTTGAGGGAGTTTCCTGCTTTCGGCGGGCGCCTTGTGCCGGGCGGCGGTGCCACGGCGCCGGCGATGATGTGCTCAGCCTTGACCCGGGCCTCCTCCAGGTCGTCCCAGTTGAGCGTGACCAGGGCGGCCAGCACGTCGGGTGCGGTGTCCGGCAGGACGACGGCGGCGCGGGTGCGGTGAGGGTCGGTGGGGTCGATGGTCATTCCGGCGGCGGCGACGATCAGGGCCGCCGCGGGGTCGGCGTCCGCAGTGTCGGTGCCGGTTTCCTGCAGGCGCCGGGAGACTGCCCGGGGCAGGTAGCGGCTGTTGGCGGCGGGGACCTCACCGGGGAGCGTAGAGGTGCGCATCGCGTCGCGGATAGCCCGTACCTGTGACTGGGAGGAGATCCGCATGCGTTCGACACCGCCGATGGTGATGGTTTTGGGTCGGCCGAGCTGGTCGCGGTTCAAGGCGACGCCGGACAGCGTGGTGAGCGAATGCACGGTGACGAACGGACCGGGAACACCTGAAAGGTCGATGGTGAAGCCGGTGCCGGAGAGGTGGAGGTCGGTTGCGCTGGTCACGGGGTGGGTGCTTCCTGGTCGCGGGAATCGGTGGCGGAGAGGTGACGGGGTACGGAGCGTCGGCCGAAATACAGCTGGGTCCAGCGTTCCCGGACGGCGGGGCCGTCCCAGTGCGCCAGATCACCGAAGAGCTGTCCCCAGGACGGAGCGGCTCCGGCGTTGGCGGCGGAGCGGATCTGGGCCGCGAGCAGCGGGCGCATCGCGGCGATGGTCGGTGAGCGAACCATCGTGACCAGGGCGGCGGTGGTGGCCCGGTGGGCCGGTCCGTGGACCTGGCGCATCAGCCAGGGCACCGGGACGCTGCCGTGGACGGGGGCACTGCGGTTGTGTCGGCGGTGCAGGGCGAACAGCGCCGCCGTGGTTGCGGCGGCGTCGTGCTGCTCGGCGGGGAACGGATCGGTGACCAGTCGGCAGGCGGGGATGTCCGGATCTGGAAGGGCGAGCCAGAAGGCCAGATCACGCAGCGTTGCGCTCATACGGGAGGTATGGGCCCAGGCGCCCAGCAGCATCGCCAGCCGCCGTTCCCGGGCGGGCATCTCCAGTTCACCGTCCGGCACCGGGCCCGAACGGCGGTGACGCCGCGGTTTGGCGGCGTCCAGTGCGGCGGTCTCCTTGGTGACGAACAGGTCCCGCGCGGCGTATCCCGTCAGCGCGGGGGAGGCGATGCCCAGTTCGTCCGCCGGCGCCTGCGACATGACGGGAAGGACCACAGTTCCGTGTTCGGAGACCTGGAACAGCTCCTGCTGGCCGACTGCGGCCGGCACCGCTGACACCGGCGCCACGGCTGCGGAAGGTGCAATGTCGGCGGTGCGGACGGCGTCTTCCAAGACGGCCAGCCGCCTGCCGCGGCGTACCGGATCTGGATCCTGTAAAGGGCGGGCGCTGGCGAGCAGAGCGGCTTCGCGGTGCCGGCGCGGCGCGGCACGGAATGCCGGATCGTGGAGGAAGTC
Source organism: Streptomyces sp. NBC_00433 (assembly GCA_036015235.1). NCBI lineage: Bacteria > Bacillati > Actinomycetota > Actinomycetes > Kitasatosporales > Streptomycetaceae > Streptomyces > Streptomyces sp. NBC_00433. Next base: position 2,314,671 of record CP107926.1, on the reverse strand, counting down.
AGAGCCGAAGCCGGGCGGCAGCTTGGTGCCGAGCTCGCGGCGGAGCAGTCCGGCGGCGGTGGTGGCTGTGTCCGGATCGGGTGCCGCTCCGTGAGCGCGGCGGCGGAAGACCATGACGGTGTCGGCCGCGTCACGCAGTTCCGGGTCTGCCATGAGGTGCCCGGGGGCGAAGACCTGTCGGGTGCAGGTGTACCCGGCGTTTGCCGGGGCCGCGATGCCGGCGGCTGTCAGGTCTGGCTGGTGGCCCAGGTCTTCGGCAGCCTGCCGCGCGGTCGCCGCCCAGCTCCCGGGGCCGGCTGCCCACCACGCCTCCGCCAGGGGAGCAAGATCGGTGTCGCTGGTCACCGCGGAGGCCCACAGTGGTTTTCCGCCGATGGCTTCAGCGACGTCGCTCATGCCGGGTCTGCGGGTCAGGGGTGTCTCGCCCGGCTGGATCCGCCAGCCCGCGGCCAGTTGGGTGACAGCGACCTGCCCGCCGTCGGATGCCTGCGGGTGCAGCAGGATACGGCGGGACATCCACGTCAGAGCGTCACTCTCCCCGGTGGGGGTGCCGTGGCGGCCCTGATCGTCCTCGGGGCGCGGCCGGTAGGACCAGGTCGCGGTGCCCACCGGACACGCCAGGGGGGTCAGCCGCCACGCCAGCAGCTCCGCCAGGATCGTCTCCGGCAGCCACAGCAGGCTGGCCGCCGCTGTGCTGCCGCCCGCCACCTCGCTGCCCCGGCCGTAGAGCGTCGACTTCGTCGGAATACGGCCGCCCTTGGCCCATAACTGCTGCACGAGCAGCAGCTCCACCGCCCTACTCGTCGGCAGTGGCTGCCCGTTGTAGCGGTGCCGGTGGTCGTGCAACAGCTGGCCGGTTCGCGCGGCTGTCAGGTCTAGGAAGTGGACCGGCACGGTGGCCTCGCGCTGGCCGGCAAGGTCCCGCATGCCAGCGTCCTGGAAGAACGGGTACTCGGGGTGGAACAGGTCCAGCTGGTCGGCGTTGGCGTGGATCCAGCCGGTGACCGGGGCGAGGTCCACACCGCGGCGGATCTGCCGGAGGTAGTCGTCGAAGCCGGCCGGGGCGCAGCCGGCGCTGTAGGCGACGGCGAGGAGGAGGCGGGCGGTGGCTATCCGCACGAGAGGATCCGGTGCCGCCAGCCGTATCTGGCCGCAGCGTTCCAGCGCGTCGAGCAGGGACAGCAGATGGGCACGGCCGTCGAGACCGACGCACCGGATCCACGGCCGGTCGGCAAGGCTCCATGAAAGGGTGGCGGGATGGCTCATAGCGACGCCTTGGTGCTGGCGGCCTGGCCGGCGCCGTCATCGAGCAGGTAGGCCAGCTCTTCCAGCGATGTGGCGTCCGCGGAGGAGTGGACCAGCTCCTGGGTGCCGGCCAGCGCCCAGAAAGCGCTGGCCAGCCACAGCTGCTCCTGGGTGCCGCGGACCACCAGGTAGTGGGACGGGGCGACCTGGCCGTCGCGTTGGGCTCGGCCTTCCGCCTGCAGGCTTTGCTTGCCGCCGCACAGCACGTCGGCGAAGACCGTTATTCGCGGTGCAGTAGTGGCGGTGGTGCCCGCGCCGTCCACGTCCCGCTCGCCGGCCTGGAAATTCAGCGCCTCGACCGCGTTGGTCACGCAGACCAGCGACTGGCCGAGCTGGAAGGCAATCCGGCGCGCCTCGCGCAGCCCCGGCTGCTCACCGGTGATCACCGAGACATGATCGGGCAGATGGCGGGCCCACAGTTCGCGGGCGATATCGGCGGCCAGAGCGTCCACCGTGTCCAGGAACCAGGCGGGAACGACAACCTGGTGACCTGACTGGACCAGGCCGGCGACGTGCCGCGCGACGTGGGGAACCTTGAGCATCGACGCCTTCTGCACATTCCTGAGCGCTTCGCTTCCGCGGTCGGCGCGGCCCGGGCGCAGCTCACGGAGCTTGCGAAGACCGTGGGTGCGGATGAACTGCGCCCACGCGCCGTCGTACATCTCCTTCTCACCAGTGGACAGCTCGATCCAGTGGATCTCCCGCCGCTGCGTTGGCAGCCCCAGTTCTTCCTGCGTAGCGGTCGACCCCACTCCCCGCCGGTACAGCAGTTCCCTGATCCGCTTCACGCTACCGTCGTCGTCCGTCCCGCTGCCGGGCCGCAGGCTCTCCACCCACTGCGCGTAGCCGGTACCGGTGCGGTCGGCGGGGGGCTGCACCCGGGCGGCGAACGCGATCAGGTCAGCGGCGTAGCTGGTCTCCTGCACGGTGGAGAACGGCGTCGCCGAAGCAGGCACGAAGAACGGCGGCGGTGAACCGTCCTGCGGATGGGTCAGCCGGTACACCAGTCGAGAGCGGACCGAGTCGGGGGCAGCCAGAACCTGGCTCTCGTCGACTACTACCGCATCGAACAGGACACGGGGCAGCCCCGAGGCGGCGGCGAGCGCGCTCGCCCGCTCGGCAGGGAGCGACCCCAGGTTGTGCTGGCGGTGGAGGAACAGCCGCCACAGCCGCTCAGGATTGATCACCACCCACCGCTGGCCGGCGCCGTATGAGGTGATCGCGCGCCGCCAGGCCGGGACGGCGCCCAGTTTGGTGACCACCAGGATGGTGTGCACCTGGGCGCGTCTGGCGTTGAGCCCGGCCAGCACCGTCATGGTCTTCCCGCTGCCGGTGGGCGAGACCAGCGCAAAGCCTGGGGCGCCCGCCTGGTGAGCGGCAGCGATGCCCTCCGCGCGCGGCGCCTGGTAGTCGCGCAGTTGAAGGACGGACGGGGCCGGCGCGATGTCCCGCTGCCCGGTGAGCAGCTCCTGGACCAGCATCTCCCAGGAGTGTGCTTGCGCGCGGTAGGGCTCCAGGGCAGCCGGAAGGCGCCGCCCGCGGAAGACTTTGACTCCCCACTGCGCGTGCCGGGTTGCTCCCGGATACGCCGGCGCTCCCGGGTCCAGGACGGACCACGTCGGCTGTTGCCCATCCTTCACCAGCACAGCAGCGGGGCCGGCGGGCGAGAGGCGGATGGGCGGCGAAGCGGTCGGGTGCTCCGGCGCTGCGCTGATGTCGCCGGGGTGGCCAGGCTCGCTCGTGGCGGCCGCTGCCAGAAGGGTGGCTGCCGCCGGCGGTAACCCGCGGCGCGATGTACCGGATGCGGGGCGGGGTCGGCCGGTCGGCGCGGTCTCAGGCACAGCTGTTCCTCTGGGTGGTTCGCGGGGTCGGTTCGGTGGTCGGCGGGTCACCTGCACATCACCGCCCGGGGCCGCTTCGGCAGGACGGCCAAGTGATCCTCTGGGCGCGGAGGTTGGGATGTGAGGGCACCGCAAGTGGGCGTACATCACCGGCGGCCGGGGCGCGGGTCGTTCACCGGGCTGACCCGGTGCCGGACTGCGTCCCGGCACGGGGCCAGGCGTCAGATTTGGGCTGCGGGCGTGGTCAGGCGGTTGTCATCGCGGTCAGTTGTCGCGCGACGGCACCGAGGCCCAGGGCGTTGGAGCCTTTGATCAGGAGCACATCGCCGGGCCGGAGCACCTTGTTGGTCCGCTCGGCCACGGACTGCCCCGTCTCGGCGTGCTCCGCGGTGATCCCGGCCTGACGGGCGGTCTCGGCGAGCGCGAGGGCGTGTTTCCCGCCGACGGTGATCAGGTGGTCGATGCCGCTGGCGGTGAGGCGGTCGGCCACCGTGGCGTGCCAGGTGTCGGCCCGGTCGCCGAGTTCGGCCATCTCGCCGATGACTGCGACCCGTCGGCGGTCGGCGCCGGCGATGTCCTCCAGGGCTTCGATCGCGGCGAGCATCGCCTCGGGGGAGGCGTTGAAGGTGTCGTTGATGACGGTCACGCCGTCGGTGCGGGTGGTGACCTGCATCCGGTCGCCGGAGACGATCTCCGCTGCTTCCAGCCCAGCCAGGACGGTGGTGAACGGCACGCCGGCAGCCAGTGCGGTCGCCGCGGCGGCCAGCGCATTGGTCACGTTGTGGCGGCCGTGGATTCGCAGTTGTACTGTGCCCGATTCCTCGCCGTGCAGCAGGATGAAGCCCGGACGCCCCTGGCCGTCGGTGCGAATATCGGTCGCGCGCACCGTGCTGCCGGGGCTGGTGCCGAACGTGATGACCCCGGCTTCGGTCTGGTCGGCCATCGCCAGAACCAGGGGGTCGTCGGCGTTCAGGACGGCCATCCCCAGCGGCGGGAGGGTCTGGACGATCTCAGCCTTGGCAGCCGCGATGGCCTCCCGGCTGCCGAACTCTCCGATGTGCGCGGAGCCGATGCCCAAAACGGTGGCGATGTTGGGGGGCGCGACCTTGCACAGCGCGGCGATGTGGCCCGGGCCCCGGGCACCCATTTCCAGAACCAGATACCCGGTGTCGGGCTGGACGCGGCTGACGGTTGTGGGGAAACCCAGTTCATTGTTGAACGATTTCTCGGTGGCCACCGTCTTCCCGTCGAGGCTGAGGATGGCCCGCAGGATGTCCTTCGTGGTGGTCTTCCCGGCCGAGCCGGTCAGCCCGATCACCACCCCGGTGTAGGCGGCTGCGATCTGGGCGGCGATGGCCGCCATCGCCGCAAGCACGTCGAGCACGATCAGCGCCGGCACGCCGACCGGGCGGGTCGCCAGCGCCGCGACCGCGCCCGCGGACACCGCCTGGGCGGCGAAGTCGTGGCCGTCGGTGGCCGATCCGGGCAGGCATGCGAACAATCCGCCGGCGGCGACATCACGGGAGTCGAAGGAGAACGGCCCGGTCACCAACGTGTCAGGGTCGGTGATCTGGTCGAGGCGTGCGCCGGCGGCCGAAGCCAGGCGACCGAGGGAGAAGGCGATCATCGGGTGCTGCACTTTCCGTTAGCAGGGCCCAGGACGACACCGCGGCCGGCGTAGAACCGGCCCAGGTCGGCCAGGGGAACGTGGTGGAACTGCTGGGAGCGGCCGGGCAGGCCGGACGGGTTGTGGATGACGACCGCGTCGGGGCCGGCGCCGACGGCCAGGACCAGATGGCCGCCGCGCTGCGGCGGCGCCGGATCCAGGGCGCGGATGGACTTGTGGACGCTCAGGAGCACCACTCGCCCGGCGGCGACCTCCGTGCGGATGTCGCCGGCCGGCAGGTCCGGGCGGCACTGGGCGTGCAGGCCGAAGCGGTCGGCCGCCCAGCGGGCGAACGGAGCGTAGATCAGTCCCTTGACCTCGTCGCCGTCGCGAACGTACGCGCCGGCGTCCAGGGCCTCGCGGACCAGCGGGACCGAGAGAGGGACTTCGTGGCCGAGCCAGTCCAGCGTCATGCGCAGGCAGGCCATGCCGCAGATCCGCGGGGCCCAGAACGCGTATTCCTCGGGGCTGTCGGCGCCGGACTTCTGCCACAGAGGGTCGGTGGCCGCGCTGGTGCCGGAGATGAAATCTGGCACCAGCGCGGCCGATTCCCACTGGCTGTAGTAGGGCACCGGGTGGGTGATGGTGGTCAGCGTCATGGTCACAGTCTGCTACGGGACGTAAGCGGGCTTGGTGAACGCGGTGGCCAGGACACGCCGGATGAGGTCGTCGTAGCTCAGGCCGGCCGCGGCGGCCATGGTGGCGAGGTTGCCGTGCTCGGACAGGCCGGGCACCGTGTTGATCTCCAGCACCGGCCGGCGCCCGGAAGGCGCCAGGAGGAAGTCCACCCGGCTGACGCCGTGCGCACCGACGATGCGGTGCACCCGCAACGCGGTCTGCTGCAGTGCCGTCGTCACCAGCGGCGGCAGGTCGGCGGGGCAGACCTCCCTGCGTGCCGACATGTCGTGCTTGGCCTCATAGTCGTAGAAGGCGCGGTCGGTGAACGCAGTGTGCACCGGCAGCGGCGTGGGCACCCCGTCGATGTCCACGACGCCCACCGTCGCCGGTGTGCCTTCGAGGTACTCCTCGACGATGAAGGAGCCGTACGGGCCGGCCGTGGTCAGGAGGTCGTCGAGCGCGGTTTCGTCCTGGGCGATGCCGGCACCCAGGCTCCCGCCGCCGGCTGCGGGCTTGACGAACACCGGGAACCCGAGCCGGCTCACCACCGCCGCCCGCGTTATCTCCGGGGGCTGCCCGGCGGGTGCCGGGACCCAGCGCGGGGTGTCGATGCCTTCGGCCGTGATGACGGTCTTGAAGCGCATCTTGTCCATGCCGATGGCCGAGGCTTGCACGCCGGAACCGGTATAGGGGATGCCTAGTGTGTCCAGCGTGCCCTGGATCTTGCCGTCCTCACCTCCCAGGCCGTGGCAGGCCAGCAGCGCCACGTCGATACGGCTGCGCAGCCCGGTCAGGTCCAGGCCGCGCAGGTCGACCAGTTCGGCGCTCAGCCCGCCCAGATCCTGGGCCTGGCACGCGAGGGACTTCGCTGCGGCTTCGGCGGAAGCGATGGACCCCGGTCGTTCGGGCGAATCGCCACCGTAGAGGACTCCGACACGCAGCTGTGCGGGCAGTGCGGACATGAGACTGGGGCTCCTTCGAGATCAGGATCGGTGTGCTCTGAGGTCAGCGCGCGACGGGAGACGGAAAGGGATGGTCGGGTGGGTAGGGGGGCAGCACGAAGGTCACGCCCTGGACGAGGGCGCGCTGGGCGGCGCGGACGGCGCGCGCCAGCGGTGGCAGGGTCCACTGGTCGATGTCTTCGAAGGCGATGAACTGGACATCGCCCAGTTCGTCCGGGGGCAGGCGGATCGCCTCCCTCTCTCCGGGCGCCAGCGGCTCCACGTCGAAGATCAGGTCGATCCCGGCTGGCTTGCCGCGTTCTTCATCGGCGGGAACCTGCACCACGACGAGGAGCCGGCCGGGATCCCGGTGCAGGCCGGTTTCTTCCCAGACCTCCCGGGTTAGCGCATGCTCGAAGTCCTCCCCCGGCTCGAGGCCGCCGCCGACCAGGTAATACCGGCGGTCGTTGTAGCGGGGTTTGACCAGGGCCAGGCGTCCCAGGTGGTCGCGCAGCAACGCCTTGGACCCGTGTGGGCATGGCGGCCAGGTGTGCGCCGCGCTTCCCGGCGGTGTCGCGGTCACCGGTTTCCTTCCGCCAGGACGGCTGGCAGCCATTTGAGAACGCGGCCGGGTGTCAGGGACACGGCGGGTCAGGCGTCCAGTTCCTGCTGCTCGTTGAGGATGTCGGCTAGGACGTCGCGGTCGAGTTTGACGCGGACGACGTGGTGGTCGGAGAGAGCGGGGTCCACCTCGATGACGTCGACCCCTATCACTGCGGGCAGGAAGTGCGTGCTGCCGTAGACGCGGTCTATCCTCGCGTCCGGGCCGTGGGTGTCGCTGGCGTTCACCGTGCGGGCGACCGCGCTGGTGTCGCCGGACTTCTCTGCCCAGTAGCGGGCGAGGTCGAAGAGTTCGGCGTCGCGCAGGGTCTTGTCGGGTTCGGTGTCCGGGACGCGGGTTCCGTCCGGGAGCAGGCGGGAGCGGTGAACCATGTGCCGCTTGTCCTTGATGGAGGACAGATCCGGCAGGGCGGGGGCGCCGGGAAGGTCCTGGTGGGGGTAGGAGTTGTTGTCGCCGCCGGCCAGGATGGGCGGGGTGATCTTCCGGCCGTCGTGCGTCTTCCATTTCCTGTCGGCGTACGCGGTCAGCGACTGTGCCTCGGAAGCCCGGTTGGTGACGGAGCAGTAGTGCAGGTGGTAGGACACGGCGACGAAGGGCATGGCGGTGCTGCCAGCCGGCCTATAGCGCAGCAGCACCGGCGTGGGCGGCTGCACCCACATGGGTGCGACCTTGTCCTGCCAGTCCCGGACCGGTGCGAAGAGGGTGGGGTCGGCGTACACGGCGGTGCGCGAGCGGGCGCCGATCCATCCGCGCAGGCCCAGGACGTCCTCCTGCTGGTTGTGGATCGTGTGGCCGTTGTCGGCGGCGTCCCAGGGTTCCTGCCGGAGGAGCAGGTCGGGGTTGAGGCTGGCCAGCAGGTCGTGGCCCTTGGCCCACTTGGCCTGGTCGCCGCCTCCGTTGTCCTCGAAGTTCCAGTTCAGCAGGGTCAGGGTGCGCATGGTGAGACCTCTCTGTCGTCGGTTTGGCCGGGGTAGGAGCAGGCCAGGAGGTATGTCCGTGCCGGGCCGAAGATGTCGCCGAGCGGGATGTAGCGGCCAAGGTCCGGGATGCGTGCCCAGGCGACCTCGGCGACCTCTGCAGGAGCTGCTTCGTACGCGGTGCCGTCCAGGTACTGGCACGCGACGTACGCCATGGGCTGACGGGTGCCCGGGTGGACCCGCTCACCCAAGGGCACGATCGCGGCGGCCAGCACGCCGGCCTCTTCGAGCGTCTCGCGGACCACGGCGTCTGCAGCGGTCTCGCCGGGCTTGATGCCTCCGGCGGGGAACTGCCAGGACAGGGAGCCTTCGGGGACCCGGCGGCGTATCAGCAGGACGTGTCTGCCGTGCAGGATCACGGCTGCGGCCACGGTGGGCCGCACGGCGGGGAGCGAGGTGGCGGAAATCGGCGTGTTCAGCTCATCGGTCTCATGTTGGACGAGCCGAGGGCTGGGCGTGCTCCGGATGCGGTCTGCCGCGTGTGGTTGGTCCGGTTGCGTCAGTGCGCTACTCATGTGGTTTCCCGCCGGTGGGGAGGGGGCCGGATGCGAGGGTGTTCGGCTCGTAGACCCGGGCGGGGCGGTGGAGGATCTCCCGAAGGACAGCGGTGTCGAAGGTGGCGCGCTGCGGCAGGTGGTCGCTGATTGCCCGCAGGCCGGGGGTGTCGCAGACTTCGAAGGCCGTCAGGGCGGGGACGAGTTCGCCGGAGAGATAGCCGCGGTCGATGGTGTGAGGAGGCAGGCCGGTAGGGCGTCCCGGGTGGTTGCGGTAGCCGGAGGTGGGCCGCGTGGCGTCGGGCTGGCCGAGGCGGTCGGCGGCGTGCCGGGCCAGCTCGACGTATCCGGCGTCCGTCATGGCGCGGTCGGGCTCGTCATCGGAGACCCGGCTTCCGTCGGGGCGCGGCGGGTGCGGTTGGCGACGAACGCCTTGTCGGCGTAGTCGTCCCACGGTCCGCCTTCGCCAGTCCGGTAGGAATTCCAGTCGCCGAAGACCATGGCGAGCCAGCCTGCTTTGGACAGGGTGGACAGCCACTGGGCTTCGGCGAGTCTGATCTGTGGGGACCAGTAGCACAGGTGGGCGCTGGCGGTGCTGATCCGCCGTGGGCTGAGGGTTTCGTCCTCGTCGCGGAGGCGGACGGCGACGTTGGCGGGAGCGTGCCAGGGCGCCCAGGGGTGGAGGAACTCCTCGTCGAAGACCAGGGGGCTGCACTCACGCAGGAAGATGGCGTTGTCGTTGCTGCTCTGGGCGGTGGGCGCGGCGATGTAGCCGGTCATTGCGGTCAGTTCGGTGACGATCTCGCCCTGGCCGGGCTGGAGCTCCTGCATGAGGAAGATGTCCGGGCTCTGGGCGCGGACCCAGTCGGCTGCCTGGTGCAGGTTCTCGCCCTTCTCCACGTTCCAGGAGACGGCTACGACAGGCGGTAAGGACACGGCGATTCTTTCGGTAGTGGGATGGAGCGGTCAGGTGAGGCCGGCGGCGGCGAATTCGGCGGCGAGGTCGACGACCGTGACGTCGTGCAGGGCGATTGCGTACTGCGTGCCGAGGAACAGCCGCCGGTGGGGATGAGTGAACGGGATGACGTCGGCGTCCCGGTCGGCGCGGGTACGGGTGGCCCTGGGGAGGCCGCCGGAGTCCTGGTACGGGGTGCCGAGCACGCCATGCCAGCGGGACTCTCGGACGCGCAGTGCGGTGAAGCCACCGACGCGATGCCCGTATCCACACCGATCGACCGCTTCCTTGGCGTGCGGCAAGCACAGTGGCGGCTGGTAGGTGAAGGACCCCTCGGGCCAGCGCGGCTTGGCCTGGGCCTGCTCTCCGGCAACGTCCAGGAACAGCGTCCCGGCGTCGGTGTGGCTGGGTTCGCCCTTGCAGTAGCGGCAGAGCATCTCGCCCATGCACTCGCGCTGCCGGGCGGGATGCACCGTCGGCCAGATGGGCCGGCCGACCGGCCACCCGGCCGCGTTCAGGCTCTGGGTGACGCGGGCGTACAGGATGCCCTCGTGGTCGCGGTCTTCGGGCCGTTCGTCGCGATAGCGGAGGGCGGCGGCCGGGGGAATACCGAGACTGGCGCTGCCCGGGCGATAGCGCAGGATCAGCGCCTGGTCGCTGATGTCCTGTTCGCCCTTGCGGAGCGTGATGTACGGAACCGAATCGGGCATGTCCATGTCCCCGGTCAGGCCGCGGAAGCGGCGGGGGCGGACGGCAGGGCCGCAAGCCGGCTGCGGGACGTGCGGCCCAGCACGAAGTCGTGATCGGGCCACTCCTGGGCATCGCCGACCTCCACATGACGGAAGACAGGCAGGAGGCGCTGGCCGGCCACGAGCCGGTCCACCCGGGCGTCGGGGCCGTGTGTGGGGTACGCGAGCATCATGTGCGCCACCGCGTCCAAGTTCCCGGCGGCTCTGATCGCCAGGGCGCGGGCGGCTTGTTCGAGTAACGGGCCATCGTCGCGGGCCAGGTCGAGGCACGCGATCACTGGAGCGCCGAGCTGCTGGGTGGACAAGCGGGTGAGGTAGGTGAGCGCCCGGTCGTGCAAGCCCTGCCAGGCGCCCTCCGCCTTCCGTTCGGCCAGACACCGGCCGGCCTCGTCGGCCAGGCGATCGGCTGTGGGCCGGCTCATGCGGCGGCCCCGGCGATGTGAGCGGTCAGGCTCCGGGCGTACCGGGGACGCAGCCGTCCCAGGAGGAGTGCGGGTCCGCCGTGACAGTAGCGGCAGTAGGGCGTGTAGGCGGCGTCGAGGAACCCGCCGCCGGTGATCTTCTGGACGGCATGGGTGAGGCGGGCGGCGAGGTCTTCGCCGGCGCTCTGGTCGTCCGGATCGATCTCCTGGATCCAGCCGGTCGGCACGAGCTGGCGCAGCAGCACCACGCCTTCGGGGATCGTGACGTCGCCCAGGTCTATGGCGCCTGCGTGGGCGGCGACCTGATCAGCGGTCACGCCGATCTTCTCCAGCGCCCGCCGTAGGGCGTCTTCGGCCTGGTGAAGGCCGGCCAAGTGCTGCTCGATCACGTGGGCCAGGCGCGTGAGGGTGCTGTGGTCGGCATCGCCGAGCGACAGCACCTCCCGTCCGCCGGGCGCCGTCCTCGGTCCTCCCAGGCGCAGTTCGACACCGGCGGCCTGGGCACAGGTCCCCAGCCACGCCGCGGCGCCGGCGAGACCGGGCGTCTCGGGAGCGGGGGCGGTGGCGGTGGCGGCGCTGGTGAGGACGGCGGCCAGCTCGAGGACGGTGGTTTCGTCGGCGTCTCCGAGCGCCAGGCGGTCGCCGCCGCTCACCTCGTCGGGGTTGCCGAGGAGCAGGTGCAGTCCCGCGGTCCGGGCGGCGGTGCGCAGTCGGCCCAGCGGTGCCCAGAGGGTTTCCTCGAACTCGCGGGTCGCCGGGAACGTGCCGGATCCGGTGAAGAGTTGTGCTGACAAGTCAGTATCTGGCAGGGCGTTCATGGGTCCTCGATCGAATGCGGTCGTCTCGTAGTGGGGGCCGGCCGCCGCCGGTGACGAGGGCGGCGGCGGCCGGTGGCTCGCTGCCCGCGCCGGTACGGGGGAACCGGTGCGCATCTCCGGCAGCGAGCCGGTCGTGGGATCGGCCCGCAGGTTCGCGCGCGGGCGACGGGTGGTCAGTAGGCGTCGGCGAGTGCGTTCATCGGACACGTGGTGCCGGGTATGCCGCCGGTGAGGACGACGCTGTGACGCGGCAGTGCGGCCAGGGCCTGGACCAGGCGCGCCGCGTTGGTCCGGCGGGTGGGCGGGGGCTGCGGGCGCAGACGGAGGGGGTCGCCTCCGTCGGGGATTGCCACCAGTACGTCGGCGGCGTGCACCCCCTGTGCCCTGGCTTCGGCCGAGGGCGGGAGGCTGGGGGCGGTGAAGAGCACGGCTGCTGCGGTGGCTGCGTGCGTGGTGGTCACGCAGGCCAGGGTCGGGCTGATCATCCTCAGACTCCAGGTTCCGGGCCGGGCTGTGGTGGTGGGTTTCGGGTGGTCCGCCGCCCGTCCCGACGGCGGTGCGGGTCGGGCGGCGGTACCCGGCTCCCGCGACGGTGCCGCGGGAGCGGTCTTCAGAAGGCGGCTGGAACCAGCCGCCGGGATGTGGCGGCTTCCAGCGCCCGCAGGACGGGAGGGCTGGCGAAGGCCGCCAGGTCGGGGCCGAGGTCGGTGGGCAGGTCGGTCAGGGGGATGCCGTCGGGGATGACCAGGCGGGGTATGCCGTCAGCGGTGATCCGTATCCGGGGTGCGCGGTCGGCGGCGGTGGCGGGCGGGCTGGCGGTGACGGCGACGTGCATGCCGGCCGAGGTGCCGCATTGCCACAGCGCCCTGGCGGCGGGGTGCTGGCCGGGATGGGGGCCGGCGAGGACGAGGTGGTGCACTCCGGCACCGGCCGCCGCGCGGACGGTGGCCAGCCAGTGCAGGGCGCGCATGTCGCCGTCGGTGAGGGCGAGTTCGAGGACGGCCGGGGGCGACTGCACGGGGTGGGTGTTCTGGCTGGTCACTGCGGTGATCTCCTGAGATGCGTCACGACATGCGGCGGCGGGTCCGCGGGTCAGGCCGGCACGGGCTGGGCGCCGGCCTTGGGTCTGGTGCCGGGGAAGCGCTGCGACCACTGCGGGTGCTGGAGGCCGAGGGCGATCTCGCCGAGACGGTGGAGCTGGATGTCGCCGGTCCCGGCGGCGGGGTAGGGGTGCCAGGCGTCGCGGAACAGACGCTCCATGGGGTTCTCGGGAAGCAGCCCGGCGCCGGCCCAGATGTCCATCGCGGTGCGGGCGGAGTCCTTGAGCAGCTCGACGCCGGTGTGTTTGGCGTTCATCAACTGCTCATCGCACGCCGCCCCGGCGTCCAGCAGGCGGACGGCGTCGTAGCAGACGGTGCGGGCGGTGAGCAGCCGGGACCGTATCTCGCCGAGCTTGGCGCGGATGGTCGGCAGCTCGGCCAGCGGGGCTCCGTAACGGCGGCGGTCGCGGGCGAAGCCCACGGTGGTGTCGTGGATGGCCTGGTGGATGCCGAGCGCGACGGCGGTCAGGTTGGGCCGTCCATACAGGATGCTGGAGGAGTACGCGACGGCCATGCCGTCGCCTACCTCGCCGATCATGTTCTGCGCCGGTATCCGGCAGTTGTCCAGGACGACTCCGCCGAAGCTGAACCCGTGCAGGCCGAGCGCCGGGCGGTGCGGGGTCAGCGAGAGACCGGGGCGGTTGGCCTCGACCAGGAAAGCGGTCAGGCTCCGGCTGCCGGCGTCGCCGGTCCGTACGATCACGCCGTGGACGTCGCCGATGTGGGAGTTGCCGACGAAGACCTTCCGGCCGGTCAGGATCCAGGAGTCGCCGTCACGGTGGGCGGCGGCCTGCATGCCCAGCACGTGTCCGCCCGAATCCGGCTCGGTCACCGCGATGGTGGGCAGGCACGATCCGTCGGCGATGAGCGGCAGCCAGGTCCGCTTCTGCTGTGGGGTGCCGAAGTGGTCTATTTTGGCGACGCCGAGCTGGGATGCCTGGACCGCGGCGCCGACGGCCGCACTGACGCGGGATATCTCCTCGATGATGACGGTCTTGGCCTGGTGTCCGGCGCCCATCCCGCCGTGCGTGGTGTCGATGGTGGCGCCGATCCAGCCCTGTTCGGCGACGAGCCGGGGCAGGTCACGTTCCACAGCCCGGGTCTGTTCCATGTCCGGTACCCGGGGGGCGATGTGGGCTTGGGCGAAGTCGCGCACGAGCTGGCGAAGGCGGTGGTGCGGCTCGGCGCGGCGCGCCGGGGTCGGTGCTGTCACCGGGATCCTCCTGGAAGTGAGCTGCCTGCGGACAAGATGGGCCTGGCGGTGCCCCGCATCACCGCCCGTGACGTTTTGTCAGTGCGGGAGTTCGGCCGCGCGGGCGCGGATGACGCCCATGACCTGGTCGCGGGTGGCGTTGATCAGGGCGCGGTTGGTCTGGCCCGTTTCCTGGGGCAGCGCTTCGGGGCCGATGAAGCAGACCGTGCCGAGGGTGACGCCGGACTCGTTGTGGATGAGCGGCGCGCCGCAATAGGTGCGCACCCCGAGGCGGTCGACGACCTGGTTGCTGCGGAAGCGAGGGTGGGAGCACACGTCGGGCAGGATCAGCGCGACGGGGCGATCCAGGACGTCAGGGCAGTAGCCGTGTTCACGGGACATGGTGCGCGCGACCGGCGGGGCGCCCGGCGCCACGAACAGCCCGGCGAAGCGCTGCTGGTCGGTGATGAAGTTGACCATGGCCCAGGGCTGACCGGCCGCCTCGCCCAAGGCCCGTGCGATGGCGTCCAGCTCGGGAACGGACTCGGCGTCGAGACCGAGGTCTCGCAGGACGGCGGAGCGGTGGTGCTGGTCGGGGTCCGGGGCGGTGACGTGCAGACCGGAGGAAGGGTCGAAGACGGTCATACGGGCGCTCCGAGACGGGAGGGGGAAGAAGCGGTCAGGCCGGTCAGGGCGTGGTCGACCAGGGCGGCCAGAGCGGCGGTGGCCGAGGTCCGGTCGCGGGCGTCACACAGCACGACGGGCACCTGCGGGCGCAGGTCGAGGGCACTGCGGATCTCGCCGGGGGTGTAGCGGTAGCGGGAGCCCTCGAATTGGTTGACGGCCACCACGAAGGGGAGCTGGAGCGCCTCGAAGTGGTCGATGGAGGGGAAGCTGTCGGTCAGCCGGCGGGTGTCGGCCAGGATCACGGCGCCGATGGCTCCCTGAGTCAGCCCGTCCCAGACGAACAGGAAGCGTTCCTGGCCAGGTGTGCCGAACAGGTACAAGGTCAGGTTCATGCCGGGGTGCGGGATGGTGATACGCCCGAAGTCCACGGCGACCGTGGTGGTGGTCTTGGTCTCCACGCCGGCCAGGTCGTCGGTCGCGCTGCTGGGAAGGGTGAGGACCTCCTCGGTGGTCAGCGGCCGGATCTCGGAGGCCGCCGAGACGAACGTGGTCTTGCCGACGCCGAATCCTCCGGCGACGATGATCTTGACGGCTGCTACGGGCGGCCGGTCGGCGGTGAGCACCGCGGGTCCTTCCTGATATGGGTTCATGCCTGCCGCAGCCTGGCCAGGATGTGGCGCAGGACGGCCGGGTCGCTTCCGGGATTGCTTGCCGAAGGCGGCGCGATCAGCGCTCCGGTGTCCAGCAGGTCGCCGATGAGGACCTTCGCCGCCCACACCGGCCGCCTGATCGCAGCGGCGATCTCCGCGACGGACACGCTGCGCCGGCCACAGGCCGCAACGACCTGCCGCGCCTCGGCGGAGACCGGCTGCGCGCTGGCCGTGCCGGGCATCAGCTGGGTCTCCAGATGGAGTTCGTATCTCACCCGGGTGCGGCCCCCGGTGATCGCGTAGGTGCGCGGCTCCTGCGGCGACGGCTCGGCTACGGAGGCGGTCGTGCTGCTCTGGGAGAGCGGCATGTCACCGCTCACCCCCGGCGGCCTGCGGGGAATCGTCGCGTGCAGGGGTCGCCAGGTGGGCGCGGACGCTGTTGACGAGCACGGTCATCTCGTGGCCGGTAAGCCCGGGGTCGGCATCCAGACTGGTGATGACGGTCAGCAGGGTTCCCGCGGCGGCGCTCATGGAGAAGATCCGGTTGGTGTCGGTCTCGAAGAACGCCTGCCGCAACGTGGTCTGGCGGTCGAGCCCGATGGCCTTGCCGATTCCGAGTCCGAGGGAGTGCATGCCGGCCGCGACCGCGGCCAGCCGCTCGGCACTGGCCTCGTCGAGGCCGATCTTGCCCAGGGCCAGGCCGTCGGTGGTGGCCAGTTCGGCCACCAGCACGCCGGGCACAGCCTCCTTCAAGCGGTCCAGCAGGAAGGTCACGTCGCCGAGGCGGTCAAGGAAGGTCGAGGCGTGCGCGGTGCCGGGCATCGGGACTCCATAGGGTGTCGGGGCGGGTGCGCGCTCGGCGCACGGGAGAAGAGGGAAAGGGGTCACGGCCTGGCGGGATGCGGGGCGTCCGCAGCGCCGTCTGCGGGAGCGGGGCTGTCGCCTGACCGCTGAGCGCCGTGGAGGAAGGCGCCGACCAGATGGGCGGTGGCGACCGGACCGCTACCGGCAACAGGTTCAGGCCGCTCGGGCGGCGCGGTCCCGGCCGGGGCGCGGTGCCGGCGTGGCAGACCGGGGCGGTGCAGTCCGTCGCGCTGGGCCGGATCATGCTGGACTTCCGTCCTGCCCGCCGCGTCCCGCCGGGGCAGGCCGGGCCGCTGGTCCGGGCCGGGCAGCGGCGGCACCGACGCCAGCTCCGGGGCGGCTGTCGGCACCGCGGCCGGGCCGGTGCGGCCCGGCGAAGCCGAATCACCAGAGCCGAGGCCAGCGCCGTCTTCCGCCGGGTGGAGCAGCAGTTTCGGAGGGACGACAACCACCGCCTGGGTGCCCTGTCCGGCGGCGGGCTGGAGCGTGATCTTCAGTCGGTACTGGCGTGCCAGTTTCGCGGTCACCAGCAGCCCGATCCGCCCCTCGGCCAGCCGGGTGCGCACCATGACGGGGTCCGGATCGGCCAGCAGGTCGTTGAGGACCCGCAGGTCCTCGGCGGGCATGTGCAGGCCCTCGTCCACAACGGTGATCACCAGACCGGAGGCTTCGAGCGCACTGGCCAGGTGGACGTCGACCCGGCTGAAGCGGGTGGCGTTCTCCAACAGGGCCGCCAGGATGTGGATCAGTGCCGACCGCGCATAGGCGCTGACCTGGACGGGCGCCACCGTGCCGATCCGGACCCGGCCGTAGTCCTCGATCTCCGCGGTCGCCTGCCGCAGGATCCCGAACACGTCCGAGGGATCGCCGCTTTGCCGCAACTGGCCGCTGGCCAGGACCTGGACGGCTTCCACGTCCCGGCGGATCTGGACGACCTTGTGGTCGACCCGCAGCAGGGACTGCAGCGAGTCCGGGTCCTCAGTCGAGCGCTCCAGCCGGTCCAGTTCGACCAGAACACGGTCCGAGCGTGAGCGCAGGCGCGTGGCTATCCCGGCGAAGACGTTCAACTCCACTTCTGCGGTGCCGGTGTTCGCCGCCGCGGCCTGGACGATGGCGTCCAGCACGTGGTGCCGCAGCAGCATCAGGTTCCGGTCGAGCTGGTCGAACCGTCCCGGCGCTTGGGCCGGCAGGGCCGGGAAGGCGGGCCTGGCAGGAACCCGGCCTTGCCGCACCTCGGCCAGCAGCACGGTGACGCCGTCGAGGATCTCGTCGACCGACCGCCGGTAGTGATCGATCCAGGCGCCGGCAAGGTGACGGAAGTCCCGGTCGTTGGCGGTGTTCAGTGACGCCGCTTCCCGGTGGGCAGCGGTCAGGGCGGCATGGGAGTCCCGCAGGACACCGACGGCCCCGTCCAGGGAGGAGGCCGTCCGCTCCCAGAACTCCGCCGCACGGTGCTGGGCTTCGCCATCGTGGGCGGTCCCGGCGTTACGGCCGGCCTCGGTGCGTGCCAGGGCGCCGGCCACCACACGGGCCCCGCGGCGCAGTGACGCCACAGAGCCGATCATCGCGCCCACCACGACAAACCCCGCCAGCGGAGCGTGCATCGGGTGCCCGATCGCGGCGCAGCCGGCCCACGCCACCGCAGGTGCCGCGGTCCACGCCAGTACCGGTCCGACCACGTGATGGCGGACCAGCAGCGCCACGTCGGCGCCGACGGCGGGGGCACCGTCACCCGCTCGGCCGGGCGGGACGCGGTGGCGGACGGAACGAGGGGACATCACATACCTCGGAAGGTGTCAGGGGAAAACGACGACTTGTTCGGTGTCGCTGCGAGTGATCGCTTATGGCGTCTAGCGTCACGGGTGTGGCCGCTTGGCCACAGACCGATGGCGTCCCCGGGCGTCCCCAACCGTGGGGACACCCGGGACAGGGGAGGCAGCCGGTGAACGACAGCGACTTCGGTGCCGCGCTGCGACGGCTGCGTGGAGCCCGGTCCATCAGGGACGTGTCCGCCCTGTCGGCCGTCAGCAAGACCCAGATCAGCTACCTGGAATCGGGAGGACGAGCCCCCAGCGGCACCGTGGCCGCAGCCCTCGACCAGGCGCTCGGCGCCGGCGGCGAGCTCATCGCGCTTGCCGCCCTGGACCCGCAGCAGGCGGCAGGTGAACAGGCGGACCGGCTGCACTGGGGCATCGCGGAGTCCTTGGCTGCGGCCGGGCCGATGACCGACGCGGGCGTGGAGGACTGGGAGTACACCGTCGCTCGGCACGGCAAGGCCACCCGCTGGCGGCCCGAAACGGACCTTCTCCATGAGCTGCTGGCCGACACCGCCGACCTGCAGCGTGTCCTCAAGCACCGCCATACCCCGCCCGCCCGGCGCCGTCTGACGACCTGCCTGGCCCAACTGGCCGGCCTGATCGCTCTGACCCTGCTCAAGGCCGGCGACCCCGGGGCCCGCGACTGGTGGAGGACCGGACGCGCCGCCGCCAGCGCGGCCGACGACCGCGCCACACTGAGCTGGATCTACGCCCAGGAGGCGTACCAGCTCTACTACGACGGCGACATCGTCGGTGCACTCGAACTCGCCGGCCGCGCCCAGTACGTCGCAGGCGGACTGCCCTGCGCCGGACCCGCGCTCGCCGCCCCCCTGGAGGCCCGCGCCCACGCCCTGCTCGGCCGCCCCGACCACGCCGCCGCAGCCCTTACCGCCGGCCAGACGGCACTGGACCGCCTCGATCCCGACCTGCAGATCGCCAGCGCCCTTGGCTACACCCGGGAGAGCCTGCACTTCCACGCCGGGGACGCGCTGACCCACCTCGCCGACACCGACCGGGCCCGCGACGAACTCCACCGCGCCCTGGAGCGGTATCCCGCAACCGACCACACCGACCGCGCGCTCATCGGCCTCGACCTCGCCGCCTGCCACGCAGCCGACGGCGAACCGGACGCCGCCGCCGCGCTGGCTATGCAAACCGTCACGGCGCTGCCCACCGGGCACCGCTCCGCGCTGATCATCTACCGTGCACGTCAGGTGGCCGCTACGGTCCCGGAAGGAGCCGGACGGCAGGCGCTGCGCCAAGCACTCGCCCTGCCCCCCGCCGAATAGGAGCCAGCAGTGCACGTGGAACGGGCGACGGAAGCCGACACCCAGACGATCTCGGAGATCCTCGGCGAAGTGGAGGCGTACTACGGCGGCAACAACACCCCCGCCGACCAGACCCAGATCCGCACCGCGCTGTTCGGCGGCGGCCCCGCCGCCACCGTGCTGCTCGCCCGCGAAGGCGACACCGTCCTCGGACTGGCCTCCTTCAGCCTGCTGTGGCCGGCCGCCGGAGCGGAATCTTCGCTGTACTTGAAGGAACTGTTCGTCCGCGAAAACGCCCGGCGCCGAGGAGTCGCCCGACAACTCATGGCCGCAGTACGCGCCGAGGCCGATACCGCCCGATGCACCCGGGTCGAGTGGACCGCCGACCGCGACAACCCACCCGCCCTCGCGCTCTACCAGGCACTCGGCTTCCAGCAGCACAACGGCAAAGCCTTCTACCGCTGGGAAGCGTGAACCAACGCAACCGGCATCCGGGGAGGAGACGCAGGCACGAGCCGACGCTCCATGCTTCCGGAACGCCCGGGGCCCTTGGCGACGGTGACCCGCATCGTGATGGATCTTTCCGCCCCAGGGTGACTGGGGCGCGCCGAGGCAGCCGACCTTCCAGACCACAGGACTCACAGCATTCTTCTTGGGGGCGATCACGAGGCGGCCTCCACCACGGCAGCCAGCGCGTGCCGCAGCACCGGTTCTGGGATCAGCCGGGCCGAGAACGCCCCGGCCAGCTGGTGCATGATGCCCAGCACCGCAGCGGCTTTCGTGCGCAGGACTCCGGCGTGCTCGGGGAGCGGCAGGTCGGCGGGGGTGGTGAGATAGGTGGACATGATGTTGGCGGTGTCCATAGCCCACAGCCGCAGCAGATTCCGAAGTGCCTGGTCGCGGAGGCCGGGGAAGCGGTCGGCCTGCTGCTGGGCGAAGTCGGCGAAACCTTGTGCGGCCTGCTCCGCGACGGTTCGGCCGGGCTGGGCCGCGAGCAGCACGAGGACGCAGCGGGATAGGAGCTGTGCGGGGTCGGCCAGTGGGGTGTCCCGGGTCAGGGCGGGGGACAGGAAGACCGGCTCCGTGCCGGGCCTGCCGGGATACAGGACGTGCTCGGGAGTCAGGTCCCCGTACACCACTGTCGTCAGCGCTCGCCCGAGCCCGACGGCGGCCGAATCGCCGGTACCGAGCCTGCTGACCACCGCTTTCAGCACAGCGGTCGCGGCCGGGTGGTCGGCGTGCAGCGACGCCAGGTACTCCGGCGCCGAGACGCCGGCGAACTTGCGCTGGAACGTGGCGTGGACCCCCCGATCGATGGGGGCACCGATGACCAGGCGGCTGGTGGACTTGCGGCGCAATCCGTCCAGCCGTTCCAGCACGCACGCCATCAACGGCCCGCTGGCCTGGGGTGAGTTCAGCAGCATGTCGGCCAGTGAGAGGCCGGGGACGGCCTGGGTGAACAGGACGCCGCGGCGGTAGTCGAGAACGGGCGCGACCTGGGGCCTGCGGCCCCGGTGGAGCACCGCGAGTTGCGCGGCCTCGCGTTCCAGCGGACTCCCAGGGGTGCGAGCGTATGCGTACTGGGCGGCCTGTATGTGTGCCCGGGTGCCCGCCGCACCGCGCAGCAGCGAGACCAGCGACATCCCCAGCAGCGAGACCTTGGCGTACACCACCTGCTCGCCGACCAGCATCCTGCGCACGTACCCGGTGACGCTGGGCACGCCGGCGCCGAACTCCAGCGCCGCACCCGGCCACAGCGCCTGCGCGGCGGTGATGATCTGCTCGTCGGCGAAGCGGGCCACCTCCGCCATGGTCGGCAGCGCGCCGACCGAAGGTGCTGCTGTGCTCATGGAGGCTGTCCTGTCGCGTAGAAGAAGAGGAAGGACGAAGAAGAGTGGGACGGCCCCTGACCGCGGGTCGGGGAGTTAGCCGCAGTAGGGGACGGCCTCTATGGCTTTGCGGCTGGAGCAGTTGGTAGCCCCATCGGGCTTCAGGTCCCGGGCAGGCGTAAGGGCTGCGCAGGCAGTGGGGCGGCGGTAGTTGCCGCATAAGAATGTCGGTGCCGAATTCCGGCCGTAATGCCGGTGAGGGCTGCGACGGTTGCCTCGTGGACTCCCGTAGCGGCGGAGAAGGTGAGTGTGATTACGTCGGCGCTGGAATTGATCTTGACTACTGTGCTGCCAGCGGGCTCGGTGGTTCTCCGGGCGTTTTCATCCGGCTCCGTGATATGTGTGAGGAAAGGCGCCCTGCCAGTCAGATTGGCGGCGATGTTCCCGATTTCACCTTGGAGTCCTGCGTGCGCCATGTCGATCAGGGCATTGGTCGTCTGGCCCGGGGCGGTGAGGGTGAGATGCAGCGTCAGACGATCCGTTGAGGCGGATTCGGTATGGAGTCCGTGGTATTCGCTGTGGATGGTGGCAGCCAGGTGGTGGAGGACGTGGTTGTCGCAGGCGGTCAAGGGGTCGCGGTGAGCGAATGTGGCGGTGACCAACTGGCCATTGCGATCTGGGGCGTGGAGGGAGGGGGCAGTGCTGATGCTCTCGACGGGCAGGTCGGCGTGGCGCAGGAGGGAGCACAGGTGGACCAGAACAGCATCGAGGCCGCTGTCGTCCGGGCTTGCGGCCCCGGTGAGCCGGAGTTGGGTCTCCACGGCAACGGTGACGCGGACCCCGTACGCCTCCAACCGGGCGATGAGGCGTTCCAGGAGGTGACGCGGAGATTCTGGGTGCACCCGGCCCTTGCTGGTGCATGCGTCCGCGAGGGCTACGGCGGTGCCCGGACTCCAGGTGGCAGCACGTAGAGTGCTCAGGTCAACGGCCAAGTGGCTGGCTTCGAACTGCTTCGCCTGCTGCTGCCTGGGACCGCTTGGCCGCAGCAGGTGAGCCGGCGGCAGGACGACCGCGCTGGAAGTGTGGACGGCGGCCAGGAACCGGGTGGCCGGAATCGGGTGGGCTCGCCAGCTGGCGTCGGACGTCGGACCCAGCACGGTGACCGTTGCCAGGTCGCCGCCGGCGAGACGCTCGCGCAGGTTGGCAAACGCTTCCGGAATGGGTGACGTCGAGCGGGTCTTGTCGAAGCCACTGGGGGCTGGGCCCTGGGCGTGCGTCACGGTGACCTGCCTGCGGTGGTGGCGGAGAGGGGCCCCGAACCGGGTACCGCCGCACAGGCGTGTCCCGCCAGTGCCGGTATCCGGCTCAGCCTCACGGGCGTGCGCGCCCGTGCCCCTTGGGGCTGCCTCCGGAACCGGGTGGGACCAGCCGGCGGCTGGGTCCCAGATCACCAGGTGAATGCGCACTGTGCCAGGTCGGACACTGTGGGCTCTACGTAGGCTCTTCGTGTCCGCGCTGGTCAGATCGTCACCAGTCGAGAGGTTCACGACCGTGGAAGAAGCCGCCGCTTGGTCCGTCGTCAGGCAGCTGGCTCAGCCACAGCATGCCGTCGGCCGCCTCGGCGGCGGTGTACTGCGGGGTGCCGTAGCCCATCCGGGTCCTGACGGTGCCCGGGGAGGCGCTGTTCACGAGGACGTTTTCGTCCCGGGTTTCTGCCGCGAAGATGCGGGTGAGTCCGTTCACGGCGGTTTTCGAGATCCGGTACGCAGCGCTGCCCGGGTCCTGGACGCCGGCCAGGCTGCCCATGTGGCTGCTGACGTTCGTGATGCGCCCGTACCCGCCGATGCGCATCAGCCGGACGGCTTGTTTGCAGCATCGCCAGGTGCCGAGCACGTTGACGTTGAGGGTGGCTTCGGCGGTTTCGATGTCGGTCTGGGACGGCTTCTGCCCTCGGTCGATGGCGATGCCCGCATTGTTGATCAGGACGTCGAGCCTGCCGAAGTCTCGTTCGACATCTGCGAAGGCGCGGTTGACGCTGGCGGGGGAGGTGAGGTCCAGTTCTCCGGGATGCACATCGAGTTCGTCTTCCCGGAGCGCGGATGCGGCGGCCTCGGCGTCGGAGAGGCGGCGAGCGGTGAGGACGACGGTCATACCGCGGCGGGCGAGACCTGCAGCCAGGGCGTATCCCAACCCGCGGTTGGCTCCGGTGACGACGGCGATACGCGGTTGCGGGTTGCTGGAGGAATCCACCGCCCTATGCGACCAGATCGCGCAGCCGTTCGTCTACCGCACGCGCGGCAGGGTGGTCGCGATGGCGGGCCAGTTGTTCGCGCACGCCCTTCATCAGGGCCTGGTTGCGGGCAGAGGCGGTGCTGGCTGCAGCTGAGATGCCGGATGTCTCGTCGGACAGAAGATCGCAGGCGCGGTCGAGGTCTCCCATGGTGAGTGCCGATCGGCACAGCCACAACTGGTAGGTTGCCCGGTCTCGCGGCCTTGAGTCGGGCTGGCTGGACAGTGCAGTCTCCAGCAGTCCTACCGTGCTGGCATGGCGGCCCAGGATCTGGTGCGAGGCGGCGGTCTGCGCGGCGAGCTCACCCGGTCCGAAGTAGGAGGCTTGCGGGGGATGGTCGTCGCGGTCCAGCGAGCGTTCCATCAGGTCGGTTGCTTCGCAGAGCCGGGCCTGGCAGGCAGTAGCGTTTCCCAGGACGGCCTCGACACGGGCCTGTCGCGTGGCGACCATCGCCTGCACACGAAGCGGACTTTGTGCGGCTGCCTGGCGGCCGGCCGCCAGGAGGCGCTGAGCGTCTTCGGGCCGCTCCGACTCGATCAGGAGCAATGAGAAAGTTTTGATCGTGTTCGCTGCGGCGGAGGCATCCCCGGTCTCGCGCGCGGCACGCAGGGCGGCCACGAAGTACGTCTCGGCGGCGGCGCGACGGCCGGCGTCAAAGGCGGCCCAACCCCCGAGGCGGCTGAGTTCGGCGGTGACCTTCAACAGCCGTAGCCGTGCGGAACAGCCGAGCGGCCAGTTCAGCATCTGCCGCGCGGTCGCCAACTCGGCGCTGATGCCGGCCAGCACGACGCCTCCGCCATAGAGGTTCTCTTGGTGCCGGAGCAGGGGGAGCCGTGACTCGAATGTCGTGACAACATCGTCAGCCGAGCCGGTCTCGGCGCCTTCAGGCAGGACGCCGGGCACGCGTGGTGCTGCTGTGCCCAGGCGTTCAGCCATACCGGCCAAAGCGGCCGAACTGATCGTGAGGAACCCGCGCCGGTCCATCGCCGCCTCGCCGGTTGCGTCCAATGCTGCGAGGACGCCGCGCAGGTTCCAGGGTGAATCGACGTCGGCGCCGTCAGTTCCAGGTAACCACGTCGGCCACGGTCGTGCCAGGACCACGGATTCTTGTACGCCCAGGAGCTGGGCCAGCGCCAGCTGGCTTGGCCGGTCCGGGACCACTCCCCAGTGCTCCCAGCGCCAGATCTTCTGCCGGTCGTCGGCGCCGCCGAGGATTCGGGCAAGGAGCCGCGCCAGGTCGCGCAGAGTCCATCCCTGGGCACGGCGGAGAGCAGCCAGCGGATGCTCGCCTGTGGGTGGCACGGACTGAGCCTCCAATCCGAGGAGCCCTCGCCCGGCTGCCAGGTCGTCCAGCAGCGCTCGCGCACGGGAACACAGCTCCACTGGCATCTTCCGGCGTCCGGTCTCGTACTCCGACAGCCGCTGGGCGCCGATCCCGAGCTGTGCGGCGAACTGGCGCAGCGAGATGCCGGCTGCTGTCCGGCGACCGCGCAACTCCAGCCCACGCTCCTTCGCTTCGACCGCGCCGCCTTCGGTCATCGGATCCTGCCGAACAGCGCCCAGACGCAACTGCCCTTGCCAGAACCGGACTCCGGCGGTGTCCAGCCCCAGCCGAGGCTGAGCGCGTCTACCAGCGACAGTCCCCGCCCGCGTTCAGCCTCGTCGCCCGCGAATGCCAGCCTGGGGGAAGTGGCCAGGTCGGTGGGCACCAGCCACTCGTGAACCTCCACTCTCACCTCGTCGCCGCACTGGGCCAGGCGGCAGACGACCACGCCGCACGAACCGTGGATCACAGCGTTGGCGACCAGCTCGCTCACGCCCAGTGCGCAAGTCGCGGCAGGGCTGTCGGCGACGCCCCAGCTTTCCATGAGGTCCACTGCCCAGTGCCGGGCGACTGGGGCCGACTTCGGCAGCCCGGGCAGCACACACATCCTCTGATGCTGTGTCTGCGCTGCTGCCGTTCGCATGATCGTTGTGGCCATGAAGTGCGCCTTCCAGACGGGCGGACCGGACAGCAGCCTGGGCCAGGGGCTGCGCGCCGTGCGATCTCCCCGGATGGAGGCAGGCGGGGTACCGGCGCGATCCTTGGCATATGCCACGCAGGGCCACGGCTTTGCCACTTGCTGTGACTCCACGTCAGCATGCCTGCCGTAGGGCCGTTCTGGCAATGTGACTGGTCAAATTGACTGACGCAGGTTGTTCGAGATCGGAGCAGACGGCACACTGGCAGCCATGGCGCAGTCGAAGAGCACGGTGCCGGCCTCTGTGCCGCGGCGGGAGCTAGGCCAGATGCTCAAAGAGCTGCGTGCCGCCGCAGGGCTGACCTTGGCCGAGGCGGCCGGAAGGGTCGGCGTAGACCATGGCCACCTGAGTCGGGTCGAACGGGCGACGCGCGGCATCTCGGAGGACCTGCTCACCAGACTGCTCAACGATTGCTATGCCGACCTGGTGACCGCCGCAGACCGGGAAAGGGCGTTCGAACTCCTGCGCTCCGACACGGCCGAGGAGAATCCCTATAAACGACACAGCAGTCTGCTGGCGCCGACCCAATACGGGGGCTACCTCAAATTCGAAGCAGGTGCCTCCGCGCTGCGCGCATACGAACTGGCCCTGGTCCCCGGGCTGGTGCAGACGGAAGAATACGCAACCGCGGTCATCCGGGACATGCGGCCCGACCTCAGTTCGCAGCAGGTAGCCACCCTGGTCGGCATCCGACGCCAGCGACAAGAACGATTGATTGGCGCCGGCAAGACCTTCCACGCGGTCATCGACGAGGCTGCACTCCGACGACCGATCGGTCCCCCCGGCCTCATGAAGCGCCAACTGAGGCGGCTCATCGAGGTGGTTGAACACCCATCGGTCTCCGTAGGCTTCCTCCCGATGGAAACGGGTTGCCACGCCGGCCTGTACGGCTCTTTCATGATCATGGACTTCCCTGAGCCCACTCCGAGCGTGGTGTGGGTAGAAGGGCTGGCGGAGTCGACGTACTTCGCGAAGCAGGAGCACGTGGACGTCTACTGCAAGGCGTTCGACAACCTCTGGCAGCGGGCTGTCCCGTTCGCTGCCGATCTCGATCGATTCGAGAAAGTGATCAAGGAGTCACATTCGTGAGCAGTGCCACCCCGGGCAAGTCCCCGCAGCCGGCCAAGCCGACCGCAGCGGAGCTTGACCTCGCCGCCGTCGAATGGCGGCGCACCTCCTTCACGGGCGGGAACAACAACTGCGCAGAGTTCGGCCGTGCCGGTGATTTCATTGTGTGGCGCGACTCGAAACGCCCAGAGCAGGAGCCGCTGGTATACACCCAAGCGGAAGTGAAGGCCCTCATTGACGGCGCGCGAGCCGGCGAGCTTGATTATCTGATCGACTGAGCCCTGTCTGCTTCCGGGCGGAGCGGTTGGCATGACGTCACCATCGGCTTCCCAGAGAGGGGCTGGGAACAGCCCGCACCACGGCGATGAGACCACGGTCGCGCTGCCGTGCTGCGGGCGAGAGCAAGTGGGCCCAAGCTTAACCTGCCGTCCGTCAGACGGCACCAGCAGTCAGTGTGCGAGTCCCACTGTCGAGGGCTCAGCGTAGATGTGCTCGTTCATCGATGCTGTGCGTCGGGGTGCCCAGGAAGACCTCGAGTGACGCAGGACAGTAGGCGACATTGAACGTGTCAAGCCGGTAGGACCACGGCCCACCCCATGTGCCCACGAACCGGTAGTTGATCTGCCACTGCAACCATTGCCCGGGAGCAAGCCGGAGCGCTGGTGGCCGCCGGTTGCGCCGCGGTATGCCGAAGATGGTCGTTTCCGGCCGGTGCACTCGCAGCAGCCCGTCCGACTCCTTGAGAACCAGCCCGGGATCCGACAGATCCTGCACACTCGTATGCGGCACGAAGGAGTCCGACTCCTGCATGGAGACATCGTGCAGTGGCAACGTTAGGCCGGTCGGCAGAGTGAACACGATCGGAGCCGCGTTGCGGTTCGCGGCTCCAGTGCCACCCCGCGACGCCTTGGTCCAAGACGTGCGCACCCTCTGAACAACGACTCTCATGGATTGATCATCGGGTACTTGGCTGTAACGCGGCCACCGTGTTTGTGCCCGCCAAAGCTGAGCCTGCTCTCCGAGGCTTGGTGCCCTTCTTGTGGTGAGCGGCCGGGCGTATGCCTCGCCGGCGGCCAGGACTCTGCCCACCTCGTAGCGGGCGGCGGGCCGCTGATTCTTCGAGTCGGGCGGCCGGCCTGGGCCGGGGCGGGTGGGTTTCGGTGCACCAGCGGGCGAGCCGGGAGGCTGTCGCGCGGCTTGTCCCGCTCGGAAGTCAAGAGCGCGATTTTGCGGTGCTGGCGAGGATATTGCTGAGGTTGTGGACGGTGCCGAGGAGCTTGATCTCGGTGTCAACCGTTCGACGGCCTCGGTAGTTGAGGTGCCGGCCGAACCGCTGGAAGAACTGGGCGAAGCCAGGTTCGACGAGGGTGCTGCGCTGGCGGTACTGAGCTCGGCCGGTCGGGGTCGCCAGGCGGTCGGCCATGGCCTGTTGGGCTGCCGGGGCGGTCTGGCGCTTCGCGGGGAAGCCCCCTTGGTCGGCCTCGCTGGTGACCGAGACCAGCAGGGGCAGGTCGGCCAGCTGTTCGAACGAGGTGGTGCTGGCGTATCCGCTGTCCGCGAGCCAGAGCCCGATGTCGTCCGGCAGTCGTGCCGCGCGCTGGTTCTCCTGCGTCTTCCTGACCATCGGGATCAGTGCAGTGCGATCCGACGGGTTGTCGTGCAGGTCGACGGCCAGCAGGACCTGGAGGCGGGCGCACACAATCTGCACGTTGTATCCCTGCAGGTAGCCGCCGTGTTTGCCCAGATGTAGGCGCGAGTCCGGATCGGTCAGGTTGGCGACGGCGGTCGGGGAGGGCGCCGGCTCGGGGCTGCGGGCCCGTTCCAGGGGGGCGAGTGCCTTCGTGAGTCGGACCCGCTGCCGGAGCAGGACCGTCTTGTGCTCCATGGGCACGGGTGGCCGCCCGTTGGCTGCTCGGCGCCCCGCCGCCCGGTCGGCTTCGGTCCGTGCCTGGTACTTCCTCAGTTTCTCCTTGTGGGCTGCCGTCTCCGCGGCGAGCCGCTTGCGTGCCCGGGCCACTATGCGTTCGGCGGCCTCGGGCTTGATCTTGATCTCGTTGGCGGACGGCAGGGATCGCTGGTAGATCGTGTCCCGGGGCCGTACGATCCCGGGCAAGCACATTGCACAGACGCGACAGCTCCGGCCAGTCGTCACCCCGTGGCTCGCCGTCGGCGTCCGTGGTGTCGCCGGTCTCGACACGGCAGGCGTGCTCACCGGCGCCGTCCATGAGTGCGTTGATCTCGTCCTCGCAACGGGCGATGACGGTTTGGAGGCGCATCAACTGCTTGTTGGAGTCGCGGGAGGCGTTCGCGTCCGTTGGCGAGCCGTCCACAGCTACCGCCGCCACATCGACCAGCCATAACGGCCGCACAGGGCCGGCACCTGCACGAACAGCTGGCTCAGTGCCTCGTGGTGACGTTGGACGAACCGCGCGACGGTGGAGTGGTCCACTACGCGGTTCGCGGTGATGATCCGGCAGCCGAGATCGTCCAAGCAAGCAACGTGTTCGGAAGTCCAGTTCGAGGTGGTCGATATCGGTCTCCTCCTCCTCGGGGTCACGGGCACGGAGGCCTTCTATGCGCACGGTGGCCGGCGTGCTTCCCGTTAGGAGACGATGTCGAAGGGCCGCTCTTGTGGCTGAGGGCAGCAGGGGGATCATGCCGAACCCGGCCGAGCTGGCCCGCGGCTGAGGTGCGGCCATGAGCCAGGTCGGACGTGGGGGCTGGTGCACGGTGGCCCCTTGATCGTCCTGATTTGGTAACACTGTCCCTGCTGGTCGGATGTGTCCCTACAGTGGGCGGTCTGCCGGGCACGGGCCCGGCGACGAACCAGGGGAAATCTCATGCACTACACGCGTACCGCTGCCGTACTGGCCGCATCCGGCGCTGCCGTCCTCGCAATGGCCGTCGCCCCGGCGCAGGCCTCGGCCGGCTCGGTCCACCTTTACAAGGTCTACTACAACAGCCCCGGCACGGACACCCGTTCGGGTGCGAGCCTGAACGCCGAATACGTGCAGATCAAGAACACCACCGCGAAGAGCGTCTCCCTTCGGGGGTGGACTCTCACCGATGCCTCCGCCCACAAGTACACCTTCGCCGCCTACACCCTCGGCGCGGGCAAGACCGTCACCCTCCACACCGGCAAGGGCGCCAACAGCACCAGCAACCGGTACTGGAGCAGCGGCAACTACATCTGGAACAACGACAAGGACACCGCCACCCTCAAGACCCCCACCGGCGCCAAGGCCAGCACCTGCTCCTACAACAGCACCAAGGCCAGCTACAAGATGTGCTGACCCCGCCCGCCCGCAGCCCCTGCGGCCGAAGGGCGACGCTGCGACAGGCACTCATGAGGCTTCCGCGCCAAGCCCGGGTCCGCCCGCCTGACGGACCCGGCGCCACCGTCGCCGCCTTCGACGCCCACCACCTGGCGATGGCCGACCCCGGGGCAACGAGTGCTGCGTCGCGGCCGGCCCGGCCGACTCCCGGCCGGATGGCCCCCGGGGAACGCGGCCCGGGCGGCGGACCGGAATGGGGTCTACCGCTATGCGTCAGGAGACGTTCATCCGGGGGCCGTCAGCCGTCAGCCGTCAACAGCCGCCAGATTTAATCTGGATGCCGAAGTTTTCAGTCATGAAACTTCGCAACCTGCGTACTGCCGCCACCGCGTCGCTCGGGATCGCCGCCGCCGTCGCCGCCACTGTCCTCGCCGCCCCGCAAGCGCAAGCCGCCACTACCTACTGGCAGTTCAAGGCTCTGTCCACCGGCACCTGCCTGGCCGCGGGGACGACCGGCGTCGTCTGGGCCGGCACCTGCAGCGGCAGCATTTACCAGCAGTGGGACTTCATCAACAACCCCGCGGACAGCACCGGCTACGACGAGCTGAAGAACCGGGGCACCGGCCTCTGCCTGCTCACCAACAACCTCAACACCGTCAACGGCATGGCGATGCAGACCTGCAACGGGTCCACCGGAGAGCAGTTCAGCTACAACGGGAGTTCGGGAGCCTTCACCGACTGGTGGGGCAAGAACCTGCGAGCCGAGAGCGGGGGGCAGGTCTACGCCGGTACCGAACTGGCCTACTGGGACGGCTGGCACAACTGAGACCGGCTGGTGGGAGTCGGAACCACCGAGGTGTCCGGCTCCCCGCAGCCCGAGGCGGGCGGTGCGTCACCGGCAGATGCCTGCCACGGCACTAAAGGTTGTTGCAGAAGGGTGGGTGTGGGCAGGTCGGTGTGTCGGTTGACCTGCTGGTTTCACCCCCCAAGGCGAGGTTGTGCATAGTGGCGACGGCCTTGTGAGCGTTCACGTTTTTCCCCATCTCGGGCGGTTTGAGCGTCATGTAATTCCCCATCCCGACTTCTCCTAATTGGCCATGGGTACGACGGAGTTCGGGATCGAGGGACCTGGTCATCGCGGAGGCGTGTGGGCGGCCCTGGGCCTGTGGTTCGGAAGGCCGATGGTCAGCGCGGATGGCAAGGAGAACGTTCGTCGTGGTCGACATCACCGAGATTTACGTCCACTGGTACGCGGGCCGCTCCAAGAGCGAGCTGGCCGCGTCGCTGGGGGTGGACCGCAAGACGATCAGGAAGTACCTGGAGCCGGCGGAGGCGTCCGGGATCACGCCGGGCGGGCCGCCGATGCGGGAGGCCGACTGGGCCAGCCTGATCAAGAGCTGGTATCCCGAACTCGCCGACCGGCGGCTGCGGCAGATCACCTGGCCCGACATCGACCAGCACCGCGACTACATCAAGAACCTGCTGGGAACGGTGACCGTCTCCACGATCCACCAGCGCCTGCGGGACGAGCACAAGCTGGACGTGTCGATCTCCTCATTCCGCCGCTGGGTGCATGCCACGCTGCCCGATGAGACGACAAGGTCGCAGGTCACGGTCTTGCGCGATGACGTCGAGCCCAACGCGCTCTACCGGCTCCGCGCCGCCCAAGGGATCCTGGGGCTGAAGAAGAAGTACGGCGACGCGAGGCTGGAGGCCGCCTGCGCGAGGGCCATCGCGGTCGGAGATCCGTCTTACCGGACCATCAAGGGCATCCTGGTCGCCGGCACCGAGACCGATCCGGAGCCCGAATCGAGCGGGGACGCGGGAGCCGCGGCCTTCCTCGACACCCAGGTTGCCCCCGTTGAGGACGGCGTTTTCCAGGTCCGCACGGAGCTTCGGATCGGCTTGGGACCATAACCAGGACACCGAGGGTGGCGCGATGAAGGTCAGGTCGGCGGTCTCGCTGCCCGAGCGGACGCGTGCTGCGCTGTGCCCATGTCGTCCGGCTATGGCTGCAGCCAGGTGCCGGGCTGTGACCTCGGCACCCCACTGCAGTCCCATGGCGCCCAGTACGTCCCTGGAGCCAGCCCAGACGGCGTTCACCCGGCGGGTCGGCGGTTTCTGTGGTTTCCGTAGCCGAGAGAACTTCGGCGGTTTCGGTGGCCGAGCGAAGTGCAGGGGTGACCGCTCGAACTGCATGGCGAGGTTAGCGTCGGTATCGGCGTTAGCCGCGGTGAGCATACGGACCGTTAACACGCTGTGCATGCCTCTCTCTTCGCCGGAGCGAAGAGGTTACCGCCCGCCCCAACCCGGGGGCGATCCCTGCAGGGCCCGTGGCGTGCTGGCCGAGGGCGCGCCTGGGGAGGACGCACCCCTCGGCGGGTGCCCGCACCGCCGGCCGGAACCCGGTGGGCGATCGAGGAAACCTTCCAGGCCGCCAAGGACGAATGCGGCCTGGACCAGTACGAAGTCCGCCGCTACCGGGGCTGATACCGGCACATCACCCTGGCCATGCTCGCCCACGCCTTACTCGCTGCCACCGCCGCCCGCCGGTGCAAGGGGGGCAGCAGAAACGGTTCCGGCGCCCTGGCACCGCTCACCGTGGCAGAAATCCGGCGGCTCCTGGCAACTGGCGCTCCCCAGAACCCGCACCTCCGGGACCCCGGCCACGCACTGAACTGGTCCAGATGGCGACGCCACCACCAGGCAACCGCCCGCCGCGGGTCTGTCCAGCGACTGGTGTAACTGGGTTTGTGTGGGTTAGCGGCGGCCGATGGAGAGTCGGCCGTCGAAGGCGATGTCGAAGGCTTGGAGTGCGGGCTTCCATCGCATGGTCCAGCGTTTGCGTCCCTGGCCGGTGGGGTCCAGGCTCATGACGGCCATGTAGACGCACTTCAGGGCGGCTTGCTCGTTGGGGAAGTGACCGCGGGCGCGGACGGCCTTGCGTATGCGGGCGTTGACCGACTCGATGGCGTTGGTGGTGCAGACGACCCTGCGGATCTCGGCGTCGAACTGGAGGAAGGGCACGAACTCGGCCCAGGCGTTCGACCAGAGCCGCACGATCGCAGGGTATTTGGTGCCCCATTCCTCCTGGAATTCCAGGAACCGCTCTTCGGCCGCGTCGACGGTGGGTGCGGTGTAGATCGGCTTGAGCGCGCGGGAGATCTTGTCCCAGTCCTGGCGGGCCGCGTAGCGGAACGAGGCCCGCATGAGGTGCACGACGCAGGTCTGCGTGATCGTCTGCGGCCAGACCGTCCCGATGGCGTCGGGCAGGCCTTTCAGTCCGTCGCAGACGACCATGCAGACGTCCTCGACACCGCGGTTGCGGATCTCGGTCAGTACTTGGAGCCAGTATTTGGCTCCCTCGCCGCCGTCGCCGGCCCACAGGCCGAGGATGTCGCGGGTGCCGTCGACGGTGACTGCGAGGGCGACGTAGATCGGCCGGTTGGCGACCTGCCCGTCGCGGACCTTGGTTCTGTCGACGATCTTGTGATGCGGACGGCGAAGCGTCAGGCCGTCGTGGTTCGCGATCATGCACCGCGTGTTCTCGTGATCTCTTGCAGCAGTTGTTCCCGCATCTATCCGCGCTTGTCGTCGACGAGGTCGAACGAGGCTCAGCTGCCGTGGTGTTGAGGGCACGGGTGGCTGTGGAGGGCGGCTGGTGCCGGTGCGGGCAGTGGTCTGGTCGGGTCCACGGCCGCTATGTCCGTAGCCTTCGAGACGTTGCAGTGGGCGGCGTCGGTGTGATCGTTGAGCTGCAGGTTCGCCGATTTCGATGCCGGAACCCGGCTTGTCCGGCGGTCACGTTCGCCGAGCAGGTCCAGGGCCTGACCAGGCCGCACAGTCGCTTCACCCCGTTGCTGCTCGGGCTGCTGGCGCGGATCGGGCTCGCCCTCGCCGGCCGTGCTGGAGCCCGGCTGACGGCGGTCTCGGGCATTGCGACCGGCAGGGACACCCTGTTGAGGCTGGTCAAAGCCCTGCCAGAGCCAGACGTCGGAGCCGTGGAGGTGCTCGGCGTCGACGATTTCGCGTTCCGCAAGGGCCGCCACTACGGCACCGTGCTGATCGACATGGCGACCCATCGCCCGCTTCACCTCTTCGACGGCCGGGAGGGTGAGGACCTGGCCGCCTGGCTGCGGCAGCACCCCGAAGTCCGGGTGATCTGCCGGGACCGCTCCAGCGGCTACGGCGAAGGATCGCGCCAGGGCGCCCCGCAGGCCGTGCAGGTCGCCGACCGTTTCCACCTGTGGCAGAACCTGTGCCAGGCGGTCGAGAAGACGGTCAGCGTGCTCCAGCCGCACCTGGCCGAACCGGCCCAGCAACCCGCACCCGACGGACTCGAAGCTGAGCCGGACACCATCAAGCCCCACCCCGAACTGAAGATCGTGGCCAGGCTCGAAGCCCAGCACGCGGCAGCCCACGAGTTGTGGGCTCAGGGGCTGTCCAAGGCAGCGATCGGCCGCAAGCTCGGCCTGCACCAGGCGACGGTCCGCAAGCTCGTCAACGCCGCCACCGTCGAGGAACTGACGGCGAAGACCCTGCAGCGCGCTCACCTGGTCGATCCCTACACCGGCCACCTCCACCGGCGCTGGAACGAGGGCATCCGCAACGCAGCCCAGCTCTTCCGGGAGATCCAGCAACTCGGCTACCCCGGCGGCGAACTGGCGGTCCAGCGGCACCTGCGGCGCTACCGTTCACACCGCGGCCACATGCCGGCCCCAGGCCCCAAGCCCCCGTCGGTCCGCGAGGTCACCACGTGGATCACCACCCACCCCGACCACCTCGACGGCGCGAACGCGGACAGGCTCGCCGTCCTCCGGTCCCGCAACAAGGATCTCGACAGGCTCACCTGCCACGTCCGGGCGTTCGCGATGATGCTGACCCACCGCGAAGGCGACCACCTCGACGAGTGGATCCACACCGTCGAAACCGACAGCCTCACCCCGATCGCGTCGTTCGCCCGCAACCTCCGCCGTGACCACGACGCCGTCCGCAACGGGCTGACCCTGCCCTACAGCTCCGGCGCAGTCGAAGGGAACATCAACCGTCTCAAGATGCTCAAACGGCAGATGTTCGGACGCGCCGGCCTCGACCTCCTGCGCAAGCGTGTCCTCCTCACCCGATGAACGCACCCAGCCACATCACAAGATCGTCGACAGAACCCGGACCTTCACGTGGACGCAGTCGATGAAGACGACCGGGTAGACCGGGTCGAGGGGTCGGTTCTGCCATTCGGCCATGCCGTCCATGACCTTGTCGGTGATCGTCGAGATCGTCGACTTGGAAACGCTGGCGCCGTAGACCTCGGCCAGGTGGGCGGAGATGTCTCCGTGGGTCAGACCCCGGGCGGACAAGGACAGCACCATCTCATCGACACCGGTCAGCCTGCGCTGGCGCTTCTTGACGATCTGCGGCTCGAAGCTGCCTTCCCGGTCGCGGGGCACCTCGATTTCAACTGGACCGACCTCGGTCAGCACAGTCTTGGACCGGATCCCATTGCGGGAGTTGCCGCTGCCGGCGCCGGCCGGGTCGTGCTTCTCGTAGCCGAGGTGGTCGGTGATCTCGCCCTCCAGGGCGGACTCCAGCACCCGCTTGGTCAACTGCTGCAGCAGCCCGCCCTCGCCGGTCAGCTGCAGCCCGCCGGCACGGGCCCGGTCGACCAGCTGCCCGATCAACTGCTCGTCCACCACATCCGCCGGCAGCTCGACCGGGCGTCCATCCTCATGCGCCTCGACAGAGGCGATCACGTCGCTCATCAGGTGCTTCCTTGATCAGGAGATACACCGGTCACCGTACAGACCCCCCGCCGCTGCCACTAGGCAGGCGAAACCGGCAGGTGAGGGGGCGCCGCGCAGGTCGGTGAGGACCGCAAGTGCGGTCGCTCCCGCCATACGAGCAGGCCGGCAACGGCGAGCACGGTGGCCGGTCAGATGTGGTGCTGGATCCAGTAGGTGAGCAGGCCGATGGTGCCGGTGCCGGTGCTGTAGCAGGCGCCGCGTAGGACCTGCAGGAGCGCGGTGCGGCGGCGGGCTGCTGCCCAGGCGAGGAGGTTGCGGGCGGTTCGTGCGATCCGGTGCGCGGGTGGTTGGGGCGTCCTATCCTGCATGTGGTGTTCCTTTCTGCGGAGCGCTGGTGAGGAGTCCGTTCGACCGGGGCCGGTAAACCGTGGTCGGGCAGGGCTCCTTGTTGTTTCTGCCTGCTCAGGGGTGTGTGGTGCCTGCTGGTGCTGTCAGCGTCGGCTGGCGAAGTCGTGCAGCCGGTCGGCGAGTTGGCGGTCGGGGCGGCTGACGATGCCGCTGGGGTGGCGGGAGGCGAGCCGGTCGACTTCGACTTCCAGGCCGCTGGTGGGTGGGGTGCTGGCGGCTGAGCCGTTGCGGCCGACGTAGCCGGCGACCGTGCCGAGTCCTTCGAGGAAGGCGGCGCCCGGCGTGATGTCGACGGCGTCCTCGATGGTCCGGATGACCTGGTGGTACCAGTGCTGCGCTTCGCGGGTCTCACCCAGGACGAGGTGGTGCAGGTGCAGGCAGTACGCGGCGACGCGGTTGCCGGCGCCGGCGGCCAGCTGCCACCAGAACTGCGCGCTCTCGGGCTGGTCGGTCAGGCTGAGCAGGCATGCGAAGACGGCTGCGCCTTGGATGTCGAGCTTGTCCTCGAATACCCGGCGTTCAGCCCCGGGCAGGTTCTGGATGGAGGTGTCGGCGGCGCGGCGGTCGTCGGCGGGGTCTTGGACGAGGCGGTCGACGTGGGCGGCGGCGTCGGGGGTGTTGAGGACCCACCGGCACATGATGCTCAGGCGGCGTGCGGCCTGGGAGGCGCGGACGACCTCGCAGGTGGGGGCGCCGGTCACGGCGTCCGCGGCCAGGCGCCGCAGGCCGGCCGCGACGTCGAAGGTCCGCGAGGACGTCGGGATCCGGACGTCGGCCAGGAGGGTGTCGAGGGCTGAAGAGGTCACTGGCGTGCTCCTTTCCGGGGGGCGGCCTCGGCGGGAAGGCCGAGTTGGACGCGGAGGCGTTCCTTGGCCCTGCGCAGGTGGTAGTCGACGGTGCGTTCGTTTTTCAGCCCGAGCAGCCAGGCGATCCGGGTGCTCTCGAAGCCGATCACGTAGCGCAGCACGATGACGTCGAACTGGCGGACCGGCAGCTCCGCGATGGCGGCGTACAGGCCGCGGCTGCTGTCCATCAACTGCAGGCGGTCACGGGCGGCGTCGAGGACCTGGGCCGTGCTCAGCGCCCGGTATATGGGGCCGTTGATCACCAGGGCCGGGGGGCGGCCATCGGCTTCCAGCTGTGCGGCAACCAGGCGCCGCATGATGGCCCACGCCTGCTGCTCCAGATTGCCGGCGCCGAGCAGGGTCTCCCAGCTGCCGAGGATCTCCAGGAAGCCGCGGTGCACGATCTCCTCGGCACTCTCGCGGTGGCCGAGGCTGACCTCGGCGTAGTCGTGGAAAGCCGCCTGGTGTCCCAGGTAGAAGGCCTCGAACTCCAGCGGCAGGTGCTGGAGGGCACCGATGGGCTGGCTGTCCGGGGCCGCGGCCTGCTTCGGCGCGTCATTGGTCATGCCGGCCTCCGGCTGTGCATGGGCGTCATCACGGTCCACTCCCTTGAGGGTTGCCACAGACCCCCGGCGCCGTTGCCGGGCGGTGTGTGGCCTTGGCACCACCTAAGCGATTCCGGGGACTGCCCACGCATACGACGCCCAGGAAAACTACTCAGAGATGATCACCGCACACGATGAGTTGAACGATCATCGAGGTTCGTGCCGTTGACCTGGTACTACGTCAGATGCAATTGCACAATCGGTCAGAATTGGGTCACTGTGTGCCCTAGATCACACGCAAGCTGATTCGGCTCAGAGCGGATCATGCACTCAGAACAACCAGAACACTCAAAGAGAACAAATTGGCACACAGGCTGCGCAATCGGCAAGCAGAGTGAGGTGCGCGCGTCAGGAAGCGGTGCGCACGGTGGCAACTGGGACGGAAGAGGCCGAGGAGGCGCCCCGCTCAGGAGCGCCGGTCTCCTCGCCTGGCGTTGCGCCTGCCGAGAATGTCATCCGTGCAGGTCAGGCGGCATGCTGGTACTTGTGGAGGATGCGGCCGGGTCGTTCGTGTCGTTGGATGTCGCGGTGGTTGGTCTGCCTCGGACTGGGGTCTGGAGTGGGCGGTGGTTGGAGGGGGCGGGTGTTTGCGATGGGTTGGTGGGGTCTGTGGGAGTTGTAGTGGTCCTCGGATTCCCGTAGGGCGTGGAGTAGGTGGTGCTGGCTCCAGGTGAGGGTGCGGTCGAGGAGTTCGCGTCGGCAGGTCTGCACCCGCCGTTCCGTGATTGCGTTCATGCGCGGGATCCGGATGCCGCTGAGGACGACCTCGATCCCTGTGTCGTTGAGGATGGTGTCGGACAGGGCGGGGAATTTTCCGTCCTGGTCGCGGATCAGGAACTTTGCCCGGCAGTCGGCGTCCTGGAGGTCCGTGACGAGGTTCTTTGCTGCTTGTGTCATCCAGGATGCGGTGGGGTGGGCGGTGGTGCTGAGGATCCGGATCCTGCGGCTGGTGTGCTCGATCACGGCGAAGACGTGGAGTCGTGCCCCGGACAGGGTGACGGTTTCGAGGATGTCGCAGGCCAGGATGGCGTCGGCTTGGGAGCGGAGGAAGTCTGCCCGTGTGCTGGAGGCCTGCTCGGGTGCTGGGTCGATCCGGCGTCCTTGAGGATCTCCCAGTCTGTGGATGTGGCGACTTTCGCGTCCAGGAGGAGGAGTTCGCCGTGGATGCGGCGGTAGTCCCAGTTGGGGTTCTCCCGGGCGAGCCGTAGCACCGGGAGTCGGATGGAGCGTACAGTTCGTGGTCGTCGGGGACGCTTCGGTCGGGACATGGCGGCGTGGCGGTGTGCGGCCAGGTCGCGGTGCCGGCGCAGGACCGTGTGGGGGCGTATCAGCAGCTGCAGTCCGCGCAGCAGGTCCCGTGGCAACCGGTGCAGCAGGGCTGCCGGGAACGCGCGATCGCTCGGTGTGAACCGGACTGTGTCATTGCCGAGTTGGCGCTCAGGCACCGTGATCTGATGCCGCAGCGCGAGGATCTCCGTATCCCGCTCCCGATCGCTCATGGGGAGCAGACGCAGCATCGCGAACGCGTTCGTCACGGTCGGATAGGCCGGTCGAAGCAGCACAGTTGATCATCATTTTCTGGCATCACCGTGCAGGCCAGGGCCTTCGAGTGGCCGCCCCTACCCGGACATGCCGCATCTCGCACACACCCTCCCACCAGGGTGGATGGGGTTATCGGCAGGGGCAGGGCTATTCGGCCCAGCCCGTGGGGAGTGGAGCCGGTAGTCTCGCGGCTGTTCATCCGACTTGCTGCACCCGTTCGGAGATGTCGATGCGCGCCACGTATGCCGCTGCTGCCGTCGTAGGGATCGTCGTGCTGGCTGGGTGCGATCCCGCCGGATCTTCGGCCAACCCTGGACCGGCAGGTTCGGGGAGTGGCGCCCCGGCGCCGGCCGGGTCGACCGCTACGCCCGCGGCCGGGACGGCGGCTGGTGCGCTGTCGGCCGGGCCGATTCCGGTGGGGGCCGGACCGCAGGAGCACTACATAGTGCAGCCCCAGCCAGCCCCGGGGAACTGCCACTACCGATATGAGAAGGGCGAGCCGTTGGAGGACCCTGCCTGTACCCCCGGGGCGATCAGCCCGGCCGTCACCCAGGCCAACATCGGGACGACGATCTGCCGCAAGGGCGGCTACACCAGCGGCATCCGCCCGCCGGAGTCGGTGACCAGCAAGGAGAAGATCGCAAACGCAGCCTCGTACGGCTACACCGGTTCCTTGTCCGATGCCGAGTACGACCACCTCATCTCGCTCCAGCTCGGAGGCGACCCCAACGATCCCCGCAACTTGTTCGTTGAGCCGCCGGACCCGGGCCACAAGCCCGGCACCGGGGTGAACAACGCCAAAGACCCCGTTGAGACGAAATTGCACACCGCGGTATGCAAGGGCCAGGTCACCCTCGCTCAGGCGCAGCACGCCATCGTCACCGACTGGACGACCGCCCTGGCCGTGCTGCACTTGGCCTGAAGCCCTCCCGGCCGATGGCGCTCACCACCTGGCCCTCGATCCGCCCGACGGGGCAGCCCGTCCCAGCCCC
This sequence comes from Streptomyces sp. NBC_00433, assembly GCA_036015235.1. NCBI lineage: Bacteria > Bacillati > Actinomycetota > Actinomycetes > Kitasatosporales > Streptomycetaceae > Streptomyces > Streptomyces sp. NBC_00433. The sequence goes on along the minus strand of CP107926.1, from coordinate 2,275,131 downwards.
ACTCCGATGTCGCCGACTACGCCCGCGCCCGCTTCCGCTCGGCCTTGAACAGCGGCCGCATGCCGGCGAGCGGCTGCTTGGTAGCGAATGCCACCCGGGCGGTGGCGGGAGTGGTGCCTGTCTCGGTCATGCCGCAGATCATCCCGTCCCGGCCGCACCGCCTGCTGCCGAATCATCCGGCGGGGCGATCGGTTCGAACAGGGCCGACCCTTCCGCTGAAGGCAACCACTTCCCTCGGCGCAGCCCCGGCGCCGGGGGAAGTGGTTGCGGCGGGTCGGCGGTGCGGGGTCAGTACGTGATGCTGTATTGCATGGTGCTGGTGGTGTTGTAGCTGGTGCCGTTCTTCTCGGCGTAGTGGGTGCAGTTGACCGTGATCGTGCGCAGGGCGCCGGGTATGGAGTTCGATGCGAAGGTGACGTCGACGAGAGCGCCGTTGTTCTCGGAGTCGTAGTCCGTGGTGTAGCCGCCGAGCTGGTCGTAGGCGTAGCAGCGGACGTTGATGTAGTCGGCGTCCACTCGGTTGTTCCCGGAGTCGGCGAGCCGGGAGTAGGCGCGGAACACCGCCCGGCGGCCGACGCCCGCATTTTCGTCGTGGTCGTGCTGGATGACGCCCTGGAGGGTGTAGACCGGCGGCGTGCCGCCTCCGCCGCCTGTCCCGCCACCGCACGGGTGGTCCTCGGGGTCGGTGGTGCAGTAGGGGCGGGCCGCCTGTGCCGGCGCGGTTGCCAGGCCTGTGCCCGCGAGGGCGGCGAGCAGAACGATTCCCGCTAATACGCGCGTACGTCGGGCCACATCTTCTCCTTGTTGGTACGTAACGGAGCCGGGTGTTCACCATGAGCGACCGAGCAGCTCAGGTTACTGGCACCGGAGAAGCGCCGGCACGCTTTCGCCCGACGCGCGCGGAACCAGATTCTCTCGCCAGACTGCGGTATGCGCAGAGTGCCTACCGACCGACGTGAAACGGGCACCGCGAGAGGTGCTACGCCCTGGATGACCGTCTCCAACCTGTGAGAGGGCTCCTGTGGCCGGGTGATGACCGCCGACCCTGTCCGATCCTGTTGCCCATTTGTTGGTGTGCTGGTCAGGGTCTTGATCGTTGCGGCAGTCTTGTTGTGTGGCCGGTCCTCTCATCGTTCCCGGTCACGGTGGGAGGGGCTGGTGTCGATGGAGTCGCAGCCGTGGCCGGAGCCTGCGCCTGACGTGGTGCGGGCGGTGCGGGCCAAGTACCGCGGTCGGCAGGTGCCGTTGCCGGTCGCGGTGCGTGACGGTCTCGGTGAGGTCTTCGCGGACGCCGAGTTCGCGTCGGCGTTCGCAGCGACCGGTCCGCGGGGCTGTGTGGGTGCCGATTAATCATCCGGCCTGGTCAGGCCGCATGGTGGTACTCGTGGAGGGTTCCTCCGAGTCGATCTCGTCGACGGACCTCGAGACGTCTGATCTGGGCTGGCTCATTGTTTGGGTGGGGGAGTGCTCGTAGTGGAGCGGCTTGGCCGAGAGCCCGGTGCGGCCGATGCCCGTTGTAGATGATCTCGTACTCCCTGAGCGCGTGGCGGAGATGGCTTTGGTTCCAGATCAGTGTTCTGTCGAGGAGTTCGCGCCGGCAGGTCTGGATCCAGCGCTCCATGACGGAGTTCAGACGCGGCATCCGGATGCCGGTGGTGACGACCTTCAGTCCGGCGTCGGTCAGCAGCGTGTCGAAGGCGGCCGTGAACTTGGAGTCGCGGTCGCGGATCAGGAAGCTGTGCGGGTGCCGATAAATCATCCGACCAGGTCACGGCCGTGATCGCCGGTCTCCTCCTGCGCCTGCTTCTTCCCCTCGATGTTCGCCTGCGCAGGGGATGAAGGCATCATGATCTGTCGTGCTCCTGCGCCTGGCCTACCTCACCGCGACCAACGCCCTGGCGCTCCTGCGCCTGCTGCCGATGAGCGACCACGATAAAGACATCGAGATCCTTGCTCTGCGGCACCAGCTGCTGGTCCTGCAACGCCAGGTCGGCAAGCCCGCTTTCACCGACAGCGATCGCGCTATCCTCGCCGGTCTGCTCCACCACCTGCCGATGGGCAAGCTCCGCCGGCTCCTGCTGCTTGTACGTCCGGAAACTTTCCTGCGCTGGCACCGCAACCTGCTCAAACGGCGCCATGCTGCGACCTGCGTACCGAAGCGGCGCGGACGACCGCCCACCATCCGCTCGATCCGCGCCCTGGTCCTGCGCCTCGCCCGCGAGGACAGTTCGTGGGGGTACTGGCGCATCCACGGCGAACTCGCCTCGCTCGGGATCGAGGTCGCAGCCTCCACCGTTTGGGAAATCCTCAAGGAGCACGGCATCCCACCCGCCCCGGAACGAGAGAGCACGACGTGGGCCGACTTCCTGCGCGGCCAGGCCGGCGCCCTACTCGCCTGCGACTTCTTCGAAACCCGCACCCTGACCGGGGCGCGACTCTACGTCTTCGCCGTCATCGAGCACTCCACCCGGCGCATCCGGATCCTGGGCGCCACCACACACCCCACCGCACGCTGGGTCGTACAGCTCGGGCGCAACCTCGTCATGGACCTCGAAGAGGCAGGCAGCAAGGCCAGCTTCCTGATCCGCGACCGCGACTCCAAGTTCACGACCGCCTTCGACGCGCTACTGACGGACGCCGGACTGAAGGTCGTCACCACCGGCGTCCGGATGCCGCGTCTGAACTCCATCATGGAGCGCTGGATACAGACCTGCCGGCGCGAACTCCTCGACAGAACGCTGATCTGGAACCAGAGCCACCTTCTGCACGCGCTCCGCGAGTTCGAAACCTTCTACAACCAGCACCGACCCCACCGCACCCTGAAGCAAGCCGCTCCACTCCGCCCACTACCCGAGCCAATCAGCGTGCCAGGACACATCAGGCACTTGGAGGTCCGCCGACAAGACCGACTCGGCGGAACCCTCCACGAGTACCAGCATGCCGCTTGAGCAGCCCGGATGATTAATCGGCACCCGCAGAGCCGCAGGGAGCGGTGCCACGGGCCGGTGTAGAGCTGCCCCGCCGGTATGACGTCCCGGTAGCCGAACTTTTCCCAGGACGGCTCAGCCTTTTTTGCTCCGCAGGCGAAAGCGCGCGAGTTTGCGCATTCTTGAGCGGGTGTGGGCTGGAACCTGCGTGCCGAATGGCACTGGCAGCAGGCTGCGCGCGTGGGTTCGAAGTTGGGGGCGGGGTTTGAGGAAGATCGGAAAACTAGCGTTAGGGCCCGAAGTGCACGTACGACGCCCAGCCGACTGGGCGGTACGGCTGCCGACGGCGGGTGCGGTCGACCGCCTCGTGCAGGGCGTATGCCGTCCGGGACGCATCGATGCCGAGCTCCGGGTGGGCCACGATCTCGTATACCTCGTCGGTGATCTGTCGAGCGGTGTCGTCTCCCACCGTCCATAGAGTGGAGACAACGTGCCGGAAGTTGCCCAGAAGCAGTGCCCCCGCGAGATGGATGGCCTCGTCGGGCAGTTCCGTCCCACCCACGGCTGTCTGGCAGGCGGACAGCACGGCCAGCTCCGCCGACGGCAGGTCGAGGCGGGCCAGGTCGGACACCTTCAGGGGGCGGTCGTAGAGGTAGAGCGCGCCGGTACCGGGATCGGCGAGGTCCTGCCCGGCGTGGCAGGCGAAATGGACGCAGGAGTGCGAGGCTAACAGGGACAGCACTATCTGGCACGTGGCGTCCGAGTCGAGAATGACCGTTTGCCGGCCGGGGAACCGGCGGCCGAGCGCCTCCGCCTCCTTTCGTGCACCGGGCAGCGGGCGCAACAGGGGTGCGTACGGTGGCTGATCGCCCAGAGCCAGGACCAGCAGCCGCCGGTCCGCGTCTGCGACGGCCGAGGGGCGCTTGGCTCGGATCAGGCCGCGCAGGGTGGGCATGTAGGACGACACCACCCGCGCCATGACGGCATCGTGCTCGCGGCCGTCGTCGGGGTCGTGGTAGCCGGCGGCGTGCACCGGTAGCAGGGCCAGTGGTCCGGTGGGGCACCACCAGACGCGCCGGCCCCGCCAAGCGGCCATCTCCGGGGAATCGAGGACTGGGGCGGCGACCGTGTCCCACAGCCATTCCAGCGTGGCCATCAAGGTCTGCTGGCTCGGGCCGGCGGACGCTCCGAGCTGGTTCAGCCTGTCCAGCGTGGACAGATACCGTTCCGTACGGCGCTCTGCCTCGTCCGTGGTCAGGCCGGGCAACGGGACCAGTGTGACTCTGCCCGGCGTCACGACGAGCGCGTCGCACCGGTACCGGCTGACGTTGACGATGACGAGCGGTCCGGCGGCCGTCGCTCCGGACAGCATGGAGAAGGGCAGGGGCACCAGGAAGTGCTCGAACCTCGGCAGCCGACGGACTTCGCCGAGCAGTTCCTCCCACTCGTGAGCGAGCTGCCTCAGCTGTTCCCCGGTGTCCTGCCCCGGGGCAGTCCACGTGCCCTCCTCCAGAGCGGCCCGGAGGCCGGCTAGCCGGTCCGCAAGCGCGGGGTGGGTTTCCCGCAGCGCTGTCAGATCAGTCCGGGTGTCCAGCACCTGCCCCCACAGCACGGACCGTCCGTGGTCGAGGAGTTCGACCGCCTGCTCCAGCCGGCCGCAGGCGATCGCACAGGCCGCGGCCTCGCCCGCCACGTGCGAGCGCTGGGCCAGCAGACGTTCCCGGTCGGTGCGTGCCAGGCCCCGCCACGCTGTCAGTGGGAGCAGTTCCACGGCTACGGCGTAGCCGTCTGCCGCTTCCGGCCAGGAGCCTCCTGCGGCGGCACGGTTGGCGGCGAAACGGCCCCAGGCGACCGCCGCGGTCAGCCGGTCGGCAGCTGGGGAGGTGGGTGCCTGTGCAGCCTCGCGGTACAGGGCGAGACTACGGTCCGCGTCGTTTGGGCGAGACTCCGTATCGCCCCGCTCGCTGCGGGTGGCGAGCATGTTCGCCAGCGTCAGCAACGTGTGGGTGCGCTGCCGGGTTGAGGCGTTCGGGGCGTCGACCACGGCCTCGGCGTGGCCGATCGCAGCGTCGAGGTCGGCCGGGTTGTCACGCAGCAGCGATCGGCTCCACAGGGCCAGGGCGAGATTTTGCCTGCTGATCGGCTCGATCCGGCCGTCTTGCGTCAGGACTGTCGCCTCGGTGCCGAGGGCGACGGCCTCGTCGAGGTCGGAGGCGTCGCGGGTGAGCAGGAAGCGGGTTCGTAGCCGGTTGCACAGGGCTCCCAGCGAGGTCAGTTGATCGTCCGTCGCCGAGGTCATGCGGCGGGCGAGGACGAGGGCCTGGCGCCCCAGGTCGATCGCCCGGTCGAGGTCGGCGCGGTTGCCGGTGTGCTCGTAGCGCCGGAGCAGCGTCATTCCCAGAGTCTGGAGGTGGGTGCGGCGTTCGGCGGCATCATGGGGAGGCGTCACCTCGACCGCCCGGCGGGTGGCATGGACGGCCTTGTTCAGGTCGTCGCCGCCGCCGTCGTGCTCGAAGCGGCGCAGGTGGGCCCCGGCCAGGGTGGACAGCTCGCTGCCCCGAGGACGGCTCAGCTTCAGTAACGCGTCGAGCTGGGTGCCGAAGTGCCGTCGTAGCTCCTGCACGTCCGCGTCCGGCTGCTTCAGCATGTTTCGCAGCTGCTGCACGTTGGGCAGCGGTCCGTAGGCGCCGTATGTCAGGTGCTCGATCGCGTCGTCGATGTCCTTCCGGTCGCCGTGCTGCTCGAAGCGGCGCAGGAGCAGTGCGCCGAACACGGTGGCGGCCTGTGCGCGTTCCGGGTGGTGGGCTGGTAGCGCGGCGAGGAGGCGGCGACCGGTGGCGATGCCGGCCGTGAGCGCGGACGCGTCACCGGTCCGCTCGAAGCTCAGCCGCGCCTCTGCGAGGACATTCTGGTACTGCACCGCGACCTGGGGATCCCGCGCCGCTGCCTCGGGCGGCACCGTGGGCCGGTCGTCGGGGCCCGAGTCGAATGTCGAACGGCGCAGCACGGGCAGGACGGTTTCCTTGAACGCTCTGCGCTCCTCCTCCCGCCGTTGGACCGCATCGTCCAGCTGCTGCTGTGCCCGCTTTCGGCGCGGATCTCCTGAGGGCAGCAGTCGCAGGGCCGTCGACAGGCTGTCGCGGGCCTCGTCGAGGTCGTGCGGCGCCTCGGTGTCGCGAGCGCGCCGGAGGAGGGCCTCTCCCAGTCGCAGAGCGGTGTGGCCGGGGTCCTCCACGGAGGGTCCTGCCACGCTCAGGGAGTGCCGCAGCAGCTCGATTGCCTCGTCTGCGTCGGACAGCGCAGCGGTGCTGTCGTACCGCACGGCCAGATGCGAGCCGAGGTTGTGCAGCGCCTGCCAGTAGTCTCGCTCGGACGGCGGGGCGAGGGACAGCAGCCGACGCAGCGCGGCGATGGCGGCGTCCAGGTCCTCCGCTGCGAAGGAGCGCTGGTATTGGCAGTATGCGGCCTCAGCCTGCAGGGTGAGGCATCCCGCCAGGTTTGGGCTGTCCGGTCGGCATGTCCGTACCGCCCGGTGGATCGCCTCCTCGGCGGCGGCAAGGTCCGCCGGGTCGAGTCCTCCGTAGCGATAGCGCCTCAGCAGCGCGTAGCCCAGATACCCGCTGCACACCGCCAGATCGGGATGGTCCTCGGGCAGCTCCCGCAGCACCGGGCCCAGCAGCTCGATCGCCCGGTCGCGGCAGAGCAGATCGTCGTCTGCCTTCCACCGCTCGATCAGCCGGGTGCCCTCCTCCAGGCGGCTCTGCGCCGTCGGCGGGGCCGGGCGCGGTACGGCGGCCGACCGCGGCACCGATGCGCGCTGCCCCTCCAGCACCCGCACGTCCGCGCGCAAGGACGACGCGTGCGCCTTGTCGCGGCGGACGGCCAAGCGCGCGGCCGCATCGAAGACCGTGATCGCTTCCTCGAGATCCTCGACGACGCGCGTGAGTCGGTAGCGTTCGTGGAGCGCGAGACCAAGGTTGACCAGCGGCTCAGGACGTGCGCCGCCGGCCCGTCGTTCCCGTTCCGTGCCCCGGCGCAGGATGTCCACGGCCTCGTCCAGGTCGGCCACCGCCTGCGTGTGCTCGAACCGGCGGAGCAGGACGCCGCTCAGCGAAAGTTCGGCACCGGTATGGTCCTTTCCACCGACCGGGGCGACGGACAGGAGCTTGCGGCACATCTCCACAGCGACTCTGACGATCTCAGCGGTCTCCTGCTGGTCCATGAGCCTGGTCAGGCTCGCGCACACGGCCTTCAGGACGTCGACGCGCTCGGGGTCCTCGGGTTCGGTCAGTTGCAGTGCCCCACGGCCCAGCGCCACGGCTTTCGACAAATCGGTGCTGTCTCCGGTCAGTCCGTGCCGCTCCAACCACCCACGGGCGGCGAGCAGGTGGTATTCCGCCCTCCTTGGATGACCCGGCGGGACCTCGTCCAGGGCGCGCTCCAGAGCGGTGAGACAGAGGAGCGGATCGGTGCTGGCCTCTAAAGCACGCACCAGCAAAGTCAGGGCGGCCTGCGCCCGGCTGTCCGGATCGGCGCCGAACTCCACGGCCAGCTCCCACAGACGGCCACCGACCAGTTCCGGATTCACGTCGTGCAGCAGGCCGAGCAGTGTGACGGTGGTGGGGAGATCCGGGAGTTCTCGCTGTCCGGCGAAGCCGCCGTGCCGGGCCAGGCAGAGCCATCCGGCGAGATGCAACGCGCGCCGCCGGGCGGGGGAGCACCTCGGTTCGACTGCGACCTCGTTCAGCAACCGTTCCGTGTCCGCGGTGCGTTGGGGATCTTCGACCTCGGCGGTACGGCCCGTGCGGGCGTACTCTCGGACGGCGTGCTCGATCCTCTGCTCGGGACTGTTCCCCCGCTGGCCCATGCCGCATCGCCCCCTTCGCCCTCACCGTCACGATAGCCACGGCTGGGTGCGGCAGGCCACCCCGGCGCGCCCGGTGTCGACCGGCGGGTAATCTCCCCTGCGGAGCGTCCAACGGACCTAAAAAGAGGGGCGGTTGAGTGGCAGCCGAGGAGCTGACAGAAGCCGAGGCCCTGGCGCTGTGGTGCGCGCGCCTGCCGGGTCTGCGGGACCAGGCGCGGGCCACCGGTGTGGCCGAGCGCCTCGAGCGCGACGCGGCCAGAGTCCGCGACGGCGGCTCCGCCCAGCGTGCGGTGCGCAAGTGGTTGCAGGACGGGGATGCCGAGACTGAACGGAGCTGGTCCGGCCGCAGCCTGCTGAACCTGGCCGGATTTCCGGGCGCCCCGCGGACACCCACGGTGAGCGCGGGCCGCTACGGGTGTCCGCTCGGCAAGTGCGACCGTACGGCCGGGCGCGACGCGCAAGGGCACACGCCCGTGTGCCACGCCTTCGGCGCGTCGATGGCGCCGAAGGCGTGATGTGCCATGGTGACCGGCATCCTCTCTGAGGTCGGCAAGCACGTCAGCAGCCGCTGGGTCACGGCGGTGCTCCTGCCGGGGCTGCTGCTGGTCGCCCTGACGGCGGCGGGCTGCCATCTCGGCCACGGCCACGCCCTCGACGTCGGCGAGCTGGCCGACTGGGTGGATCGCCTGGCGCGCGCGGCTCACCGCCGCCCGGCGCGCGCGGCGGTGGCCGCCGGGTTGGCGCTGCTCGCCGCCGGCCTCGCCGGTACTGTGGCTGGCGAACTGGGCAGGGCGGTCGAGCGGTGGTGGCTGCGCACCAGGCCGGGCCACGGCGGAAGGCGCCGCGCGCGCACCCTGCGAGCCGCCCGGCGGAACGGCATCTCGCCGGTGGAGGCATACCTTCCGCAGCGCCCGACCTGGATGAGTGACCGGGTACGGCTCATCGAGGCGCGAGTCCGCGCACAGTACTGGTTCGACGCGGCGACGGCCTGGCCCCGCCTGTGGCTGCTGGTGGGCGATGACGTACGCCGTCCTGTCGTGGAGGCGCGGATGGGCTTCGCCGAGGCGGTCACCCTCGCCGGCTGGAGCTGCCTGTATGGGATCGCCGGGGTCTTTTGGTGGCCCGCCCTCGTGACCGCGGCCTGTGTCGCACTCACGTCATGGAGCCGTGCTCGATCCGGCCTAGAGGAGTTCGCGACCCTCGTCGAGGGGGTTATCGATGTTCATCACCGCGCTCTTGCAGATGCGTTGGGCGTCCCCCTGGGCGGCGGAGGCATGACCGAGGCAGAGGGACGAAGGATCGATGACATCCTTCGCAAGGGCGGCGGTTGAACCGTCCGGAAGAGCCTCGACGCGTGTTGTTCCAGGCCATGGTATACAACCGTGGCTTGTCTGTGCGGCACAGCGCCGAGGGCGCAGCCATCGGGAGTCAGCTGGCGGGTTCCGGTGGGCTGTTTCGCCTCGCGCGTCCAGTATCAGATCCGTCAGCCGACAGGGCCAGACCGATCTCGTTGGTCGGTCGGGACAACGTATCCGGCAGGGCGATGGTGGTAAGCCTGTTGTGCGTTCATCCCGGATGACGCGCCCCAGGGGAGTGAAGATCAGCACGGAAGGTCCCCGGCCTTCCGATGTCCGCAGGCACCGGCGGTGTATCCGGTACGCCGGGCTGAGTGCCGAGCGTCACCGAGGCAGCTTCGAGGTGTGCTCGGGGTGGGCGGCGGTTACGTAACGCATAGCGGTCTGCGAGGAGATGCCGAACAACCGCATCAAGTGGAGCGGGTCGTTGACCTCGAATGCCTCGTCGCGGATCCGGTCCTGCCGCAGCGTCGGCATCGTGAGTCCGGTGGGCCGGAAGATGGCGGCGAAGGCGGTGCTGATGGGCGAGTGGGTGGTGTCTACCGCGGTCCATCGGTTAATCAGCAGATGTGGGTTGGTCGTCACGGGCCAGCGGTGGTGACGTTCACGCAGCCACGCGGAGGCGCAGCGGTAGGTGAGTTCGTCCAGGTAGATGATGTGCCGTTTGCCGGGGCGCCGCACGATGAGGCGCTCACGGGACAGGTCGAAGTCGGTGAGTAGTAGGTGGCGCATGTCGGTGCCGCTGAGCGCGTGCACGCAGACCAGCACCATCACGAAGCGCTGAAAGTCGTTCTGCGCATGACTGAGGACGCAGGCCAGCCGGTCCGAGGGCACGGAAGGCGGAGTCTTGTTGATCCCTGAGAAGACGAGGCCCCGGGTGGGGTCGCGGAAGATCATGCCCTCCTGCCGAAGAGCCCGGAAGACGTTCCGCAGGACGATGTGGATCGAGCGGGCCGGCGTTCCCTTGCGGGTGGCGATGGCCCGCTTGATGTCTTCCTGGGTGATCTCGCGCAGGCTCTCGATGCCGTTCGCCAGCCATCCTTTGAGGATCGGGTCGAGGACGTGTCAGTACTGAACTTAATCGGGTGATGTCGGGCCGTTCGCCGGACAGTGTGCGGTTGGCTTCGGTAGTCCCGGTTGGGTGAGATATCCGCAGGGCGGCGGCTTGACCGACGCCGAGAGGGCCGGGCGAGAGCGGATTCGGCTCCAGGCCGTGACTGGCTTCGAGGCTGGCGAGAAGAACCGGGAGATCGCTGCCGCGTTGCGGGTCTCGGAGCGGTCGGTGGAACGCTGGCGGCGCCAGTGGCGCGAGGAGGGCGTGGCCGGGGTGGCGTTGAAGGGATCGCCTGGCCGGCCACGGCTGGCCGACACGCAGATAGCCAGATTGGAACGGGAGTTGGAGCGCGGCCCGCTGGCCCACGGCTGGACGGACCAGCGGTGGACGCTGGCCCGGGTGAAGACGATGATCGGCCGCCTGTTCCACGTCTCGTACACCGTGGAGGGCGCGTGGCAGCTGCTGCGGCGGCACGGCTGGTCCTGGCAGCAGCCCGCCCGGCGCGGGATCGAACGCGACGACGACGCGGTGGAGCTGTGGAAGCGGGAGGTCTGGCCGCGGGGAAGAGCACCGCGGCGGTGAACAACGCCTGGGTGGTCTTCGAGGACGAGGCCGGCCAGTCGATGACACCGCCGCGCGCCAGGACCTGGGGCCGCCAGGGCATCACCCCGGTCGTCCGCGTGCGCGGACGCGGCTCGGGCCGGGTCTCCATGGCGGGGATGACCTGCTACAAGCGTGGCGAGCGGTCCCGGCTGATCTACGCGATCCGCGAGTACCGGGGCCGCAAGGACGAACCGAAGGGCTTCGGCTGGAAGGACTACCGCGACCTGATCGTCCGTGCCCATACCCAGCTCGGCGGACCCATCGTCCTGGTGTGGGACAACCTGCGCATGCACCTGGTCGCGCCGCTGCGGGAGTTCTTCGAGGCCAACACCGCTTGGCTCACTGTCTTCCAGCTACCGACCTACGCCCCGGACCTGAACCCGCAGGAGGGCGTCTGGTCCCTGGTCAAGCGCGACATCGGCAACCTTGCCGCAGCCGACCTCAGCCAGGTCACCCGCGCGGTGAAACGCAAGCTCAAGCAGATCCAGTACCGCCCCGACCTGGTCGATGGCTGCTTCGTCAGCACGGGCCTGAGCGCGTACGGTTGAGCCGAAAATGCCACCCGCTCGATGCTCTGGTTCCCTAGGCTCGGGCCATGCGCGTACTCTTCACCTCGCCTGCGGGAACGGGCCACTTCACCCCGCTGGTGCCCTTCGTCGACGTCTGTATGGCTCGTGGGGACGAAGTCCTTGCAGTAGTGCCGCCGCCGCTGGAGAGCCTGCTCACGGAGAGGGGCATACCTTTCCAGACCGGGGCAGAGCCGGAAGAGGCCCAGACGGCGGCGATCAGCGACCGCCTGCCTTATGCATCCCGCGAAGAGGCAGCGGTGCTGGTCAACCGGGAACTGTTCGGGCGGCTGTGCACTGCGGCAATGATTCCTGCCGTTGAGGATGCATGCCGCCGGTGGCGGCCCGACCTGGTGCTGCACGATGCGTGCGAATATGCCTCGACGGTGGTCGCCGAACGGCTCGGCATCCGGCACGCCCAGGTCGCGACCTCGCCGGCGAACATCGAGGCGTACTCGCTCGATCTCGCGGCACCCGCGTTGGAGCCCTACGGCCAGCACCTGGTGGAGCGGCTGAAGGCGACGCCTTACCTGACCCGTTTCCCGGCCTTGCTGGACCCGTCCCCGTACTCCGTGACCCGCCGTTTCCGGGAGACCGTCCACCCGGTCGCCGCATCGAAAGCGCTGCCCGATTGGTGGGGCGCCTGCGCGGACCCTCTCGTTTACGTGACCTTCGGCACCGTGTCGGGAGGCATGCCGGCTGGCGTTGCAGCATGCCGGGCGGCTGTGGAGGCACTGGCCGGGCTGCCTGTGCGAGTACTGCTCTCCGGCGGCCGGGCCACCGACGTGTCCGCCATCGGACCGCTGCCGGACAATGTCCACGTTGAGGAGTGGGTCTCGGCCCCGGACGTGCTGGCCGCCGCTTCGGTAGTGGTCTGCCACGGAGGCTCCGGCACCACCTATGGCGCGCTGGCGGTCGGCACCCCGCTGGTCGTCATGCCGCTCTTCGCCGACCAGCCCACCAACGCGCGGCTCGTCGACGCAGCTGGCGCCGCACTGGCTGTCTTCCCCACCGGCGGCCCCGCAGATGCCATGGGCCTGCCCGGTCCCGCCGACGTTCCGCGCCTGCGAGCAGCCATCGAGACCGTTCTCGCCGACCCGTCGTACCGGAAGGCGGCCAGCCGGATCGCCGCTGAGATGCGGACCGCACCCACGGTCCACGAAACGCTCGTCTCACTCACCGCCGACCTCGGCCTTCACCCCTGACCATCGATCCGGACCTGCCTGGCCGTGATTCGCGGCCACCTCGGCAGCCCCAGCTCCAGCACGGCTGGTAGCGGGTCTGTCCAGCGACTGGTGTAACTGGGTTTGTGTGGGTTAGCGGCGGCCGATGGAGAGTCGGCCGTCGAAGGCGATGTCGAAGGCTTGGAGTGCGGGCTTCCATCGCATGGTCCAGCGTTTGCGTCCCTGGCCGGTGGGGTCCAGGCTCATGACGGCCATGTAGACGCACTTCAGGGCGGCTTGCTCGTTGGGGAAGTGACCGCGGGCGCGGACGGCCTTGTGTATGCGGGCGTTGACCGACTCGATGGCGTTGGTGGTGCAGACGACCCTGCGGATCTCGGCGTCGAACTGAAGGAAGGGCACGAACTCGGCCCAGGCGTTCGACCAGAGCCGCACGATCGCAGGGTATTTGGTGCCCCATTCCTCCTGGAATTCCAGGAACCGCTCTTCGGCCGCGTCGACGGTGGGTGCGGTGTAGATCGGCTTGAGCGCGCGGGAGATCTTGTCCCAGTCCTGGCGGGCCGCGTAGCGGAACGACGCCCGCATGAGGTGAACGACGCAGGTCTGCGTGATCGTCTGCGGCCAGACCGTCCCGATGGCGTCGGGCAGGCCTTTCAGTCCGTCGCAGACGACCATGCAGACGTCCTCGACACCGCGGTTGCGGATCTCGGTCAGTACTTGGAGCCAGTATTTGGCGCCCTCGCCGCCGTCGCCGGCCCACAGTCCGAGGATGTCGCGGGTGCCGTCGACGGTGACCGCGAGGGCGACGTAGATCGGCCGGTTGGCGACCTGCCCGTCGCGGACCTTGGTTCTGTCGACGATCTTGTGATGCGGACGGCGAAGCGTCAGGCCGTCGTGGTTCGCGATCATGCACCGCGTGTTCTCGTGATCTCTTGCAGCAGTTGTTCCCGCATCTATCCGCGCTTGTCGTCGACGAGGTCGAACGAGGCTCAGCTGCCGTGGTGTTGAGGGCACGGGTGGCTGTGGAGGGCGGCTGGTGCCGGTGCGGGCAGTGGTCTGGTCGGGTCCACGGCCGCTATGTCCGTAGCCTTCGAGACGTTGCAGTGGGCGGCGTCGGTGTGATCGTTGAGCTGCAGGTTCGCCGATTTCGATGCCGGAACCCGGCTTGTCCGGCGGTCACGTTCGCCGAGCAGGTCCAGGGCCTGACCAGGCCGCACAGTCGCTTCACCCCGTTGCTGCTCGGGCTGCTGGCGCGGATCGGGCTCGCCCTCGCCGGCCGTGCTGGAGCCCGGCTGACGGCGGTCTCGGGCATTGCGACCGGCAGGGACACCCTGTTGAGGCTGGTCAAAGCCCTGCCAGAGCCAGACGTCGGAGCCGTGGAGGTGCTCGGCGTCGACGATTTCGCGTTCCGCAAGGGCCGCCACTACGGCACCGTGCTGATCGACATGGCGACCCATCGCCCGCTTCACCTCTTCGACGGCCGGGAGGGTGAGGACCTGGCCGCCTGGCTGCGGCTGCACCCCGAAGTCCGGGTGATCTGCCGGGACCGCTCCAGCGGCTACGGCGAAGGATCGCGCCAGGGCGCCCCGCAGGCCGTGCAGGTCGCCGACCGTTTCCACCTGTGGCAGAACCTGTGCCAGGCGGTCGAGAAGACGGTCAGCGTGCTCCAGCCGCACCTGGCCGAACCGGCCCAGCAACCCGCACCCGACGGACTCGAAGCTGAGCCGGACACCATCAAGCCCCACCCCGAACTGAAGATCGTGGCCAGGCTCGAAGCCCAGCACGCGGCAGCCCACGAGTTGTGGGCTCAGGGGCTGTCCAAGGCAGCGATCGGCCGCAAGCTCGGCCTGCACCAGGCGACGGTCCGCAAGCTCGTCAACGCCGCCACCGTCGAGGAACTGACGGCGAAGACCCTGCAGCGCGCTCACCTGGTCGATCCCTACACCGGCCACCTCCACCGGCGCTGGAACGAGGGCATCCGCAACGCAGCCCAGCTCTTCCGGGAGATCCAGCAACTCGGCTACCCCGGCGGCGAACTGGCGGTCCAGCGGCACCTGCGGCGCTACCGTTCACACCGCGGCCACATGCCGGCCCCAGGCCCCAAGCCCCCGTCGGTCCGCGAGGTCACCACGTGGATCACCACCCACCCCGACCACCTCGACGGCGCGAACGCGGACAGGCTCGCCGTCCTCCGGTCCCGCAACAAGGATCTCGACAGGCTCACCTGCCACGTCCGGGCGTTCGCGATGATGCTGACCCACCGCGAAGGCGACCACCTCGACGAGTGGATCCACACCGTCGAAACCGACAGCCTCACCCCGATCGCGTCGTTCGCCCGCAACCTCCGCCGTGACCACGACGCCGTCCGCAACGGGCTGACCCTGCCCTACAGCTCCGGCGCAGTCGAAGGGAACATCAACCGTCTCAAGATGCTCAAACGGCAGATGTTCGGACGCGCCGGCCTCGACCTCCTGCGCAAGCGTGTCCTCCTCACCCGATGAACGCACCCAGCCACATCACAAGATCGTCGACAGAACCAAGGTGCGTGACGGGCAGGTCGCCAACCGGCCGATCTACGTCGCCCTCGCAGTCACCGTCGACGGCACCCGCGACATCCTCGGCCTGTGGGCCGGCGACGGCGGCGAGGAGCCAAGTACTGGCTCCAGGTACTGACCGAGATCCGCAACCGCGGTGTCGAGGACGTGTGCATGGTCGTCTGCGATGGGCTGAAAGGCCTGCCCGACGCGATCGGGACGGTCTGGCCGCAGGCGATCACGCAAACCTGTGTCGTGCACCTCATGCGGGCCTCGTTCCGCTACGCGGCCCGCCAGGACTGGGACAATATCTCCCGCGCGCTCAAGCCGATCTACACCGCCCCGACCTCGGACGCGGCCGAGGAGAGGTTCCTGGAATTCCAGGAGGAATGGGGCACCAAATACCCCGCGATCGTGCGGCTCTGGTCGAACGCCTGGGCCGAGTTCGTGCCCTTCCTCCAGTTCGACGCGGAGATCCGCCGGGTCGTCTGCACCACCAACGCCATCGAGTCGGTCAACGCCCGCATACACAAGGCCGTCCGCGCCCGCGGGCACTTCCCCAACGAGCAAGCCGCCCTGAAGTGCGTCTACATGGCCGTCATGAGCCTGGACCCCACCGGCCAGGGACGCAAACGCTGGACCATGCGATGGAAGCCCGCACTCCAAGCCTTCGACATCGCCTTCGACGGCCGACTCTCCATCGGCCGCCGCTAACCCACACAAACCCAGTTACACCAGTCGCTGGACAGACCCGGTTTACACCGCTGACGGTACAGGCCCCATGACTTCCCCGGCCACGGCACCGTCTACTTCTACTACGCCGCCTGGCGCGACGAGGGGATCTTCGCCCAACTCAATTACGACCTCACCGCCCTGGCCCGCGTGAAGGAAGGCCGGAAGCCCGAGCCGACATCCTCCATCATCGACACCCAGAGCATCAAAACCTCCACCAACGTACCCGTGACCAGCCAAGGAACGGATGCCGCCAAGAAGATCGTGGGCCGGAAGCGAGGCGTCCTCACCGACACGATCGGCCTGATCCTCGCCGTGACCGTCACCGCCGCCAGCCTCTCCGAAAACGCCCTGGGAATACGCCTCCTCGACAAGGCGAAAAACACGTACCCAACCATCACTAAGAGCTGGGTCGACACCGGATTCAAGAAGGCCGTCGTCGAACACGGCGCGAAACTCGGGGTCGATGTCGAAGTCATCGACAAAAACCCAGGAACGCGCGGATTTCACGTCCTGAAAAGGCGGTGGGTGGTGGAGCGGAGTATCGGCTGGATCATGACGCACAGACGTCTTGCCCGTGACTACGAGACCCTCGCCGCCAGCTCCGAAGCCATGATCCACCTCGCTTCGATCGACAACCTCGCCAAGCGCATAACGGACGAGACTACGCCAACCTGGCGAGGAACCTACTAGAATATAAGTGGCAACTCGGTCACATCAAACGCCCTCTAAGAACTCGCTTGAGCGGTTGGCTGTTATAACCCGGTGGATCTGACGAGCTGGCCGGGGCACCGCGGCGCCCGGCCAGCTCTTTCACGCCAGCTTCCTGGCGTTCAGTAGGACTGTCGGACCCACACCTCTTCAGTGTGGGTACGGCCGTGGTTCTGCGTGATGACGATCTTGTAGGGCGTATTCGGCTTGACCTTGGTGCTCTTGAAGTGCCACGTGTGGCCACTGCAGGTGGAGTACGAGTGGGTGCCAAGGGTGCGGTAGGGGTAGTCGGACTCGACGATCTTCGCCTTGGCCTTGGTGCCATCGCCGCCGTTCCAGCACCGGTACTTGACGGTCACGTTGTACCTGCGGACGCCGAAGGCTCCGGAGGTCCAGGTGGCGTGACGAGGCTTGAACTTTGCGTGCCAGATGGTGTGCGTCTTCGCGTGGGCCGTGGACGGAACCACCGTAGCGACGGCGGCGGTGTGTCGAACGGCGGCGACGTTGTCGGCGTGGGCCACGGGCGTGGCCACGGCCAGGCCGCCGGCGAGCGCGGCGGCGGTCGCTGCCACGGCGAAACGGTTACGGATTGTCATTTTGCGGTCTCCTTGGGAGTTGTTCGCCCCCTGCCGGCCGGGTTGCCGTGGGGGTGCGGGGGTCCACGTGGTCGAGCGGAACGCGCGCGGACCCTGCGGAACACAGTGGGGGGCCGATCGTGCGGAAACCGTGTGAAGAACCTAACGTTCGCAGGCCAAAGCGGTATACCGGGTGCAAGCGACTGTGGTGGGGGTTGTGATGGCGGTCAGGTTCCGATTACTCAGCGGTGTCGAGGCTCAGGTCGGCGGCGTGCCGGTCGATCTGGGGCATCCGAGACAGCGCGCGGTGCTGGGAGTCCTGCTGGTGGAGGCCAACCGCCTCGTGTCCACGGACCAATTGCTCGACCGGGTGTGGGGCGAGCACTGTCCTAAACGCGGGCGGGAGACGGTGTACAACTACCTGTCCAGGCTTCGCGCAGCGCTGCGCGCTGCCGGTGACGATGTCCTCCTGGATCGCCGCTCGGGCGGCTATGTGCTTGCCGTTGATGATCAGGCGGTGGACCTGCATCAATTCCGCCGCCTGGTGACCCAGGCTCGGGCCGTGCGCAACGATCAGCAGGCCTTCGAACTGTTCGAACGGGCTTTGGCGTTGTGGCGGAGCGAGCCGCTGTCCGGTCTGGACACGCCGTGGGTGACGGGTCTACGCGTCACCCTGGACAACGAACGACTGGCGGCTGAACTCGACCACGCCGACCGCGCGTTGCGCTGTGGCCGACACGCGGAACTGCTCCCGAGCCTGTCGGCTCGCGCAACGCAGTACCCGTGGGACGAACGCGTGGCCGGCCAGATCATGCTCGCCCTGTACCGCAGCGGGCGGCAGGCCGAGGCTCTGGACGCGTACGCCGGCACCCGCCGCCGGCTCGCCGACGAGCTCGGAATCACCCCGTCCGCACAGCTCAGCGCCCTCCACCAGAGCATCCTGAAGGCCGACCCGGCACTCGCTGCGCCGAGTGCAACCGGGCCGGCAGCGCTACGGACGGTGATCCCGGCGCAGCTTCCGGCGAGCGTCGCGGATTTCACCGGCAGGGCAGAGGCGGGGCGGGTGCTGGGCGAGCAGCTGGCCGAAGCTTCCCTGGACGGCAATGCCGTTGTGTTGTCAGCGGTGGTGGGGATCGGCGGCGTGGGCAAGACGACGCTCGCGGTGTATGTCGCGCACGCGGTGCGGCAGGACTTCCCCGACGGGCAGCTGTACGTCGATCTGCAGGGCACCGACCCTCGGCCAGCCGATCCCGAGGCCGTACTCGCGTCGTTCCTGCGGGCGCTGGGCATACCGAGTGCGGCCATTCCCGAGTCGCTCGCCGAACGCGCCGCGCTGTACCGCTCCACCCTGAACGGCCGCCGCGTCCTCGCCTTACTGGACAACGCCTACGACGCCGCCCAGATCCGCCAGCTCCTGCCCGGAGCACCCGGGTGCGCGGCGCTCGTGACCAGCCGAGCGCGGATGACGGGACTGGCTGGCGCCCGCATGGTCGACCTGGAGGTCATGTCTCCGGAGGAGGCACTGCTCCTCTTCACTAAGATCGTCGGTGAGCAGCGGGTACGGTCCGATCGCCGCGCCGCCCTGGACGTGGTCGGCGCCTGCGGTTTCCTGCCGCTGGCGATCCGGATCGCCGCCGCCCGCCTGGCCGCACGCCGCGCCTGGACCGTCTCCGTCCTGGCCGACAAGCTCGCCGACCACCGCGGCCGTCTGGACGAGCTACGCGCTGGCGATCTGGCGGTGGAGGCGACCTTCGCTCTCGGCTATGGCCACGTGTCTCCCACCCAGGCCCGCGCCTTCCGCCTGCTGTCGCTGCCCGACGTCCCCGACAGCTCCCTTGATGCCGCCGCGGCCGTTCTGGACCTGGGCCCCGGCGCCGCCGAAGAACTCCTCGAATCCCTGGTCGACATCAGCCTCATCGAATCCGCCGCCCCTGCCCGCTACCGTTTCCACGACCTGCTGCGCCTGTACGCCCGCGAACGCGCCGAAGACGACGAAACCCCGGAGGCGCGCTGCCAGGCCCTATCCCGACTGCTCGACTTCTATCTGGCCTCGGCCGCCCACGCCTTCGAACTAGAAATCCCCGGTGACGGCGTCCTGGCCTTCGTGGCGCCCACCAGCCGTCCAGGGCTGTCCTTCACCACTGGCGAAGAAGCCCTGGAATGGTTGCTGTCGGAGGCCCGGGGACTGATCAGCGCCGCGCACCAGGCCGCCGGCAACAGCGACCGTGACACGGTACGCCAAGCGGTCGACCTGCTCTTCGTCATCCATGAGCACCTTGAACTCGGGGCCTTCGCAGGGCACTACGAGCAGGCGGTACGCGCTCTGGTCTGCGCTGCGCAGAAGCGCAGCGACACTCTGGCAGAAGCCCGCGCCAGGCTGCTGTGCGCGGAACTGCTTTATATGCAGAGTCGGTTTCCGGAATCCGACGAAGAAGCCCAGCACTCCCATACTGCCGCACTCGCCGCGAAGGACCCTCTGGCCGTCGGCCACGCGACCAACGTGCGAGGCCTGGTGGCGTACAAGGACCGTCGCTACCAGGACGGCGCCGAGTTCATGGCCACCGCTCTGAAGGCGTTCCGCACCTACGGCATCCGGCACGGCGAGTCAGCGGCACTCTGCAATCTGTCACGAGCACAGCTGAACCTGGGCGACCCGGACACAGCGGTCGCTACGTGTCGGCAGGCCCTGGCCATTCACCGGGAGCTGGGCACCAGTCTCCGGCTCGGCAACGTCTTGTACGCACTGAGCATCGCACTGACCTCCGCAGGCCACCTGGACCAGGCACTGACCTGCCTGGCCCAGGCGCTGGAGATATTCCGCGAAACCCGGCAGCAGTTCTGGGAAGGCATGGCGCTCTACCGGTTCGGTGAGGTGCATATGAAGGCCGGACGGATACAGCTGGCGGCCTCGTACATCGAGCAGGCGCTCGTCATCCTCCGAGACTTGGGAGGTGGATGGCGGATCGCCAATGCCCTCACCGCACTCGGAAAGGCGCTTGCGGGCACGAACCAACCGCTGCGCGCCCGAACCTGCTGGCAGGAAGCCTTGAACGTCTTTGCTGCACTCGGATCCCCTGAGGAGCACGAGGTACGCCAACTGCTTCACTCTGCCCACTGATCCGCTTCACCGAGCGGGGACAGCCAGTTGGACAGGGCCTGGATGGCGATGCCCAGTACTGCCTGAATACCGCGGTAGGCCCGGACCTTCGGCAGGCCTCCCCACGAGACATCGCACAGGCCACCGGAGTGACCATCGCACGGGTGAAGGCCGTCCTCAGCACCGCCCCGCACGAGCTCACCGACACCGCGCCGTAAACCGGGAAGCCGGCCCGCCGCGAGCCACGACCGTCGCAGGGGAGCCCGACAGTCGTCGGCTGCGGGCACAGGCGCATGTCGGGAGCCCGTTGGCGCCGAACTCCGGCCGCGTGACGAAGGCGGCGGAGGTCGGCGCCAACAGCGCGCCGACGCGTCTGCTCAACCCTTTCCTCTTGCGAGTAGTCGCCCCCGACCGGCCTGTAATTCCATAGGAATATGCCAGAAGCCTTACGCGTGCAGGAGTACCGCCACCCCTGAGCTGCTGCGCGAGCGCGGCGAACCCCCTTTCCGGGGAGCGGGCAGTTGCGGGCTCGCAACGCAGGTCCGGCCGATGGTCGGCGGCCTGCGCGCCACGGATGTGGAAGTGGTGATTCCATTCCAAAATCTCAACCCGGGTAGCATTTGCGCCCCGCCTCGGACACCGCAGCCCGATCGCCTACGAGACAGCCACCACAAAAGCACCAAATACGCTGACAACAGACGTATAGCCCGCGCCTAGGGTTCGGGGTCATGGCCCCGTGGTGCGGCCTCTTGGCGGTATTCGCGTGGGGTGATACCGAAGGCGGCGCGAAAGTTGCGGGTGAAGGTGGTGTGGTCTTTGTAGCCGTAGCGAGCGGCGATCGCGTGGAGGGGAACGGCTGCCCTGGTGGGGTCGGCCAGGTCGCGGCGGGCCGCCTCCAGGCGCTGGGTGCGAATGTATGCGGCCACCGTCACACCTTCGGCTTGGAAGAGGCGGTGCAGGTGGCTGCGGGAGATCTGGTGCGCAGCCGCAATACTGCTCGGGGAGAGGTCGGCGTTCGTCAGGTTGCGCCTGACGAAGGCCTTCACCTCCAAGGCAAGGTTGCGTGTGCGGGTCTCCGGAGGAAGGTGCTCTTCAGTGTCCAGCGCCCGTGCGAACAGCGTGGTGACCAGATCGGTGAGGACTTGGCCCAGTCGCGGTGCCTCGACCGGCGCGTAATGTTCGGTGTCCCCGACCACCTGAGTGAGGAATTGCGCCAACAGTGCGCCGACGCCCTCTCGGCCGGACATACCCTGCCCGACGACCTGCTGCAATCGTTCCCATCGAAGGCCCAGGGACGCTCTGGGCACCTCGACGCCAATTATGCCGACCGGTCCACGGCGAGTGGTGATATCAAAGGGCGCCGACGTATGATTCGTGTGAATGTCATACTGCTTGAGGACCGTCTCCGTCCGACCCCGTCGGACATGGCCTCCACCCTGCACAATGAGCGCGAGGTTGCAACGCTCCGGGTCGGACTGCCGCACGAGTCCAGGCGTGCGACGAAATGTCAACTGCGGGAATGTTGCCTGCCACAACTCGACATCGCCCAGGTAGAACTGCCGCAGCGTGCCTTTGAAGTCCGCCGCAAAGTCGCTCGTCAGGTAGATCGGTGCATGCGCCTGGCGCAGGAGTTGCTGAAATGCATCAAACCTGTCACCAACGGGCAGATGTACGCTGTTGAACTCTTTCACGTCCAGCATTTCTGGTTGCACCCTCAATCCGTGTAGGAAATCCCTTGCGATCAATGGGAGTGAACCGCGACTGCTCCAGGAGCAGCGCACACACCGCAGGATCCCACCTGTGAAGTCTCGCTGCTCGCAGGTAAGTTGAAATGTGCGGAAGAATGGCGCAAATGGAATCCACGCGCATTGAGAACGCCCTATGCCACGGGCCGCCGTACTGCGTCCAGCGATTTGAGCTTTTCCAGAGGTGAAATGCCCGGTCGATGTGAGACGTCACGAGGAGGAAGCACTGGTTCAGCCGCCGCGCGCTCACCGACACGAGCATCGCCGAGCAGTGGGGGTTCATCCGAGTCTCGCAGTGCGTGCCGCCGAGGTGGAGCAGGACATCGCTGGGCGGCATCCCAAGATCGGGGCACCGGCTTTGCGGGCGACTCTCGTTGTCCCGTACGGATGCCTGTTCACCAGGAGAGCGCCAGACCGTCCGCGAGTGATGGGGCAGCCAGCATGACGGAATCTTTCCAGACATGGGAGGACCGTGTGGCGGCAACCATCCCGGACGCCGGGAGCAACCCTCGGATCAGGTCCAACCCGCTACGACCGCCATACGCCGGACGGTTGATCGGAGGCGTCGCCCGTCACAGGCGCGAGTGATCGCACCCCGTGCGAGACCGGCGTTGATCCGCTCTCGCCCCCTGGTCAGGGTGCACGTCCGAAAACACGTACCTGGCCACACTCAATGTTCCGGGGGGATCCATTCCGTTTCAGGTCAACGTAGATGGCCTGAAACGGTCTGCTGAGACCTCAGATCCACCTCAAAGGGATGTCGCTCCCCAAAAATGATGCGTACATTTCATGGTCACGTCGAAGCTTCACTTGGGGCGGTCGGTGCGCTGTGCCCGCGGTTGAGAGAGGTGGTTTAGGTTGTGGCTGCATTTAGTGCATCTCGCGCCAGTGCCTGCCCGTAGGAGATTCTGCAGGCGGCCGAAAGCCTCCTCTTGTGAAGTAGTCATCGCCGTGTACAGGTCTTGTAGTGGGGTCCACTGGCGCGACGCGAGTGGGCCGGGGGAGTGTTACACACGGGGTTGTGGGGGTTGATCTTAGTGGTGGACGTGAAGGTTTTCCGCACTGTGGACTTACCGGTGGCCGACCGGTTCGATGTCTGGCAGCAGCTCATGGGTCAGACGCACGCACCAGTGAATCTGACCAGCGAATTCGCCGACGATTTCCGTGCGACGCTGCGCCAGTTCAATCTTGGTGAGGCCATGTTGTGGCCCGCCACCTATCCGCACGTGACCTGGCACCGGCCCCCAAGGCTCGTGAGGCAGTCCGATCCGGAGAGCTGCCACCTCACGCTCGTGCTGCGCGGGGAGGGCGTGGCTCAGTGGGACCGGGCTGAGACGGCCCTCGGCCCATCCGATTTCCACACCAACCACACGTCGGTGCCCTACGTCATCCACTGCCTCCCCGGGCAGCACGAGATGATCGGCGTCGAGGTGCCTAGGACGTCGCTGGGCCTGCCGTGGAGCCGGATGCAACAGGTCGTCGGGCAGGCACTGTCCGGCCGTGACGGCGTCGGTGCCCTGTTGGCGCAATTCCTCACCCAGGCGGCCCGCGACACCAGCAGTTATGCGCCGGCCGAGGCGTTCCGGCTGGGGCAGGTGCTCACCGACCTGGTCACTGCGCTGTTCGCGCGGGCGCTGGATGCTGAGAAGCTTCTTCCTCCGGAGACCCGCACGCGCAATCTCGCGCTGGAGGTGAAGGCCTTCATCCGGCGCAATCTGTGGGACGCGGACCTGACGCCGAGCAGTGTCGCCGCTGCGCATTTCATATCCCTCAGCCACCTTCACCGCCTGTTCCAAGCCGAAGGCGTGACGGTCGCCGCCTATATCCGCACAGAGCGCCTGGAGGCCGCCCGCCGCGAACTGGCCGGCACTTCCACGGCGGACGTCACCATCCACACCATCGCGGCCCGCTACGGCTTCAAGGACCACACGACCTTCACCCGCAGCTTCCGTGCCGCCTACGGCACTACACCGCGCGACTACCGCCACAGCGCTCACTGACCCTTCGGCCGGGGTGCCGATGGCGCTGAGACGCAAAGCCGAGACGCTTCGTCAATGACGGGGCGTGGTCGTCGGGCGCATCCTCACTACAGCCGAGGCAACCGCCTGCATCGGTGGGGTGACGGCGCTCAGGGGCGGCTGCTCCTGGGGCCGGGGGAGGGGCGGGCGGAACCCGCCAGATGAACGGGGTAGCCCGACGCGTACGGCGCTGCCAAAGGCCGGCGGTGTCCGTATGGGGGGCGGAACGGGGCCATGGGGCGCAGAGGCGGCAGGCACTGATGGCTTTGGCGGTATTTTTCGTGGACGCGAGGGGGAGAACGCGTGGTTGTTGGGGGAAAGCACAGACGCGGCGGAAGGTTACTGGCGGCGCTTGTCGTGACGGGTGTGGTCGTCGGGATGGCACCGGCGCTGGTCGGCAGTGCGGAGGCCGCCGCACCTGGCAGGGGGCCTTCCCCCGTGAAGGTGGGCACGCGGTTATTGATCACGCGGCGAGTGTGAGTTTAGCGGTGTGGTGTCGGTGTTCGTATTCGTTGGGGCTGAGGTGGCCGTTGGCGGAGTGCCGGCGGCGGGTGTTGTAGCGGGTCAGCCAGGCGAAGACGGTTCTGCGGCAGGTGTCGGAGTCGCCGTAGTCGGTGGCGCCCTGGAGGGTCTCGCGTTTGAGGGAGGCGTGGAAGCTTTCGCAGGCCGCGTTGTCGGCGCTGGTGCCGATCGCGCCCATCGAGCGGGTGACCCCGAGTTGGTCGCAGAGGCCGGCGTAGGCCCGGGATCCGTATTGCGCTCCGTGGTCGCAGTGGAACACTGCGCCGTCCAGGCGGCCGCGGGTCGAGGCTGCCATCCGCAGTGCGTCGGTGACCAGGCCGGTGCGCATGTGGTCGGCGATGGACCAGCCGACGACCTTGCGGCTGAAGCAGTCCAGCACGGTCGCGAGATAGAGGAACTCCCCGCCTGCGAGCGGGAGATACGTGATGTCGCCCATGTATTTGCGACCCGGCTCGGTGGCGGTGAAGTCCCGCTGGAACAGGTCTGGGACCGGTGAGGCTGCCGGGTCCGGGACGGTGGTGCGCACGCGTCTGCGCAGGCGGATGCCGGTGATGGAGAACGTTCGCATGACCCGGGCGATCCTCTTTTCGTTGACCCGCCGCCCTTTCTCGCGGAGCTCGGCCGTGATTCGCGGGGAGCCGTAGGCGCCGCCGGACTCGCCGTGGATCTGACGGATCTCCTCGGCCAGGACCCGGTCCTCCCGCTGCCGGGTGGCCCGGGCCTCGGCGCCGGCGAGCCACTTGTAGTAGCTGGACCGGTTCACGTCCAGGACCTGGCAGAGCCGCTTCACCTCGTAGGTGTTGCGATGGTCGTCAACGAACTGGAAGCGGCTCCTCACCAGTTCGTCTCTCCGGCGAAATACTTGGCCGCCTTGCGGAGGATGTCCCGCTCGGTGGCGAGCTTGCGCTCACTTGCCTCCAACTCGGCCACCCGGGCCTCCAGCTGTCGGACCCGCTCGTGCGGATCAGCGGACGGCACGGCCTCCCGGGGCTGGGCGCCCGGCTTCGCAGCCGCGGCGGTGATGCCACGGCGTTCGCGGTCCCGCAGCACCCACTCCCGCAGGGTCGCCCTGTTGATCCCCAGGTCAGCGGCGATGCTCTTGTAGATCGCCCCGGGTGTGGACTCGTACAGGGCCACGGCATCGGCCCTGAACTCGTCCGAGTAGTCCTTCATCGCCATCGGCGGTCTTCTCGCTTCCTCCGGATCAAGCAGATCCAGTATCAGCGTGTCCACCACTCAGGGGGAGGACCCAGTACCGCCACAGCGCTCACTGACCATTCGGCCAGGTGCCGATTGGTGCTGAGACGCAAAGCCGAGACGCTCCGTCAATGACGGGGCGTGGTTGTCGGGCGCATCCTCACTACAGCCGAGTCACCTGCCGGCATCGGTGGTGGTGACGGCGCTCAGGGGTGGCTGCTCCTGGGACCTGGGGAAGGGGGACGGAACGGAACAGAGTTGCAGTCGGATTTCAACCAACAATCAGCACGATCAGGGGGAACTTTGATGTTCAAACATCTGTCGACAGCCATAGCTGTTGCTGCATTTACAGTGGGCGGCATGGCAACCGGCGCCGCCTCGGCCTCCGCCGCGCCGGTGAACAACACCGCCACGAGCCTCGCCAACAGCGCCGAGGCCCTGTCAGGTGGCGCTATCTGCTACCAGGCACACGTCCAGAAGGTGGGGTGGCAGAGCGTGGTGTGCAACGGCGAAGTTGCGGGAACCACGGGACAGTCACTGCGCCTGGAAGCCCTGCGGATCGGCGTGGCCGGCGTGGGAACGGTCTGTGCGCAGGCGCACATCCAGAAACTGGGGTGGCAGACGCCGCAGTGCACCTCTGGCGACAGCGACATCACCATCGGTACCACCGGCCAGAGTCTCGCGATCCAGGCAGTGGAAGTCTGGCGGCCGACTGGTGGAACAATCGGAGCTAACGGTCACCTTCATGACATCGGCTGGACCGGCTGGGTCTGGGGAAATGACGTCCTAGTCGGAACCGTAGGCCAAAGCATCCCGATGGAAGCCATCGAACTCGGCGTGAGGTAAGTAACCCAGGCCGGGGGCCTATGACTTGGCCGTCGGGCTCCCGGCCACGGCAGAATACCCGACTCCGAACTGCGGCCCGCCGAGTGGGAATTTCCGTATGCACGCAGGATGTTTCCCACTCGGCGGAGCGTTGTGGGTGCCTAAATTGCCATCCACACAGGTCAGCGCGCATCTCGGCAGTCCGCTGCGGTTGCAGAAGACGGGCTCGCTTGAACGTTTTCATGTTGCGCTGGCCTTCCGTTGAACACGATCAAGGGCAGGGGCGTGCCAAAGTCCCCGCGAGTGTTGAGTCTGCAGGTCACGGTGGGCAGG
Organism: Streptomyces sp. NBC_00433; assembly: GCA_036015235.1. Taxonomy (NCBI): domain Bacteria; kingdom Bacillati; phylum Actinomycetota; class Actinomycetes; order Kitasatosporales; family Streptomycetaceae; genus Streptomyces; species Streptomyces sp. NBC_00433. The sequence continues at coordinate 2,248,289 of CP107926.1, read as the reverse complement.
AGGTGGGATTGGCCCGTCACGAACGCAACGAAGCTCGCCTCCGACCCCAGGGATTCGGCGTAGTTGGTGGGCGTCCGGTTCATGACCGTCTGCCAGGTGATCGGCCCGGAGAGCGTGGCAGGCACGGAGCCCTTTCCATCATCGGTCTGAGCTGGCCAGATGCAGGGTGAGCACGGCTTGAACGAGGGCGGTGATCCGGGTAGTGGAGCATCGGAGCTTGCGCAGGAGCCGCCAGTTCTTGAGGGTTGCCATGGCCTGCTCGACCAGGGCTGATGCGTTCTCAGCTGGTGGGATAGGGCGGTTCGTCGGCTCTGGGCCTTATAGGCGGTTTGCTGGAGTGGAAGCAAGAGACGCGACGCCAGATGATCAAGGCTTCTGAGACCGAAGATCGTCCTGGAGTCGCGTCCGCGTGTCATCCTCCTTGATCAACGTCCTCGCGCGCCACTGCGAGGGCGGCAATGAGCCCTGCCCGTCCATCGAACCGCACGAGCTGGCCTCGCTGTCTGCGGTGCTGGCCGCCGTGCCCGATCCCCGCCGGGTGCGCGGGCGCCGCTACCGCATCGGCGTGCTGCTGGCCCTGTGCCTGACGGCGGTGCTCGGCGGAGCCCGCTCCCTCGCGCAGATCGCCCGCTACGCTGCCGACGCCGACCCGCAGGTCCGCGCCGGACTCGGCCTCGCCCGCGCCACGCCCAACGCTTCCACGCTCGGCCGACTGCTCGCCCGTATCGACGGCGACGCCCTGGACGACGCCGTCGGAACCTGGCTCTCCGGCCACGCCGCCGATCCCGTCGAGGAGGGCAAAGCCCTGGTCGGACTGGCGGTGGACGGCAAGACGGTGCGCGGCTCGCGCACCGACAGCAAGACTGCGATACACCTGCTGGCCGCCGCCCTGCACGGCAGTCAGACCGTCATCGCCCAGCGCCAAGTGGCGGCCAAGAGCAACGAGATCCCGGCCATGGCCCCACTCCTGGCCCGCTTCGACCTGCACGGTGTGGTTGTCACCGCCGACGCCATGCACACCCAGCGAAAGACCGCGAAGAAGATCGTCGCCGCCGGCGGGCACTACGTCCTGGTCGTCAAGGGCAACCAGAAGAAGCTGCGCCGGCAACTGCGGCGCCTGCCCTGGCGGCAGATGCCGCTGCTGAACCGCACCCGCACCGCCGCGCATGGACGGCGCGAGGTCCGGCGGCTGAAGGTGTGCACCGTCGAAGCCGGGCTGCTGTTCCCGCACGCCGTCCAGGCCATCGAGATCAAGCGACGCCGCGTCAACGCCAAGACCGGCAAGGTCCAGACGAAGACCGTCTACGCCGTCACCAGCCTCACCCCCGGCCAGGCCGACCCCACCCGCCTGGCCGAACTCGTCCAGGGCCACTGGTCTGTGGAAGCCCTGCACCACGTGAGAGACGTGACGTTCGCCGAGGACGCCTCCAAGATCCGCACCGGCAGCGCACCCCGCGCCATGGCAACCCTGCGCAACCTCGCCATCGCCCTCATGCGCCAAGCCGGCTGGACCAACATCGCCGCCGCAACCGACCACTACCGGTCACGCCCCGACCATGCCACCACACTCCTCAAGACCACCTGCTGAGAACGCATCAGCCCTGGGCGCCCACCTTTGAAACTCGCCACCCCGGGATATGAGTGGCCCGGTATAAGCCATTCCGCCACGAATCCCTCCGATAAGCGTCGACGAGTCCATCACAATGGCCATACCAGCCGATGGCGCCTGGTTTTCGGAGCCGGGCGCGAGGGGGAGGAAACCCGATGAAGATCCGACACGCCCTCATGGGGCTGACCGCCGCGGCCGCGCTCGCCGTCGGGGCGTCGGCAGCGCCGGCAGGCGCTGACACCCCGCACAACTTAGGCACGCACGAGGTCACCGCGTCCGGTGCCTCACCGACGTACAGTGCACACACGTTCGTTCCGGGACTGCAGCAGCAGTCCGTCCCCGTCGCCACCGCGGCGCTCCCCGTTGCCACCGCCGTGGCGGTGACCGCCAGTGGAGCCACGACCAGCTCGGCCGTTGCAGCCTCGGCCTGTCAGTTCACGCCTCCCTATGTGGGGGCTCCGACCGGCGTCTACAAGTGCGGCTCGAACGTCGAGAGGTTCGCCTGGACCGACGGACGTGTCGAATACAGCGTCCTGGGCACGGACGCGAAGGTGTGGGACACCTGGTGGAACACCAGCACCGGCACCTGGTCCTCGTGGACCAGCATGGGCGCCCACGACATCCTCAACGGAGTATGGGGGGCCAACATCGCCCTCCCGCTGGCAACGATGCAGGTGCGCGGCAGCGACAACAACTACTGGTGCCGCACGTACAACGGCGGTTGGGGCTCCTGGTACATCTGCAATTGATCCAGCAGTGCGGGTGCCGAATAATCATCCGGCCTGGTCACGCAGCATGTTGGTATTCGTGGAGTGTTCCGCCGAGTCGGTCGCGTCGGTGGACCTCCAGGCGCCTGGTGTTGTCTGGCAGGCTGGTCGGTTCGGGTAGTGGGCGGAGTGGAGCGGCTTGCTTCAGGGTGCGGTGCGGTCGGTGCTGGTTGTAGAAGGACTCGAACTCGCGGAGCGCATGCAGGAGGTGTCTCTGATTCCAGATCAGGGTTCTGTCGAGGAGTTCGCGCCGGCAGGTTTGTATCCAGCGCTCCATGATGGAGTTCATGCGCGGCATCCGTACACCGCTCCTGACGGTCTCGAGTCCGGCGTCGGCGAGTAGGACGTCGAAGGCGGTCGTGAACTTGGAGTCGCGGTCGCGGATGAGGAACCTGGCTTTGCTACCCGCGTCTTCGAGGTCCATGAGGAGGTTGCGTCCGAGCTGTACCACCCACTGCGCGGTGGGGTGTGCGGTGGCGCCGAGGATCCGAACGCGTCGGGTGGAGTGCTCGATGACGGCGAAGACGTACAGGTGTGCACCGGTGAGGGTGCGGGTTTCGAAGAAGTCGCAGGCGAGCAGGGCGCTGGCCTGGTCGCGCAGGAAGTCTGCCCACGTGGTGTTCTGGCGATCTGGCGCGGGTGGGATGCCGTGCTCTTTGAGGATCTCCCAGACGGTGGAGGCAGCGACCTTGATGCCCAGGGCGGCGAGTTCGCCGTGGATGCGCCGGTATCCCCAGGAACTGTTCTCACGGGCGAGGCGCAGGACGAGCGCGCGGATGGAGCGGATGGTAGGTGGCCGTCCGCGCCTCTTGGGTGTGCAGGTTGCGGCGTGGCGCCGTTTGAGAGGGCGGTATGTGACGTGATGCCGCGTTTGTTGTCGCTGGAACGTGTGGCGCAGGGGCATCGGCGCTGATCGGGGAGTTCTGTCGTGCTGGAGTGTTCTTCGTGAGCGACCGCCAGCCCTACAAGAGCGACTTGTCCGACGAGCGGTGGGCCCTGATCGAGCCCGTCATCGCCTCCTGGAAGGCTCGGCATCCCTCCGTCAGCGGCCACCAGGGCGCCTACGCGATGCGGGAGATCGTCAACGCCCTACTCTACCAGTCCCGTACCGGCTGCCAGTGGGACTACCTCCCCCACGACCTGCCCCCGGTCGGCGCGGTGAAGTACTACTTCTACACGTGGCGCGATGACGGCACCGACCAGACCATCCACGACCTGCTGCGCTGGCAGGTGCGCGAGAGCCGGGGGCGCAAGGCCGACCCCAGCCTGGTGGTGCTCGACACCCAGAGCCTGCACGCGGCCGTCGGAGTGCCCGCCGACACCACCGGAAGGGACGCGGCAAAAAAAGTCCCGGGCCGCAAGCGCGGCCTGGCAGTTGATGTTCTCGGTCTGGTGATCGCGGTGGTGGTGCTGGCCGCGTCCGCGCACGACAACGCCGCCGGCATCGCCTTGCTGGACAAGGTCGCCGCCGACACCGACACGGTGCAGAAGGCCCTGGTGGACCAGGGGTTCAAGAACGCTGTCATCGACCACGGGCGGAAGGTGGGCATCGACGTCGAAGTCGTCGAGCGTAACCCGGAGGGCAGCGGGTTCGTCCCGCAGCCCAAGAGGTGGGTGGTGGAGCAGGTGAACGGGATCATGACGCTGCACCGCAGGCTGGTACGGGACTACGAACACCGGCCCGCCTCTGCCGAGTCGAGGGTGTACTGGGCCATAAGCGACCGGATGGCCCGGATACTGACCGCGACCTCCACCCCCACCTGGCGCAGCGCGTGAGCGGCAGCGAGCTGACCTTGGGAGCGGTGCTGGCGCGCCTGGAGGAGCAAGAGCGCGAGATCGCCACGCAGGCCGAGACCACGCGGGGACGCATCGCCGAACTCAACGCGCAACTGGCGGAGTTCGACCGCCTCGCCGAAGAAGTCCGCATCACCCGCAAGACGCTGCTGGCCCTGCCCGATCCGTCCCCGCCGACGCCACCGGCCACGAAGCTGCCGGACCATCCGGCCTACCGGCAGATCATGGCGGGTGTTCGCCGCGGCCGACGCCCCGCTGCGGGCGCGGGCGGTCTGCGAGGCGATGGCTCTGGAGATCGCGCCCAGCAACGTCAACAACGTCCGGTTGAAGCTGAAGCGGCTGGTCGAACGCGGGATCCTGATCGAGTCCGAGCAGGGGTTGTTCACCCAGCCACGGCGATAGCCACCCGAAGAGGCCACCACCAGCCCGACAGCCCCACCTGCAAGCGCGAAACGGGCAGTACGTCACTTACCGCCCTCTGAGTAGGTCGCGGTGCCAGCGCAGGATCGTGTCGGGGCTTACCAGGAGGAGGAGGTGGCGCAGTTTGTCCATCGGGAGGTGGTGGAGCAGGCCGGCGAGGAGTGCGCGGTCGGTGTCGGTGAAGGAGGGTTTGTCGACCTGGCGTTGCAGGACCAGCAGCTGGTGTCGGAGTGCAAGGATCTCGATGTCCTTATCGTGGTCGCTCATCGGCAGCAGGCGCAGGAGCGCCAGGGCGTTGGTCGCGGTGAGGTAGGCCAGGCGCAGGAGCACGACAGATCATGATGCCTTCATCCCCTGCGCAGGCGAACATCGAGGGGAAGGAGCAGGCGCAGGTGGAGACCGGCGATCACGGCCGTGACCTGGTCGGATGATTTATCGGCACCCGCAGAGTCCGGCGGCGCTTACGGCTCCCCGCGAGTGGCGGCCGAGCTCCGCGAGAAAGGGCAGCGGGTCAACGAGAAGCGGGTCGCCCGGATCATGCGGACGTTCTCCATCACCGGCATCCGCCTGCGCAGACGCGTGCGCACCACCGTCCCGGACCCGGCCGCCTCACCGGTCCCGGACCTGTTCCAGCGGGACTTCACCGCCACCGAGCCGGGGCTCAAACTCATGGGCGACATCACGTATCTCCCGCTCGCGGGCGGGGAGTTCCTCTATCTCGCGACGGTGCTGGACTGCTTCAGCCGCAAGGTCATGGGCTGGTCCATCGCCGACCACATGCGCACCAGTCTGGTCTCCGACGCGTTGCGGATGGCCGCCGCGACTCGCGGGAGTCTGGACGGCGCGGTGTTCCACTGCGACCACGGGGCCCAATACGGCTCCCGGGCCTACACCGACCTCTGCGACCAGCTCGGGGTCACCCGGTCGATGGGCGCGATCGGCACCAGCGCCGACAACGCGGCCTGCGAAAGTTTCCACGCTTCTCTGAAACGCGAGACCCTCCAGGGCGCCCACGACTTCGGCGACGCCGGCACCTGCCGTCGGACTGTCTTCGCCTGGCTGACCCGCTACAACACCCGCCGCCGGCACTCCGCCAACGGCTACCTCAGCCCCAACGAATACGAACACCGACACCACACCGCTAAACTCACACTCGCCGCGTGATCAATAACCGCGTGCCCACCTTCATGGGGGAAGGCCCGGCTGCCGCCATCCGCGGCGCGTCCGGCGGGCTCACACTCGCGCAGGCCCAAGCCCAGGCGAGATCAGAGCTCGCCAGGCTCGAACGAAACCACGACGGATGGGGCTAGCCACGGGGACGAACAACGTCGGTGATGGTGTAGCCCATTCGACGGAAGTCGTAGCGCCACGAGAACTCGGCTTGGGGCGCGCGGTTTGGTTCGCGCCACATCCTGATCATGTTCGTGATGACCGGGTGGAGAGGTTCGGTCGGATGATCGATGACCGTTGTGGCACTCCAGGAGAACGACGTGCTGCCGTCGCGGGCGGGTGGGATGTACGGGTGTCGGCACAGGCGGGTCGCGGTGCCGACCACGACGTCGAGTAGCTGCAGTGTGTAGGTTCGCCCTGCTTCAGGCAGTGGCATGCCTGGGCTCCACGTGGCCAACTGCAGGGAAGCAGCCTCCCAGGCGATGACGACGCGGTCGGCTGACATCGCCTGGGCGAGTGCGCCCATGAGCGCAATGGGGAACGAGTCGTCATGGCCCACGTTGTGCGGCAGGCAGCGGATCGACGTGAAGTAGGGGTGAGCGGCTTGAGTGTCGTTGACGATGTGGAGCTCGGTGTCGAATGGTCGCGGGCCGTCAGCTCGAAGTCTAGCCTCCCAGTCGGCACGGATCTTGTCGTGGACTGCCGTGAACATCGCCGGATCCCATCGGGGGTCGACGGTGGAGTTGGGTCGTAGCGGCCAGCTGGGATCCGCATACTGGTGCGCCCAGTCGATCTGCTGACGGTGCAACTCCGGCAGCCGCTTGCGCCTGACCTCGTCCGGGTGCCCCCGGGCCAGTTTCCACGCCAGACGGGCGGCGGCGAGCGCGTCTTCGACGGGACCGTGCGAGCGGTCGTGCCGTACCCGGTAGTACTCGCAGGTCTCGGCCAGCGACCTGGGGCCGTCACGGCGGTCCATGGCCAGGTCGATGATGTGGGGGTCGACCACTGCGCCGGTCACCGCCAGCCCGGCGCGGAGATGGCGGCGCATTTCCCGGTCCAGCAGGGTAAGCGTGCGGACGATGTCGAAGCCGACCAACGGGTAACTGCTGCCCCAGGCACCCTCGATCCGGTTCCGGATGGTCTGGAGCGCCTCGGCGGGAGCTGACCCCTCGGCCCGCACCTGGTCGGTGGTGATGCCATGCCGGGCGGTGGCCTCGGCCGGGATCGGGACGCCGGGGTTGATCAGCAGGTATTCACAGTCGGGGGGCACCGTGCCGTCAATGGAGACCAACGCGATGGCCACGATCCGAGCCGTCTCCTCGTCGTGGCCGGTGGTCTCGACGCTGATGGCGCGCAGCGGGCAGTCTTCCCAGGTCATCGGGACAACTCGTCCGTGGGGGTGGCCGGGGAGCCGTCGGTGTCGAGGCCGTAGCAGGCGACCTGTCGGGCCTCCTCGTGGCGACCCAGCCAGACCAGCAGTTCGGGGAGCCTCCGAGCGGCGCGGTGATCGCCTCTCTGCGTCTGTGTGAGCAGGATTCGATGGGCCTCGGCGAGTTCACCCTGGGCAACCAACAGCCGTACCAGCCGTTCGGGAGCTTGGAAGTCTTCCGGGCGCTCGCGCACTCTGGCGCGGAGCTCGGTCATCGCGCGACGATCCGCGAGGACGTCGGCGAGCGTCACTTCGGCAGCGGAGTCGCGGGCGTTGGCGCGGACTCGCAACTCGTCGAGTTCGCCGCGGTCGGCCAGCAGCGCAGCCAGCCGGTAGGCCGCCTGAGTGTTGTGGTTGTCGGCGCGGACTCGCAACTCGTCGAGTTCGCCGCGGTCAACGAGGATGTCCACCAGCTTGCCTGCGGCTATGTAGTAGTTGCTGGTCCGGGCCCGCAGCCGGTCGGAGTAGGAGTCCACCAACTCCCGCAGCACGTCGAGGTCCGCCCGGTCGGCAGTCATCTCGTTCCACCGGGTGACCGCACCGAGATCACCGGCGTTCGCGCGGCGTCGCAGCGCCTCCAGGTCACCCCGGTGGACGAGGAAGTTGAGCAGCCGCTCAGTGGCTCGCTCGTCGCCCCTGTCGGCCCGGATGGTCAGCTCGTCGATCCGACCGCGACAGACGAGCACCTCGGCGAGCTTCTCGGCCGCCAAGTGGTGACCCGCATCGGCGAGTATGCGCAACTCGTCGATCTCGTCGCGGTTGACGAAGGCCTCCGCGAGCTTGCTTGCGGCTGAGTCGTCGCCAAGGTTGGCCCGGGCCCACAACTGGTCGATGTCGCCGCGACGGATCAGCGCACTGGCCAGCCGAGCGGCAGCAACTCCATCGCCCTCGTCGGCCCGGGACCGAAGCTCGTCCAGATCGACGACCAACTCGTCGTGAATGGAAGCCACCCGCCAATGGCGGTCCTGGCCCGCCTCGCGCAGGACCCGCCAGGCACCGTCCGCGTCACCGCGGTCGCCGAGCACGTGCGCCAGTTGACGGGCGCTGCCCGAGACTCCTTGCCGTGCCCTGGCAGCCAGCCCGTCGAGGTCACCGCGATGGACGAACAGCGTGTTCAACGTCTGGTTCACCAGCTGTGCGTCGAAGCCGGACAGCTTCGACTCGAAGTCACGCAGCGCGGCCACATCTCCTTGGCAGGTCAGCACGTCCACGAGTTGGCCGGCACCCCACACGTGGTGGGTGGCGAGCTGGATGAGCCGGGCCATCTCGCCTTGGTCGGCGAGAGCGGCTGCGAGCCGGTCGGCGGCCGGCCAGTGGTACTTGGTGAGGGCCTCGAGCTCGCGGAGGGCGCCACGGTGCACGAACACTATCGAGATCCGGTCGAGCAGCATTTCGTCAGCACGCTCTGCCAGCGACAGCAACTCCTGATGGTCGCCTCGGTGAGCGAGCACCTGGACCAGATCCTTCTCGATATCACCGCCCCGCAGGTCAGCGAGGCGTCGCATCCCGGCCACGTCGCCGCGATGCCGGAGCCAAGTGAACAGGCGTCGGGTGGCCGCAGCGTCGGTGCGCGCGGCCAGTGCCGACACGTCGCCTCGGCGGGCCAGGTAGTCCGCGAGTCGCTCGCGGGCGGCCGTTTGCTCGCGTTTCTCGTAGCGCGACCGGAACCGGTCGGTGTCCGAGGCAGGCAAGACGACGCTGATCTCGAACTGGGCGCGCTCCCGCAGCTCGCCAGCGTCACCGCGCATGGCGAGAAAGTCGGCTAGCTGTTCGGCAGCGGCAAGGTCGCCACGATCGGCAAGAGCGCGTAGCTCGTCGGCAGCCCCGCGGTCGGCGAGTACCTGAGCCAGTTCCTGATTGGTGCGCCGACTCGGACCCCATCGGTCCGCGGTAGGCCGGAACTGGGCGCGCAACTCGTCCAGCTCGCCGAGTCGGATGAGCGCTTGGCCGAGGCTTTTTGCCGCGTCCTCCGCTGCGTCGTCACCGATACGGGTGCTGGTGTCGTGGTTGGTGGCTCGGGCTCTCAGGTCGGCGACGCCGGCCGGATCACCGGTGAGGATCGCCCACTGGTCGGCCGCCGCGCGAACGCCGGCGTCGGCGGCGCGCCGGTAGAGCGGCACGGCGTACCGGTACAGCATCCGCGCGCTCGCGCTTTCCGCGACCTGAACCAGGTCGTCGGGATCGGTGAGGTGATCGAGGACCGCCTCCCACGCGCTCGCCGGGATCGGCTCGGCGGCCCGGACCCGGCCAACGTGCTGCAGCAGGTAGTCGGCGATCTCGAAACCGAGTAGCTGTCCCATGCCCGGCCCGCCCACCGCGCCGAGAGCTGCGGTGGCGCCGTGCAACTTTTGTGTCGCATAGGCGATACCGCGCTCGAACCAGTCGGCGGGCGCCTCGGCTCGCTGCCTGTCGGTGCAGTAACCCGGCGCTGCACTGCGCAACAACGTCTCCGGCAGCGGATGTTCGGCCCCCAACATGGTGACGTCGGCCGCGGCCAGCAACACTGCCCAGGCATACGGATGCACGGTCTTGGCGATTTCCCAATGGCTGACCAACTGCGGAGCCGCGGCCAGCGTCTGGGTCAACCCGTAGCCAACGGAGTCCAACGCGGTGGCTAGCAGCCGGTCCGTCGCCGCGACGGCCTTGGCCCGGCTCTGCTCGGCAGCGCTGAACGTTTCCGGGACGACCAACACGTCGGCCAACTCCACGACCTCACGTTCATGACCGTGCAGGTCGGCGCCGTCGTAGGCGGGCGTCTCGGTGTAACGGAGATAGCGGTCCGGCCACAGCGTGCCGACGATCACCACGGGCGACGCGGCAGTTAGCAACTGGCGTACCACCCCGCCGGTCAATCCGCGCTCGCCGCCGAAGTAACGCTGCATCTCATCCAGCCAAAGCACTGTCCGTTGCGGGGGATTCGCGGCCAGCGCGGCGATGTCATCCGGACTCGATGGGTGGATCAGCCACCAGTCCGGCAACACCGCCTGGACGGCCTCGTAGGCGCAGCGAGTCTTCCCGACTGAGGAGCCGCCAACGAGCAACACGAACCCACCACGGTCAGCCGCCCCCGTCAGCAGTGCCCGGACTCCCCGCTTACCGCCGTCCACATCCCGTTGGACATAAGACGGCAGGTCGCTCTCCACGCCCTCTACCTGGATCGACGCATGCACCCCGAGCCGGCGCGGATCCGCCTCGGAGACGCGAACCGCGGCCCGAACTGCTGCCGTTGTCTGTCGAACGTTCCCAACGGATATTGGCTGGTCCAGTTTGAGATCGAAACGCGCACCCAGATCGCGACGCAGGAGGTCCCGGTCAACCGTCGCCGCAGCCTGCGCGTATCCGGCGGACAACTCCAACAGGTGCCGCCACAGATCAGTAGCCTGCGCCACCCCGCCGACCAACGACGTCAGCTCACCGACCGTGCGGGACCGATCGGCCGGATCGTCGCCTTCCAAGGCAAGATGGATGAGCCGCAGCGCCCGGAGCAGATCCCAGGTCAACTCTTCCCGATCGCCGTCGACGCCAACCTGCCCGGCAGCCGCGTCGACGGCCGCATCGAAGGTACGCAACCGCTCCCGAAGCCGTGCCCGCGTCGCCTGTGGAGCGTTCAGCGCGGCCCGGAACTGGACGTGAGAACGATGCTTCCGCGCGTGCCAAGCAAGCGTGGTCACATCCGCCGAGGCGGTATGCGGCGCCGCGACGGCCAGGGCCAACCGCCAGCGGTCGGCATCGAACTCCGCACGGTGATCGACCACCATGCGAACATAGTCGGCCAGCAGACCAACGAACGACGCGCTGCTTGGCCCGATCGTGGGATTCCGCCGAACCCCCACGAACATCCGCCGCTCCCCGGTGGGGCACCACCCGACCACCACCACGTCATCCACCGGGTGGGACGCGCCCTGCTGGAACTGCACCTCGACCGGCATGACCTCGGCGCCAAGCCCGTTGACCGGGGTCTGCCGCAACAAGGCCGCCAACAGAACCGCACCGTACGCGTGCTCAAGAACCACCCCGCCGCCACCCGTGGCATACGCACTCGCAGCCCGCTTGGCAGCCGTGTCGGCACCTCCGTCCTTGCGATCGTTCCGGCGAGGCACGCGTCCTATCATGCTCTACCACCCCGAGGCAGATGTTCTAACACGCCTGGACACGAAACGTACGACTCAGTCAACTGTTTGCTGACTTACGGATCAGCATAAAGATCAACCGGCGCTGGGTCGAAGAACGTGTTGTGATCCCGGCCGAGGCGACCGCCCCGACGTCCTCGACGGCTACCTCACCGGAACCGGACTCGCGCTCGCACCACCATGACGACATCCCCCATTGAAGGTCAGTAATCCTCTGCGTCCAGCAACGCGAGCACCTCGTCGAGCCACGGCTTGACCTCCGCGAATGCCACCTCGGGAGCGAACCGTCCGCTGAGCCACAGGGAAGTCGGCCTCCTCGATCACGATCTCGCCAAGCAGTTCCCTCGCCCGCTCCAAACGCCAGACCTGGCCATCGAAACCCACCCCAACCAGCCCCTCACCGCAGTCGTGCGTTCACCACCGGCCTCCCAGCTGCCTCTGACAATCCACGGGGAACGATCACTCGTCGCGAGGGTAACGATCTTCGAGACGCCTCATCGCTGCAGCTCATCCCCACTCGTGAACTCCCCACGGGGCGCCGTGGTGCCGAAGCTTGCCGGCGGAACTGACCGCCTACCTCGTTGCCCGCAGCGCTCTCGCCGGAGACCCGGCCGACCAGTATCAGCAGTTCCTCGGCGCGCTGCGCGCGGTCCTGCGCCGGAATGACCGCCCGCTCCAGCAGCAGACCCCACACCGCGGCGATGTCCGCCACCGGACCGGCCGAGAGGGCCGGTACCGCCACCGGGACGGCCAGCACGGCCGCCACTCGATCCGCGACCGCATCGTCGCCAACCACGACCACGGCCGCCGCCTCATCCAGCATCGCCACCTGCCCGGCAGCCAGGCACGGCGCCGACGCCGCGGCCAGCACCAGGACCCCGGCCACGTCCCGCGGACGGTCGACCCGGGAGACCATGACCACGCCGCCGAGCGAACCCACCCCCCTGGCTGTGCCAGGACCGCGGATCTCCCGCAGTGCCGCAGTTGGCCCTTCGACAAGGTCAGCCCACGTCAACACGTCCACCCGCCCATGATCAGCTCCCCGGCCTGACCATGCCGATCACCACGCTGCGGACGCGGACACGAGGACCCGGATGCCATCACCCTGGCCAATGGCGAACGTGCCGTCCGGTGCTGCTGCCGGCCAGCCCGAGACCGGCTGTCGGGGGCGGGGTCTCCGAAATGGGCTGCCGAAACTGACAGGGCATCGCATACTGGTTGGTTGCCCATCGAAAGAGCAGGAGCTGGACAGTGCGGATCAAATCTCTCCAGGAGTTGCAGAGCCCGGACGAGCTCACTTTGAGAGGGCGGTATGTAAAGATTTGCCCGATTTCTCTCTGTCGCGGGATTGAAGTGCAGGGCAGGGCAGTTGGCGGGGCTCCCACTGCCCTCGCGGCCTGGGATCGAGACAGAAAGCTGTCGCAGCCAGGGATCAGCGGCATACTGCGGTCATGAGTGAGGAATCGGCACGGCTGGCGCGAGCCCTCGTCGAGTTCCGTGAAGCCGAAGGTGTCTCGGAGCGCGAGCTCGCACGACGTACCTGGCTGAGTCACGCGACCATCCGGACCTTCGAACGTGACCGTGGGGACCTGCCCACTCCGACCGTTGCCCGCAGGTTCGAGGAAGTCCTCGGCTGGGCTCCGGGGAGCATCAAGGCCACGCCGTCCGAGGAGACGGGCCTTGAGCCGTCGGCCGATTCGAGCTCAGACCTCGAGTAGGCGCGCTGGTCAGGGCTGCTTGCCGGACGGCTACGGTCGTGGCAGGGCGAACAGGCCCGGTTCGGGCTCGGCCAGGATGTTGCGCCCGGTCAGGCGCTTGAGCTTCAAACGGACGTTGTTGATGTTGTTCGGAGCCGGATCCAAGTCCATCGCCTCGCACACGCCCCGCGCCCGCAGCGGGCCGTCTGCCTGGGCGAACACCACCATGATTTCCTGGTAGGCCGCCCCGTCCGGCAGCTCCAGGGCGGACGGTGACGGCGCAGGCGGAGCCGGGTCGGGCAGCTCCAGCAACGTCTTGCGAGTGATCCGCACTTCCTCGGCGGCCCGACTGAGCTCGTCCAGCACGGCGGTGAGCCGCGTGACCTGCTCACGGGTCTCATCGGCCTGCGCGGCGATCTCCCGCTCGCGCTCCTCCAGACGTACCAGCAGCGCCCCCAGGGTCAGGTCCCCGCTGGTCACGCGCCGCGCCATGACGTCGCGCTGCCGGTCAGCCGACGGGCCATCACGTCGCTTATCGCCCAGAGGACCCGGGACTCGGCCGAGGCGGGGCGGTGCTCGTAGTCGCGTACCAGCCGCCGGTGCAGCATCAAGATCCCGTTCGTCTGCTCAACTCGCCAGCGGATCGGCTGCGGGACGAACCCGGTCTCGCCCGGGTTGCGCTCGACGACTTCGACGTCGATGCCCACCCGCTGACCGTGGTCCACGACGGTCTTCTTGAACCCCTGGTCCACCAGAGCCTTCGTCACGGTGCCGCCACTGCCTGCTGCGACCTTGTCGAGCAGAGCGGTGCCGAAGGCGTTGTCGTGGACGGAGGCGGCCAGCACCACCACGGCGATCACCAGGCCAAGCACATCCACGGCGAGTCCCCGCTTGCGGCCGGGCACCTTCTTCGCCGCGTCGCGTCCCGTCGTTTCGGCCGGCACACCGGCCGCCGCGTGCAGACTCTGGGTGTCGAGCACCACCACGCTGGGGTCGGCTAATCGGCCGCTCTTCTCGCGGACCTGCCAGCGCAGCAGGTCGTGAATGACCTGGTCGGTGCCGTCATTGCGCCACGTGTAGAAGTAGTACTTCACCGCGCCGGCGGGTGGCAGGTCGTGCGGGAGGTAGTCCCACTGGCAGCCGGTCCGGGACTGGTAGAGCAGGGCGTTGACGATCTCCCGCATCTCGTAGCGGCCTTGGTGGCCGCTGACCGAGGGATGCTGGACCTTCCACGAGGTGATCACCGGCTCGATCAGCGCCCAGCGTTCGTCGGATAAGTCGCTCTTGTAGGGCTTGCGGTCACTCACGCAGTCACCTCAGCACGGCGCCACCCCCGCGACCTGCCGGAGGCAGCAAGGCCACACGTTCAGGCGACGACAGAGCGGACTTAATCTCTCATTCCGCCCTCTCAGACGAGGCACTGTCCGGCCCGCCGGGCAGCGCCGCCTGGCCTGGGCCGTCGTCGCCCAGCCCGAGCTGCTGACCGGGGCCGGTTACGAAGCCCCTACTCCTGCTGCCCTGCGGTTCATCGATGAGCTCGTCGCGGCCGGGGCGACCAAGGTCGTCCGGCCGGCCTGCCCGCGCTGCCACGGGGTGAAGGCACTGTCCAAACTGCTGGAGGGCCAAAGGATCTGCCGAGCCTGCTTCGCCCACCACGCAGCTGTCCCCTGCTTCGGCTGCGGCGCCGTACGTGAGCCCGCCACCCGCGATGCCAAGGGCCGACCACTGTGCCCGAACTGCATGATCAGACAGCCCGAGAACCTCGAGGAGTGCGTCGGCTGCGGCCGGAGCAAGCCCGTCGCGAACCGGCTGCCTGACGGCCCACGCTGCCAGAACTGCCGACCGAGGATCACCGCGGAGTGCGGCATCTGCGGCCGGACGGCACTCTGCGACATGTCCCGGGCCACCGGCCGGCCCTGGTGCGACCGCTGCCAGCAGCGATGGGTGGCCTGCAGCGGCTGCGGCACCGTCGCCCAGGCCCGCAGCGGCACCTGGAAGGAGCCGCTGTGCGCGAAGTGCACCAACCCCGACCCGGAATTCTGGGGCCGCTGCCCGGTCTGCACCATCACCTGGCAGCTCAGCACCTGCCCCTGCCAGCGATGCGTCCTCGACCAGCGAGTACGCGACCTTCTCAGCGATGCCGCCGGAGTGATCCGCCCCGAACTCGCCCCCTTCCATGAGGCGTTGACGAGCGCCGAGCGCCCGGATGTCGCCTTTGCCTGGGTCTCCCGCTCGAAGGCCCGCGGCCTCCTGGAGCGCATAGGCCGCGACGAGCGGGCCGTCACGCACGCGGTTCTCGACGAACTACCCGCAGGCAAGGTGCTGGCCCACCTGCGCAGTGTCCTGGTCGCGACCGGCGCCCTGCCGCCCCGCGACGAACGGCTCGTCGCCCTGGAGAAATGGATCACCGCGACGGTCCAGGCCCGCACCGACCTCGCTGAGCGCCGGATCCTGCACGGCTACGCGGTCTGGCACCACCTGCGCCGGCTCCGGCGCCGCCTCGGCGAGGAGCACACCACCCGGCTGCAGGACCTGAACGTGCGCTGTCACGTCACCGCGGCGGACAACTTCCTCGACTGGCTCGGAGGCGAAGGGCTCACACTGGGAACCTGCACCCAGGCAGACTTGGAACGCTGGATGGCCGACCCCACGGTCAGTTACCGCGACGAGACCGGCCACTTCGTCCGATGGTCGGTACAGTACCGGCATGCCCGCGATCTGACCTACGGCACCGTCCGCTGGACCGGCCCGCAGGGCACCATCGACAGCGAGAAACGCTGGGCCGACGCCCGGCGCCTCCTCAACGACGACACCCTGCCGACCCCGGACCGCGTCGCCGGACTGCTGCTGGTCCTGTACGCACAGAAGATCTCCACCATCAGCCAGCTCACCGTCGACGATGTCCATGGCGATGGCGAAACCGTCGCGATCACGTTCGGCACCTCGCCGGTCGTCCTGCCCGCACCGCTGGCCGGCCTGGTCCGCGAGCTCATCACAACCCGCCGCGGCAAGGCCAAGATCGGCACCCCGCACGATGTCCCCTGGCTTTTCCCCGGAGGACGCCCCGGGCATCCCCTCGGCGACGACCGGATCGGCCAGCGCCTCCACAAGATCGGAATCAGACCCAAGCAGGACCGGTCGACAGCACTGTTCACTCTCGCCACCGAACTCCCCGCCGCGATCCTCGCCCGGATGCTCGGAGTCCACATCAAGGTGGCCGTCCAGTGGCAGCAGGCATCAGCCGGGGACTGGGCCGCCTACGCCGCCGACGTCAGCCGGCGCGTCTGAACCTCCATGACGTCGGTGTTCGACGTCAGCGTCTGCCAGCCGGTCGACGTGGTGTGGGCCCTGTACGCCGTCGGAAGACCGCTACATCGTGGCCCGTGCCCACGACGAGGTCTCCCGCCGGAGTGAAGGCGACAGCGGTGGGACTGGGAACGGCCACGAGGCCGGCCGCTTCGCCGGTACGCACGTTCCATACCCGCACCGTGTTGTCGTGGCTGCCGGTGACGGCGACGGGTTTGCCGTCCAGGACCGTGCACGCCACCGCCCGCGCCCAGTTGGTGTGGCCGGTCAGCGGTTCACCGAGCGGGTGGCCGGTGGTCAGGTCCCAGACCCGCACCGTGGTGTCGGTGCTGCCGGTGACGGCGACGGGTTTGCCGTCCAGGACCGTGCACGCCACCGCCCCCACCGTGCTGGTGTGGCCGGTCAGCGGTTCACCGAGCGGGTGGCCGGTGGTCAGGTCCCAGACCCGCACCGTGGTGTCGGTGCTGCCGGTGACGGCGACGGGTTTGCCGTCCAGGACCGTGCACGCCACCGCCCGCACCCAGTTGGTGTGGCCGGTCAGCGGTTCACCGAGCGGGTGGCCGGTGGTCAGGTCCCAGACCCGCACCGTGGTGTCGGTGCTGCCGGTGACGGCGACGGGTTTGCCGTCCAGGACCGTGCACGCCACCGCCCCCACCGTGCCGGTGTGGCCGGTCAGCGGTTCACCGAGCGGGTGGCCGGTGGTCAGGTCCCAGACCCGCACCGTGGTGTCGGTGCTGCCGGTGACGGCGACGGGTTTGCCGTCCAGGACCGTGCACGCCACCGCCCCCACCGTGCCGGTGTGGCCGGTCAGCGGTTCACCGAGCGGGTGGCCGGTGGCCAGGTCCCAGACCCGCACCGTGTGGTCGTCGCTGCCGGTGACGGCGACGGGGGTGCCGTCCAGGACCGTGCACGCCACCGCGTACACACGGTCGGTGTGGCCGGTCAGCGGTTCACCGAGCGGGTGGCCGGTGGTCAGGTCCCACACCCGCACCGTGTCGTCGCTGCTGCCGGTGACGGCGACGGGGGTGCCGTCCAGGACCGTGCACGCCACCGCCCCCACCCAGCTGGTGTGGCCGGTCAGCGGTTCGCCCAGCGGCCGGCCCGTGGCCAGATCCCACACCCGCACCGTGCGATCGTCGCTGCCGGTGACGGCGACGGGTTTGCCGTCCAGGACCGTGCACGCCACCGCCTGCACCAAGCTGGTGTGGCCGGTCAGCGGCTCACCCAGCGGCCGGCCCGTGGCCAGATCCCACACCCGCACCGTGTGGTCGTTGCTGCCGGTGACGGCGACGGGTTTGCCGTCCAGGACCGTGCACGCCACCGCCTGCACCAAGCTGGTGTGGCCGGTCAGCGGCTCACCCATCTGGCGGCCGGTCGCCAGGTCCCAGACCCGCACCGTGCGGTCGGCGCTGCCGGTGACGGCGACGGGTTTGCCGTCCAGGACCGTGCACGCCACCGCCCGCACCAAGCTGGTGTGGCCGGTCAGCGGCTCACCCATCTGGCGGCCGGTCGCCAGGTCCCAGACCCGCACCGTGCGGTCGGCGCTGCCGGTGACGGCGACGGGTTTGCCGTCCAGGACCGTGCACGCCACCGCCCGCACCCAGTTGGTGTGGCCGGTCAGCGGCTCACCCAGCGGCCGGCCCGTGGCCAGATCCCACACCCGCACCGTGCGGTCGTCGCTGCCGGTGACGGCGACGGGTTTGCCGTCCAGGACCGTGCACGCCACCGCGTACACCGTGCTGGTGTGACCGGTCAGCGGCTCACCGAGCGCACGGCCCGTGGCCAGGTCCCACACCCGCACCGTCCGGTCGCTGCCGCCGGTGACGGCCACAGGCGTACCGTCCAGGACCGTGCACGCCACCGCCTGAACCCAGCTGGTGTGGCCGGTGAGGGTGTCGCGGAGTGCTGGGGTGAAGGTGGTGCCGGTGGCCCATACCGGTGTCCAGTGCCGGGGTGGGATGTGGCGGGTGAGCTGGTGGTGCAGGCTGGTGGCTCCGGCGCGTGCGGCGTCCAGGGCGAGGTACTGGCGGCGCAGGGCCGGTGTGGTGGCGGTGTGGATGCCCAGGGAGGTGCGGTAGACGGCCGCGGTGAGCCGGGCGGTGTCGCTGCGCGCGTGGGGCAGGTGGGGAGCAAGGCTTCGGGGGGCGGCGTGGACGAGGTACTCGCTGTGGGTGAGGGTCTGGTCCAGTTGTCCGGCTGCGGCGGCGTGGGTGGCGAGGTGGTTGAGGGTGTAGGGGTGGGCGCGGGACCAGTCGCGGGTGGCGTCGCCGCGGTAGGGGACGCGGGTGGTCAGGACGTCGGTGAAGGCCGCGTGTACGGCGGGCTCGTCAACGGTGTCGCGGAGGTGTTCGGTCAGGGCCTGGTGGTAGAGGCGGTAGGCGGAGCGGCCTTCTTCGGTGGCTTCGACGACGTAGGAGCCGGCCTCGCGGCGTAGCCACAGCAGGTCTTCGTTGCTGTATGTCCGGCCGGAGACAGCGGAGGCCAGGGGGGCCCAGATGTCCTCCCAGGGCAGGCCCTGGCCTTCGGCGAAGGCCAGGGGACGCAGCAGGTCCGCGGCCCTTTCGGCGTCCGCGCCCAGGCGGCGGGTGAGGTCGTCGTGCATGGCCTGGCCTGCGTGGCGGGGAAGACCCGCCCGCCAGGACGGATCGCCTGGATCGGGCAGGGCGGTACCGGCGGCCAGAGTGCCGGCGGTGATCCTTGCGACCAGGAACGAGGTTCCGGCTGCGTCGGCGACCGCCTGCGCCACCGGACGCAGCGCCCGTGGGTTGTGCCGGTAGGGGGAGTGGGGGTGGGCTTCGATCAGGTTGCGGATGGTGTAGGCGGTCAGGGCCTGCGGGTCGGCGTAGCGGTCGTCGTCGAGGTCGATGACCTGCCGGCGGTGGGTGGGGCCGGCATGACGGGGGTCGATACCCAGGCGGTCCAGCAGGTAAGGGCGGGTGCCCAGCAGCAGACGGATCCGGCCGCGGGAGTGCTCGATCAGCGGGCGCAGGATGCGCGCGCACAGGGTGTGCGGGGTGGCGGCCTCATCCAGCGCGTCGATCAGCACGGTCAGCGGCCGTGTACGGCCGGCTGTGTCCAGGTGGTCCAGGAGTTCACCGACGGTGTCGGCGTGTGCCTTCACGGCGGCGGCCAGGCCGTGAAGGACCTCGGTGTCGGACAGGTTCTGGGCGTAGAGCGCGACATCGACTGATCCCTGCTCGGGCACCAGGCGGGGATCCAGACCGAGGGTGTCCAGGGGGACGGTGCGGCGGCGTTCGGGATGGGTCAGAGCGGCGATCAGGCCAAGCACGGCGGTCTTGCCGGAGCCGGGGCCGGCGGTGACCACCCGGCAGACCGACCCGGCGTCGGTGTCGGTGGCAGGGGTGCGCAGCCAGGCGGCCAGGTCGGCAAGTGCGGTGTGGCGGCCGCAGAACCACCAGTCCTGGGCGTCAACACCGTGGTAGCCCATCGCCCGTACCAGCAGCCGGCGGGTGAATTCCGTCTCACGGCGCCGGGCGTGCTCGTCGAATGCGGCGGCCTGCTGGAGGGCGAGATCGACATCGGTCAGGCGGGTGCTGTGATGTGGGTTGGCAAAAAAGGCCGGCGGCTCCCCGGTCAGCCCGATCTGGGACAGGCCGACGTGCTGCCAGGCGGGCTTGTCGCGATGGTCGTTGATCTGCTGCACCACTGTGGATACCGGCAGCGTGCTTGGGCCGTGCCCGGCGGTGGCCCATGCGCCCACGGCCTCGGTGAGCAGGCGGGGGAACAGGCCGGCCTGCGCCTGCTGGTGGGGCTGGGAGGAGGAGACGATGACCAGTCCGGACCCGGTGTGTACTTGCGTCCACTGGTCGCTGATGCGGTGCAAAGCGCCGGCGGCCAGCTCGTTGCCGCCCTGCCCGGAATAGCAGGAATCCAGTACCAGCAGCAGACACCGCACCTTGGTGTCGCGCAGCATCGCGCGGGCCAGGTCCGCCGTCGGCAGCGCGGTGTAGGCGACATCGGCCGGGTCGGTGTCCGCGGTCAGCAGCACATGCTCACCGTCGTCGAGGACCTGGCCGTGACCGGATAAGTAGACGGCCAGCAGGTCGTCCTCACGGCGGTCCTCCGCCTTGCAGAACGCCCGCAGCTGGTCCGTCAGCTGCATCCGGGTCGGATCCAGACCCAGCGCGGTGTGATGCCGGTAGCCCAGCTCACCAGTGAACACCCCGATGACCTGCTCACGCGCCTCCACCAAGCCCGGCCGGTCCCACGCGGGACATTTCGGGTACCGGGAGACGGCGGCGGCAATCAGAAACCGGCGCGGCCCCACCTCACCCGCACCGCTCCCGCCAGGCCGCGGCTCCCTCATACCAGGCCCTGCGCGATCGCCTGCCCGCACAACGCGTCGGTCAGGTACGCGGTCGCCTCATGAGCACGCGCACCATTGTCCACCCGCACCGAGCGCAGCCCGTCCCCGAAACACGGCCGCAGATCCTTCACCAAAGCCACCACGTCCCCCCCATCGGCCATGTTGGTCCATAACAGCTCCTCACCCCCCGGCCACACCCCCCGCACCGCACCACCCAGCCCCACCGGCCCGGGGACCAGCCGGTGCAGGATCAGATGGGGGATGCCCAGCGGCGAGCCGAGCGTCACCAGCGCCCGCACCCCGTGCCCCGGCCACGCACACAACGCCTCGTACGCCACGACCGACCCCAGCGAGTGCGCCACCACCACACGGGTGTCCTCACCCAGAGCAGCCAGCACCCGGCCCCGGGCAACCTCCCGCACCACCGGATCGGTGAGATAACGGCGGACCTGCTTCAGATCACTCACCATCGAACGCAGCGCGACACCGGCGAAGAACCGCGACCCCGACAGCGCCCGCAGGCCGGCCTGCACCGACCGCGGCGTCGCCACCAGCGTGTCCGCCCCCTCCGGCGGCGCCACCGCCGGATCACTGTCCGCCGCCGCACGCCACCACGACGCCAGCAGTTCCCGCTCGAACCCCTCCCCGACATCAGCCGCCGTATAGGACGGATCCCCGACCGCCAGCACTTCCCCCGGCGGCCGGAACACATCCCCGTAGAACGCCATCACCACATCCGAACGCGACACCACCGCGCCGGCCCCCGCACGACGCAACCCATCGGCCATAGCGGGCCACCACCCCGCCAGGAGCGTTTCCTCACCCAGGAGTTGCTGACCGATTCCATGAACCGCCACCACCCGCGCCACGCGCCCCCACCCCCGGTCCGCCCCGCTGTTGGGAAGCACTGTAGAGGCCAGCAGACACTCCAACAGGAGAAACGGACAATCCACCGAAACCACGGCCGCCCGCGACCACCCACCACCAGGCATTCCGAGACTCCCAATACCCGACTCCACCATTAGGCCGGTCCCGAACCGACATGCTCGACGTCCTGGACCAGGAGAAGGGCCTGGCCCTGGTCGAGACGCTCACCGAGGCCGGCGAGCGGATCGCCGCCGGCGAGACGGTCACCGGCCCGGCGGCCAGCCGCTACCGCGCCGCGGCCGCGGAGTTCTCCGACCGCTACGCCGGGACCTACCTTGGCAAACGCGAACTGCGCGCGCTCGTCGCCAACCCCCGCCTCCAGGTCTACGAGGACCCGAAAGCATTCCTGACCTGCAACCACGACGCGTTCACTGCGCTGTGCACCCCGGATCGCGACCGGTCAGGCGACGGCGGCCACAGCACTCCGGACCACTCCCGCTGCCACCCGGCGTGCGCGAACATCAGCCGCACCGACAGCCAGATCGCCATATTTCGGGCCGAGGTCGCGCGTATCGACGCCGCCGCCGAAGCCGGCCTCGACCCCTACCCCATCGCGGCCCGCGAACAGCAGCGCCGGACCCACCTCACCGACATCATCCGCCGCCACGACACCCAGCAGCTCAGCAGAGCCGACCCGGAGGAACCTCGATGAGCACCCCCGACGACTCCGTGACCAGCCCGCGCCCCGGGGCGGCCCTGGCCCACCTCGTCGGCAAGGCCCTCACCCACGCTCACCCTGATCCCGGCTCCGAGGACGCCGCGGAGGTGAGCGCCATCACCGACGCCATGGTACGGCTGCTCATCGGTACCCCGCTGCACTCCGATGGCAAGTTGACCATCGTCTCCCTCGCCGCCGAAGCCGGCCTTCGGCGCAACAAGCTCACCCACAAGCACACCGGTCTCAAGGACCTCTTCTACGCTCTGGTCAAGGACCGCGATCCCGGCGCCGAACCGCTGTCCGAGGCCGCGCGGGCCCGTGCGGCCAAGCAGCAACAGGACCTGGCGCGGGTTCGTGCCGAACGCGACGACCTGCGCACGTTGACCCAGCAACTCGCCCGCGCTGTCCAAGTGCTGGAGGTCGAAAACCACCGGATGAAGGCCGCCAACGTCGCCTTGGAGGAGCAGCTGGCTGCGCGCTCCAGCGTCCCCCACCTTGCTCACCGACGCGCGCCGCACTCCTGACGCTGCGTCATCTGTCTCTGGCCATTCGAACGTGGCGGCGTCCGATGGGTGACCGCGACCGGGCGCGTCAGCGCCCTTTGCGGCATATCCGTGTGATCTCGCCGCCCTCGGCGGGGGTGAGGGGCCCGGTGGCGTTTGCGTTGCCCACCCCGAGTGCGGCGGCCAGTGCACGGCCGTGGAGGTCCAGTGCGGCTTCGATGAGGCGGGTCTGCGCCGCGGCCGAGGATCGGCCGCGGCGCCACGCGGCGACGCCTGCGACGGCGGCCACCGCGGCGGACGGCGGCCAGAGCAGGGCGAGCATGGCGTACAGGGTGGCCCAGGAACCGCGGACGGTCGCGTCGGCGAACTGGCTGCCAGCCGCCTCTGTCTCGGAACGGACCAGGTCCGGGGCGACCAGCCAGAACGATGGCCAGACGAAGGTCAGATCGAGGCCGTAGCGCTCGTAGGCGATCGATTCGAGCGCCTTGAAGCGATCACCGATCCAGGTCGGACAGGCCGGGCGTGCCACGGCGAGCCGGTTCGCCCGCGCCGCCAAGTCGTCGATTTCGGCTTGCATCTCCTCAGTCCTGCCGATATCTCCTTCCAGCGCGAACCGCCGCTCGACCAGGTCGTCCCAGCGGTCCCGACGCGCTCGGCGGCGCCAACGTGCCAGGGGCGCTGGCCAGCGGCCGAGCCAGACCAGGCGAATCCCGGCAGCCAGACCGCCAGCCGCAAGCCCAACCGCAGCAGCGGCGAGCAGCACGCCCGCCACACAGAGCCCCGTGCGTGCAGCAGGCCAACGGCTCAGGTCGGAGGCAAGGGCGTCCAGCGAGTCGCGTGCATAGCCGACGTCGAGCGCGTGCGACCACCGCAGTCTGGCGCCGAGCAGGAGCGCGGTGAGGAAGAGCAGGCCGGGGATGGCGAGCAGCGACACCCAGCGTTCGGCGAGCTTCTTGGCCAGTTCGTCGAAGAAGGTGGTCATCCGGTGGCCTGCGTCGGCATCCGCTCCCCGGTCACCCGGCAGCGCGGTGACAGACCGGCCGGTCGCGGGCGCTCGGTGCGTGAGCAGGCGCCGTCCGGGCAGCGGGCGATCTCCTCGTCGGCGTGTCCGGGACCGAACGGCATCTCGTGCGGCATCTGGCGGTAGGCGCCGGCAGCGTCGAATTGGTAGAGCTCATCCAGCAGGTCGGCAACCGGAGTGCGGGCCCGGGCGGCGGCCTCGATCGCCGTCAGCCGCCTCTGGTATTCGTCCGGGCGACCGGTGCCTGCTGCACGAATGTCAGGAAGAAGCTCGCAGAGATAAGTCAGCGCGGCCCGTTCGCGTTCGGCGTCGGCGGTACCTGCGGGCATGTCAATTCCACCATCCTCGCCGCAAACCCCGTCAAGTCGATGCGACCATAGCGCTCATGGCGACCACGGCGCAGCCCAGCGAACTACTTAACCAACGGATCGTGCGGTGGCAGCAGGGCGATCCCGAGGGTGTGCTGGCGGACGAGGCGCTGATTGAAGCCGCGCAACTGTGGTGGGTGCAGCTCCCACACGCCGGAGACGGCCAACTCAACCAGGCCCTGCACCAGCTCGCTTGGCTGCACTGGGCACGATCCACCAGCGGGCCCCAGGACGAGCGAGCGATGGAGCAGCATATCTCACTCGACTTCTTCCATGCGCTGTGGCAACGCAAGCGGACCGCGCCGCCATCGAAAATCCGGAAGCACTTCAAGGCCACGAAGCCTGCCGCGATCAACGACATCCCAGCGCATGCAAGCGGGATCCTCCGCGGCGTCGCGGTCTACACGCTCACCCGGCATCGGGACACGGGAATCCGCCTCTTCGAGCTGTCGCACTGGCCGCCGGACCTCCCCGCCAACGCGGCGCCGGTATTCCTGCAGGTCGCCATGGCGCTCAACGAGCGTCACGCCGAGACCGGCGACGCTGCGGACCTGGACGCCGTCGTCACCTACGCAGAGCGCACCCTCGAACTGGCGACCGAGGCCGACCTGCTGCGCGCGCAGCTTCTGCAGAACGTCGCCGTGCTGTACGCACACCGGTTCGCGACGACCTCAGCGATATCCGACATCGACCGCAACCTGGCGCTCATCAACGAGGCCTTAACGATCGTCACGGCTCTCGCCGCCGACCCGGCCGAACTACTCGCGAATCGCCACGCCGCGCGGTGGCATCGCTTCGTGGCCCTCCAACGCCTGGACGATCTGCGACAGGCCATAGCCGACGGCACCGCCGCAGTCGATGGACTCCCGCCGGAAAGCCCTGCACGTGCAGCGATCCAGGCGCAGGTCGCCCGCCTGTCACAGTTGCTCGTGCTGCACCCGGACAGCCCTGACCCGGCGGAGTCCGGGGCCGCGGACCACGTAATTCCCTTGCGGTCCGCCGTCGCCAGCGCGACCGGCGCCGCGCAGATGAGCCTCCAGCACGACCTCGGTCTCGCACTTGCCGCCCGCTTCACGCAGCTCCAGCGGATCGACGATCTCCAGGAAGCGATCGGCCTGTTCCGTGAAAACACCCTGGCGCGGTCCACGTCCTTTCTGGCCACCGCACTCCGACTGCGCTACGATGCGCTGGGCGACGCCACCGACCTGGACGAGTGCATCGCCCTGTACGGGCGCACTGATAGAGGCGACACCTCGGCGGTTGATCGGATCACGCTGGCCGAAGGCCTGGCCGACGCCCTCGAAGCCGACTACGAAGTCCGGCTCGACAAGGCGCGGTTGCACACGGCGGTCGACGTCAGCCGCACCGCAGTGTTCGCGGTCTGGCCAGACCCGACCGCACCGGACCCCGAGCCGGGCCTGCTGCCGATGCTGGAAATCCTGGCCCAGGGCAATCTCCACCGCCGGGTGCGCGCATGTGAACGGACTGGCGACTACGACTTCGTCATGTCTCCCGAGGCAATGACCGACGCCGCGTACCTGTGGTGGCTGGCCCATCGGCTGTCGACGCGGGATCCGGCATCACGCAGCCTGGCCAAGGCCCGTCGCGTCCTGGGCGAATTCCACATCCTGCGACACAACGCCACCGTCGACTCCGGCCGGCCCAATGAACTGGCGCAGACGCTCATGCACTGGCTGCCAGACCCCCGGTCACTGCCGGACGACCTGCCCGATCCTCTGAACCGGATGCTTGGACCGCGCGCCGAGCCGGAGGCCCAGGCCGGGTACGCCAACACCCTCATCCATCACGCCAACCAGGAACGGAACCCCGCCGCAGTGAACGCCGCGATCCTGCTCCTCAGCACGGCGATCGAGGCCACCCCCTCCGACGATCCACAATTGCCCGATCGACTCGGCTCCCTCAGCGACGCCTACCGAATCCGCGGCATCAACAACGAGAACAACAGCGACCTGGAGACCGCCACCGAGCTAGCCGCCGAAGCGGCGGCCCTCGCCCCGCCGGAGGCCGTCCAAGCACGGGAACGGCTGGCCCACGCCCGAAGCTCTCGCCTGCGCTTCGCACGGCGCAGCGCCACCCCAGACCCAGGGCGCTACAGAATCGACCGCGTAGTCCTCCTTAAGGAAACCGCAGATGGTCCCGAAGGCGCCAAAATCGCTGCAATGATGGACGCCGCCGCGCAAAAGTTCCTGCTCAGCGAAAAAGCCGAGGAGACGGCCAAAAAATGGGCCACCGACGAAATCTCCAAGCAATACCTGGAGGAGTTCCGCAGCTCCGGCCTCGCTGTCAACCTGGAACTCGCCCTGCGTGCCGCAGAAGCTGAGACCAGCCGGCATGAGGACCCCACCGCACGACGCGAACACCTGTCGCACCTCGGCAACATCCAGCTCCAGCGCTACGTGCTGACACGGGAGAAAGCCGAGCTGGTCGAGGCTGCCTGTCTGCTGGAAGAGGCGCTCGACCTCTCTCCGCGCATCGGCCCATACCGCGGGCCGCTGCTCCGTATCCTCAGCCGGATCTACGTTCAGCATTCCGAACTGACCGACGGCCAGATAGAGCGTCACTGCCAATTGGCGCTCACCACGATCACCGACGCACTGGACAACCTCACTGCGCTACGCGGCGCTGGTCGGCTCGCCCTGCATTACCAGCGCTACGACCTGGCAGTCACCTGCTACCACGAAGCCGTCGCCCTGATGCGCGTCGCTGGTATCGAGGAATTCGACCGGACCGACCGGGCTGCCCGGCTTTCCGAGATCACCGAAATGGGCAGCGAAGCGGTCACCGCACACATCCTCGCCGGCGACCCTGCCACCGCGCTGGAGGCAGCCGAGGAAGCACGTGCGGTGCTGCTGACCCTGGAACTCGACCTGCGGACCGACCTCACCAGCCTCCGCGAAGCCCGCCCCGACCTGACCGAACGCTTCGACCGCATGCGCCACAACATCACCGCGGACCAAACCGACAGCGTCCGCACCCCAGACGGGTACGTGCGGACTGCCCAGGCCTGGCAGAGCCGCACCGCCTGGACCAACCTGCTCGCCGACATCCGCGCCACCCCTGGCTACGAGACCTTCATGCGGCCCCCGGCCGCCGCCGAGCTGACCACCTTGAACCTGCCCGGCCCACTCGTGCTGATCAACACCAGCCCCTTCGGCAGCCACGCCCTCGTCATCGACCCGGCCCAAGGGGTCCGCGTGCTGCCACTAGACGGGCTGAAACACCAGGACCTCCACACGCACGCCTATGACATGCTTTCCGCCGCGGCCCCTCAGGTGACCAGCGACATCCTGGCCTGGCTGTGGGAAACAGTGGTCGGCCCGGTCCTCGAAGAAGTCGGCCCAGCCACCAGGATGTGGTGGGTGCCGACCGGCCTCCTCAGCGCATTTCCGCTCCACGCCGCCACCGCCCCGGACGGCCGGTCCGCGATCGACTTGGTCGAGTCGTCCTACGCCCCCACGATCCGGCTGCTGACCCGGGGCCTCACTCGGGCCGCCATATCTGGAAACGGCAGCGACCTGATCGTCGCCGTACGCCGCACCGCGAACGGCGCGGACCTCGCCGGAGCCGAAGCCGAAGGCCGCGCACTCCTCGACCACCACCCAGAAGCCGTCCCCCTCTTCAACGAAGCGGCGACACGCGAAAGCGTCCTGGCCGCACTCCCCCATGCGACCCGCGCCTACTTCGCCTGCCACAACGTCCGCGACGACGCCCGCCCACACCAAGGTGGACTTGGCCTCTTCGACGGCCTCCTGACCATCGACGACCTCTCTCGCCTGGACCTGCCACATGCCGAGTTCGCCCAGCTCTCGGCGTGCGCCACGGTCATGCCTACCCCTGACGCACCGGACGAACTCACCCACCTCGCTGCCGCCTTCCAACTCGTCGGTTTCCGCAGCGTTGTGGCCACCCTCTGGCCGGTCCGCGACCTCACTGCCACCGAGTTCACCCAGCTTTTCCACGCCGCGGGCGGCCACACCACGACCTGCACCGCCCTCACCTCAGCTACCCGGACCCTGCGTGACCGCCACCCAGACCACCCTGAGCTCTGGGCCTCTTACGTTCACTACGGCTTGTAGAACGAGCCTGCCTCCGGGACAGGCTGGTCCCCCAGACAGGCCAGCTCAATAGGGCCTACCGAAGCTCGTCGCCCTGGTACCGTCATCGGCCAAGCGGCAACACGCGAGAACCGTCCGCAGAACCGGTGCGGGCCGCGGTGCCGGATGTTCTGGGCGCCGAGCGCCACCAGGACCTCGCGCAACCAGACGGCCGGGTTAGTGCCGGCACGCGGCGCGGAAGCCCCCATCGAGATGAGCATGGTTTCGATGTACTGGTGGCCCGGCTCCTGGCGGCGCACCTTCTGCGCCGCCTTTCCGGAAGCGCGCGGGTTCGCAGATTCTCGGGCGGGTTATCGGCGGAACCCGCGCGCCGAACGGCTTCTGCCGGCTTTCGGTGCGCGGGTCCGGTGGTGGTGGCAGTGGTGCTGGTCGGGCGCCAACGACTGCTTTCGCACTGACGGACGCAGGTGTCGACGTCAGGAGACGAGCGCCGCCCAGGTGTTGGGGCCGACGATGCCGTCGGCGGTGTGGCCCTGGCTGGTCTGGAAGGCGATTACCGCGCTCCGCGTTGCCGGTCCGAATTCGCCGTCCACGGTGACGGGGTGGCTGTGTGCGGTCAGTTCGTCCTGCACGGCCTTTACGGCCGGTCCGCTGTCGCCCTCCTGCACGGTGATGATGAGTGCTTGCCAGGTGTTGGGGCCGACGATGCCGTCGGCGGTGAGGCTCTTGCTGGTCTGGAAGGCGATTACCGCGCTCCGCGTCGCCGGGCCGAAGTCGCCGTCGATTGTGAGGGTGGAGCCGTGGGCGTTGAGCAGGTACTGAATGGTTGTGGTGCTGTGGCCGGTGGCGCCCTGTGAGATGACGGGCCAGCCGCTGCCGGGGGGCGGCGGGGGCGGGGTGTAGGGGCCGTGGGCGAAGGTCTTGATGTCCGCGGTGGTGCCGTTGAAGATGTCCTGGTCACCGGGGAAGGTGCCGCTGTCGGCGTTCTGCCAGATGGTGTAGGTGCTCCAGCCGCCGGGGAGCGGGGTGGGCGATCCGCTGTAGTTGGCGATCCACAGGGGGTCGTGTTGGCCCGGCGTGGCGGAGTTGCCGGTACAGGTCGACCACCAGTCCCGGGTGGAGTAGACGATCGGGTAGCGGCCGGTCTTGGTGTGGTACTCGTTGCTGAAGGCGGTGATCCAGGAGACCATCGCGCTTTGGCTGAGGCCGTAGCAGGTGGCTCCGTAGGGGTTGTACTCGATGTCGAGGGCGCCGGGGAGGGTCTTGCCGTCGTCGGACCAGCCTCCGCCGTGGGCGATGAAGTAGTCGGCCTGGGCGCTGCCGCCGGCGGTGTTGGGCAGGGCGAAGTGATAGGCGCCGCGGATCAGGCCCGCCGCCGCGGATCCGTTGTACTGCTGGGAGAACTGGCTGCTGGTGTAGTCGGTGCCCTCGGTCGCCTTGACGTAGGCGAAGGACGCGCCTTTCGATGCCGCTGACGGCCAGTTGATGTTCTCCTGGAACGCGCTGACGTCCAGGCCCTTCAGCGTGCCCGTGACGTCGGGGGCCGCAGGGGCGGTGACCGACTCGTGAACGGTCCTGGCCGGCATGCGGGCGGTGAGCCCGGAGCCCATGTGGTCGGCGTCCTCGTGCCAGGGGTGGGCCGGTGCCGGGATCGCTGCCGCACGGGCTTCGGCATGAGGTAGACCGGCCGATGCGCCCAGCACGGTGAGGCCGAGTGTGACGGCGGTGGCCAGGGTTCTGTTCATCGGTGGTTCTCCGTTTCGAAGGTCGGCACAGGGTTGACCGGCGCCGCGAGGCACGTCGTGTGCCTCGCGGCGCCGGCCGGCAGGCGAGTGGAGATGTCGGTGAGGCCAGTGGTGCCGGTCGTGCTACGGCCGGACCAGCCCGTAGAAGACGGAGCTGGACAGGGAGTAGCTCTTGTCGTAGACGCCGATCTGGCTGGAGTTGCTCGGGTTGGAGGTGTTGCCCGAGATCACGTAGACGGTTGATCCGCTGACGTGGTCGACGATCCCGATGTGGTAGCGGTTGGTGGCGGTGCCGAAGATGATCATGTCGCCGGGGAGTGCCGAGTGCAGTTGGCTGGTGCCGTACCAGCGGTTGTGGCTGACGGCCCAGTCGTAGACGTTCGGCACGTACGTCATGAACGGGATGTTCTCCCCGGCGTCCCGCCACACCCAGGTGGCGAAGGCGGCGCACCAGTCCGCGCAGATGCTGTACGGCTTGCCGGGGACGCAGTTGCCGGAGTCGGCGCGGACGCCGAGCTGGCTCTTGGCCACGCTGACGATCTTGTCGCGCTGGGCGCTGCCGGTGTGGCAGCTTGTGACGAGTCGCGTGATGCCCATCGACTTCATGGTGTCCGGGCCGGCGATGCCGTCGGCGGTGAGCTGGTGCGCGCTCTGGTAGTTCTTGACGGCGGTAGTGGTGCCGCTGCCGTAGTCGCCGTCCTGGTCGGCCCCGGTCTTGCTCTGGACCGCCTTGACGACGGTTTCCAGTTCGCCGAGCGTTTGGGTGCCGATGATCCCGTCGACGCTCAGGCACCGGTCGGACTGGAAGGACTCCGCGGCTGCCTCGGTCTGCGGTCCGCTGACGCCGTCGATGGTCCCGGCGTTGTACGCCAGCCCGTTCAGGTCCGCTTGCCCCAGCCTGATATCGGCCGAATCCGCCGACGCCGCGGTAGGCCCGGCCAGCACCGCGCCGGAGACGAGTACCGCCGTAAGGGCTCCGAGTACGGCCCTTCTCGTCCGCAGTAGTGCGGAATGCTTCACATCGCTGCTCATAGTCGTGCGTCCCTCTTCCCCGGGTGACCGTCACCGCCGCGTCTGCGGTGGTGGCTCGTTTGTAAGGGACGAGACGTTGTCCGCTGTCGGCCGCTGGACGCCGGACAACACGCTCCGCACAATGAGCACTCCGCAAGGACAGGTAGGAGGCGACGGTGCCCCGAAGCGAACGGCCGTTAGACGGTGAAGACACCCATCTGGTCAAATTCGCGGCGGGCTTGAGGAAACTGAGAGACAAGGCCGGCACCCCCCCGTACCGCAAGCTCGCCCGCGCCGCGCACTACTCCTCGACCACCCTCGCCGACGCCGCCTCCGGCCGTAAGCTGCCGAGCCTGCCGGTCACCCTCGCCTACGTCCGCGCCTGCGGCGGCGACACGGCGGAATGGGAGCAGCGCTGGCACCGCCTGTCGGCCGAGCTCGCCGGCGCCGATGAGCTCCCGGACGCCGCCGAAGGGAACGATGACTGCCCCTACGCGGGGCTCAGCCCCTTCGAAGCCGCAGACGCCCACCGGTTCTTCGGACGCGAACGGCTCACCGAGGACCTGGAAGGCCGCGTCCGCGGCCACAGGTTCGTCGCGGTGTTCGGCGCCTCGGGCTCCGGGAAGTCCTCGCTCCTGCGGGCCGGCCTGATCCCGCGGGTGTCCGGTCGCGAGGCATCGTGGACCGCACTGGTCCTCACCCCTGGCCCACACCCCTTCGAGGAATGCGCGGCGCGGCTCGCCGCGCACTCCAGGTCCTCCGCCGTCGCCCTCCATGACGAGCTGCGGGCCAACCCCCGCGCCCTGCATCTGACCATCCTCCAACTGCTCGCACAGCAACCGCCGGAGGCCGAACTCCTGCTCGTGGTCGACCAGTTCGAGGAGATATTCTCCCTCTGCGCGGACGCGGACGAACGGGCCGCGTTCATCGCCTCGCTGCTCACGGCTGCCGGTGCGGCCAACAGCCGGACGCGCGTCGTCCTCGGCGTGCGGGCGGACTTCTACGGCGCCTGCTCACAGCACCCCGACCTCGTGGGCGCGCTCCAGGACTCACAACTGCTCGTCGGCCCGATGACCACGGACGAGCTGCGCCGGGCCATCACCCAGCCCGCCATCCAAGCCGAATCCACGGTTGAAGGACCCCTGCTCGCCCGGGTAGTGGCCGAGGCAACCGGGCAGGCCGGCGTCCTGCCCCTGGTCTCCCACGCGATGCGCGAGACCTGGCGGCGAAGGCGGGGCAATACCCTGACCCTGAGCGGGTATGAGTCGGCCGGCGGCATCACCCACGCCCTGGCCAACACCGCCGAAACCGCCTACGACAGCTTCACCGGGCAGCAGCAACGCCTCGCGCAAGGCATTTTCCTGCGCCTGGTGTCCCTCAACGACGGCACCGGGGATTCCAAGCGCCGCCTGGCCAGAGACAAAATCGATCCCAACGCGGAAGCCGTCATCGACGCCCTGGCCCGCGCCAGACTCGTCACCCTCGACACCGACAGCATGGAAATCACCCACGAGGCACTGCTCCAGGCATGGCCAAGACTGAGCCGCTGGATCAGCGAAGACCGGGCCGGCCTGCTCATCCAGCAACAGCTCACCGACGCCGCCACCGCGTGGGTGCGCGAACAGCGCGACACGAGCGCGCTTTACCGCGGCTCCCGACTCTCCGTCGCTCAAGAGTGGGGCCAAACGCACGCGGACGACGGACGGTTGAGCCAGCGAGAGAAGGAATTCCTGACCGCCTCCACCCGGCATCAAGGCCGGGCCGCTCGACGGCGCCGGGCAGCAGTGGCTGCGCTCTCGCTTCTGACCGTCCTCGCCGTGGCCGCTGCCGGAATCGCACTCCAGCAGCGATCGACCGCCCGGGCTGAACGCGACAGCGCAGTCTCGGGCGAAGTGCAAGCACAGGCCGACCAGTTACGCGGCACAGATCAATCGCTCGCAGCCCGCCTCGACGTCGCCGGATATCGCATCCACCCCACCAGCCTCCTTTCGACCGACCTGCTGGGCACCCAGAGCACACCGCTGTCCACCCCGCTGACCGGGCACACCGCACCCGTCTACGCGGTCGCCTTCAGCACACACGGCCACGTGATGGCCACCGCCGGCAAGGACGACACCGTCAGACTGTGGAACGTAACCGACACCACGCACCCGGCGCCGCTCGGCAACCCGATCCGCGCCCACGCCGGCGGCATCATGTGGCTGTCCTTCGGCCCCGACAGCCACACCCTCGCCGGAGCGGGCCGCGACCACACCGTGCGGCTGTGGAACCTCACCGACCCGAAGCACCCGACGGCGTTGCCCGCACTGCGCGGACACTCGGGCATCGTCTTCTCGGTGTCCTTCAGCCCGGACGGCCGCACCCTGGCCAGCGCGGGCGACGACGGCACCGTGCGGCTGTGGGACGTCACCGACCCCGCCCGCGCGAGCGAACTCGGCAAGCCCCTGCGCAGCCAGAAAGGCGCCATCGCCTCGGCGGCCTTCAGCCCGGACGGCCGCACCCTGGCCAGCGCCGGCCACGACCACACCATCCAGCTGTGGAACGTCACCGACCCCGCGAACCCGAAGCACTGGGGTCCGCCGCTGCACGGCCATACGGACACCGTCTACGCGGTCGCCTTCAGCAAGGACGGCCATGTCATGGCGAGCGCCGGGAACGACTTCAGCCTGCGGCTGTGGAACGTCTCCGACCCGGCGAAACCAGTTAGCCTGGGCGCGGTCTCTGGCGCCGCGACCAACACGATCTACGCAGTGGCCTTCAGCCCTGACGGGAAGGTCGTGGCCACCGCGGGCGCGGATCAGACGGTCCGCCTGTGGAACGTCACCGACCCCTCGGCCCCGATCGCGCTGTGCCCACCCCTCACCGGCCACACCGGATACATCTGGTGGCTCGCCTTCACCCCAGACGGAAACTCCCTGGCCAGCGTCAGCGCCGACAACACCACCCGCCTGTGGGACCTGCCCCGAACCATGCTGCCCACCCCCAGCTACGAGAACACCGTCGCCTTCAACCCCAACGGCCGCGTCCTAGCGGCCGGCGCCACCGACGGGGCGATCCGGCTGTGGAACACCGCCGACCCCAGCACCCCCACCCCCCTCGGCACCCCGCTGCTCGGCAACACCAACGCCGTGAACAAGCTCGCCTTCAACCGTGACGGCCACCTCCTGGCCAGCGCCGGCCGCGACGGCACCATACGTCTATGGGACCTCACCGACCCAGCCCACGCGCGCGAGCTCAGCAAGCGGACCACCGACCCGAGCCACGCCGCAGTCACCACGGTCGCCTTCAGCCCCAACGGCCGCATCCTGGCCAGCGCCGGCTACGACCACAAGGTTCGGCTGTGGGACGTCACCGACCCCACCCGCCTCCACGAGATCGGCACCCCGATCACCGCGCACACCGACACCGTACGAGCGCTGGCCTTCAGCCCCGACGGCCACACCCTCGCCAGCGCCGGCGCCGACGACACCACCCGCCTGTGGAACGTCACCGACCCCACCCGCCCCCGGCCGTGGTGCCCGCCCCTGGCCGCCCAGACAGGCGGCGTGGGATCACTGGCCTTCAGCCCGGACAGCCGCACACTTGCCACCGCCAACGACGACCACACCGTGCGCCTGTGGAACGTCAGCGACCCCCGCCGTCCCGCCGCCCTGGCCGCGCCGCTGACCGGACACACCAGCTTCGTCCTGTCCGTAGCGTTCAGCCACGATGGCCGAACCCTCGTCAGCAGCGGAGGCGACAGCACCATCCGTCTCTGGAACGTCGCCGACCCGACTGCACCCATCACCCGGGGCGGCCCGATCAGCGGCCACACCGGGCCCATCGACCAGGCGGTACTCAGCCCTGACGGCCGAACCCTGGCCAGTGCCGGTGACGACCACACCGTCCTCCTCCAGGCGACCGGCACCGACGACGCCGTCCGCCGCATCTGCGCCGCGACGGCCGGCACCCTCACCCATAAGGCCTGGGACCAGTACATCTCGGCCCTGACCTACCGGAAGGCCTGCCGTTAAGGCAGGCAGCGAGGCGGAGCCCGGTCCATGACTCAGAGGAGAACGAGGTGCTTTCTGCGCCATTCTCCGGGGGGAAGGCCATACATCTGCCTGAAGGCACGGGAGAACACCGCATCACAGCTGAAGCCCCAGCGGGATCCGATCCTGCCGGCGCTCACCTCGGACATCGCCGGATCGGACAGGTCGGCCTGGGAACGCCTTAGCCGCTGCTCGAGGATATAGCGGCTGACGGTCCGGTTATCTCGCCTAAACAGGTACTGCAGGGTACGCACGGAGATGTTGTGCGCCAGCGCGATCTCCGAAGAGGACAATGCGGGATTGTCCAGGTGCAGGGCGATGTACGCGGTCACCCGCTCCACGAGCGAGTCGTGGCGCGCAACTCGCGCAACCGGCGCACGAGGAACCGAAAGACTCGCAAGGAACTCGGCGGCCAGGTTGATGGCAGCCGATCCGAGCCGCTCGGTAGCAGCGGCCTCCAGGGTCGGTGCGACGTCCGCGACCCCCTCGAGGAAACGGGCGAGAAGCGCAGCCGGCCCCGCGGCGGACGGCACCGGGTGGCAGGCCAGCCGGACCAGCGCCTCGTGGGGGATCGGCAGGGCGTGCGCTGGCAGGCGCATGACCGTCGCGCACGTCGGGTCGCAGGCGGCCTTCGAGACAGTCACCAGCCGAGCCGGGTTCCACAGGACCAGGTCCCCGGAGTGCAGGCGCGTACAGCCCTGCTCGTGCCGCACCAGCAGGGGCGCTCCCGACACCAGTGTCAGCGGCCAAGTGGCCGATCCGCTGATCGCCTCCCGCGCGGCGAACGCCGCCGACACGCGGTACCGCAGTATCGCGACCCGTACCCCCGCGCCGAGAGCGACTTCGGCGTCCTCCCGTGACCGGCTCCGTAATCCGTTGACCATTTTCCGACCCCCGTGGCTGCGCAGCGGCACTTCCGCCCTGCCGTTCTACGGTCGGGCTCCATGTCAGGGGTCGGGGCGAAGAGGTCGGACAACAGGCTCGGGACAATGCGAACGGGCGGACGAGGCGGGCGACAGGTCGGCGAGGTAGTGCCCCGGCGCGGCTATCTTCCAAGGTGCGCCTGGATGGCCGCGCCCGTCGCGTCGCGCTCGCGCTTCACTTTCTCCAGGTCGGCGCGGTGCCGCGCGATGTCCCGGACCTGGTACGCGGACTCCACTGCAAACCACACCTGGACCAGGCCGGTCCGCTGCTTGCAGGCGACGTCTGTCATCGCCTGGGCGATTTCGGCGCGGTCGGGTCCCGCGTCGCGGAGTGTATGCAGGCCGGTCGGAGCCTCGAGCGGATTGCTCGGGAGGTGGTAGCCGTGGCCGCGCATACAGGAGTTCCAGGCGGCGAAGACACGAGTCACCCGCGGATCGGCGGCGGATGCGGCGAAACTGTCCGACTTGATCGCGGCGACTATCTGCCCGGGCGCCGTTCCCGGCCCCTGCGGGCTCGCCATCTCGGGGAACAGGTCCTCACTCTCCGCGGAGCAACCGCCCGCAGGAAGGGCCTTCCCGCGGAAGCGGGTGACCACCTCCCCGGTGCGCGGGTCGGTACCACCGAAGACGGTGCTCTGGGCGTCGGTCAACGGGGCCGAGGCCTGCGGTGCCGCCGACGAGGGCGCGGGATGAGCGAGGTGGTAGCCCCACACCGCCGCGGTCGAAGGCGTGGTGATGCCGTACCGGCGGTTCATCACAGCGAACTCTTGCCCAGCGTCCTTGCCCGCCGGCGGCGGTCCCGCGTCGGGGTAGTCGAGCCCGAACCGAGCCATGCAGGTGCTCAGCACCCGGTCCTGCTCCCATCCGATCCGCGCACTTTGCAGTGGCGTCAGCATGTAAGCCTCGATGGGCAGATGAAGCGATGACGCCGGGACACCCTCGGGGACAGCGGCCAGGGTGGGGAACGGCCCGGGAGGAGTGCCGTTCGTGCACGCAGTGAGGACGCCGGTCGCCAGCAGGGCCACAACTGCGAGGCCTCCGATGAATGATGCAGCAGTCATGAGAACCTTCGGTAGATCGGAACTGTGACGTGTTTCTTCGGGGCGCGACTCATGTGCGGACGCGGAGGGCCAGGGGTGTGCGGCACCCCTGGCCCGGACCGCGTCGCGGCGGCGTGACCGCCGACGCTTGCTAAGCCGACTGGCAACCGCTGCGGCTTCCGTCGTCCTCGGCGAAGGACTGCTCACGGTTGCGCAGGAGCGGACCGAAGTTCCCGCCCTTGTGCGGGCTCAGCCAGTCCGAATCACCCGAGTAGTAGGCGTCCCAGATGGCGACGTTGCAACCGGTGTTGTTGTCGGCCGAGGCCGCGTTGTCCTTCACGACCTGGCCGACCCCAGCTCCCGAACCGCCGAAGGTGAACCCCGACAGGTCACCCTCCTGCAGGTACTTGGTCCCGTACCGTCCCCCGGTGCCCCCGGGGGAGTAGAACAGGCATATCTTGAAGTAGGTCGGGCACGAACTGGCGCTGACGGTCCACGCGGAGATGTTCGCGCTCTGCGACGCACTGGCCGGGCCCGCGAAGCCCCCCATGGCGAGCGCGGCACCCGCGGTGAGCACCGCGGACCGGCTCAGCAGTTTCTTCCCGAACCCGGGAGTAATGTTCATGTGAATTCCACTCCGTTCCGTGGGAACGCGGCGTTTAGGTGCGCCGAGTTCTGCTAAAAAGCCCAGAGGGCGATGACCGGGTGCGCTCCACGACGGCTGTCGGGTGCCCTATGCAAGGACGTGCGCCGGGATCCCCCGAGGTCTCGACCCCTGCCACAACAATGCCGACCGTTCCCGCGGCCGTCTTTGCCCGCTGACGAAACACCTTTGACGTAGCGCGAACTGAAGCGTGCGCGTTCGCCGAGATCGTGCAGATCTTGTAGGGCTCGAAAAGTCATCGCTGCAGCTCAAGCCACGTACTGGTACTGGTTGATGACTCCGCCGAGGATGCGCGTCTGTAGGAGCTTGCCCGGCGTACCCACGGACCGGTCCGGCTGCTGGTGCGCGGCTTCGGGTGGCCGTTGGTCTCGTGATCGGTGCGGTCGGTGGGCGTTGTAGTGGTGCTGGTACTCGGCAAGTACGCGTCGGGCGTGGGCCTCGTTCATGACCAGAACGTGGTCGAGCACCTCTCGGCGGATCGTGTCGATGACGCGCTCGCGATGGGCGTTCATCCGCGGCGCTCGGGGTGTGCTGAGCAGCACGTCGATGCCTTCGGCCTCGAAGACGGCGTCGGAGGGTTCGGTGTACTTGCTGTCGTGATCGCGCAGCACGATTCGGACCGACCCGGCACGGGTGCCGAGGTCGGCGGTGAGGTTGCGGGCCTGCTGGACCGCTCACTTGGCGGTCGGGTGCGCGGTCACGCCGGTGATGTGCAGCTTGCGCGTGCCGTGTTCCAGGAACGCCAGCGCATACAGCCGCTTGCCGGTGATCGTGTCGATGTGGAGGAAGTCCGCCGCGACGATCCCCTCGGCCTGGACGGTCAGGAATTCCCGCCGGCTCGGGCCGGTGCGACGCGGGGCCGGGTCGACGCCAGCCGCGTGCAGGATCTGCCAGACCGTGGACGGCGCGATCGAATGCCCCAACCTGGCCAGTTCACTGAAGCTTCCCCGTGGATCTGGACACCTGGAGACTGGGACGTGAGGTTCCAGAGGAAGTAGAGCCAGGTGAGCAATAAAGCAGGGAAGCGGTACTCGGAGGAGTTCAAGCAGGACGCCGTGGCGTTGGCCCGATCCTCCAGCAAGACGGTCACGGAGGTGGCCCGGGACCTGGGGGTTAGCCCGGAGGGTTTGCGGGCTTGGGTCAAGCAGGACCAAGTCGACCGGGGTGAAGGCAGTCCGGGCGAGCTGACCAGTGCCGAGCACGAGGAGTTGCGTCGCCTTCGCCGGCAGAACGTCGAACAGCAGAAGACGATCGAGGTCCTGAAAAAAGCGACCTTAGATTCAACCGGTCGGAGCAACAGTGCTGGTTGAGGACGGTATACGTGGCGAGACTGGGTCGGCCGGGGATGTCGGACGAGATGAAGGCCGACTTGTGGCGGCGGTGGAGAGCTGGGGAGTCGATCAGTGTTATCTCACGGCAGATCGGCAAGCCGCCCGGCTCGGTGTTCACCGTCCTCAAGCACCACGGAGGGATCGCTCCAGCGCCCCGCAAGGCGCGGGCCGGAAGCCTGACCGTGGGCGAGCGGGAGGATATCTCGCGCGGACTGTGCGCCGGTGAGTCCTACCGGACAATCGCCGGCTTCCTGGGGCGTGCGGTGTCGACGATCAGCCGTGAAGTGAACAAGAACGGTGGACGCGACGTCTACCGGGCGATCGCTGCGCAGGAACGAGCACTTGACCGCGCCCGGCGCCCGAAGCAGTGCCTCCTCGCTCGCAGACCCGAGTTGAGGCAGGCGGTTCTGACCCTGCTGAAGGAGGAGTGGTCGCCGGAGCAGATCACCGGGCACCTGCGTCTCCGTCACAGTGACGACGCTGGGATGCGGATCAGCCACGAGACGATTTATCGGTCGGTCTACACGACCCGATGGAAGGTGGTCCCGCGTGAGCTGTGCAAACGCCTGCGAACTGGTCGCCCGATCCGGAAGAACAAGCGCCATACAGTGAAGGGACAGTGGCGCTCGCAGATCACCGATGCCCGGCCGATCGAGGAGCGGCCCGAGACTGCGGAGGACCGGAGCGAGTTCGGGCACTTGGAAGGCGATCTGGTGATCGGCTCGAACAACAGCCAGGTCGCGACGCTGGTCGACCGGAAGTCACGGTTTCTTACGGTCGTCAAACTCGCCAGCCGTCACACCACCGTGGTCGTTCCCGCGCTCGCCGAGACCTACGCACGCATGGACCCCCGGCTACGCGGCACTCTGACCTGGGACCGCGGCATGGAACTGGCTGCCCACAAGCGGTTCACCGCCGGCACCGGCGTCGACGTGTTCTTCGCAGCCCCACGGAGCCCCTGGCAACGCGGCACCAACGAGAACACGGGTCCTCCCCCTGAGTGGTGGACACGCTGATACTGGATCTGCTTGATCCGGAGGAAGCGAGAAGACCGCCGATGGCGATGAAGGACTACTCGGACGAGTTCAGGGCCGATGCCGTGGCCCTGTACGAGTCCACACCCGGGGCGATCTACAAGAGCATCGCCGCTGACCTGGGGATCAACAGGGCGACCCTGCGGGAGTGGGTGCTGCGGGACCGCGAACGCCGTGGCATCACCGCCGCGGCTGCGAAGCCGGGCGCCCAGCCCCGGGAGGCCGTGCCGTCCGCTGATCCGCACGAGCGGGTCCGACAGCTGGAGGCCCGGGTGGCCGAGTTGGAGGCAAGTGAGCGCAAGCTCGCCACCGAGCGGGACATCCTCCGCAAGGCGGCCAAGTATTTCGCCGGAGAGACGAACTGGTGAGGAGCCGCTTCCAGTTCGTTGACGACCATCGCAACACCTACGAGGTGAAGCGGCTCTGCCAGGTCCTGGACGTGAACCGGTCCAGCTACTACAAGTGGCTCGCCGGCGCCGAGGCCCGGGCCACCCGGCAGCGGGAGGACCGGGTCCTGGCCGAGGAGATCCGTCAGATCCACGGCGAGTCCGGCGGCGCCTACGGCTCCCCGCGAATCACGGCCGAGCTCCGCGAGAAAGGGCGGCGGGTCAACGAAAAGAGGATCGCCCGGGTCATGCGAACGTTCTCCATCACCGGCATCCGCCTGCGCAGACGCGTGCGCACCACCGTCCCGGACCCGGCAGCCTCACCGGTCCCAGACCTGTTCCAGCGGGACTTCACCGCCACCGAGCCGGGTCGCAAATACATGGGCGACATCACGTATCTCCCGCTCGCAGGCGGGGAGTTCCTCTATCTCGCGACCGTGCTGGACTGCTTCAGCCGCAAGGTCGTCGGCTGGTCCATCGCCGACCACATGCGCACCGGCCTGGTCACCGACGCACTGCGGATGGCAGCCTCGACCCGCGGCCGCCTGGACGGCGCAGTGTTCCACTGCGACCACGGAGCGCAATACGGATCCCGGGCCTACGCCGGCCTCTGCGACCAACTCGGGGTCACCCGCTCGATGGGCGCGATCGGCACCAGCGCCGACAACGCGGCCTGCGAAAGCTTCCACGCCTCCCTCAAACGCGAGACCCTCCAGGGCGCCACCGACTACGGCGACTCCGACACCTGCCGCAGAACCGTCTTCGCCTGGCTGACCCGCTACAACACCCGCCGCCGGCACTCCGCCAACGGCCACCTCAGCCCCAACGAATACGAACACCGACACCACACCGCTAAACTCACACTCGCCGCGTGATCAATAACCGCGTGCCCACCTTCACGGGGGAAGGCCCCACCAACAAGCTGCTCCGGCAGTACCTACCAAAAGGCACCAACCTGTCGACCTTCAGCCAGGACGACCTTGACGCCATCGCGACCAAGCTGAACAACCGTCCGCGCAAGTGCCTCGGATTCCGCACACCAGCCGAGAGTGTTGCCTTGACCGGTTGAATCTAAGACGGCCTTCTTCGCGCGGGAGAGCGACCGGTGAGCGGGGTCTACCGGTTCATCGCGGCGGAGAAGGCCTCCTACCCGGTCTCCTTGCTGTGCCGCGTACTCGGTGTTCCCCGCTCCTCCTTCTACGCCTGGGCCGGAGGCGAACAGGCCCGGCGTGCGCGCCTGCGTGCCGACGATGCGCTCGTGCACGAGATCACCGTGGTCCACCTGGCCTCCAGGGGCGCCTACGGCGTCCCGCGCGTCCACGCCGAGCTGCGGCGGCTGGGCCACGGCGTGAACCGCAAGCGTGTCGAGCGGCTGATGCGCGAACGCGGCATCGCCGGGATCACCCGCGGCCACCGCCGGTCGCTGACCCGCCCGGACAAACAGGCCCGGCCCGCACCGGACCTCATCGGCCGCGACTTCACCGCGGCCCGGCCCGGAACCCGCCTGGTCGGAGACATCACCTACCTGCCTACCGAGCAGGGCTGGCTCTACCTGGCCTGCTGGCTGGACCTGGCCACCCGCGAGGTCGTCGGCTGGTCGATGGCCGACCACCACCGCG
This sequence comes from Streptomyces sp. NBC_00433, assembly GCA_036015235.1. Taxonomy (NCBI): domain Bacteria; kingdom Bacillati; phylum Actinomycetota; class Actinomycetes; order Kitasatosporales; family Streptomycetaceae; genus Streptomyces; species Streptomyces sp. NBC_00433. The sequence goes on along the minus strand of CP107926.1, from coordinate 2,206,303 downwards.
CTGACCTGGTCGTCGACGCCCTGCACATGGCCCATGGACGCGGCCGCCTGGAGCCCGGTTGCATTGCGCACAGCGACCGCGGCAGCGAATACACCTCCACCCAATTCCGCAGCGAGATAGCCAGGTTGGGCATGAGAGCGAGCACCGGACGCACCGGCTCGTGCTACGACAACGCCGCAGCCGAGAGCTTCTGGGCAGTCCTGAAGGCCGAGATCGGTATCCGGACCTGGCCCGACCGGGCAACCGCCCGCACCGAGGTCTTCTCCTTCATCGAGACTTTCTACAACCGGCGCCGACTACGCAAACACCCCAACTGGGGCTACCTGACCCCGCACGAGACCCGACAGCGGCACACCATCGCCGCATAAGAACGAGTGTCCGAGATCACGGGGAAACTTCATCACCCTGGATCCGCCGGTGACCCCGCCGCGGGTTCTCCTGCGCCGGACGCAGCACCAGCTTCTTGAGCGCGGCCGCCGTCGGTGGGCGGCCGGTGCGCCGACGTCGGTCGGAGTAGTCCCACCGTTTCGCGATCAGCCTGCGGTGCCAGGCCAACAGCGTCCCCGGGGTGACCGGGAACACCCGCCCCCAGTCGCACCGCGGTATCAGCGACGACAGCGCGGCCAGCCAGAACCGGTCCGCGGGCTCGTAACGGACCGGACCAGCGAGTTGCCGTCGCAGCACCGCGTTCTCATGCCGCAGCACCAGCAGTTCGGCGTCCTTGGCCGTGTTGCGGCGCAGCAGGACGCCCGGCACGGATAGCAACGCACGGGTGATCCGATACACCGTCGAGATGATCACCCGCGTAGCATCCCAGCCGCCAGCGAACGCCTCTCACGCGGGCCCCACCTGCAGCGATGACTTTACGAGCCCCACAGGATTGGCGATCTCTTCGATGAGCCGGCTCTGGTGCCGGATGTCGTCATTCTCGCTGGGGGTGAGGTCGTACTGGGCGAGGGCATCCATCTCCGCACGGGCACTAGGTACGTCGCCCGCGAGAGCCAGAACAAAGGCACGCTGCGAACGAATCCCGACGATCATGTCCAGGAGGTTGTTCTCCTGGGCCGCGCGCAGCAGTGAGTCGAGCTGTCTCAGCGCCCCGGCGGGATTGGTCCGGCATTCCACGTCTGCGAGGTCCTGCCCCGAGTCGATGGCCGACCGCGTGGCGCCGGAGGCGTTGTAGAGCTTAAACGCCCATAGTGCCCAGGGTTCGAAGTCCATTCTGTCGAGTTTGCGCGCGACTTTGACCAGGAGGCCGAAGCAGTCGGCGAGCCTCTTGAAGTCGTCTGGTGTGTCGTGGCTGACGCATCGCTCGTGGAGCATCTCGACCGGCAGCAGGATGTCGGGAGGTGTCAGCCCGAGGTGGTCCATGTAGGTGTCGATGAGTCCCGCAGCGAGTTTGCCCGCCTCCAGGTGTTCTCCCGCCTCCCACAAAGCACCGGCGTACTCGTAGCGCAATCCCCGGTCGAACCGGGAGGGAGAAGGCGTCTGGGCGTGTGCTTCGGCGAAGGCACGGCGAAGTTGTGTGAGGGCTCCCGCTGGGCCGTAGAGACGGAACTGTCGGGAGGCGACGAGCACGGCCTCTCGCGGACCGAAGTCCGGGTGTCCGGCTCGACGAATCGTCTCCATCGCGTGGACATGTGAGGCTAGCCCCTCCATGTCTCGTTCATTGAACGCCCATGCGGCCAGCGCGTTGTGAGCGTCGAGCCGCAGTGCGGGATCCGAGGCCGGATCACGCGCCGTGTCAGCGAGGTCGGCGCGCACCTCACGGGGGTAGTCACGCTCGAAGAACCCCTCCTCCTCGGTGAGGGCGATCAGGACCCCGATCTGTCCCGTTGATCCCAGCAGTCGCATCCAGCGGGAACGTCGCGCGGGATCCCAGTCACCCTCCACAATCTGGCACAAGGTCCGCTGCACCCGGTCGGCCGTCTCCTCGTTGAGACCTTCAAGCACCTGCGGGGCGACAGCTCGTGCGGCGTCATGAAGCTTCAGGTGACCGTCCCCGAACGACTGCGTCAGCCCGGGGCCAACAAGCTCTCGAAGAGCACGGCCGTTGACCGACCGGCTCGCCATCCCCATGTCCGCAGCCAACAGCTGCAGCTCGTCCTGCTTCAGTGGGACCTCGGCCAGGGCGAGGAGGCCGGCCAGTGCCGTAGCCGTCTCGCCGAGACCTGCGAAGGCCCGCTCGAGGATGCGCTCCTGAGCAGTGGGCATTGCGTGCGTCCCCTCCTCGAACGCGTCGCAGAACTCGGCCACGTCGGCGCCGTACTGGCTGCGGGCGAGCACGGCGGCCTGACCGACGTACAAGGGCAGACCGCCGGTGAGCGTGATGACGCGCTGCGCCGTGGCGTAGTCGGTCCGGCAGCCTTCAGCCACGAAGACCTCAACCACGGTGTCGACACTCCATCCAGGCAGCACCTGCGGGGCGATTCCGAGATGAATCTCAAGAACGGGCTGGTCAGGCCAGGGGTGCGCCAACAAGACCAACTGTGCAGTGGGCAGCGCGGCAATGAGCGCGCGGAGTCCGCCGACGGGAACGCGGTGGGCGTTGTCGAGGACGACAGCGACGATGGTCCCCGTTTCTTCCAGCCGCCGGTGGACCGCTCGCAGGACATCCAGGCTCGACCCGTAGGGCAGCTCCGTTCCCGCCGGACCGCTGAGGTGCCTGGCCGCGAGTTCCCGGGCCAGCGACTCGGCGAGAGCATCGGCCGACACGCCATCTGCCACATCGCAGTACGTCACGGGCAGCGAGCACCGCTTAGCCGCATCCGCTGCCCAAGTGGTCTTCCCTGCGCCTGAGTACCCGACCACCAGCCGCACCGGCTGTTCGCCGACCAGCTCGGGATCGGTCTTCTGGGGCCGGTAGGTATCGGGGGTCTCCGGAAACGCCTGCAGCTCCTGCACGAACTGCTCGAACAACTGGGCAAGGTCCGCTGCTGCGAAGCCCTGACCGAGCGCGCCCGTGGACGCGTACTGCACCCGGGCCGCCAGCTTCTCCACCAGCGTCCGCGGTTTGAGTGAGGCGAATCGGACATTGCTGGCCTCGGCCGTACACCACTGCATCATCGCCTCGAGGTCGGGCGCCGGCGTCGGCAGCCAAGCCTCAGTCGCCGAAGGTCTGCCCGGGTACAGCAGATGAACGTCGCCGGGCCAGTCCGCGGCGACTGTCCTGTCCAGCAGGTCAGGTCCAGGCTGGGCATTGGTGATCACGATCAGCGAGGGACTGCCACCGCGCCGGTCTGCATCATGCTCGGCCCGAACTCCACGGTACTGATCGAGCGCGTCGCGGATATCGCTCCAGACCAGGACGCCGCTCTTGCGCGTTTTGACCTGGAGATACAGGCGGCGGCTCGGGAGCACCACCTCCAGGTCCTCGTCGCGCTCCACCAGCAAGCTCTCAGCGCCCGCGTCCCGCAGTCGAAGCAGGCAGCCAACAGCGTAGAGATTCTGATACGTGAACCCGCGATGGGTGGCCCGGATCCGCAACTGCTGCGCGGTGTCCAGCGGCGGCTCCCCGATGAATTCCTGTGTTGCATGATGATCATCACCTTGCGGTACGGCTCCGCTCACACCCATGACGCAATGCTCTCAGAGGGCGGTTCGTGAGGTGATGTCCATTTCCGGGTGAGGCTGGGCCGGGTGCTTTGCTTGGCATGTTGCGCGCGGGGAACGATGGCGCGTGGTCGCCTGGCCCTGCTCGACGGGTTCGCCTTGTCGGTGGTGCTGCATAGGGTGCGCCCCGACGATCAATTGCTTGTGGGTGAGGGGCGAGGGTATGCGCGACGGGATTCAGTGGCTGGTCGATCTGGAGCACTGGATGTCCAGTGTGGTGTTCGCACACGGAATATCCGGGCACGAACTGGCCGTGCGCATGGGAGGCGACCGGGACGGAGCGACCGAGCCCATCACCGACGCCGAAGCGTGGGACCTCGGGCAGTGGTACCGACCGGGCGAGGATGGCGATGGTGTCGTACGGGTCGGAGAGCATGGAGGCTGGTCGTTCGCCCTGGAGTACGGAGACTCGACCGGTGGGGACCGTCTGCCAGAGATCTCCCGAGAAGGCGTCGAAGCCGTCCGCTACGTGCCGATACAAGAGCACCCGCCAGCCACAGTCTTTTACGCTCGGGACGGCGTGGAACTGTGTGGGTTCGGGCTGGGCGAGGAAGTGTGGCGCTGGGGTCGGGAGCCTGACCTGCTGCTTCCCGAACTCGTCAGTGGGCGCGTGCTGCAGTCCGACGGGAAAACACTCATCGCCGCCGAAGGCGAGCACTACACAGATACCTACCGGCGCACCCTTGGCATCATCGAGCGGCGGTTCGACCTCTCGCTCTCCCCGGCCTACCTGAAGGAAGCCCGCCTGCCGGCGTATGCAGTTCGCGGCACCCCGGACATGCACATCTGAGCGATCGCAGTGGCCGGCTACTGCTTCGTGGTGAAGCTGCCGGTGTCGACCTCGGTGAGAATCCCGAGTTTGACCAGGCGTTTCAGCTTGGCCCGGGTGCCTTCGACGTTCTTCGGCAGCAGTTCGTGGCCGAGGGCTTCGCAGACGTCCTTGGCTCGTAGTGGCCGGGGCGTGTGGTTGAAGGCGGCGAGGATGCGGGGGTAGTCCGGGTGGTCGGGCAGGTCCGGCGCGACGACCGGGAGCCGGTCGGCAAGGCCGGTGACGGTCTTGCGGGTGATCGTGAGGTGCTCCAGGTGCCTCTCGGTCTCCCGTAGCTGGGTTTGCAGGTTGTCGATCTGCGCGCGGAGGTCGTCGGCCAGGGTCCGGGCGGCGTCTTCCTGGAGGTCCAGGGCATCGAGCAGGGGCTGGATGTTCACGCTGCTGCCTCCTGCACCGTGCGCCAGGTGGGGGTGTTCGCGCCGGTGAGGCGTCGGCTCATGACGTGGGTCATCGCCCAGTAGACGCGGGAGGCGGAAGAGGAGGGACGGTGCTCGTAGTCACGGACCAGGCGCCGGTGCAGTATCAGGATCCCGTAGGTCTGCTCGACCCTCCACCGCTTCGGTTGCGGCACGAACCCCTTGTCCTGCGGGTTGCGTGCCACGATCTCGACGTCGATGCCCAGGCCGGCGCCGTGCTCGACGGCCTTGTTCTTGAAGCCCTGGTCGACGAGGGCTTTGCGGGCGGTTCCGCCAGCGTGCTCGGCGACCTGGTCCAGCAGGATGATGCCTGCGGCGTTGTCGTGCGTGTTCGCGGCGAGGACGACGACCGCGATGACCAGGCCGAGTACGTCCACGGCCAGGCCGCGCTTGCGGCCGGGCACCCTCTTGGCCGGATCGTGGCCGGTCGTGGCGGCGGGGACCCCGGCAGCCGCATGGAGACTCTGGGTGTCCAGCACCACCAGGGTCAGGTCCTCTAATCGCTGGGCGCGTTCGCGGACCTGGCAGCGCAGGAGTTCATGGATGATCTGGTCGGTTCCGTCGTTCCGCCAGGCGGCGAAGTAGTAGTAGGTCGCGCTCTTGGGCGGCAGGTCGTGCGGGATGTACGCCCACTGACAGTCGGCCCGCCCCTGGTAGAGGATCGCGTTGACGATCTCCCGCATCTCGTAGGCGCCCTGGTAGCCGCTGTCCGAGCGGTGCCGGTCCTTCCACGCGGTGATCACCGGCTCGATCAACGACCACTGCCCGTCCGATAAGTCACTCGGGTACGGCTTGCGTTCACTCACCCGATCACATCACCAGATGAACCACCGCGGGCCGGCGGATTCTGCCCACAACCCACACCATCAGGCGACCACAGGTCTATCCAAAAGCTCACGAACCGCCCACTGAGACCGAAGATCGTCCTGGAGTCGCGTCCGCGTGCCCTCTGCCTGATCACCGTCGTCGCGCGCCAATGCGAGGACGCCACCGACCCACGCCCATCCGTCGAGCCGCGCGAGCTGGCCTCACTGTCAAACGTGCTGGCCGCCGTGCCCGATCCGCGCCGGGTGCGCGGGCGCCGCTACCAGATCGGCGCGCTGCTGGCCCTGTGTCTGACGGCGGTGCTCGACGGAGCCCACTCCCTCGCGCAGATCGCCCGATACGCCGCCGACGCCGACTCGCAGGTCCGCGCCGGACTCGGCCTTGACCGCGCCGCACCCAACGCCTCCACGCTCGGCAGACTGCCGGCCCGCATCGACGGAGACGCTCTGGACGACGCGGTCGGCGCCTGGCTCGCTCGCCACGCCGCCGATCCCGTCGAGGACGACGAAGCCCTGACCGGGCTGGCCGTGGACGGCAAGGCCGTGCGCGGTTCGCGCACCGACAGCAAGACGGCAGTCCACCTGCTGGCCGCTGCCCTACACGGCAGCCAGACCGTCATCGCCCAATGCCAAGTGGCCGCCATGAGCAACGAAATCCCGGCCATGACCCCGCTGCTGGCCCGCTTTGACCTGCGCGGTGTGGTCGTCACCGCCGACTCGATGCACACCCAGCGCAAGACCGCGAAGAAGATCGTCGCCGCTGGCGGGCACTACCTCCTGGTCGGCAAGGGCAACCAGAAGGGACTGCGCCGGCAACTGCGCGCCCTGCCCTGGCAGCAGCTGCCGCTGCTGGACCGCACCCGCACCGCCGGGCACGGACGGCGCGAGGTCCGGCGGCTGAAAGTGTGCACCGTCGAAGCCGGGCTACTGTTCCCGCGCGCCTTCCAGGCCATCGAGATCAAGCGACGCCGCGTCAGCACCAAGACTGGCGAGGTCCAGACGAAGACGGTCTACGCCGTCACCAGCCTCACCCCCGGCCAGGCGGACCCCGGCCGCCTGGCCGAACTCGTCCAGGGCCACTGGTCCGTGGAAGCCCTGCACCACGTGACAGATGTGACCTTCGTCGAGGACGCCTCCAAGGTCCAGACCGGCAACGCTCCCCGCGCCATGGCCACACTGCGCAAACTCGCCATCGGCCTGATGCGCCAGGCCGGCTGGACCAACATCGCCGCCGCAACCGACCGCTACCGGTCACGCCACCACCCTCCTCAAGATCATCTGCTGAGAACGCATCAGCCCTGCGCGCGTCAGCAGGCGCGTCAGCTTCTCCTCCGGCGACTCCTTGTAGAAGGGGTCGTCCAGGGCGAGGTAGGGGCCCAGGATCTGCCCAGGATCACGCGGCTGTGCCGGGGCGCGGTTGATCTCCTTGCCGAGGGCAAGGGAGACCCGCGCGGCGTCGGCGAGTGCTCAAGGGCCGTATACGCCGAAACCTTCGTGCTCGCCCAGATCGCGGGGGTACGGGAGCTGCGCGCTCGTGGAGGCGATGAGCCCTACGAGCGAACTCTGCGAATGGCGCAGAATGCGCCGGACGTACTGGGAATCCGGGACAGAGGATGCGGGGACGGACTGTGCCATAACAGATGATTCTCCCGGTCGGCGGGGCCGCCGCGCACCCGATCTCCCTGGACCGGCCGCGGAACGGCGCGCAAGGGTGCAAGTGCGGCGCCGACCCGGAGCTCGGCGTCGTTCACCCGGTGGCAGCAGGCCCAGTGCCGGGGCCTGGTCGGCCTCGTGGGCCGTGCCGGTCCTTCTGATCGCGGCGTCGAGCCGTTCGCCGGGTACGGCGAAGAGGCCACCGGTCGGGCGAACCGGCTTACTCCCGCTCGCGCATTGTTCGGGCCCGTCCATCCGCTCCACCCGCTCGTCCGAAACCTCGGAGCCCCGCCGACTCCGACCTGCTGGAGCTCCACGGCATGCGAGCGGGCCGTGCCGTCCCGCTCGTTGTACGCCGCCAGCACCCCGGCGTGTACTCCGCCAACTCCGTTGAGCCTGCTGCGGTTCGGGCAGGAAACACCCCCCACGAGCAATGCGCGAATCGTCTATTTGCGAGCCTATTGGTCTCAATCCCCAGTGCTCTGCGAAAACGCGATCTTGTTGGCGTGCCACGCTGCCCGGCCCGGTGTCCACCGCAACAACGTCCTGGCTTGCAAAAGGCGGCCTGAAATATGGACCTGTCCGAATCGTCCGCTGATTGGCATCTCCTCGCCTCGATTCATACTACTGCCAAGCGTAATGGTTCGCGATGCATCAGTTCGCTCACGGCAGATACTCTCCTCGGCAAATGAGTGGATTATTATCGTGAGCGTATGTCAAGCTATAGCCTTCCTTCGCTGCTCAAGAAAAGGGTGTTCTCCAATCGCCTGTCTGGATATCTCCCCGCCGGAGGGGGTGGCGTGGGAGGGCCGCGCGGCACGGTCGACCCGTAAGCCCTCTGTCGAGGGAGTCGAGGTGCGGAACGGGACCACGATGGTCCGTGCTCCCCGTGGGCCGGTGCGCTGCGCTGTATAGCCCAGAAAATGCCGTCAGGCAAAACGTGTTTTCCGAGGAGCATGGTGATGTCCGCGCGGGTTGGTTGGCAGTGGGTGGGGTCAGTGAACCTGGTCCCGAGGGCCACTGCCAAGCCGTCCGCCGTACCGGCTCCTGAACGACCCACGAACCGTTGAGATGCGGAACGGTCCGCGGCTAGCAGCAAGCAAACGTAGGTTCCATTGGCTCCGCTCTCCTGCGGGGAGCCGTGCGGGACCGCGACGTGTGCGCGGCTAGTCGGTGGTCGCGAGAGAACCGTCAATCACCCGTTGCCCTTCTCGCCGCGAGGACTCATCGTTGCCGACTCGTCTGCTGTCAATTCCCGCCGTCGCCGCCGCTTTGGATGTCGACCGGCGAACCGTGTACCGCTTTATTGCTGCCGGCGACCTACCGGTCGTAGACCTGCGTACAGGAACGGGACGCTCTCGTGTTCGGGTGCCAGCAGATGGCTTGGAGGCGTTCATCTCCAGCAGGGCGGTTGCGGCTGAAAGGCGTTGCCGCTGACTCATTTTCGAATCGATCCCCATGTACGTCTGAATAAAGGAGTGGTATCACGTACCTGCGCAGGTTGAAATCTGGAAAATGGCAGGCGACAGTACGCAGTCGGACTGGATCCCGATTGAGTGAGTCGTTCCCCCTCAAGGCTCAGGCGCGCGCCTGGGCTGTTGAGATGGAGACGCAGTTCGCTCGAGGTGGCGTGCGGGATCCGAGGGCTGGCAGGACCCAGCTCGGGGAGTGGCATGACCGGTGGTGGAACGCCCGCGTCGTCGAACCCCACACGCTGCGTGGCGACGCCTCGACTATCAAAAACCACGTCGTGCCCTACTGGGCCGGCCGAGAGATGCGCAGTATCACCCGCATGGATGTCCAGAGTTGGATACGTGTCCTGGTGGAGAAGGACGTGGGGGCATCTGCGATCAAACGGGCCTACAACTTGATGTCCTCCATCATGCGTGCGGCAGTGGACGACGACATGATCGCCGTCAGCCCGTGTCGCAGCATCGATCTGCCGTCTATCGCGGTCAAACCGCCGCAGTGGTTCACGCTCGATCAGGCTCAGGGCATCCTTGACCAGCTCTCCGCCGCCTGGCGGACCATGTGCCTGCTCGGGTTCTACACCGGGCTGCGCTGGGGTGAACTCTCCGGCCTTCACCGGCACCGCATCGACCAGCGCCGCTCACGCCTGTTCGTGGTGGAGGTCAACACCAAGAGCGGCATCAAGGAGTACCCGAAGAGCTCCAAGAGCCGCCGGGAAGTCCCGCTCCCGCCTCACGTCCTGGAGATACTTGAACGCCACATCCACCGGCTCGACCGGGATGCTGTGGTGTTCACCACCGTCACAACGGGACGGACGGGACGGCTTCTCGACGACGGCAACTGGCGACGCCAGACCTGGTGGCCGGCCCTCGACGCTGCCTACTACTTCGACGAGGACGGCGAACAGCAACTCGTCCCGCACTATCCGCCGCACTCCATGCGCCACACCTGCGCCTCGTGGCTGGTCCAGAAAGGAGTCTCGCTATACGAGGTCCAGCACCTCCTCGGCCACGAGAGCTTCCAGACCACCCAGCGTTACGCTCACTTGCAGCCGGACGCCCACAAGGCCGTCCTCGGCGCGTGGGAGCGTATGGAAGCCCCGTTGACCATCGCCGCCTGAGTGGGTTGGCCCTGTCCTCTATGGACAGGGCCAACGCCGTTTCTGTCGAACGATGCCCGGATCATGCCAGCCGGTTGGTTAGTCCTCGGGAAGCGTCCAGCAGAGGGCCTGCAGTCCGGGGCGCAAGTCGTCCCGCCCGGACCTCTGTCGGCGCAGACGCGGCGGCAGCAGGCCTCGGTGAGGGCGTCGAGCTGCGGTCCCAGTTTCTGGCCGCTGGTCGAGAGCCGGGCGTAGCCGATGCGGACGTCGGTGCGGCGGGCCGGTTCGGGGATCAGCAGTGCGGCGTAGTCCGTCTCGGGGTGCAGGGGCGTGTTCACGCCCCTGATCTTCAGGTGTCTGCGGAAGAGCAACATCATTCACACCTCGTACCGGATTTTTATGTCAAGGACTTCGAAGAGCTGAAGGAGGTCGCTCAGGGCCATCTCGTCCTGGAGCCCGCCTACGCGAAGGCGGAGTAGCCCGTCCTGCCGGGCATGCAGTCGGCCCGCTCGTCCGTCAAGGTGACGGTGGAGTGGGCCGGCCCGTTGGCGTATGAGACGAGTTGGCCAGTTGCCGCCGTCCTCGGCCGCTATGTCGAGGACACGACCGTGTCCTCGGGCACCACGGAAGTCGGCTTGTTACTCCGGGAGCCTGTCTACGAGGCGTGCGGCGAGTGTGTGGCCCGGGTGGGTCTCGTGCCGTCGGCGGTGCCGGTTGTAGCGCTGGGTGGTGCGGGGGTCGCGGTGGTTGACGGCGTCCTGGACGTCCTGCAGCGCGTCCAGTGCGAGCGGCACCAGCGGCTCAGGGCGGACCTTGCCGCCCTCTGGTGCATGGGGGAAATCCGCGCGAGCGGTCGTCAATGCCGCCTGCGATGCGCTCGTCGCCGGACTCGACATCGCCTGGCCTTCGGATCCTCGCCGCCTGCACGCGCGCCGAGGCGGACTATGACGTCCACGACTTGCTTCCCGCAGCACTCGACGAACTCGGCCTCACCTTTTATCCGGTCGCCAGCCAGGCCGGCCAGGAAGCCGCCGCCTGAGCGCTCGCCCGCCACATGCTCGCTGGCGAGCTCACGCCTCGGGAGTTCCTTTCAGGATTCATCAGCCCTACGGACATGAGCTGCCCCTGACTGAGCGGCTCGCCGAACTCGACGACGAGTACGACATCCTCGATTACGGCGACAGAACGGCGGACCAGGTCGGCGCCGAGGTCACGGCCGAAGTGCGCCGCCTCGCGACCCACCCCATGGTGCCCGCCGAACCCATAGCTACGCCCAGCTGACGCACACGGATCGACCCTCGAGTCCCCGCTCGCAGCGGGCTGCGCGGTAGCCGTGCCGGCCCCCAGTACCGTAACCATCGCCGCTGCCATCGCGACCGCGTTCGCCTACGACTTCACCCGGCAGGTGCGCCACACCATGCCGTATGCGACCTGTTCGTGCTGGTGCTCGCCTTCGTCCTGCTCGCCTTCGCCTTCCGCTCGCTGACCATCCCGCTGGTCTCGATCGTCCTCAACCTGCTGTCCATCGGAGCCGCGTACGGGGTTCTGACCTGGGTCTTCCAGGACGGCAACCTCAGTTCGCTGCTGGGGTTCCACTCTTACGGCGGAGTGGTGGACTGGATCCCGCTGTTTATGTTCGCGCTGCTGTTCGCCCTGAGCGTGGACTATCACATCTTCGTGCTCAGCCGTATCCGCGAGCGTTGGACGGCCGGGGTGTCGACCAGGCTTGCGGTGGTGGACGGCCTCGGCGGCAGTGCCGGCGTCGTGACGAGTGCCGCGGTGATCATGGCCGGCGTCTTCAGCGTGTTCGTCGTGCTCAACGCCATCAGTACAAGATGCTTGGCGTGGGCATGGCCACTGCGATCGTCATCAACGCCACGCTCGTGCGTGGCATCCTGCTGCCCGCGTCCATCACCCTGTTCGGCGAGCGCGTGTGGACCCTGCCCCGGTTGCGGGCGCTCCGCGGCCGCTCTCCGCAAAGGGTGGCCTCCGCGCCCTGACCTGACCGCTCGTCGGTCGCCGGGCACAGTACCGGCCAAGGAGACCCGGCACCAGATGGAGACCCGGCGCCGGGGCTTCCGCCTGCGAACTGTCGGCGGCAACCGGGTCCGCACGGGCCGGCCGGATCGGTGCTGTGTAGGCCGAGTATCGGCGCACGGAGAACCCCTTGAGGGAATCCCCGAGATCCGTATAAGGGCTGTGGCCCAGGCCGTCGGCATCCACGCGCGCTGCCGTTTGTGGGATTCGCGCAAGAGGTGTCTGCCGAGGCGGGGGATTGATGCGGCCACCCCTGTCGTCATCACTGACGTCTGCGGACCACCCCCGCCTGCGCGGGGAGAACTCGGCAACGTTCTGCCTGGCGTCGACCATGGTCGGACCACCCCCGCCTGCGCGGGGAGAACCTTTAACACCTGCAGGTTTAGAGAGGGTTTGCGATTTCTTTACTCGGCAGCCGCAGGCTCATGAGATGAGTCTGGCAGAGGCCGTAACACGGACGTTGTGAGGGCCGGTGCTGAGGGCAGGGCCCCGGCGTTTGCCTGACTCGTCCGGTTTGATCATGTGATGTCGTAGAGGGTGAGGACCCGGGGGCGTTCGGTGTGGGCTCGGCGTCCGGCGGCGGTGTTGACGTATCCGGCGAGCTTGAGTGCGCCGCGGATCAGGTCGCGGACGGCAGTGAGTAAGGCGGGCGCGTTGTGGGTTCTGACCTGGGACTTGTCTTCTCCGAAGGCAGCATCTCGGACCCAGTGGACGGTGTTTTCCACCGTCCAGTGCCCACGAGCCCAAGACGCGATCGCGGCCGCGTTCGCTTCTTCGGCGGTCAGGTCCGTGATGGCGTGGACGGTCTCGCTGGACCACTTTTTCGCTCCGTAGAGGCGGCGACGGCGCTGGATCCGCAGGACCTGGGCCGCGTACGGAAAGAGCAGGCCCGCGACGGTGACGACCTGGACGATCCGTTGCTCGTGGCGGCCGTGCCCTCGCGTGTCGTCGCGGTGGATCACGGGGGTGTCCTTCCAGGGCAGGGCATGGAGTTGGCGGACCTGGCCCTGCTGGTTGTTCTTGATGGTCAGCAGGTAGTGGGCGCCGCGTTCGTGCAGTTAGGTGGCGTGGTCGCGTTGGGTGTGGAGGGCGTCGGCGGTGACGACGGTGCCCGCGAGATCTGTGTCGTCGATGTGGTCGAGCAGGGGTGCGAACTCGGGGGTCTCGTTGGTCTTCGCGCCGATCTCGTGGGAGGCGAGCGTGACGCCGTCGCCGTGGCGGACCGCGGACAGCACGAAGACCCGGCTGCCGTCCGGCCGGCGTGCGCCGCGCAGGCACTTGCCGTCCACCGCGATCGCCCGGCGCCTGGACCTCACTGGTTCGGCGCGGGTGGCCATCCGATGGGCCCGGCGCTGTTCGCGCTCGATTCCGCCGTCGGGCATCACCGGATCCGGCCGAGGGGGCTGCGCGGACAGCAGGGGCCGGAGGTAGTCGTAGCCGGCCGCGCTGATCTCGCCGGGATCCAGACGCCCCAGGACGCTGCGCAGGGTCTTCTCGCTCGGGACTCGGTAGCGGCCCAGCAACGGGTGGTAGGGCAGGCCGAAGGCGGCAAGCTCCTGCGGCGTCGCACGCCGGCACCACTCCGCCGCCGCGGTGATCGAGTCGTGGCCCGCCGCATCATCGTGCAGACCACCAGGGCCAGCAGCGAGGAGATCCGGTAACGCACCCCGCAGGCCCCTCGCGGGTCGGTGACCGACTCGAACTCGGCGTCCAGGCAACGGACTTGGAACTGTGCGGCAGCCTCACCGAGGGCCTCCAGGCAGGGTGCACGAGGCGCGGGAGCAGCGACAGGGGATGATGGAGGGACGAACACGGCACCTTCGTGGATCTTGAAGCGTAGAGAACTCCATGATCCACAGGTGCCGTGTTCACCTCCTACCGCCGTACCCCTGCGGCCCCGGCGGCTTTACCGGCCCCCGACCCACCCGACCAGGAACCACGGTGACGGCGCCCGCGCCTGGTCCAGGAGACCGAACCGGTCGCGCCGTTTCCAGGGCAGCGCGGGCGATGCGATCGGGGGACACCGTTGCGGCTATTGCGGCTGCCGCGCCCGCCGGGTCGTGCTTCTCGTGGCCGAGGTGGTCGGTGATCTCGCCTTCGAGAGCGGACTCCAGCACGCGTTGGGTCAGCTGCTGCAACAGCCCACCCTGACCGGTCAACTGCAGCCCGCCCGCGCGGGCCCGGTCGACCAACTGCCCGATCAACTACTCATCCAGCAGGTCCGCCGCCAACTCGACCGGCCGGACCTCCTCAACCGCCTCAACCGAGGCAGTCACGTCGCTCATCAGCCGAGGCGCAGGCGCAGGCGCGGGTGTCGGACGGCAGGATGCGTTCGGGGGCCGTCACGCGTCAGTGCCCTGGTCGCGTGCCACATCCAGGTTCGCGGTGGCGATGCCCTCGTTGTGAACGTCGCCCAGGTCGCGATAGGTGCTGACGGCGGTGGTGAGGGCGGTGACGGCCTCGACGAACCTGCGCACCTCCTGCAGGGCGAGTCCGAGGTTGTTCAACGCCCGGCCTTCGCCGTGGCGGTCGCCGAGCTCCCGGTAGGTGTCGGCGGCGGTGGTGTGGGCGGTGATGGCCTCGTCGAACCTGCGCACCTGTCGCAGGGCGAGGCCGAGGTTGTTCAACGCCCCGGCTTCGCCGTGGCGATCACCGAGGTCGGAGAAGATGTCGGCGGCGGTGGTGTGGGCGGTGATGGCCTCGTCGAACCTGCGCACCTGTCGCAGGGCGAGGCCGAGGTTGTTCAACGCCGTGCCTTCGCGGTGGCGGTCACCGAGGTCCCGGTAGGTGTCGGCGGCGGTGGTGTGGGCGGTGATGGCCTCGTCGAACCTGCGCACCTGTCGCAGGGCGATGCCGAGGTTGTTCAACGCCCCGGCTTCGTTGTGGCGGTCGCCGAGGTTGCGGTAGGTGTCGGCGGCGGTGGTGTGGGCGGTGATGGCCTCGTCGAACCTGCGCACCTGCTGCAGGGCGAGGCCGAGGTTGTTCAACGCCGCGGCTTCGCTGTGGCGGTCGCCGAGGTTGCGGTAGGTGGCGGCGGCGGTGGTGTGGGCGGTGACGGCCTCGTCGAACCTGCGCACCTCCTGCAGGGCGCCGCCGAGGTTGTTCAACGCCTGGCCTTCGCTGTGGCGGTCGCCGAGGTCCCGGTAGGTGTCGGCGGCGGTGGTGTGGGCGGTGACGGCCTCGTCGAACCTGCGCACCTGTCGCAGGGCGATGCCGAGGTTGTTCAACGCCCCGGCTTCGCCGTGGAGGTTGCCCAGCTCCCGGCAGATGGCCAGGTCCTGGTTGTGGGCGGTGATGGCCTCGTCGAACCTGCGCACCTCCTGCAATGCGAGGCCGAGATTGGTCAACGCCGTGCCTTCGCGGTGGCGGTCGCCCAGGTCGGAGAAGGTGTCGGCGGCGGTGGTGTGGGCGGTGATCGCCTCGTCGAATCTGCGCACCTGCTGCAGGGCGATGCCGAGGTTGTTCAACGCCCCGGCTTCGTTGTGCCGGTCGCGGGTCTGGCGGTGGATGGTGAGGGCCTGGGTGGTGAGGGTGATCCAGTCGTCGAAGCGGCGCCGGAAGTCCAGATACTCGGCCAGGGCGTAGGCCATGCCGGTACGGACGGGGTGGCCTTCGGGCGCGGTGGCGGCCGCCGCGGTGAGGTTGGCGAGCTCGGCGTCCAGCCATCCCAGCGCGTGTGCGCGACCGCCGAACACCGGCGAACGCGGCGCCCCCGGCTGCGGGTCCAGGTGGGTGCCGGCCGCCTTCGCGCTGTCCAGGTAGTAGCCGAGTAGCCGGGCCAGTGCGGCATCGCGGTCGTCGTCGGCGGCGCAGGCCCGGCCGTGGTGGTCGGCGTGCAGCCGCAGCAGGTCATGCATCCGCCACCTCCCCCACACCCCGCCGGCCTCGACCAGGTGCGCGCGCGCAAGATCCGTCAGCAACTCCTCGACCGCCACCGGATCGGCATCACCGAGGAGGTGGGAGGCGGCCTCGGTGGACAGGTCCGGTCCCGGGTTGAGGGGCAGCAGCCGGAACAGCCGGCCCTGCGCGGGCGTGAGCCGGGCGTAGGACAGGTCGAACGCCGCCCGCACCGCACGGTCGGCGCGGGAGAGGCGCTCCAGCCGGGTCTGCTCATCGGCCAGAGCGTCGGCCATCGCAGCCAGCGGCCGGCGGTCCATGTCGGCCAGCAGGGCCGCCACGATCCGCAACGCCAGCGGAAGCCCCGCACACAGCTCCGCGACCCGCTGCGCGGCAGCCGGATCGTCATCCACACGGCGGTCGCGGTCACCGTGGGCCTCCTGCAGCACCCGGCGGACCAGGTCCACCGAGGCGTCCGGATCAAGGACGTCCAGAGCGTGCCGACGGGCGCCGATGTCGAGAAGGTGGCGGGAGGTGACCAGGGCGGCGGTGATGCCGTCGGCGGGCAGCAGCGGCAGGACCTGCTCCTCACTGCCGGCGTTGTCGATCACCAGCAGGGTGCGCCGGCCGTGTGCTGCGCGGGCGCCTAGGGTGGACCGGAGTTGGGCGGCGCGGGCGGTGGTCTCGGGCGGGATGTTTTCGGGCGGTGTGTCGAGGGCGCGCAGGAGGTCGTCGAGGGCGTCGGCGGCGCTGGTGCGGCGTTCGGGGTCAGGGTGGTAGCCGTTGAGGTCGGTGAACAGGACGCCGCCGGGGAACCAGCCGGGCTGGGCCAGGGCGCGTTCGGCTGTTTGCAGGGCCAGTTCGGTCTTGCCGACCCCGCCCATTCCGGCCACGGCCTGGACCAGGACCGGGCGCAGCGGGGCGTGGTCGGGTTCGGAGCTGTCGCGGTGGGGGGCGAGGTAGGCGAGCAGGGTGCGGACGTCCTCTTCGCGGCCGGTGAACGTCGCCGATCGCGCCGGCAGTCCCGCCATGCCCTCTTCGGGCGTACCGGGGGCGGTGCCGGGTGTCCCGGCCGTCCTGGCCGGGGTTTCGGGCTGGACGGTGACGTGCACGGTGCCGCCCTGGATGACCAGGCCGTGCTGGTTTCCGCCGCTGATGGTGTTGCTCACTGCCGCCGACGGCTGTGGCGTCTCCGTCGGGGGGCTGGGCGGTGGCGGCTCGAAGCTGCTTGCCGGTGAGTCAGCGGCCGCTTGCGTACTATCCGTGCCGCCGGTCGGGCACTGCTGGGGGGCGGCTGTCTCGTGCAGTAGCCGGCGCAGCGTGGTGAAGGTGCGGTGCTGCGCTGTGGTCGCCTTCAGAAGGGTGAAGTGGTCGCCGGGCAGGGCTGCGGCGTCGGGGAACACCGAGCGGGCCGAGGCCAGCGGCACCACCCGGTCGCTGTCGCCGGCGTAGACGGAGACCGGGATCGGGCAGGTGTGGTCGGTGGTCTGCCGGGCGTAGACGACGTCGCGGAGCACCACCCGGCGTGTTTCGGTGACCTGCTCGTTCAGCGGCTGCAGCTGGCTTTCCTGTGGATGCCCGCGCCGACCGAACACGCCCCGGCGCAGGGACAGCAGCAACTCGGAGCCGTCGTTCGGGCAGGCGAGTATCACCACCTGCCGGATCCGCGCCAGTTCCCGCCCGTGCCCGTCGGCGAGCACCCGCGCCAGGTGCCGCTGCACCACCAGGCCGCCCATGCTGTGCGAGACCAGCACCAGCCGCTCGAAGGCGCCGGCCTCGGTGCGCAGGAACTCCCTCAGGCTGTCCGCCACCGCGTTGATGCTCGGCCACACCCGCAGCGGGTTGATCCGCTTGATCCCCGTCGCATACGAGAACGGCAGCACCCGCACGAACTCCAGCGAGGCGTCCTCGCCGATCCGCTCCTGCAGCGGCCCCCACGTGTCCGGACCGGACCCGAACCCGTGGACCAGCACCACACCCAGTAACTCGCCCGCCACCTGGAGCCCCCTCCCACGCACCCTGCGGACTGCACACAGTAGCCGCCCCACCGCAGCTGCTCCCCGCCATCACCCGGACCACCCCCGCCAGTACACCCACCGCGGTTGCGAGGAGCTGACCGGCGCAACGATCCGGATACTCACCTGCCGCCTACTGCGCCGGCACCCCCTTGCCGTGGACCAGCAACCTTGGTGTGAAGCAGGGCTCACACCGGCGGATGCCCTCGCGGGGCGAAGCCCCCGGGGGCCCGGTGGCAGAGGGGAGGGGCGTGGGTGCCGGTGGGGGGTCGGGGTTCGACTGCGGGCGCATCGCGTCGGACCGTACGGTATATCCCTGCGCTGACTGAACGTCATTGTCTGGGGGGAATGCGGTGGATCCGATCTCGGTGGGGCTGCTGGCGGCCTTGGCCGGCGGCGCGGGCGGTGAGGTGGGCCGCCAGGCGTGGGCGGGGCTGGGCGCGGTGGTGCGGCGGCCGTTCCGGCGGCGGGGCGTCGTCCGCCCCGGCGAGGTGAGCGGTGAGGCGGTGCCGGGGACCGGTGAGGTGGAGTTGGCGGCGCTGGCGCAGGCCCCGGCTGATCCGGGCCGGGCGCGGGCGCTGGGCGAGGTGCTGGTGCGCCGGGCCGCCGCCGACGAGGAGTTCGCGCAGGCGCTCGAGCTGTGGCACCGCCAGGCGCGCGCGGTCGAGGGGGGATCGGTCAGCAGTACCGTCAGCGGCGGCACGCAGTACGGGCCGGTCCTGCAGGGCAGGGACTTCAGCGGTATCACCTTCACCACGACCACCCCGCCCCCGCCCTCTTCGCCGGCGCCTCCGGCCGCACCCGAGCCGGGGCCAGGCCCCGAGCAGGGGGCCGGCGGGTCGTCGACACCGGGGAGGTGACCGGCATGGAGGACGAGCCGGAGGTCTACTCCGCCGGCACCGGGGCCGGTGCCGGCGGCAGCGCGGGGGCGGGTGCCGGCGGCGGTGGCACCGGTCCGGTGGCTGGGCCGGGCGGGGATGCGGCTGCGCCGGAGGATCGCGTCGGCGCGGAGCGCCCCGGTCCCGCCCTTGGTTCCCTGGAGGATTCCGCCGGGGCCGGAGGCCGTGTGGTGAACACGGTCAGCGGTGGTGTGCAGCTGGGGCCGGTCCTCCAGGGGCGGGACTTCACGGTGCAGCTGCCGCGGGCGATCGAGCCCGCCCTGTGGGGGCTGCGGCCGCCGTCGAAGGCGTTCACCGGCCGCGACGGCGCGGTGAGGGAACTGCTGGGGCTGCTCGCGCCTGGCGGTGAGTCCGGGTCGGTGCTGGTGACGGCGGTGGCGGGGATGGCCGGGGTCGGCAAGACCGAACTGGCCCTCTACACCGCCGCGGCTGCTGTGGCCCGGCCCGGCTGGTTCCCCGGCGGCGTCTTGTTCACCGACCTCAACGGCTACCACCCCGACCCCGAACGCCGGGTCAGCGCGGGGCAGGCGCTGGACGGATGGCTGCGCTCCCTGGGCATCCCCGGCGAGCACGTGCCCCGGGCCGAGCAGGACCGCTCGGCGATGTTCCGCACGGCGCTGTCCGGGTACGCCGCGCAGGGCCGCCGGATCCTGCTGGTGATCGACAACGCCGGCGGCGAGGAGCAGGTCCTGCCGCTGCTGCCCGCCGACGGCACCACGGTCGCCCTGGTCACCTCTCGCGACTCCCTGGACATCGATGCACGTCGGCATGCTCTGGACGTCCTCACCCCGGACGCCTCGGTGGACCTGGTCCGCCGGGTCCTGCAGCAGACGCACGGTGACCGTGACCAGCGCGTCGATGACGATCCGGCTGCCGCGCAGCGGGTCGCGGAGCTGTGCGCGGGGCTTCCGCTGGCGTTGCGGATCGTGGCGGCCCTGCTGGCCGACACGCCGCACCGGCCGCTGGCTGCGATGGCCGACGCTCTGGCCGATGAGCAGACCCGGCTGGAGCGCCTCTCCCGCGCCGACCGTGCGGTGCGGGCGGCGTTCGACCTGTCCTACGCCCGGCTCACGCCCGCGCAGGGCCGGCTGTTCCGGCTGCTGCCCCTCAACCCGGGACCGGACCTGTCCACCGAGGCCGCCTCCCACCTCCTCGGTGATGCCGATCCGGTGGCGGTCGAGGAGTTGCTGACGGATCTTGCGCGCGCGCACCTGGTCGAGGCCGGCGGGGTGTGGGGGAGGTGGCGGATGCATGACCTGCTGCGGCTGCACGCCGACCACCACGGCCGGGCCTGCGCCGCCGACGACGACCGCGATGCCGCACTGGCCCGGCTACTCGGCTACTACCTGGACAGCGCGGAAGCGGCCGGCACCCACCTGGACCCGCAGCCGGGGGCGCCGCGTTCGCCTGTGTTCGGCGGTCGTGCGCAGGCGCTGGGATGGCTGGACGGCGAGCTCGCCAACCTCACCGCGGCGGCCGCCACCGCGCCCGAAGGCCACCGCATCCGGTCCGGCATGGCCTACGCCCTGGCCGAGTACCTGAACTTCCGGCGCCGCTTCGACGATCTGATCGCTCTCACCACCCAGGCCCTCACCATCCACCGCCAGACCCGCGACCGCCACAACGAAGCCGCGGCGTTGACCAACCTCGGCGGCGCCCTGCAGCAGGTGCGCAGGTTCGACGAGGCCATCACCGCCCTCACCGCCGCCGCCGCCACCTACCGCGACCTCGGCGACCGCCACAGCGAAGCCGCGGCGTTGAACAACCTCGGCCTCGCCCTGCAGCAGGTGCGCAGGTTCGACGAGGCCATCACCGCCCACACCACCGCCGCCGACACCTTCTCCGACCTCGGCGACCGCCACAACGAAGCCGCGGCGTTGAACAACCTCGGCATCGCCCTGCAGCAGGTGCGCAGATTCGACGAGGCCATCACCGCCCACACCACCGCCGCCGACACCCACCGCGACCTCGGCGACCGCCACCGCGAAGGCACGGCGTTGAGCAACCTCGGCCTCGCCCTGTGGGAGGTGCGCAGGTTCGACGAGGCCGTCACCGCCCTCACCGCCGCCGCGGACACCTACCGGGAGCTGGGCGACCGCCACGGTGAAGCCGGGGCGTTGACCAACCTCGGCATCGCCCTGCTGCAGGTGCGCAGGTTCGACGAGGCCGTCACCGCCCACACCACCGCCGCGGACACCTACCGAGAGCTGGGCGACCGCCACAGCGAAGCCACGGCGTTGACCAACCTCGGCATCGCCCTGCTGCAGGTGCGCAGGTTCGAGGAGGCCGTCACCGCCCTCACCGCCGCCGCGGACACCTACCGGGAGCTGGGCGACCGCCACGGTGAAGCCGGGGCGTTGACCAACCTCGGCGGTGCCCTGCTGCAGGTGCGCAGGTTCGAGGAGGCGATCACCGCCCTCACCGCCGCCGCGGACACCTACCGCGACCTCGGTGACCGCCACGGTGAAGCCGGGGCGTTGACCAACCTCGGCGGTGCCCTGCGGGAGGTGCGCAGGTTCGACGAGGCCATCACTGCCCACACCACCGCCGCCGACATCTTCTCCGACCTCGGTGACCGCCACGGCGAAGGCACGGCGTTGAACAACCTCGGCAGCGCCCTGCGGGAGGTGCGCAGGTTCGACGAGGCCATCACTGCCCACACCACCGCCGCCGACATCCTCTCCGACCTCGGCGACCGCCACAGCGAAGGCCAAGCGTTGAACAACCTCGGCGGCGCCCTGCGGGAGGTGCGCAGGTTCGACGAGGCCATCACCGCGCACACCACCGCCGCCGACATCTTCTCCGACCTCGGTGATCGCCACGGCGAAGCTGCGGCGTTGACCAACCTCGGCGGCGCCCTGCGGGAGGTGCGCAGGTTCGACGAGGCCATCACTGCCCACACCGCCGCCGCCGACATCTTCTCCGACCTCGGTGATCGCCACGGCGAAGCTGCGGCGTGGAACAACCTCGGCCTCGCCCTGCTGGAGGTGCGCAGGTTCGACGAGGCCATCACCGCCCACAACCAGGATCTGGCCATCTGCCGCGAGCTGGGCGACCGCCACGGCGAAGCCGGGGCGTTGAACAATCTCGGCCTCGCCCTGCGACAGGTGCGCAGGTTCGACGAGGCCGTCACCGCGCACACCACCGCCGCCGACATCTTCTCCGACCTCGGCGACCGCCACAGCGAAGGCCAAGCACGCAGGAGTTGGGCGATCGCATGTAACGAGCGGTGGAAGATGCGGCAGGGTGCTGATCCAGGCCGCGCCTGATGTGCCACAGGACATGCGGTGAGGAAGCTGCCGCAGGCGACCGGGACGGCCAGGCCGCGCTCTGTCATCCTCATGCCGACCGTGGCGCCGAGCCTGAGCGGCTCGCGGCCGTCGCGCCGCACCGCCTGCCTGGTACGCCGCTTCAGCTTCTTCCTCGCCACGGCGCCGTTCTTCGTCGCCGCCTCCCGGGCCGCCGCCAGGGCCTGGCGCGCGAGGTCGACCCCGCTCAGGTCGCTGGTCACGCGATCACCGCCCCAGCCGCCGCAGCGTTCGTCGTCGTCTGCTCACGCAGCTGCTCCAGGCGCTGGTTCAGCAGGAGCTGAGCGGTGCGCACCCGGGCGGCGTCAGCGGTTTTGGCGGCCGGCCACCTGGCCACCCGGCAGCACGACCTCGACTCGGGGAAACGATACCGGACCACCCCCGCCTGCGCGGGGAGGACGGCACCAGTGGCCCCATCGGCTGGTGCCGGTCATCGTGCCTTCACTAATCGCGCGGCCGGCGCGTGGGATCCGGATCGGCTGCCGCCACGACGATCAGGCGGCCATGGACGACCACGACTGCGTGCGTATGCTCCTTCAGACGGAGCAGGGAAAGGTGAGAGAGATCTCCCTGGTGGCCGAACTCGCACGAGTTGCAAGCTGGTTAGCTGGACTCGCCGGCGAACGGTGATCCCACAGCGGATCGGCCGGTGGCAACCAGGGGCGGCCTCAGGAGCAACCCGCGGCGGGGCTACGCGTCGGTGCGCAGCGGCCGGTCCGGTCGGCAGACTTGGCACGGTGCGGCGTCGTCGCGATCGAGTACGGCGCGGGCCTGCTCGGTGGTCGCGGGCCGGGCGAGGTCGCGGATCGTGCGGCAGTCGCCGCGGTGCACGACGCGCGCCGGGCCTCGCTGGGGACCGAAGTAGACCGGTTCCTCGATCTTCCAGGCCGGGGTGATGCCGGGCCGCTGGATGGGCACCTGGGCGTGGGGCTGGCCGTCGATCGGGCCGCAGAGGGCGGACGGGGCACGGAAGTCGACCGCGGCGGGGAGGACCAGGAGCCGGCCCTGCTCGCTGCCCTGGATGGGCAGGTGGTCTGCAGGTCGTACGACCAACAGACGTCGGGCTCCCTGCGGCGGGACTTCACCACGGCGAACAGGTGCTGCCCGTCCGGGAGCGCGACGTCGACGAGCGGCCCGTCGGCCTGCGGAAGGCCAGTCGACTGCCCCCACCGTGGTCTTGGTCCTGGTCGTCGCTCACCTCTCAAATCTAGTTCGATTCTCTGTTCGATTCCATGTGTGGCGCACCTCGTCCCCGGCACCGGACGGGCTGTCCCTTGTTCAGGACGCCGTTGTCCAGGTGTCCGACCCTGCCCAGACTGCGCGTCGCCACCACCACGTACGGGCGCCAGCCTGTTGGCGAACCACGTTCTGCGCACCCTGTAGGCGCAGTATCGACCTCCGCGTTCATGACGCTCGTTTGACGCTCCGACCGTCTCCTGCCCGTCCGATATGGAAGAAAGGGGACCTCTGATCTGCGCTTTCCCCAGCGGGCAGGCTTCGTGACCTCTTTCCGATGACCCACCACGTGGAGTGCGTGGCGGTGCTCGTGCCCCAGGGAAAGGGTGCCTGACCTGCGGGTTTGCCGATGTGCGTGATGTGCGCCGTGCGCGTATGAAGGCGCTCGCGAAATCGCCCCTGGGGTCGGCGGTGCGACTTACGCGCATTTCCGCCGGTCAGCGCGTTACATGACGGATACAGGACCCCTGCCAGGCGCCGATCAGCGCCGCGTGAGCCGGTTGTAGAGACTGGTCCAGGCGGTGTCCTGGGTGGTGGGCGGTTTGTGGTCGCAGAAGGGCAGGGTGTGCTGGGCGGTGTAGTAGCGGAGCATGTCGAGCACGGCCAGGGGGGCGCTGTTCGGGCCGCTGGTGTAGTCGGTGCCGGGTAGGACGTGCTGGTGCACCCGGCATGTGGGGTGGGTGTTGGGGGAGCCGCGGTCGAGTGCGCCGGTGCGGGGCCCGGAGGCGCCGCAGGCCGTCAGCGCGATTGCGGTGAGCAGCAGGGCCGCGGTGTGGGCCGGGCGGGACGGGGACGTCATGGTGCTCCTCGGGGGCGGGGGGTGTGCTCGTGATGCGGCGGTCACATCGGTACGGCCCGCAGGGCGGTGCCGACTCCGACGGCCAGGATGAGCAGGGAGGTGCCCAGCGGGGTGAGCCGTGTGCCCCAGGCGGCCAGTGCGTGCCGGCGGCCGCCTTCGAGGGCCGGGATGCGGTCGCGGAGTTTGAGCAGGAGCAGCCCGGCGGCGGCGAGCGTGGCGGCCATGCCGAGGCCGTAGCAGACCACGAGCAGGACGCCGAAGGCGGTGCGGCCCAGGGCGATGGAGCCGAGCAGCACCACGAGGGCGGAGGGGCTGGGGACCAGGCCGCCGGCGATGCCGATGCCGACCAGGCCTGCCTTGCTCCCGCGTGGACGGGGGCCGTGGCTGTGGCTGTGCTGCCCGAGCCATCCATGGGTGTGGGGGTGCTCCGCGTGCTCGTGTTCTTCCCCGTGTTCGTGGGTGCGGGGGTGGTCGTGGGTGCTCGTCGCCTCGTCTTCGTTCAGTACCGCTGTCGCCGACGCGTGTGCCGCGGGCGCGGGGCCGGTGCTCGCGGCGGCGGCCTGCTGCTGCGGCGGATGGCTGTGCGCCGGGCCGTGGTGGTGGTCGTGACCGGCGTGCGGGGGCGCCGCTGCCTGTTTCGGGGTACGGAAGGTGCGTAGCGCGGCGGGCAGCAGCCACAGTCCGGCCGCGGTGATGACGAGTCCGCTGGCCGTACCGAGCCAGGCCAGGACGTCCTCCCCGACGAGGGCGGAGGAGACGCTGAGCGCGACTCCGAGGGCGAGCACCGAGGCGGTGTGGGTGAGCGTGACCGTTCCCGCGACGGTGACCGCGTCGCGCGGGCGGCCCTGGCGGCCGGCCAGGTAGGCGGCCATGACGGTCTTTCCGTGGCCGGGGAGCGCGGCGTGTCCGGCCCCGAGGACCAGGGACATGACGACCGCGAGCAGGCCGACGGGCAGGGTGAGTTCGTGCTGGTCCGCCAGCCCGCCCAGGTGCCGGTCGAGTGCCGCGTACCAGTCCGCCGCCCACCCGGCGCCCGGTGTGCTCGCGGCGGTGGCGGCGCCGCTGCCGGCCCCCAGCACCAGCGCGGCGTGCCGCGTGTCGAGCGGGCTGGACAGCAGGTCCGCGGGATAGGCGTGCAGCTCGTGCGAAACGGACCGCGCGGGTACGTCCGAGGTGCCGATCCGCACGCCGTCGCCTCGTGCGGTGATCTCGTGCCAGCCGATACGTGAGTCGTCGACACCGGAGGTGAACCGGACGTGGTCGCCGCTGTCGAGGGTGGCGGGGGCGGTCAGCCGGCATTCCAGCCGGCCGGTGTCCAGACCGGCCTGGCCGTGCACGAGGCGGAAGGAACCGGCCGTCAGGCGGAAGGCGAGTGTCCGCGGTGTCCCGTGTGCTGCCGACGCCGTGGCCTGGGCCCGGTCGGCAAGGGCCGTGCAGGCCCGCCCGGCCTCGGCGGCGGCTTCGGCCGGGCTGAGGGTGCCGTTGTGGTCGGTGTCCATGGTCGGCTCGGCCTGGAGGGTGGGGATCTCGGCGGTGTCGACGACAGCGAGGTCGTCCACGCGGTCGGCGTGCAGGGTGAGGCCGTCGTAGCGGTTGACGGTGAAGTTGCCGAGCGGGTGGGCGCAGGCCGGCCCGGACGCCGCCCACATCAGTGCCGGGACGGCGGCGAGCAGCAGGGCGGCGCGGTGGAGGCGGCGGTTCGTGGTGCCCGCGGGAGGGGTCATCGCTGTCCTTGGAGACGGGCCAGGCGCGTACGGGCGTCGGGTGCGGAGAGCGGGGAGAAGTGGGGGTTGGCGGCGAGCGCTGCCGCCAGGTCGGTGCGTGCCCCGGTGTCGTCGCCGAGGGACTGCTCGATGACGCCGCGGTGGTAGCGCAGCAGGGCGTCGCGCCAGCCGAGCCGGTCGGCCTGCCGGGCCAGCGGCAGTGCTTCCGCGTCCCGTCCGGCCCGGTGCAGCGCCCAGCCCAGGGCGTCGGCGACCAGGACGCTGTGCCGCCGGTCCCATTCGGCGGTCAGCAGGGTGACGGCGAGTTTCGGGTCGCCGTGGTCGGCCTGGTATTGGCCGAGGTTGAGGTCGTCCACGACCCCGTTGGCGGCGAAGAGCTTCTGCTCGGCCTGGAGCACGCCGTATTCGGTGCGGGCCTCGCCGTCCCGGCCGAGCGACTGCAGCAGCTCGCCGAACTCCAGGACGTACTGCGGCTGCGGCACCCGTGCGATGGCGGTGCGGTAGTCGGTGACGGCACGGTCGGCCTGTCCGAGGGCGGCTTCCGCGCGCGCCGATCCGGCCAGCGAGGCGGTGTAGGTGGCGTCGGCCGCCAGCGCCTGCCGGTAGTGGCCGAGGGCCTGTTGCGGACGGCCGGTGTTGAAGGCGAGTTCGCCCAGGTAGTGCTGGCAGAAGGCCACGTCGGCGGGGGAGGAGGCGTCGTCCAGGGCCCGTTGCAGTGCCTGGGCGGCCTCCGTGGTGCGCCCGTGCAGCTCCAGGGTGTAGGAGGCGCGGGTGAAGGACTCGGTGGACGGGTGCAGGTCGAGCATGTGCTGGACGGCGGTCTGCGCGGCGTCGTCGTCGCCGAGCTGGGTCAGCGCGTCGTTGAGCGCGCCGTAGGGGGCCCAGGCGTACGGGTCGACGGCGACCGCCTTGTCCGCCCAGTCCCGGGCCTGGGCGAACTGGTGCCGTGCGTTGGCGAGTCCGGCCATGCCGGTCAGCGCGGCGGTGTTGCCCCGCGGCTGGATCGCCAGCGAACGGCGCAGCGCGGACTCGGACTTGGGGTACAGCGTCGGGTCGACCGCGAGCCTGGCCTGTTCGACGTAGGCGGAGCCGAGCTGCGCCCAGCCGGACGCGTCGGCCGGCTGCTGCCGCAGCCCCGCCTGGAGCTTGGTGATGACCGCGCCCATGCTCAGCGGGCCGCTCGGCGCGCGGTCGCCGCCCGGCGCCGACAGGGGCGCCGACGGCCCCGGGTGATCCGCGGAGTGCTCCAGTACCGCGAAGCCGGTCAGGCCGGCACACAGCGCGGCGGCGGTGGCGATCAGTGCAAGGCGGTGCATGGGAGGTCGTGTCCTCGGCTCGAAGGTGGTCCGGTGTTCGAAGGTCGCGCGGGTGCCCGGTGCGGGCCGGTGGCTCCGCGCCCGCACCGGGCACCCCCGGGGGTCATCCGGCCTGGTTCACCGCGTTGGTGAAGGGCAGGGCGATGTAGGGGAAACTGCCCGTGAAGGGGCGGCCGGGGCCGTTGACGCCGTCACCCGCGGCCAGGGCCTGGATGAGGTGGCCGGGTGTGGCGCCTTCGAGCACCTGGAGGGCGATGTCGACGACGTCGTCACCCATGCGCCGCCCGTTGGGGAAGCCCTGGAAGTCGCCGGCGAGCACACCGAGCCGGTTCGGGTTCGCCGTCACCGGGGTCGACATGTTCAGCCGCAGCTCCTCGGCGGCCACGAACTGCCACTTGTCGATGTCCTGGTTCAGCAGCTGCGAGTTGAGGTCGACGGCCAGTGGGCCGCCCGTCGCCTTCGCGATGCCCGTCAGGAAGATCTCCTGCAGGTCCCGGCGCGGGGTGGCCGGGGCGGGGATGCCGTAGATCGCCTGGACGAGCTTGGGCACCTCCGGGTCGAGGACCTTCGCGACGAGCTTGGGCTGGTTGTGGTCCTCGGACGGCGGCAGCGCGTTGAAGGCGTTCTTCAGGCCCGCGGGCACGACCGCCTCGTTGACCAGCGGGTTGCCCAGCCGGGAGACCTGCACGTAGGGGCCGGTCGGGGTGGACTTGCC
Organism: Streptomyces sp. NBC_00433; assembly: GCA_036015235.1. NCBI lineage: Bacteria > Bacillati > Actinomycetota > Actinomycetes > Kitasatosporales > Streptomycetaceae > Streptomyces > Streptomyces sp. NBC_00433. The sequence continues at coordinate 2,178,514 of CP107926.1, read as the reverse complement.
CGGACTGAGCCGCATGGTGCGCCGCTCGGTGGTGCTCCACACGCCGATGACCGGGTTGCGCTTGGCGTTGCCGCGGTAGGCCAGTGCGGACTTGGGCACCTGGATGGCCAGGGTGTTGACGTTGTAGCCGTTGAGGGTGTTGTGCCCGGTCTCGCTGAGGTTCCCGCCGTAGAGCAGGTCGAAGATCCGCAGGTCGAGGAAGAACGGGTCGGCGGCCTGGCTCGCGACGGTCCGGCCGCCGCCGGGCAGCTTGCGGGTCGCCTGGTCGCGCAGCCGCCCGTAGTCCGGCATCGACGCCCTGCCGACATTGGACGGGGCGGCGATGGCGTCGTCGACGAGGGTCACGGGGCGGTGGCCGGCCCGGATCTCCTGGAGCGTGTAGTGCTGGCGGAACAGCAGAGTGGGATCGGTGAGGTTGTTGACGACCCCGTTGTTGTACAGGAACGTCTTCTCGCCGCGCCGGTCCTCGTTGCGGAACGTCCACCGGTAGGTCAGGTCCGGCCTGCCGGTGCCCTGGCTGTCGATGTTGATGTCGTAGTGCGCGTCCGTGGCGAACGGGTAGAAGTTCGGCCCGCCGTTCGGCTCCTGGAACGGGTACCAGTTCGCGACCAGCGTCACCGTGTCGGACTTGTCGGGGCTTGAGAACGCGTACAGGTCGGTGTTGTCGACCTGCGGGTCCGAGGCGATCAGCGGCGCCTCCCGGTGGCTGGACGCCTGGCCGACGCCGGCGCCGGGGCCGGCCAGCGCCGCACCCGCGACCGCGGTGCTCAGCGCGAGCAGCAGCGCGGCCGACTTCCGCCGGCCGAGACCGGCCGGTTTTCTGCGAAGGGTCATCGAGGGGCTCTCTCTGGGGGAGGAGGATCCGGCCCTGCGGGCCGGATCACACGTTCCTGCCCCTTCGTCCCCCGAGCCCCGCCGGATGGGTCGGGCCGGTCGACACCACCCGGGTGGCGGACAGAATTCCCGTCCGGTGGCGCAAGCGGCGCTTGTACGACAGGCCTCGGCGTACGCCGCACACCTCCGCGCGCCTCGCCGAACACTCCATGTGCTCCTGCTATGTCCAGCTATCTGCACATACATTGCAAGAGCGAGCCCCATGCAGCGGCTCCCGCTCCCCGCAGAGAAGACGAGGGCGTATGGCCACCAGCGGATCACCCACCACCGCCCCCCTGCCCGCCTCCGCCGGCAGCGAGCGAGGCCGCGTCGCCCGGCTTTTCACCCGGCCGGAACGGCGCCGGCTCGCGGGAATGGCCGCCTTCATCCTGGCCCTGCACCTCATCGGCTGGTTCACCCTCGTGGCGCTGGTGGCACCCGGCCACTACCGCGTCAACGGCCAGTCCTTCGGCATCGGGATCGGCGTCACCGCCTACGCCCTCGGAATGCGCCACGCCTTCGACGCCGACCACATCGCTGCCATCGACAACACCACCCGCAAACTCATGCACGAGGGCAGGCGCCCGCTGTCGGTCGGCTTCTGGTTCTCCCTCGGCCACTCCAGCGTCGTCTTCGGCCTGACCCTGCTGCTGTCACTCGGCCTCAAGTCCCTCGCCGGCCCGCTCAAGGACGACAACTCCCAGCTGCACCGGATGACCAGCCTGATCGGCAGCGCCGTCTCCGGCACCTTCCTCTACGCCATCGCAGCGGTGAACCTCGTCGTGCTCGCGGGGATCTGGAAGGTGCTGCGCACGCTGCGCGCCGGACAACTCGACGAGCAGGCGCTGGAGGAGCAGCTCGACAAGCGGGGCCTGCTCAACCGGCTCCTCGGGCGGGTGATGCGGTCGATCGACAAGCCCTGGCAGATGTATCCCGTCGGCCTGCTCTTCGGCCTCGGCTTCGACACCGCCACCGAGGTCGCGCTGCTGGTCCTGGCCGGCTCGGGCGCCGCCACCGGCCTGCCCTGGTACGCCATCCTGTGCCTGCCCGTGCTTTTTGCGGCCGGGATGAGCCTGCTGGACACCCTCGACGGATCGTTCATGAACGTTGCCTACGGCTGGGCCTTCTCGCGCCCGGTCAGGAAGATCTACTACAACCTCACCGTCACGGGCCTGTCCGTCGCCGTCGCCCTGATCATCGGCACCGTCGAGTTGCTCGCGCTGCTCGCCGACAAGCTCGACCTCACCGGTGGCTTCTGGGGCTGGGTCGGCGGAGTGAACCTCAACACGGTGGGATTCGTGGTGGTGGGCCTTTTCGTCGCGGCATGGGCGTGCGCGCTGCTGGTGTGGAAGTACGGCCGCATCGAGGAGCGTTGGGCCTCGCCCCCCGGCCCGAGGCCGGAAGCGCCAGCCGCCCAGGAGTGAGGTCCGGGAATCCCCGTCCTCACCCCGGCAGCCGGCCGAGCACCCCGCCTGACCTTCCTCCCAGCAGCGGCTGCCGTGTCACGGCGCGGGCAAGGTCACGTCCGTGCGCGCGCCGTCCGGCCACTCCACCGTCACCTGGTGGGCTCCGTCGCCCCCGTCCCGCACGGACACGGCCGGTTCCGGACTGTCGCCGGCGCCGCGGTCGAGCCGGACGGATGCGGCCAGGACGACGCCGAGCGGCACCGGCTCCGGGGTGGCCAGCCAGGGAACGGCGGTCCGGCGGGCGAGCGGGGTCGTGCCGTCCTCGACGAATACGCCGGCGCGGGTGAATCCGCGCAGGCCGCGTACGGCGCTGCGCAGTCCGCCGTCGCTCGCTTCGGCGTATGCACCCTCCTCGCCCGGGGTGTGCGCGGGTCCCGCCTCGGTGGGTAGCGGCCAGCCGCCCAGCCGTACCGCCCGCCATGCCGCCGACGGCCCCTCGGGGGCGTCGAGCCGGACGAGCCGGATCTCGGTGCCCGCGCGCAGTACGGAGGCGACGGTGACGAGGGGGCCCGGGATGTGCGGGCCGGAGCGGCCGGAGCCGTGGTCGGGTGTGGCGTCCCCGGTGGTGTCGACCCATCGCACCCGGCCCCGCGATCCTCCCACGAGGACGCCGTCGGCGCGGCGCTCGGCGAAGAGCGTGGTGAAGCCGCTCCGGTGGGTGGCCCGGCCGGTGTCGTCAAGGACGACGACGCTGTTGTCGAGCGGATCCGATGTCGTCGGCCCGGTCAGCGGCGGCACGGTGGCGGTGGAGTATCCGAGGCGGGCGTACAGCGGTGCGTCGGCGCGGCAGTCGCCGGGGCGGGCGTGGTCGGTGCCGTGGTTGACGACCACCGCGACGCCGTCCGACCGCCGCGCGGAGACCAGCCAGCCGGGAGCGGCAACCACCCGTGCCACGTCGGCCTCTTCCACCGGAAGCGGCTCCTCGGTGGCCGTCCACACCGGGTGGTCGGCGGGGAGCATCAGGCCGAGCATGCCCTTGGCGGCCCAGTAGGGGGAGCCGGGTCCCGAGTACGCCTGCCGGATCGGCAGCCACTCCCCGCGCCAGCCGAGGCGGAGCAGTCCGTCGGGCTCGAAGGCCCCCTGCTGGCGGAAATGGCGCAGCATACCGCTGGCCGCGCGCCGTATCAGACCGGGACCGAGGCTTCCGGTGCCGGTCAGCGCCCCGACCCACAGGGGCGCGGCGGCGGCGAAGCGGTAGGTGAGGCTGCGTCCTTGCAGCAGCGGGGACCCGTCGGACCCGATCAGGCACACCGCGTCGTCGAGATACGCGCCGAGGTCGTCCTGCCACCTGCCGCGCAACCGGGGTGGGCAGAGCGTCCCCGTCACGTCGAACAGGTGCGTCCACAGCAGCGGGTACAGGTGCAGCGCCCACCCGGTGTAGTGGTCGTAGGCCCGTTCCTGTCCGTCGCTGAGCCAGCCCCCGGGGCGCCGCAGCGAGGCGTGGACGTCGAGGTCCTCCTCGATGTCGGTGGCGCTCCACGGGCCGCCCGCCTCGCGCAGGAAGGACTCCACCACGATCCTGAACCACACCCAGTTGATCGGCGGGTACCGCTGTCCGACGACCGCGCCGAGCCAGTCCAGCGTCCGCTGCCGTACCCGGTCGTCGAGCCGGTCCCACAGCCAGGGGCGGGTGGCTTGCAGGACCAGGGCGATCGAGGCGGCCTCGACCTTGGCCTGGTCGAGCTCGTCGGGACGCGGCCACGCCTCGGGCGAGTGCGGGTCCGTACCGGCGGCGAGTCCCTCCGCGTAGCGCTCCAGCAGCCCGGCCGGATCGGCGCCGCCCTCGCCGGCCACCCGGAATCCGGCCAGCAGAAAGGTGCGGGCGAAGCCCTCAAGGCCGTCCGAGCGGCGGCCGTTGCGGCTCGCCGGGCCGGGCAGGTGGATGGACGCCCCCTTCGGGGACCGGTAGGGGGCGACCGCTTCCGCCGTGCGGTCGGCCAGCGCCGCCCAGTGCTCCCGGGTCCAGCCGGTGAACGGCGACCGGTCGCGGTCCTCGGCAGGGAGACCGGACGTCATGGCGAACTCCGTGGGTGCGAGGGCCCCGGCGGGGCGGGTGTCCGCTCACTCAAACCCGCCCGGGACCGCCCGGTCAACAGCCGCGAACACATGCGAACACGTTCGAACGTGATCGTTGGCTTCCGCGCACGGCCGGACCGGTTCGGGTGGGACGGGTCAGCCGTAGGGCGCGGTGTTGCCCGCGGGCGTGGTCCATATCTGCCCGGAGGAGGCCACGGACGAGTTCCGGATGATCAACTCCGGCAGGATGAGGACGCGTTGAGCGGGACGTCGCTTTCCCTCGATCAGCCGGGAGACCATCATGTCGACCGCCACCCGCCCGACCCGGCCCTTCGACGGGCGCACCGCGGTCATGGCGGGCTCGGCGAGTTGGGCCACCTCGTCGTCGTAGCTGACCATCGCCATGTCGCCGGGGATGGTGACGCCCTGCTCCGCGAGGTACTGCGCGATGGAGATCGCGTCGGGGTCGCTGTGCACGATCAGGGCGGTGGTGCGGTGGTGCCGGCACCGCGCCAGGATCCTGCTGATGATCTCGCGGTGGCCCGGCACGCTGAGTGCGACGGTCTCGCGCACCACGAACTCGGCGGGCAGCGCCAGTTCCGCGCAGACCCGCTGCCAGCCCACCGAGAGGTGGGCGGAGGTGGGGCTGCCTTTGGAGAGCACCAGGCCCATGCGCCGGTGGCCGTGCTCGTACAGATGGCGGACCGCCATCTCCAGGCCCAGGGCGTGATCGCTGCGGACCCACTCCAGTTGGCGGGGTGTGGGAGTCCAGTCGGGCGTCTGGCGCTCGACGAGGATGGTGGGGACCGGCAGATTGCCGATCCAGTCGATCATCTCGTCGACGCCGTCGCCTTCGAGGTTGGGGGCGAGCAGCAGGCCCTGCACCTGCTGGGCGGCGATCAGCCGGGATATCTGGCGGCGGTCCTCGGCCTGGTCGTAGCTCGACCCGCGCAGCTGGATCTGCACACCCAGCGCAGCGGCCGCCGCACGGGCGCCCCCGACGATCGGCGGCCAGTAGAAGTCGAGTGAGGGCACCACCATGCCGATGGTGAAGGCCGTTGCGGCCGGGCGCGGCCGACGACCCGGAGCAGCCGTGCCGGCACGCTCCAGATCGGTCGGCAGGGTCGCTCCGCCGTGCACCTTGGTGAGCAGACCGCAGCCGGCGAGCGTGCCGATGTCGCGCCGGATGGTCAGCTCGCTGACTCCGAGGACCTTGGCCAGGTCACGGACCCGCACCGCGCCATGGCGGCGCAGTTCCTCCATCACGCGCTCACGTCGCTGTAGTGCGAAGAGTCGGTCGTCGCCCATCAAGGCGCCTCTCGGTCCCGGTGTTCACATCTGAACGTTTGGTTGCGGTTCTGTTCGAACGCTAGTGAACGGCTACTGAACACCACTATCCCTGTTCCCAACGTATTTGGAACGGAACTGCCTGGAAACACCGGTGTAGCAGTCGTTCCGAGGAACAGGACCCGACGCCTGATGCAGACCAAGCCCCACGCGCTGGTCGTGATGAGCCGACAGAGTTTCGATGCCCACTTCGACCGGAGCCGGCTGGAGCGGCTCGCCGCGCTGGTGACACTGGACGACCCGCTGTGGACCGACGACCTCGACACCCCCGAGGCGAGAACCCGTCTCGCCGAGGTCGAGGTGCTGATCACTTCGTGGGGCGCACCGCCGCTGACCTCCGCGCGGCTGACCTCCGCGCCGGAGCTCCGTGCGGTGCTGCACTGCGCGGGCAGCGTACGGGGCCTGCTCGGGGACGCGGTGTGGCGGCGCGGCATCCAGGTCGCGAGCGCGGCCGACGCCAACGCCATACCTGTCGCCGAGTACACCCTGGCCGCCATCATCTTCGCGGGGAAGAAAGCCCCCTTCCTCGCCGCGGACGAGCAGCGTGCCTACGGGGGCTGGGGCAGTGTCACCGGCTACGGCGACCTGTCGAACTTCGGCCGGACGGTCGGTGTCGTCGGCTTCTCCCGGATCGGGCGCAAGGTCGTCGACCTCCTCGGCCTGCTCGGCGGCACCACCTGCCTCGTCGCCGACCCGTACGCCGATCCCGACCAGGTCGCGGCGGCCGGCGCGACGCTGGTGCCCCTGGAAGAAGCGCTTTCCCGGGCGGACGTCCTGACGCTGCACGCCCCGGAACTGGCCGAGACCCGGCATCTGATCGGGGCCGCGGAGCTGAGCCTGCTGCCCGATCACGCCACGGTGATCAACACCGCGCGAGGCAGCCTCATCGACAGCGCCGCGCTCGCGGCGGAGTGCGCCGCCGGCCGGCTGTTCGCCATCCTCGACGTCACCGATCCCGAGCCGCTTCCGCTCGACTCCCCGCTGCGGCGGCTGGCCCAGGTCATGGTCACACCGCACATCGCCGGCTCGCTCGGCACGGAGATCGGCCGGCTCACCGACCACACCCTGGACGAACTCGCGCGGTGGACGGCGCACCAGCCGCTCACCGCCGAGATCACGGCCGAGCACTGGGCACTGGGTCTGAGCGCCTGAATTCCCCCTGATCCCCCGCTTCATCCCCCTCGGCACAAGGAGCCGCACCCCATGAGAAGGACCACCACGAGACTCCTGCCCGTCGCTCTGGCCGCAACGCTCTTCGGTGCCGCGGCATGCGGTGGCGGCGGCGGTTCCGGCACCACGTCCGACGGTCGTACAGTCGTCAAGATCGCGCTGTGGAACTACCAGACCACACCGGAGTTCAAGGCGCTCATCGACGGCTTCGAGGCGAAGTACCCCAAGATCGACGTGCAGCCGGTCGACATCCTCGCCGACGACTACCCGGACAAGGTCACCACGATGCTCGCCGGCGGCGACAAGACCGACGTGCTGACGATGAAGAACGTCACGGACTACGCCCGCTACGCCACCCGCGGCCAACTGCTGCCGCTGACCGGCGCGGTCGCCGGACTCCCCGACAAGTCGGCCTACGCCGGGCTCGCGGACTACGACCTGGCAGGCCAGTACTACGCGCTCCCGTACCGGCAGGATTTCTGGGTGCTGTTCTACAACAAGAAGCTGGTCGGTGACGCGGATGTGTCGCATCTGACGTGGAGCGGTTTCGACTCCCTGGCCAAGCAGCTCACCAAGGGATCGGGGGCATCGAAGACGTACGGCACGTACCTGCACACCTGGCGTTCGGTCGTGCAGGCGGTGGCGTCCGCGCAGACCGGCGGTGACCTGCTCGGCGGGGACTACGGGTGGATGAAGGACCAGTACGGCATCGCACTGGATGTCCAGAAGGCCGGTGCCACCCTGCCGTTCGCCACCGCGTCGAGCCAGAAGACCACCTACGACTCCCAGTTCACCACCGGCAAGGCCGCCATGGTCCCGATGGGCACCTGGTGGGCCGCGGCCCTGCTCGCCGAGAAAGCCGAGGGCAAGAACCCGGTCGACTGGGGCATGGCACCCCTGCCGCAGACCACCGCCGACGGGAAAACCGTCACCTTCGGCTCCCCCACCGCCTTCGCGGTGAACAAGAAGGCCCGCAACGCGGACGCCGCGAAGCAGTTCGTCGAATGGGCCTCGGGTCCGGAGGGCGCGGCCGTCCTCGCGAAGATCGGCCTGGTCCCGTCGTACCACGACAGCTCGGTCATGAACACCTTCTTCGGGGTCCGGGACATGCCCACCGACGCGACGTCCCGCCAGGCCATGCAGCCGTCCAAGGTGCAGCTGGAGATGCCGGTCAGCGACAAGTCCTCCGACATCGACCAGATCCTCACCGAGGAGCACGAACTGGTGATGACCGGCGAGAAGTCCGTCGACGCGGGCATCAAGGAGATGGACCACCGCGTGAAGACCGAAGTCCAGTGACGACCGTCACCACCCGTACGGCGCCGGCGCCGACGGCGGCCACCCGCCGCCGGCGCCGGCGCAACGCGCTGGTCGGCTGGAGCTTCGTCCTGCCGAACCTCCTGGGCTTCGCCGCCCTGACCCTGGTCCCGGTGGCGGGGACGTTCGTGGTGGCCTTCACCGACTGGGACTCGTACTCCAGCCCGAAGTGGATCGGCCTGGCCAACTTCCGTCGGATGCGGCACGACGACAACTTCTGGACAGCGCTCCAGAACACCTGCTGGTACGCGGCCGGACACATCCCGCTGACCCTCGCGGCATCGCTCGGCCTGGCGGTCCTGCTCAACCAGAAGCTGCGCGGGGTCGGCATCCTGCGCACCGCGTTCTTCTTCCCCTACGTCACCTCGCTGGTCGCGGTGGCGATTGTCTGGAACATGCTGCTCAGCCCGGACATCGGCCCCGTCAACCAGCTGCTCCGGCACCTGGGCTGGTCCCATCCGCCGGGATGGACCACATCGACCGACTGGTCCCTGCCCGCGCTCATCCTGACCAGCGTGTGGCGCGACATGGGCTACTACATGGTGCTCTTCCTGGCCGGCCTCCAGACCGTTCCGGCCGAGCTCTACGAAGCGGCCCGGATGGACGGCGCGGGACCGTGGGCGCGTTTCTGGCATGTGACCATGCCGGGTCTGCGGCCCACCACCTTCTTCGTGACGGTCATGCTCACCATTTCCAGCTTCAAGGTCTTCGACCTGGTGCAGGTGATGACCGAGGGCGGTCCTGGGCGGTCCACGCTGGTGCTGTCCCAGCTGATCTTCCGCGAGGGCATCACGCACGGCCGGTTCGGCTACTCGTCGGCGGTCTCGCTCGCGCTCTTCGTGATCGTGCTGGCCGTCACCCTCGCCCAGTTCCAGATCCAGCGCAGGAGCGAGCGATGAACACCACCGCGCCGGGCAGGGAACGCCCCCGGACGACGCCCGCACCCGCGCCGCCGGCCGCCGCGACCGTCTCGCGGCGCCGCACCGCGCACGCCGCCGGCCGCGCGCTGCTGTACCTGTTCCTGGTCCTCCTCGCGGTGGCGATCCTGCTGCCCTTCGTGTGGATGGCGATCTCCTCGGTGAAGGCCGACAGGGACGTCTTCACCGTGCCGATCCAGTGGGTCCCCAAGAGCTACCGCTGGCGCAACTTCACGGACATCTGGAAGCAGATACCGCTCGCCACCTATCTGGGGAACTCCCTGCTGCTCAGTGCGGTGATCACCTTCCTCCAGGTGCTCACCGGCAGCTTCGCCGCGTACGGCTTCGCCAAGATGCGATTCCCCGGCCGGGACGCCCTCTTCCTGGGCTACATCGCCACCATCGCCGTACCCTGGCAGGCCTACATGGTTCCGCAGTACATCATCATGGACAAGCTCGGCCTGGTGAACACCCGCTGGTCGCTGATCCTCATCCAGGCGTTCGGGGCGTTCGGGGTCTTCCTGATGCGCCAGTTCTACCTGACCATCCCCGACGAGATCAGCGAGGCGGCCCGGCTGGACGGGCTGAGCGAGTACGGGATCTGGGCGCGGATCATCCTGCCGCTGTCCAAGCCCGCCCTCGCCAGTCTGGCCCTGCTGACCTTCGTCAACACCTGGAACGACTACATGGGTCCGTTCATCTACCTCACGGACAACGACCTGTGGACCGTGCAGATCGGACTGCGCTCCTTCATCGGCCAGTACGACGCGCAGTACGCCATGATCATGGCGGGATCGGTCATCTCCGTCGTTCCGATCCTGGTCATCTTCCTGCTCGGCCAGCGCTATTTCGTGCGCGGCATCGCCACCACCGGAATCAAGGGCTGATCCGGCATGACCCCAACCGCAACCACACCCGCTCCCGCAGGCCCGAGCCGCCGCCTGCCCACCAACGTGTCCTACGGGTCCTGGGAGTTGATCTGGTCCCACATCCACCAGATGCTGGTGGTGAACCTCGGAACGGCGGTCGCCTGCCTGCCGTTGCTCGCCGCCCTCGCGACCACGCACGAACCGTGGCGCCACCCCGTGCCCTTCGCACTGCTGTGGCTGTGTGTCGGCCCGGCACTCGCCGGTGCGTTCGGCTTCCTCGAACGCGCCGCCGACGACACCGCCGACACAGCACGGGTGATCGAGCTGCCCCGCGCCTACCGCCGCCTCTTCCGCAGGGCGACGGCGCTGTGGGCGCCGTACGCGCTGCTGGCGGCAGCCGGCGCGACGGACGCGGTGCTGCTGCGGCACACCGCCGTCGGACTCGCCGTGTGCCCCGCCCTCGCCGTGGTCGCCGTGCTCTCCGCGCTGTCCGGCGTGCACGCCATGGCCCTGACCGCGGCGGCAGGGCCGGAGGACCGCCCCCTCACACCCGCCGACTACCTGACCGCCCCCTACGGCCTCCTCCGGCGCTGGCCCCTCGCTCTGGCCGACCTCGTCCTGCTCCTCAGCGCGGCCGCGCTCGTCGACCGCGCTCCCCTGCTGGGCTTGGCCACGCTCCCCGGATGCGCCCTCTACGTGGTGTGGCGCAACGTCCGCGCCGTACACGCACGGCTGGAACCCGCCGATACCGCTGCCCCGCGCGGTCGTTGACGACCGTGCGGGAGCCGGCACCGTGCGGCGGGGGTGACAGGGCGACCCGGCCTGCCACCCCCGCCGCGGACGGATGCTCCGCCGGTCAGCCCGCGGCGGTGATCCGCCACTGCTGGTTGGCGCCGTTGGTGTCGCCGTACTGCCCCAGCTCGGACCCCGAACCCGCCCGGCCCATCCCGTCGATGTACAGGCCCGTGGCCCGGTTCTTGATCCGCACGTTGTTCGCGTCGGTCAGGACCGTCCACTGCTGGTTGCTGCTGCCGCTCGCGGCGTACTGGCCCACCGCCGCGCCGTTGGAGGCGCGGCCGGCCCCGTCGAGGTAGAGCCCGGTGGCGCGGTTCTTGATCCGCACGTAGCTGCCGTTGTTCTCGATGACCCACTGCTCCTCGAAGCGGCTGGTGCTGCCGCTCCACTGATCGGCCGCCGCACCGTTGGAGGTGCGGCCGGCGCCGTCGATGTACAGGCCGGTCGCCGCGTTGGCGATCCTGACGTAGGTGCCCCCGCCGTTGCCGACGCCCCAGGCGTACTGGAGCCGGGTCAGACCGGAGGGGTTGACCAGCGACAGGTTGATGCCCGAGCCCGTTCCGGTCTTGGTGGTCAGGCTGTACCAGTCGCCGTCGCGCAGGCCCGGCCAGAACACGCTGCCCATGCCGAGGCTGCGCAACTCGCTGCTGACACCCCGGACGTAGTCGGCGAAGAACGACCCGCTCGGGATGCTGTAGTCGATTGCCGCGTACTGGACGCCGTTCTTGCTGCCCGGACCCATCGGGCCGCCCCACTCGGTGGCGATGGTGCGGTCGGCGTACGCGCCGATGTAGCCCGCCAGGTGGTTCGCCCAGTCCGTCTCGTCCTCGTAGCCCGCGAAGAACGAGTAGTCGTGGACCGCCAGCAGCGTGTTGTCCAGCCGCCGGTCACTGCCCACGGCCGACACGTTCTGGGCGTCGCCCGCACCGTCCAGGACCACCCTGCCCCGCGGCACCGCCGAATACCGGGCCAGCCAGTCGTTGTAGAAGTTGTCGAGGTCCCCGGTGCCGTACCCGTACGGCTCGTTGATGACCTCGAAGTACGCGTTCGGATTGCTCCCGTACCGCGCGACGACCGTGTCCCACATCCGGTCGAACGCCGAGATACTCGTCGGCTTGCCGCCCGAGTACGCCCAGTAGGCCAGGATCACCTTCCCCCGGCCCAGCGCCGAGTCGATCGCCCCGGTGTACGCCGACCAATAGCTCGACACCGTCGGCTCGTTGATCGGCATACGCACCGTGTTGGCGCCGGTGATCGAGTACAACTGGCCCACCACCCGGTCGGCCACCACCCCCGCCGACGCATAGGTGTCCGACGCGCCCAGCCCCGACGGATACAGCACCCCGTTCACGAAATTGTCCCGCTGATCGGCCCAGTTCACGCCCTTGAACTGAGCGGTGGACGCATGCGCCTCGTAGGACCCGACCGTGGTCAACATCCCCGCCGCCAACGCGAACACGGCAAACAACCTCAACAGCGCGAAAACAGCCCTCTGGGACATCGCGCTCTGCGACGATCTCATCAGCACACCCCTTATGCGGCCCTCGGTGGTTCAACCGGTGTGGTCTGGGACATGGGTAACGGATCGTCAAACTTTCTCGCTACGGGGCGAACAAAAGCGCTCACGAACGCTTGCAAGCGAACACACGACCGCCGCCGGTCCCCTGCCGGACCTCGACGCGGCCTCAGGCCCGGCGGGAGGTGGTCCCGCTGGCAGACGGTCCTGCCTCGGTACAGGACCGCGTTGACGATCTCTCGCATCCCGTACCGACCCTGATGCCCGATCGAGGACGGGTGGTCGGCCTTCCACCCGGCCCGCGATGGGCCTGGTCTGCACGGCCATGTCCAGCTTCTGCGGGGGATGGGGCCGCCCGGCCGTCGGGCGATCGGATCGCAGGTCGTCGCCGGATGGATCCGCCCCTGGCGGCCGGCGCTCAGCCTCCGCCGACGGGGGCTGATCGCAGAGGGTTGTCACCGCAACTGCACGGCTCTGCCGGCAGGTTGGGAAAAGCTCGCTGAGAAATGGCTTTCGCGGGTACGGGCGCTCGACCGACACGGGTCAACTCCCGGGGCGCATGGGAAGTCGCCTCGCGCCTTCCCTTGACCCTCACCCGGAACGCTCCTACGTTGTGTGCTGGAAAAACCATTGCTCTTTTGTGCAATGTTCTGCCGTACGCAGGGCGGTGGGGAGCCGTTGGACGGGCGGCTCCCCACCGGCCGAGCTGTCGGCCGTCGTCATGCTCTACCCCCACCCCATTTCTGGAGGGCATTTCGTCATGCGTGGATTTGCGCATCACCGACCCGTCCGGTCGCTGACCGGAATTGCCGGGCTGGGAGCCGCGGTACTGGCCGCGGTCTCGGTCGTGCTGACCGGGCCCCCGTCCGCTCACGCGGCTGCTTCCCCGTCCACGACCCTGGTGGTCAGCGCCAGCCAGGTCCTGCGGCCGGTCACCCATGTCGCGACCGGCTCGCTGTACGGGCTCGCCAACGCCAGCGCACCGGCGGACAACCTGGTGCAGGCGATCAAGCCGAACACGTTCGTGCAGATGCCCGCCGGCGGGCACCAGCAGGGCTCGGGCGACATCCTGGTCGTCGCGCCGAAGGCCGCCAGGGCGGGCGCGAAGGTCGTCAACAGGCTGTCCGACTACTACGCCGGATGGCCGTACCAGTTCAGCTGGAGCAACTGGCTGAGCGTGGTCGACGACCAGATCGCGAGGACCAAGGCGGCGGGGATCACCAACCTGGCCGCCTACGCGCCGTGGAACGAGTCCGACAACACCTGGAAGACCGCCAACGGTACCTTCGAGGACTTCTGGACCCGGACCTACCGTGAGATCCGGGCCAAGGACGCCACGACGCCGATCCAGGGCCCGAGCTTCTCGGACAACATCAGCGACATGGACAACTTCCTCCGCAACGCGGTCGCGACCAACACCGTGCCCGACATCATCGCCTGGCACGAGCTGATCCGGTCCTCCAAGATCGCCGGCGACGTCGCCACCGTCGTCGCGCTGGAGAACAAGTACGGCATCAGCCCGCGGCCGATCGCCATCGAGGAGTACGCCGCCCCCGCCGAAGTCGGCATCCCCGGCGCACTGGTGGGCTACATCGCCAAGTTCGAACGGCTCGGCGTCCACGACGCCGAACTGGCCTTCTGGAACCAGTCCGGAGCGCTCGGCGACCTCCTGACCGGCCAGGGCGGCAGCCCCAACGGCGCCTACTGGCTCTACAAGTGGTACGCCGACATGAGCGGCTCGATGCTCACCACCACCGCGCCCGCGCAGACCGGCATCGACGGAGCGGCCTCCCGCAACAGCGCGGGCAACGAGGTCGATGTCGTCTTCGGCGGCAGCTCCGGCGACTCCGCCGTCACCGTGAACGGCCTGAACTCCCTCTCGGCCTTCGGGTCGAGCGCACACGTCAAGGTCGAGTACACACCCTCGCGCGGCCGCACCACCGCGGTGTCCGGACCGATCACCCTGTCCGAGAGCAACTACACCGTGAGCAACGGCTCCATCACCGTCCCGGTGACCACCAACACCACCGACGCCTACCACCTCGTCATCACCCCGGCGGCCGGCAGCACCACCGGCGGCACGACCACCGGCGGCACGACGACCGGCGGTACGACCACGGGCGGCAGCACCACCGGCGGCACGACCACCGGAGGGACCACCACGGGCGGCACCGGCTCCCCGTCCTGCAAGGTCACCCTCACCCCGCAGACGTGGTCCGGCGGCTACACCGCCAACGTGACCGTGGCCAACACGGGATCCGCCCTCGTCGACGGCTGGAAGCTCGGCTTCACCCTCCCCTCCGGCCAGGCGATCACCGGCGCGTGGAACGCCGCCATCAGCCCCTCCTCCGGCTCGGTGACGGCCACGAACCTGTCGTACAACGCCCAGATCCCGCCCGGCGGCAGCCAGTCCTTCGGCTTCCAGGGCACTGACACCGGCAGCTACAGCCCGCCCACGGCCTTCACCCTCAACGGCACGGCCTGCACCTCCTGAACATCGGTGCCCGGGCGCACCGCGCGCCCGGGCACTCCTTCTCGCGGCGTCCACGCTCCAGGCCGAGCATGGCGGACATCCCGGCCACCGCCGAGGGCGCGATCACGTGTTCGACAGCTCCATCCGATCCGCGTCCAAAAGCCACCCGATCCCCCTTTGTGGGGCGCCCCGCGCGCGATGTGCATCCAACCGGGCCTCCGTTGCGGAAGAGTCTGCAACGTCACAGCCGCGTCCCGACGACCAGGCATCCGTGGCGTCGGGAGGAGTTCTGGGTGCGAGACGCGGATGTCGTGATCGTGGGCGCGGGTGCCGCCGGGCTCTCGCTGGCCCATCGGCTGTGCGCTCCGTCTGCCGACCCGAACCGGCTCGGAGTCGTTCTGGTGGACGCTCCGCCGGGCCCGCTGCGCCCGCCGGCCCGTACCTGGTGCTTCTGGGAGCCGCCCGGGGGACCGTACGATTCGGTCCTCGCCGCTGCCTGGGACCGGCTGCGGGTACGAGGGACCGACGGATCGGCGACCGTCGGGGATCCCGCGCCGTTCCGCTACAAGATGCTGCGGTCCGACGTCTTCGAGCGGCTCGTCGGTGAACGCCTGTCGGGGACCGGCGGGTGTCGCCGGGTCGAGGCCGTCGTCGAATCCGTCCGGGACCACCCCTGCGGTGCGCGCGTCCGCGGCCGTGACGCGGCCGGCCGCCCCTGGGAACTGACCGCTCGTTGGGTCTTCGACTCCCGACCGCTCCCGCGGCTGCCGCCGGCGCGTACGACGCTGCTTCAGCACTTCCGAGGCTGGTTCGTGCGGACCGCGGACGATGCCTTCGACCCGGCCGTCGCGGACCTGATGGACTTCCGCACCCCGCAGCCGCCGCGAGGGCTGTCCTTCGGATACGTGCTGCCCTTGAACCCCCGGCAGGCTCTGGTGGAGTACACCGAGTTCTCCGCGAGTGTGCTGGACGTCGCGCGGTACGACGCGGCGCTTCGGCACTACAGCGAAGAGGTTCTGAAGCTCGGCCCGTTCGAGGTCGTCTCCGTCGAGCAGGGCGTGATCCCGATGACCGACGGGCGGTTCCCCTCGCGCGCGGGACGCTCGGTGTTCCGCATCGGCGCGGCCGGCGGTGCGACCCGCGCGTCGACCGGCTACACCTTCGCCGCCGTGCAGCGGCAGACCCGGGCCGTCGCCGACATCCTCCTGGCGGATGCGCGTCCGCTCCGGGCCCCGGTACCGCCCGCACCGCACTCGCGCCGCTCCCGGGCGATGGACGCCGCCATGCTGCGGGCGCTGGACACCGGACGCGTGAACGGCGCGGACTTCTTCACCGGGCTGTTCCGCCGGGTGCCGACCGAGCGCTTGCTGCGGTTCCTGGACGGCCGCTCCCAGGTCCGCGAGGACTTCCTCATCGGCCTGCGCACCCCGATCGCACCCATGCTCCTGACCGTGGCGGAACTGCCGTTCCTGCGCAGACGCGACCCGCCCCCGCCAGGCCGCTGATCCGCGGCGAGGAAGCCGAACGTCCCGTGCCCCGTCCCGACCAGGAAGAAGAACGCCCCATGCCCGTGCTGCGAGACGAGGAAGTGTCGCCGGCATCCGGCCGCGGCTCCGGCGGTCACGACCGGCCGGCCGTGTTCCGTTCCGGCTGCCACGCGTTTCTGGCAGGTCCCGGCCGCGGGCTGCGCCGGCCCCGTCCCGGAGCGGGGCCGCGCGTGCTCGGCGGTGCCCACCGCGACCGTCGCGAGCAGCCTCGGGACCCGCGGTGACCGGGCGGCCCACCGCGCCCCGGCGGGGCCGCGACCGGCGCGCCCAGGTGATCCCGGCGCCGCCCGGCCGCTCCCGCTTCGGCAGCGACGCGCCCGAGGTCGCCGTGCTCGGCGGCGGTGTCGCAGGGCTCGCCGCCGCCACCGGACTTGCCGAACGCGGCGCCCGCGTCACGCTCTACGAGCGCGAGCACGGTCTCGGAGGACGCCTGGCAGGCTGGTCCACCGTGCTGGCCGACGGCTCGCCCGCAACCATGAGCCGCGGCTTCCACGCCTTCTTCCGTCAGTACTACAACCTGCGCGGCCTGCTCCGTCGCGTCGACCCCGCGCTCGGCATGCTCACAGCGCTGCCCGACTATCCGCTGCGGCACAGCAGCGGCCTGTACGACAGCTTCGCCCGCATCCCGCGTACCCCGCCGATGAGCGCTCTGTGCTTCGCCGCCCTCAGCCCCGCTTTCGGCTGGCGCGATCTGCTCCGGATGGACCCGGCCGCCGCGCTGCCCCTGCTGGACGTCCGCGTGCCGCAGGTCTACGAGCGGCTCGACGGGACCAGCGCCGCCGATTTCCTGGCCCGCATCCGCTTTCCCGAAGCCGCCCGGCACCTGGCCTTCGAGGTGTTCTCCCGCAGCTTCTTCGCCGACCCGCGCGAGCTGTCTGCGGCCGAACTGGCCCTGATGTTCCACATCTACTTCCTCGGCTCCAGCGAGGGCCTGCTCTTCGACGTCCCCGACGAGCCCTACCCGCAGGCCTTGTGGGAACCCCTCGGCCGCTATCTGCAGAGCCACGGTGTGGACGTGCGCACCGGGACGGAGGTCGGCGCCGCGTCCTCGGCGGACAGCAGGCCGACAGTCACAGCGGACGGCCGGACACGGCGTTTCGACGCGCTCGTCCTTGCCCTGGACGGCGGCGGGCTGCGCCGGCTGGCTGCCGCCTCGCCCGACCTGTGCGATGCGTCGTGGCGGGAGCGCGTGGGCCGGTTGCGCGACGCGCCGCCGTTCCTGGTCTCCCGGCTCTGGCTGGACCGCCCGGTCGCCGCCGACCGGCAGGGCTTCCTCGGCACCAGCGGTTTCGGGCCGCTCGACAATGTCAGTGTCCTGGAGCGCTGGGAGGGGGAGGCGGCGCGCTGGGCCGCCAGGACCGGCGGCTCGGTGGTCGAACTGCACGCGTACGCCTACGCTGCCGCCGACCGGTCGGCGGCCCAGGACCGCCTGGTCGGGCAGTTGCACCGGGTGTATCCGGAGACCGCGCGGGCCGGAATCGTCGACCAGCGGCACGAATGGCGCGCGGACTGCCCGCTGTTCCCCGTGGGCGGATTCCGGGACCGGCCCACGGTGGCCACCCCGCACCCGGCCGTGACCGTGGCCGGCGACTCGGTCCGCACCCGCCTCCCGGTCGCCCTCATGGAACGCGCGGCCACCACGGGCTTTGCGGCTGCCAACGTCCTGCTGGAGCGATGGGGGGTACGTGGCCAGACGCTCTGGACCGTCCCGGAGCGGGGGCGCTCGGCGGCGCTGCGGGCCCTGGCCGGCCTCCGAAGGGCGTAACGGGCCGCTCTCAGCCCGGGAAGCCGCCGGTGGCGCGCAGCAACCACCGCCGCTCCGCGTACGCCAGGTCGTCGCGCCACAACCGTCTCGCGGCCGCCCGCATCAGCGGCCGCAACGTCGGGGCGGCAGCCCGCGCGATCCCGAACCCCCGGCGGTCCGAAGTGGCGACCACCGCCTCCACCACCGCCGTTCGCGGCCGCCCCGACCTGTCGAGACCCATCGGGGTGGCGTGCGTCTCCACCACCGACCCCAGCCCCTCGCCCTCGGTGATATGCATGACGACCGTCCGCGGCTCCGGTGCGGTGAACACCGCGCGCACCGGTACGACGGCCCGTCCGGCGACCTTGAAGGAGACGTCGACCGCGAAACCGTCGTCCGCCGCATTGCCACCGCCGCGGGGCGTCCCGACCACCGTGAGGTCCACGAAGGAGTAGGGGTGCAGCCACCCGCCGTGCCACGGATCGAGCCGGTTGGCGACCACGTCCTCGGGCTCGCAGACACCGAAGCCCGTGTAGACCGCCGCCACCGCGTCCGCCGGCACCGGCCGCACCGGCAGTACCGGGGCGGCCGTCGGTTCCTGGCCGCCCAGCCGGTCGAGTCGCACCCAGGCCAGCAGCCCGTCGTCGTACACCGGATACGGCTCCCAGCCGGCGAAGGGCGCGCCCTTCAGCGCCAGGCCGTGCCAGTGGCAGATCAGGATTCCGCAGCGCACGGAGCCGTCCTTGAGCGGCGCGCCCAGGTGCGGGCACCCCCCGGGGCCGCCGCGCAGCGTCCCGGCCGCGTCCCGCCACAACACCACCTCGGTGCCACCGACGGTCCGGCCGTAGGGGCGGCCGTGCTTGAGAGCGCGTGCGTCGCCGACGACGAACCAGTTGCCGGACGGCCGGGCCGAGGCCCGCCTGAGGGCGTCGCCGATCAGCCGTGGCGACGCGTCCCGCCAGGTCGGCTGCTGCTCCGCCCACTCCACCGGGTCGCGGCGCAGCCGCAGCGGGAAGCGTCGTCGCTGGTGAGCGGTCATGACATGCCTTCCTTGTCTCGCGCCCGCCGCGACCGGTCGAACGGTGCCGGCTGCCCCGACCGCACGCGTTCACGCGGTGCCGGCTGCGGGGCGCCCGGCCGTACCGCCGGCGCCCCGCCGCCCCGGGCGTGCAGCCGCGCCACACCCAGCCGGACCAAACCGTCGAGCGCCACCGCGGCCCGCCGCCGGCGCGGCACCACCGCGCGCCGGTGCAGCACCGCGTAACCGTCGTCGGCGATCGCGTCCAGGATCCCGCCGTACAGCACGACGGCGGTACGGATACACGGCCGGGCCACGGGATCCAGCATCGGCAGGCCGGGTGCCGCTTCCCGGTAGACACCCCGGGTCAGCTCGGCGACGGAACGCAGGGCCTCGGTGATCCGGGGATCGCGGGCACCGGTCGCGCGGCTCCATGACAGCAACTCGCGGTCCACGCCGTGCGCGGAGAGCATGTCAGCGGGCAGATACACCCGGCCGCGGTCCAGATCCTCCCCGACGTCCCGCAGGAAATTGCTGAGCTGGAAGGCGACACCGAGCGCTGCCGCGTGGGGCGCGGCCTCTTCGCGGGGGACGACCGTGCCCAGCACAGGCAGCATCTGCAGCCCGATCACCGCTGCGGATCCGTGCATGTAAGCGCGCAGGTCAGCGTAGGTCGGGTAGTCGGTCACCACCAGATCGCTGCGCATCGACGCCATGAAGTCGGTGAAATACCGGTGGTCGATGCCGTAGACGGCGGCCGTGTGCGCGAGCGTGCGCACCACCGGCTCCGAGCTGTCCCCCTTCCGCAGCCCGGCCGCCAGCTCCTTCTGGAGGTTGTCGAGTGCCGCGCCTCTTGCTTCGGTGCTCTGTGAAGGGTCGAGACTGTCGACGATGTCGTCGGCCCAGCGGGCGAAGCCGTACAGAGCGTGCACCGCCGGGCGCCGCTCGACCGGCAGCAGCCGGGTGGCGAGGAAGTACGTTTTGCCGTGCCGGGAGTTGAGCCGGCGGCAGTGGGCGTACGCGGCGCGCAGCTCCGGCCCGGTGATACCGGCCGCGTCGAGTTCGCGGGCGGTCACGCCGGGGCCCCTTTCGACGACAGGCCGGTGCGGGACGCGGTCGCCCGGCGGTCCGGGCGCGGCCCGGTGATGCGGGCCGCGGCGAGCTTGCCGGAGATGAGCACCGTCGGCACTCCGACGCCCGGCGTGGTCCCGCAGCCGGCCAGTACCGCGTTCTCGGTGCCGCGCACCAGGTTGCGCGGGCGGAACGGCCCGGTCTGCGGGAAAGTGTGCGCCGCCGAGAACGGTGTGCCCGCCGCGTAGCCGTCCGCCGTCCACTCGGCCGGCGTCACCAGCGACTCCTCCTCGATGGCGTCCCCGAGACCGGCCAGCCCGCGCCGGCTTAGCTCGGTGAGCAGCAGGTCGCGGTAGCGCGGCCCCAGGTCCTGCCACGAGCGGGCGCCCGGCCCGATGTCGGTGTTCGGGCACGGGGCGAGCACGTAGTGCAGGTGCTTGCCGGGCGGGGCCAGCCCCGGGTCCGTGGCGGTCGGCCGGGTGATCAGCAGGGAAGGGTCGGACATCAGGTCTCCGGTGCGGGTCAGCTCGCGGAAAGTGGTCGTCCAGGCGGAGCCGAAGGAGAGGGTGTGGTGGGCCAGTTCCGGCCAGGTGCGGTCGGTGCCCGCGTGCAGGATCACCGCGGAGGGCGAGTGCCGCAGCGGGACCACGCGGCGCGGGGCGCGGCCGAGCAGCTGGTACGCGGCGGACAGGTCGGCGGTGAGCACCACCGCGTCGCAGGGGATACGGCCCCGGTCGGTGACGACTGCCGTGACCCGGTCTCCGGACCGCTCCAGCCGGTTGACGTCATAGCCGTAGCGGAGGTCGGCTCCGGCGTCGGCAGCCGCGTCGGCCATGGCCTGCGGCAGGGCGTGCATACCACCGCGGGGGAAGTAGACGCCCGCGACGGTGTCCATGTACGCGATCACCGCGTAGGCGGCGAGCGCGCGGGCCGGCGGCACCCCGGCGTAGAGCGCTTGGAAGGTGAAGACCCGGCGCAGCCGCTCGTCGGAGATGAAATCGCCGATGCGCGAGTCGAGCTGGCGGAAACCGCCGAGGGCCGCCAGCCGGGCCAGGTCCGGGTGCGCGAGCTGCAGCGGCGAGTCGAAGTTCGCGTCGATGAAGCGTCGCATCTGGACCGCGTAGAGGTCGGTGAGCCAGGCGCGCAGCCGCCGGTAACCCGCCGCGTCGGCCGGGCCCGAGAAGCGCTCGATCGCCGCTTCCATCGCCTCGGCGCCTGTGTGTACGTCGAGGCTGCTGCCGTCGGCGAACCGCGCCCGGTAGGCAGGGTGCAGCGGGACGAGGTCGAGGCGGTCGGCCATGGTCTCGCCGACCGCGGCGAACGCCTCCGCCACCAGGTCCGGCATGGTGAGCACGGTCGGCCCGGTGTCGATCCGGTAGCCGCCGCGTACGATCCGGCCTGCTCGGCCGCCCGGCAGGGCGGCGCGCTCGACGACCGTCACCCGCCGTCCGGCGCCCAGCAGATGCAGCGCGGCGGAAAGCCCCGACAGGCCGGCTCCGACCACCACGACGTGATCCGTACGCCCGGGAACAGTCCTCATCGGGGTTCTCCTCCTCTTCCGGCGGTGGCTTCCAGCAGATCCGTCACGGTCGGTCCGCCGCCTGCCGCATGGCCACGGCAGCTGTGCGAGCAGGGGGCGTCCCGGCGGACGCCCGCGGCGCGTCGGAAGAGGCCGAGCAGGTGGGTGCGGGCGGCGGGGACGAGGCGGGCCGCGCTCGCCAGATGTCGGGCGCTGTCGTCGGCAAGTTCCCCGATCCGGTGCTCGACGGCGGCCCGCGCTCCGGTCGCGACGAGCAGATCCCGTACCCGCGCAAGGTCGCTCTCCGACAGTCGCGGGTCGCCGAGGGCGGCGTCCAGGAAAGCCGTGGCGCGCTGGTCGCCCGCGGCCTCGGCGCGGCCGCGGGCCACCGCGAGGAGGTAGTTGGGTTTCCCGTCCCTGATGTCCTCGCCGGACGGCTTGCCCGTGCACGCGGGGTCGCCGAAGGCCCCGTGCAGGTCGTCGCGCAGCTGGAAGGCGATGCCAGCCTGCCGGCCCGCGGCGCACAGCGCCTGCGTGGTCGCCTCGTCTGCCCCGGCCAGGGCCGCCCCGAGGCCCAGCGGGCGCTCGACGGAATACAGGGCGCTCTTCAGGCAGGCCGTGCGGACCGCGCGCGCGGCCGACCATGAACCGGTGGCCTGCCCGTGCAGGTCCAGATACTGGCCGGCCACCATCTCGGTGCGCATGGATCGCCACAGGCCCCGTGCCCTACACCGCGCCCCCGCCGGTAGCGCGGTGTCGGCGACCGTGTCGTCGGCCCAGGCCAGCGCGAGGTCACCGACCAGGATCGCGGCGGCTCTGCCGAACGGCTCCGCGGCACCGGAGCCACGCGGGAACCCGTACTGTCCGTCCATGTCCCGGTGTACGGCGGGCCGTCCGCGCCGAACGGCGGAGCCGTCCATCACGTCATCGTGCACCAGCGCGCAGGTCTGGAGGAGTTCCACGGCGGCGGCGACCCGCAGCGCCGCGTGCGTCTCCTCGGGTGACCCGCCGCCGCACGCTCGCAGTCCCCACCACAGGAACTGCGACCGCGTGCGCTTGCCGCCGTCCAGGGTGAACCGGGCGACCCGCTCGGCGACGTCCCGCGCGAAGACCGCGTCGATCGCCGCGGCGGCGGCCACCCGCTCGCGCAGCTCCTGGCTGAGCACTCTCCCGACGGCCGCCGCGACATCCTCGTCCACCGCCGCGGGGTCCAGGGGCTCGGCGGGACGCTGTGACGGTGGAGTACCGCTCGACGCGCTCGGGACCGCCCGGCCGCCGGTGGAGAGCTGCTCGTCCGCCAGGATGCGCCTCATCGACTTCCTCCCTGTCTCGTTCCGGCTGCCTCGTTCGGCTGTCGTCCTCCGTCATTCCGCCCGGGGCGGACCTGCGGATGCAGTGCATGGGCCAAGACTGCATCGACGGGACGATTCCGATCACTTTGAGTGAGTCTACGTGCGCGCTTCGTCACCGCGGTTGATCAGGGATCTCCTGTTGTGCGGCCGGCCGGTCCCTTCGCGGCGTCAGCCGGTACCTGTGCGGGTCGGCTCGACGAGGCCCGGGTCCAGCGAGGCGATGTGGTCCAGTGCGGACAGCGCGTCGCGCAGGCCGTGAGGGCGGAGCATGCCCGGCATCGGAGGACCCGCCCAGCCAGGCCCGGCGGCGAAGACCACCGGGTAGGCACGGGCGCCCCTGACGCCCCGACCGCTGGCCGCGACATGGCGGGCGAGCGGGCGGTCGGCCGTGGTGCGGGACTGGGACCACAGGACGACGGCCGCCGGCCCGATCCGGCGGACGGCCTCGTCCAGGGCGTCGACCGGCACCGCTCCACCGAACATCCGGGGCGGAAGGCCGAGTTCGCCGAGCCCGGCCGCGAGAGCCTCCAGCGGAAGGGTGTGGTGGTCGCCGGGCACACACGCGAGCAGCACAGGCGCCGCGCCTGCGGCAAGTGGCGCCGTACGGACCCGCCGCAGCACCGACGACACGTGCCAGGACAGCAGGTGCTCGACCTCCACATACCGCTGACCGGAGAGCTGCCACTTGCGGCCGACGGCGCGCAAGGTCGGCGTGATCACCTCCTCCCAGGAGACGATCAGCCCGTGCCGCTCGACCAGTCCGGTCAGCAGGGCGTCCACGGTCGGGCTGTCCAGCCGTAGCGCGGCCCGCGCAAGTCCGCGGCACTCCTGTCGGAAGTCGCCGAGCGGCAGCCCGCCGACCGTTGGCCGCCGGGAGGAGGGCCGCACGGGCTCCACGGGCGCGTGGGCCGTCGGCGCGGGCGGCGCCTCGGCGGCGGCTCTGGCGGCTCGGGCCGCTTCGGCGGGCGGAACGCCCGCAGCGGTGAGCCGGCACATCTCCTCGACGAGGGCCACGTCCCTCGGGGCCCAGCGGCGATGCCGGCCGTCGAAGCGGACTGCCGGACCGATGCCGTAACGGCGGTCCCAGGACCGGACCGTCGTGGCGGCCACACCGAGCCGCCGGGCCAACGCGCCCGTGGTGATCCCGGCCCCCGGCCGCTCCGACGCCCTCCCGGTCCCGCCCGAACCGCTCGTTCCGCCCGCTGCCTCACCCATCCCAGCACCATACGACGCAGAAACGACGCAAGTTGCCTCCAGCGGTCGGCCATTCGCACTTTGGGGGAACACCGCGCCGTTCCGGCCGCCGCGCGGTCCTGCGGCACCGGTTGTCGGCAATCCACCGTCCACTCCCCGAGCGGCCGGAACCGATCGACGAAGGGCAGCCCGCATGACCGTACGCAACGTTGTGGCAGCCGCGCACGAGTCCGCGTCCGATGCCGATGTGGCCGCTGCCCCGGTGCCGTTGTGGGAGCCGGCCGAGCTCGCGCTCGCCGACTCGGAACTGGCCGACGGCCTGATGCGGGGCAACGAGGACTGCGTCGCCGCCGCCTATCGCCGCTGGGGCGGACTGATCCATGCGCTCGCCTGGCGGTCGCTCGGGGACGCCCGGGAGGCCGAGGACGTCACCCAGCAGGTCTTCCTTGCCGCATGGCGCGGCCGGCGCGGATACCGGCCGGACAGGGGCTCACTGGCCGGATGGCTCGTCGGCATAGCGCACCGGAAGATCGCCGACGCGCTCACCGCCCGTACCCGGCGGACTGTCCTGGTGGCCAACGCGGGCTCGGCGTTGTCTCCCGCGCCGGACGCCCGTGCCCAGCCCGATGCCACGCTCGAACGGGTCTTCGTGGCCCGCGAGCTGGCCCGCCTCCCCGCCGCCCAGCAGCAGGTGCTGAGCCTGGCCTTCTACGCGGATCTCACCCAGGCGGAGATTTCCGCCTACACCGGACTGCCCCTGGGCACCGTCAAGAGCCACTCGCGCCGCGGGCTGCGCAGGCTGCGGCTACTGATCCAGGGGGAGGTGGCGACTGGCTGAGTCCGGGCTCCTCCGCAATTCGCTGCAGTAACGCTGCAAGCCGCGCGCTGCTCGCGGTAGGCGCGGGCAGGCGCGGCGGAACCCCTGATCCTGGATGTCCGCCGAGGCGGATCGGGCGAACGCCCGACCGTCATCGGTCCCGGGGACGAGCGCGGCGGGCCGGTCGAAGGATCGCACCGTGGACGCCGGACAGCCGGGTGCTGAGACCGCTGTCGGCCTCCGCACCCGGCTGTGTGCACCGGTCACATGCCCCGGCACGCCGTGTGTGTCTCTCGGCGGATCAACTGCACGCGGTGCCGTTGAGGGTGAACGCGGTGGGCACGGCATCGCTCGAAGCGAAGGTGCCCTGGAACCCGAAGGAGGTACTGCCGCCGGGAGCGATGGTGCTGTTGTAGCTCAGGTTGGCGGCGGTGACGTTCCGGCCGGACTGGGTCACGGTGGCGTTCCACCCGTTGGTGACCGTCTGGTCGCCCGGCATCGAGAACCCGACGGACCATCCGTTGACCGCGCTGGTGCTGGTGTTGCCGACGGTGACGTCGGCCGTGAAGCCACCCGGCCATTCACTGGTCTTGGTGTAGGCGATGTGGCAGGTGCCGCCGGTGCTACCGCCCGTGGTGCCGCCGGTGGTGCCGCCGGTGGTGACGGTCCAGGTGAAGGACGCGCTGCCGGCCGCTCCCGTGGAGTCGGTGGCGGTCACCGTCACGGTGTAGGTCCCCGCGGTGGTCGGGGTTCCGGTGATCTGGCCGGAGGAGCTGATGGAAAGCCCCGAGGGCAGGCCACTGGCCGAGTAGGTCAGCGTCTGGCCACTGGCCGAGTCGGTGGCCTGGATCTGGAGACCGGCGACCGCGGTGCCCACGGTGGCGCTCTGCGCCCCGGGGTTGGTCACCCTGATCGTGTTGGGGCCGGTCGTCGATCCGTAGCCGGCGGTGGTGATCGCGGCTTGGACGGCGTTCTCGGTGGCGTCGGTGGGGAAGCCGGCGGTGATGGCGCCCTCGAAGAACTCGCCCTGTCCGGTCGGGCTGTTGTCGCCGCCGGTGCCCAGGAGGATCGAGCTGTCGGTCTTCATGGGGGAGTAGCCCTTGGGCAGCCCGCCGGAATAGGTGGTGGTCAGTCCCCCTGAGGCGGCGTTGCCGTATTTGAGGGTGAAGTTGCTGGTGCCGTTGTTCTTCTCCCAGGCGCTGACGAACGGGTAGTGGACGCCCTGGTTGTTCGCGTCGTGGTTGGATCCGGTCCCGGTGTGGAACATGCCGTTCTCCAGGTCGGCCTCGACCCAGGGGCCGGTGCCGGTGCAGCCGCCGAACCAGCAGGCGTTGCCCCAGTAGATGGAGTTCATGGTGGCGTTGCCGGTGTCGGTGTGGGTGTTCTCACCGCTGCCGTAGTCGAAGCAGCACCACTGGTTGGTGTAGTTCGACGAGGTCACCATGTAGATGCCCTCGGGCTGGGCGCCGGTGGGGGCGCCGTTGGCGTGGTCGATCCGGTAGCCGGTGCCGGGTGTGACCTTGACGCCGAAGACCTGGTGGCCCGCCGCGGTGATGGGCAGGGCCGCAGCGTTGGCACCGATGTCGGCGCCGTTGGCGCCGGGTCCCTTCCAGTAGCCGCCCCAGGAGATGGGCATGTCGTTGTGCTTGCTGCTCTGGTCGTAGATCTTGGTGATCGTGCACGACGTGCCGGAGCAGAACGAGACCTGGGACGCCCCGTCGGCGTAACCGCCCGCGGCCAGCAGCCCGATGTCGCGGTAGCTGTGATCCGACGCGCGCTGGATCTGGTACAGCGGGCCGTTGTAGGCCGCGAACAGGGCACGGGTCGTGGAGTGCGCCGCGATGCACGGCGTCCCGCCGGTGGCATAGAGGTCACAGGGAAGCGACGAGGCCGCCGCGGCGGCCGGACGGGTTGCCGCCTGCGCGGTAGGACCGCTTGCGGCGGCCTGGCCGCCGAACACGGCCGCCGCGATCGCCAGGATCAGGAGGATCGCGGCGAGCGGTGTGACGCGGCGTAAACCGGCGGGCGGGATGGACGTGCGGTCATGCATGGTGATCTCTCTCCTTCGGATGCGGGGTTGTGGTGCTCACGCTGTGGCGCCCTGCGGGCCGGGCCGCTCACCGGGCGTCGATCTGAGTACGCGCCGGGCCGTGCCGCCGCGTCGGGAACCGGTGCGCACCCCGGCGTCGTACCCGCGTCGTGCCCGAAGCGGGCCATGCGGGACGAGAGGTACGGCGCCGCTGCCGCGGGGCTCGTCGAACCGGCACCGGGCGGAGGTGGTGGTGATGGGCACCGGCCCGGTCGGCGTAGGCCTGCGCTGTCAGGTGACGCACACTCCGGGTTCGCGGACATGGGCGGCGGAAGGGCGACGCGCTGCTGTGATCATGAGGAGACTCCTGCAAGAGGGCGGCGTTGTGAGCGCTAACAACCCTCGGTGGGGGGATTTGCATGGAGATGAGTGACACACATGCCCCCTGTGCACCCAGGCGGCCGCTGGCATGAGACTGACACATGCGCACAGCCCATCTCAAGGGTCCTGCACGGTTCCGGGGGCCCGCGCGACGCTGCCCGATCCCGGAAGCTACCGGGTCGGGGCCCCCGTCTGCCGCGCCCATGCCCCTGATGCCGCAGGTCGCAGGGAGGCGGCACTGTTTCCACCGTGCCCGTCGAACCCCTCCCTGAGCCATCGCGGCACGAGCTTGCATCGACTACGTGGGAACCCGACCAGCGGACCCTCGTGCGAGGGGCTGCCTCAACGACCCCGGCGGCACCGGCCGTGCGGCGTTCTCCACCGACGGCGGGGCGGCCTGGTTGCACAGGGGGTCGAGCCCGGCGCAGTGACCTCCGGCGGCACCATCGCCGCAGCGGCCGACGGCAGCCGCTTCGGGTGGGCGGCCCGCGGCCGCCACTGAAGCCAGGCCGGCAGCCTGGCCGCCCACGATCCGTGGCACCGACCCGGCGCGCCTCCGGCCGGCGCCGCGACACGTTGTCGCGGCGCCGGCCGGAGGCATGCGGTGTACAGGTGATCAGCGTTGCAGGGTGAGGAGCCCCGGACGCCAGGGCAGTTGGTCGTAGGGTCCGTTCGCGCTGGGGGACTTGCCCTGGTAGAGGAACTGGAGGTTGCAGGGGTCGACGGTCATGGTCTGGTCGGGGTTGTTGCGGACCAGGTCGCCGTGGCTGATGTCGTTGGTCCAGGTGGCGCCGCTGTTGGCCTTGCCGGCGAAGGGGTTGCTCTCGCTGGCGGCCTGCGGGGTCCACGAGCCGCTGAGGCTGGAGGCGGTGAAGGAGCGGAAGTAGCGTCCGTTGGCGCCCATGGCCTCGACGATCATGAGGTACTGGTTCTGGTTCTGCACCTTGTAGACCTGCACGGCCTCGAAGAGGTTGGCCTGGGAATCGCTCATGACCGTGGTGTACGACGAGCCGAAGCTGGACGGGAAGTTCCCGATGGGCATGCTGGCGCGGTAGATCTTGCCGTTGTCGCCGGCGAAGAACAGATACATGTTCTGGCTGTCCGCGATCAGGGTCTGGTCGATCGGGGCGGACGGGGAGATGCTGCCGGTGAACAGCGGCTGTGACGAGGACCAGCCGTTGGGGTTGGTCGGGTCGGTCGACGTCTTGTAGAAGAAGGGCCACGCGCCCCACTGGGACGCCAGGACCCAGATGTTCTTCGGCGCGAAGTAGAACAGGGTGGGTGCCACGGTGCCCTGGCTCATCCCGGTCTGGCCGGCCGATGCCATGTCGGACCAGTTGGTGAAGGGCTTGAATGCCATCGAGCCGTACCCTGACCCCGACACGTTCGACGCGTAGACCAGGTGCTTGCCGTTGTAGACGACGTTGGAGAAGTCCTTCAGCGAGACCCACCCGTTCGCCGGCTGCGCCAGCGCACCCGTCGAGCTCCACCGGTACGTCGAGGGAAGGGAGCACGTCCCACCCGACGTCGGCGGGGTCGATGTCGGCGGCGTCGTCCCGGACAGGCCGGTCCACTGCTGGTTGGTGCGGCCGTTGCAGGTCCAGATCTCCACCGCCGTGCCGTTGGCCGTACCGCCGCCCGTGACGTCAAGGCACAGCCCGGACTCGGTGCTGACCACCGTGCCGTCGGAGTTCACCTGCCATTGCTGGTTGGTGCCGCCGTTGCAGGTCCAGATCTCCACCCGGGTGCCGGCCGCTGTGGCGTGGCCCGGAACGTCCAGGCACTTGCCGCCGTACACGGTCAGCTGGTTGCCGGACGTCAGCGTCCACTGCTGGTTCGTCCCGCCCGAGCAGTCGTAGATCTGCAGATACGTGCCGTCGGTCTGGCCGGCGTTCGGCACGTCCAGGCACCGGCCGGAACCAGTACCCCGCAGGGCGCCGGTGGTGGCCGCCTGAGCTGTGGCGGCGACGAGCATCGCCGCCAGCGCGACCAGCACCGCAGCCACTGCGGTGAGCGCCGCGGACAGATGCCGGCGGCTCAAACTTCCTCTTCGCATGGGTATCTCCTGATGTGCGGTCAGTAGTCTCGAACGGTGGAGGATTTCGGCGGTGGGCACTGGCCGGCCGGCACGTCGAAGTGGGCCCCGGCCCGCGGGGGCCCACTTCGGCCGTGGGTCAGTTCAGGCTCCACCGCTGGTTGGTGCCGCCGTTGCAGGTCCAGAGGTCGAGCTTGAGCCGTTGGCGGTTCCGGCGCCGTAGGCGTCGAGGCGCAGGCCGGACCGGGCATCGGTGATGGTGCCGTTCCCTCGTGACCGGCCCAGGTGACCGGGATCCGGACGCTGTGGAAGCCCTGCGCCCTGACGCCGGGCTGTCGCCACACCCAGGCCGCCCCTGAGACGCGAAGACAGCGCTGACCGGCGTGCTGGTCGAGCGGGTATCCAAGGCGTCGCCTCCCGTGGGTGGGGAGGGGCACTCCCACGGCAGAGGGGTGCCCTGCGAGCCTTCCGTACTGTTAGCGCTCACTTCTGCTGCCGTGACTCCCGGTCTGTGACGGGAGATGCACACGGGGTACCGGATACACAACGTGCCCCAGCCTCCACATCGTGTCAAGGCTTTCCACCCGAATCGATTCGTCTCCCCTTTCTGCGAAGGTGGAAGCCATAGATCAGGTCCTTTGTGAGAACCGTTTCGCATCAGGCGGCATCTGGACACCGACCTGGGGGTCCCGGCTCCGGGGGTTCCGCCCGGGACGGTCGCTGGTGGGACGTGTCCGGGAAATACGCGGCAAGAGAACGGGAAGGCCGGCACACCGGTGCGGGCGCCATCGTCGACCGTTGCTTTACCGAACCGTCGTGAGGCGGAGGCCCGTCGCTGAGAGGCATCGCCCCGCGGAGTTGCTCGGGCCTCCGCTCGTGGTGCGCTTCGGCTGGTTCGCCCCCCATGGGCGAACCAGCCGGCCTCGGTCAGTCGCGTGTGCTCCACTGCTGGTTGGACTGGCCGTTGCAGGACCAGAGGATGATCTTCGTGCCGTTGGCGGTACCGGCACTGTTGGCGTCGAGGCACAGCCCGGACTGCACACCTGTGACGGTGCCGTTGGCGTTGACGTTCCACTGCTGGTTGGCCCCGCCGTTGCAGTCCCAGATGATCACTTGGGTGCCGTTGGCGGTGCCCTGCCCGGAAGCGTCCAGGCACTTGTTGCCGTACACCTGCAGCTGCTTGCCCGAGGTGTAGGTGAACCGCTGGTTGGTGCCGCTTCCGCAGTCCCAGATCTGCACCTGCGTGCCGTTGGCGGTGCTGGAGTTCGGCACGTCGAGGCACCGGCCGGACTGGCCGCCCACGACCTGGACGCCCTGCTGCGGGGTGCCGCCGCCGGCCGGTGCGTAGCCGGCGGCGGTGATGTTGGCCTGTACGGCCGCCTCGGTGGCCTCCGACGGGTAGCCGGAGGTCATGACGCCTTCGAAGAAGGTGCCCTGGCCGGAGGTGCTGTTGTCGCCTCCGGTGCCGAGCACGATGGCGCCCTCCTTCTTCATCGGGTTGTAGCCGCTGGGGCGCTTCCCGTCGAAGTAGGTGGTCAGGCCGCCGGACTGCGCGTCGCCGCCCCGGATCGCCCAGTGGTTCGGCTCGCCCTTGACGATGGCCGTGTCGAAGCGGTGGTTGATCGGCGCGAGGTTGTTGTAGCCGGCGTTGACCCCGGAGAAGAGACCCCATTCCAGGTCGCCCATGATCCAGGGGCCGGCCCCGGCGCCGTAGCCCCACTGCTTGTCGGCGCCGAAGTAGACCGTCTCCATGATGGCGGGGGAGTCGGCCTGGCCGTCGGTCTGGGCGTTGCCGTAGTCGAAGCAGCACCACTGGTTGTAGTGGGTGCCGTCGACGACGGCGTAGATGCCCTCGGGCTGGTCGCCGGTGGCGATGCCGTTGGTGTGGTTGTTGCGGTAGCCGGTGCCGGGGGCGATGTAGACGCCGTACGCCTTCTGGCCGCCGACGGTGATCGGGGCCGCCTTCGCGTCGGCGAAGTTGTCGTACCCGCCTGCGGCAGGACCGGGCCAGTACCCGGTTGCCTGCCCGAGGTGGTTTTTGCGGCCGGACTGGTCGTAGATGATCGTGATGACGCAGGACGTGCTGGCGCAGAACGAGTCCTGGGTGGCGGCGTTGACGACTCCGCCCGCGCTCTGGACGCCGATGTCGCGGGTGGTGCTGTCCGAGGCTCGTCTGACCTGGTAGAGGGGGCCGTTGTAGGAGGCGTACAGCGCCCGGGTGGTGCTGTGCGCCGCCACGCACGGCGTCCCGCCCGTGGCGTAGATATCACAAGGCTGTGATGCCGCGGCCTGGGCTGTTGTGCCGCCGCCGACCAGGCAGGCGGCGGCGACCAACGCGCTCGCCCCGGCTGCGAGCGCCCTTCTCAGGGTCCCGAAAAGCATCGTTCCCTCTTCTCTTGGTGTGGGGGAGGTCGTGATCGGACGATGACGACGCGGAAGACGTGGTCAGGCAACTGTTAGCGCTAACATCACTGTCGAATCGGTTCGTCACCGTTCCAGCGAGGGAGTCAATTCATTGGTGGTTCCGGTGTCAAGAGCGTGGACCGAATCCCTCGGAGATCCCGGTGCCGCCGGCGACCAGGCCGGTGCACATGCGGGCGGCGGTCGCGCGGCCGACGACACGCCGTGAGGCGATGTCGATGACGGTGGCGAGGTGGAGCCGGCCTTCACCGGTCGCGATGTGGGCGATGTCGCCGCACCGGTGCGCGGTCGGCCCGGTGGGGTCGGGCTGGAGGTCCCGGGCACCCGCGATCCTGTACGTCGACCGATGTAGCGCTCTGGGTGATCCGGTGCCTCCGGCCTCCTGGTCGCGAGCCGGAGGCGGTGTCCCACATCTGTCTTCGGGAACGTGGCGTAGTTCGAGCAGTCGCCGTCGGGCGCAGGGCCACCGCGTGTCGGCCGGCTCGCCGGCGTTCGCGCCGTAGAGGTCGCTGAGGAGGACCCGGCTCTCGAAGCCGGGCCCGTGGTCCTTCTGTGGCCGCCTCGCCTGGTCGATGATCGACGCGACGCGGGCGACCTCTTTCCGATGACCCGCCACGTCGAGTGCGTGGCGGTGCGCGTGCCGACGTCGAAGGGCGCCTGACCTGCGGGTTTGCCGATGTGCGTGATGTGCGCTGTGTGCCCGGTCGGGCGCGCGCTGTGGCGCCCAGCCGGACTCACCAGGCGCTGGCGCCGCCGTCGACGGCGTAGTTGGCACCGGTGATGTAGGTCGCGCGGTCGGAGGCGAGGAAGGCGGCCAGTTCGACGATTTCCTCGGGCCGGCCGAAACGCTTCAGGAGGGTCTTCGCCGTGACCGCCTCCCGCAGAGCCTGATTGTCACCGAGGTCACGGTCACTGGCCGGGGTCAGTACGGGGCCGGGGCTGATCGCCACCGCGCGGATTCCGTGGGGTGCGCCCTCCAGTGCGAGCTGCCGCGTCATGGCGATGACGCCGGCGTTCGCGGCGCTGTGCGCGATCATCGGGGGGACTTCGCCGGCGATCATACCGGCCACGGATGCGACGTTGATGATCACGCCGCCACCGCGCCTGACCAGGTGGGGCCACGCGAACTTGGACACGAAGAAGGGGATGTCGAGTTCACCGGCGATGGTGCCGCGCCAGGCTTCGACCGAGAAGTTCGGCATCGGCCCGAAGTACTGCATGGCCGCGTTGTTGTAGATGACATCGAGACCGCCGTAAGCGACCGCCGCGTCATCGACGAATCGCTCCACCCGCGCCGGATCGGTGAGGTCGACCGGCGCGATCCCCGTCATCTCACCGCCCGCCTGGCGTACGAGCTCGACCGTCTCGTCGTTGCCATCGGTCTTGATGTCGGATCCGATGACCTTTGCGCCCTCCCTCGCGAAGGCCAGGGCTGCGACACGCCCCTGACCTCCTCCGGTGCCAGTGATGAGCGCCACCTTGCCGTCCAGTGTCGACATGAATCCTCCTGAATTCGTCGCCTGGGGAATTGTCCGTGTCGGATGAAGCTGTTCAGCGCCTTCCGGCTCGTTGAACCCCCATGTACTTGACGCGTCAAGCATTACTCCACGCTTGACATTCGTCAAGCACGCTCGACGGTGCAGGGCGCCCACCCCCTCGGGGCCCGGCCGGCGTGACAGACTGGGCTGCCCGCCAAGCCTCGCGACCTGCGACGTTCGCCGGCCGGCGGACACGGCAGACGACCGAGCGCAGGTCGACACCCGTACCGAACGGAGCGATGCCGCAGTGGCCGAACCCGCACCAGCGGAAGAGACGACGTCGGCGACACGCGGGAAGTACGCGCCTGTGCGCATGGACCAGAGCGAGATCCTTCGGCGGGGTCTGGATACGTTCGCGGAGCTCGGCTACGCCGCGACCACCGTGAGGGAACTGGCCAGGCGGCTCGGCGTCAGCCACAACTTCATCAACGAGCGCTACGGATCGAAGTGGGACTACTGGCGCGCGGTGGTGGACTTCGCGCTGGGAGAGGCCCGGCCGGTACTCGACCGGATACCGGCGGAGTGCCAGAACGACGACGATCGCCTGCGAAGCGTCATAGTCGAGCTCTACCGGCTGGCCGCGAACGCCTCAGGCGTGAACCGGTTGCTCAGTGACGAGTCGACGCGTGACTCCGCTCGCCTGGATTACCTCCATGAGCGGTTCATCCAACCGTTCTGGGACAGGATCGAGCCGGTCGTCGACCGCCTCATGGCAGCCGGCCGCATTCCGCGTGTCCCGTCGCACATCATGTACTTCGCCGTCACCGGCCCCGCGCTCGCGCTGGCGCAGGACCCGGTCGCCGACCGGTTGAACCCCTCAGCCTCCCCGGTGGCCGAGCAGGATCGGAACAAAATGGCCGACGAGCTCTCAAGCCTCGTCCTTCAGGGCCTGCTTCCGCTCCGCACAGCATGATCCCGAAGCCGAACTGCCGAACACCGGCAGGTACTTGCACTACCTTTGGCCGGATGCAGTCACAGCAGCCCCCTGCCGCCGCGGGCCCGACAGCCACTCCGACAGCGCCCCCGCCGGCTCGCAACCGTACGGCAACCGTGGTTGTCCCGCTGATCGTCGGACTTGTGCTCGGCGCCGGCGGGGTCGGAGTCGGCTGGGCACTCAGCGGCGGCGGCGGCGCCCCCGCTGCCGGGTCCAACCCTGCGGGCGACGCCCGCGCCGCGTGCCGGGCGCTCGACGGTTTCGACGAATCGAAGTTCACGGCGAAGGGGCCGGAGGGTGACATCGCCCTCAACCGCTACGCGGCAGCGGGAGCACTCTCCACGTCGGCGGCTGCGGGGAACCCGGAGTACAAGCCGCTCGCGCAGGCCATCCGCCGCTCCCAGGACCGCCACGCGCAAGTCTTCGACTTCGACGCGCAGGTGAAGCAGGACCTTGCAGAGGCCCGCCGGATCTGCGGCACTCTCTAGCCGGCGGCCTCCGCCCCGCCTGCGGATGACCGGTGACCGGCCGCGCCCGTGGTGACGCGGAGCGGCTGACATACGAATCGCCGGTGTGGTCCCACGGCGTCATGACCTGGCGGCCTGCTCCTCGTCCCCCGGCGGGTCCGCCCGTGCGGACACCACGGGAGGCAGCGCCCCCACCGTCACCGTCCGCATCCCCGGCGGTGTCCGGTGGCGGCTCACTGCGGTGGCGCGCGGGGCCGCGTCGCAAAGCGCGGCGCGGACCGCCGCAACCGGGCCGGCCACGGCGGGCGGCGCCGACCGCGCGGGGCAGCAGATGATCAGCGGCCGGAGACGGCGGCAGAACTCCGGAGACGCGGCGTCAGCGCCCGGCGGGAACGCGCCCATCGGCGGATGATGGGGCAATGCTCGTACGAATCGAGGGGTCGGGTCTGCCCGGCCGGGACTGCGGGCCGTCGGCGGATGTGCCGTCGGGTCATCGCAACGTCCATGTCGGTGTGCAGCGGCGGGGACGGCCCGACGAACTGCTCGGACTGAGTCCGGGCGACGCGTCCTCGGCGGTGTGGGAGGTGGAGGTCACGGCCACCCCTGTCGAGGGGGGTTGGGATCTGCGCGGCCCGTATGTGCAGGGCCGGCCCGGCGGCCGGTTCCTGTACCTGTCGTGGGGGACCGTCGACGCGGAGGGCCGGTTCACGATGTTCCGGCGGGCGAAGCTGCTCTTCAGCGCCATCGATGCCGAGGTGCTGGCGGCCGCCGTGTCCGGCGGGGTGCTCGTCGGGAGGCTGGGGCTGACGGGCCCGCGGGGCGATCCGTTGTGCGCCGCCGTACAGCCGCCCGTGATCGAGTGGTCGGAGTCCCGGCCGGGTGGTATCGGAGGGTCTGCCGGCCATCCCCGGCATGGCCGTTCCGCCGGCACGTGAACCCGGCCACCGCGACGACCGCTGCGGGCGGCGTCGTCGCGGCCGGCGATGCGGGGCAGCCCGCGGCGCGGCGCCCCTGCCCCCGTTCGAGGGTTCGGCGGCCATCTCCGCCGCCCTCGCCGGATCCACCCCTAGGCTTGCCCGATGGCACGATACTTCGACGTACATCCCGAAAATCCCCAACCGCGCGTCATCAGCGCGGTGGCCGACAGCCTCCGGTCCGGCGCGCTCGCCGCGTACCCGACGGACTCCTGCTACGCGCTCGGCTGCCGGATGGGCAACCGCGACGGCATCGACCGCATCCGGTCGATCCGGAACCTCGACGACCGGCACCACTTCACCCTGGTCTGCCAGAACTTCGCCCAGCTGGGGCAGTTCGTGCAGGTCGACAACGCCGTCTTCCGGACCGTCAAGGCGTCGACACCCGGAAGCTACACGTTCATCCTGCCGGCGACGAAGGAAGTGCCGCGCCAGTTGCAGCACCCCAAGAAGAAGACCGTGGGCGTACGCATCCCCGACCACGTCGTCACGCAGGCGCTGCTCGCCGAACTCGGCGAACCCCTGGTCTCCAGCACCCTGCTGCTCCCGGGCGAAGCCGAGCCGATGACGCAGGGCTGGGAGATCAAGGAGCAGCTCGACCACGTGGTGGACGTGGTGGTCGACTCCGGCGACTGCGGCACCGAGCCCACCACGGTGATCGACTTCTCCACGGGCGAGACACAGATCCTCCGCCGCGGGGCCGGCGACCTGGCCCGCTTCGAATAGCGGCGGCCGCCCGCCCGCGCCTGCCGTGCAGGGTTCCCGGGCTCTCCGCCCGTGGGGATCCCCATCGGTGACAATGGGCAATGCCCGCGCGCCGGCGGGCGGTTCTGAGGGGGAAGCATGGCCGAGGAAGTCGTGGCGAACGCGGCGGAGGGCGAACAGCGGGCACGGGCGCGGCACTTGCCGGAGCCCCTCGTCAAGGAGATGGACCGGGAGATGCGGCGGTGGCGTACCGCCACCTTCAACTACGGCGTCACCTACTACCTCGGCCGTATCCTCCTCATCGTCGCCAGTGCCGTCGTGGCCGCCGACCAGAACCTGGGCGAGGGCCACGGGAGCTGGCTCGTCACCTGGGTTCCGGCCCTGGCACTGGTCGTCGCGGTGATGACCGCGGTGGACACCTGGCTGAAGCCCCAGCAGAAGTGGCGCGGCTTCATGGAGTCCCGCGACGCGCTGGCCGACCTGCGCATCCAGGCCGACGGCGGCATGCCGGCCGACCAGGTGCGCGCGGCATTCCTCGAACTGCGCCGCCAGCACCGGGAGCGGAACATCTTCTGACCCCCGCCCCAGGGCCCTAGCCGCGGTCGGCGGCCGCGGCGAGGCGCTCCACCGCCCGGCGCTCCGCGGCCTCGACGTCCAGCCGCCCCGACCGGTTGCCGCCACGGGCGGCGACGGCCGCGCGGACCAGGGCCAGATAGAAGAGAGCAGGACCGCAGGGGGTCCACTCCTGCGGGTCCTTCCGCAGGATGAAGTCCAGGACGCTGTCGGGATCGGCCGGTATGAAGTCGAACCGGTCGTGCTCCCACTTGTCCTCGATGCCGCGGCTCCTACGGGCGATCAGGTGGTCGGCCGTCAGGTCGGTGAGCACGGCCCGGTAGAAGGCCGCCCACTGGTGGTTGCGCAGGTCGAGCGCGAAGGCGAGTAGTTCGACCTCGACCTCGTCCTCGTCCTGGACGGCGAGTTCCTCCCGCAGCGCGCGGCGGGCCACGGAGTGCAGACTGATGGGGGAGCCGTCCGCGGGGACGTCGTGGATGGCGGCGAGCCCCTCGTTGACCGAGGAATTCCACCGCACCTTGTTGTGGCCCTCGACGCTGACGCTGCGCCGGGCGAAGACCATCTTCCGGTCGGGTCCCGTCTCGACCGCCACATTGACGCCGAAGCTGCACGACAGGAAGGCCGGCGCTGCCACCGGGTCGGTGTTCTCCAGGTATTGCGAGCGCAGGGTCGCGGACTCCCCTTCGCGCAGCGGCTCGTCGAGATTGACGGACGTCGCGAGGAAGTCGTAATAGTCCGCGTCGCACAGGCTCATCCGTACCAGGGGCGCCTCGGTCTCGTCGCTCCGCGAGACGATGACGCTCTCGACGGCGAATCGCGGATTGTTCCAGGCGTACTTCTCACCCGCCGCCTGCCGGCGCTGCATCTCCGCCTCGATGTCCTCACGCCACAGCTGGACCTCGGCGGGGAGATCCACCCGGCGGAGCCCCGGCTCGTAGATGATCTGCACGTTCTCCTGCTGGATCGGGAGAGTGCCGTCTCCCTCGAAGATGTGGCAGTCCGTCACCAGATTCCCGATGACCATGCGGTCGCGCGGCTCCACGAGTTCTCCCAACCCCCATGCCGAGTAGCGTAAGCGGCACACCGGGTGCGGTGTGAGACGTCAGGTTTCCACATACCGTCCTGCGGCGCGGTACGGATGCCTGGCGGAACTCTTTGGAGGGGGAGTTCGGTTGGGCCGGGGCCAGAAGCGTGACGGCGTGGTCGCCACCGTGGTCGTCGACAGATACCGGGGTGACGCACGGCGGGTCAGGGACCGCGCCCAACTGCGCCGGACCGCCTTCCGTTTCGTGGAGCAGGCCGCCCGGCTGGGCTTCGGCGCCCCCTCGCTGGGTGTCAGCAGTGCCGCGGGGGGCGCGCTGTCCGCTGGGCGCGAGCAGATCCGCGACCTGGTGCTGCGGCTCGGGCAGCAGGAGGCGGACCGGAAGATCCTCTACTGGACCGGGCACGGCGAAGTGGTGTCGGGCGCCTTCTACCTGGCCTGCGAGGACAGCTACCTGGACGGGGAGTTCGATGCCGGCCGGGCGGTCTCGGCCGAGGAGCTGGTCTCCTGGCTCGCCGAGGACCCCGCGGACACGCTGCTCGTCCTGGACGCCTGCTTCTCCGGCGAGGCGGTGCGGGAGGTCAGCCACCACGTCAAGGACGCGCGGCTGCGGGCCGGCGTCGACGACGTCGAGGTGGGCTTCGCCGTCGTCGCGACCGCCGGATCAGGGCAGGAGGCGCTGGAAGGGCACTGGGTCGACTGCCTGGAGCAGGTCCTGTCGGCTCCCGGCGAGATCGTCGACGGCAGTGCGCGGATCTTCCAGCGGGAGAACGACGTCGTCCCCTTCCAGCAGCTGATGAGCGCGGTCAGGAACCGGGCCGGGGACCAGGTCCCCTTCTGGCAGGAGCCGCAGACGCTGCACGCCTGGTTCCTGCCCAACCCGTACTGGTCACCGCGGGCGCGCGCCGCGCTGCGCCCGCAGGACGACCGGTCGTGGATCGGCACGGAACTCGCAGCCGAGGACCTGCCGGTCTTCTCCGGCTCCGGCCAGAGCTGGCACCTGCGGGACTTCGCCTCCCGGCACGGGGTGCTCGGCGACCTGGTCAACTGGATGCGCACCCAGGAGACCGGGATGTTCCTGGTGACGGGGGCGTCCGGCGCGGGCAAGTCGACGCTGCTCGCGTACACCGCGCACCTGACCGTCGAGCACTTCGTGGCCTCCCTGCCCGAGGACCGCCGCCCCCGGCTGCTGCCCCCGCTCCGCTCCGTCAACGCCGCGCTGCACTGCCGCGGCAGGACACTGTCGGCGCTCTGCGAGGACCTGGCGCGCAGCCTGGCGCCGCTCGGCCTGCGCACACCGGGGACCACCCGGGGATCCCCGCACAGCCTGGTGCGGCAGGTCGAGGCACTGACGGAGGCCAAGGGCAGCCTCACCCTGATGTTCGACGGGCTGGACGAGGCCGCCGCGGGACACTCCTTCGACATCGCCCGCGGACTGCTCAACCCGCTGGCGGCCCTGCCAGGGGTGAGGGTGGTGGTCGCCACCCGGCCGAACGCCCGCCGCGCCCTGCCGGGCGAACCGCGTACGGAGACGCTGCTCGACGTGCTGCACTGCACTGCCATGATGGAGCTGGACCGCAGGGACGAGACCGAGCGGGACATCGCCCGGCACGTCGAACGGCTGCTCGCCGAGGAGAAGTCCCCCTACCGGCAGCCGCAGGCCGCACGCCGACGCGGCGCCGTCGCCCGGGAGATCGCGGCCGGCAGCAACGGCATCTTCCTCGTCGCCACCCTGTGGGCACGCCAGGTGGCCGGCCGCCCGGAGCCGGTCGACGCGACCCGGCTGCGCGGGGAGTTACGGCGGGGGACGTCCGTCCTGGACTCCCTGCTGGCCGAGGAGCTGCTGCGGCTCGACCCGCGGTACACCTCCCGTATCCGCGACTTCATGACCGCTCTGGCGCTGGCACAGGGCGTCGGACTGCCCCAGCCCCGGGTGTGGCTGGCCGTGACCAACGCGGTCCGCGCCCCGGGCAGCAGGGCGTACGGAGAGGACGACCTGCGGGACGTGATCCGCAGGGCCACCGGCGTGACGATCGCGAAGGACGCCGAGTCCGGCGAGGAGGTCTACCGCCTCCACCACCCCAGCTTCGGCGCCCACCTGCTCGGCGGCGACCTGCGGCTGCGGGAGCGGCACCGCGCCGTCCACCGGGCGCTGACGCCGGACAGGAGCGAGGACTGGCGGACCGCGGAACACTACGTGAAGCACCACCTCACCGCGCACGCCGCTCTGGGCGGCGACGACCTCCTCGAAGAACTGGTGGGCGACAGCCACTTCCTGGTCGCCGCCGCGCCCGACGTCCTCGAACCCCTGGTCTCCGCCCGGCTCGCGACGACCCCGCGCAGCGCGCTCTACCTCGGCGTCGCCGACCACTTCCGCAGGCACGAGGCGCAGGACGCGAGGTGGGCGATGCTGCGCGCCACCGCGTTGGCCATGTTCTCGAAGGACTTCCTCGCCGCGGTGCCGAAGCCTTCGTCGGTCTTCTGGGACGACGTGTGGAGCAGCGCCGTCCGGCTCCCGCTGCACCGCAGCTGGCCCGCCCCGCCGGGCGGGGCGCTCGCCGTGCACTGGGAGGCCCACGGCGACGGACTCATCCACGCGTCGGGCGCCGGCGAGGTCACGTCGTGGACCGCGGAGGGACACGAGGTCCCGGGACGGCAGACCGGACCGGACACCTGGGCCGCCCCGCCGCTGCAGCGGGGAGTGACGGCGTCCGGCCGGGGCGACAGCAGGGTGGTCGCCACGCACGACGGCCTGTGCGTGCGGATGTGGCACGGCAACGGCAGATACCCGGTGGAGGAGCTGTACTGGGGCGGTAGGCCCGGCGCCGTCGACTCGGTGCGCTGGGGCAGGGAGGTGCTCCTCGCCACCGTCGACGGCGACCGCCTGTGGCTGTGGCGCTGGGACACCACCACGGCGTATTCCAGGGCGGACCTGCGCACGCACACCGTCGGTGTGCCGGTCCGCTGCGTGTGCCTGCTGACCGTGGGAGAGAGGGCCGTCGCGGTCACCGGGGGCCCTGGAGGGGTCAGGGTGTGGGAGGTGCCCGGCCGGAAGGCGATGAAGGAGCCGCTGCGCCGTGTCCGGTCGCTGGGCGACGGCATCGAGCAGGTCGTCGCCGTGTCGGCGCTGGCCCTGCCGGACCGCAACGGGCCCGGCGCGGTGATCGCGGCGCTGGACGGCCACACGCTGCACGCCTGGCGGACGGACGACCTCTTCCGAGGAGCGGCGAGCCCCCTCTTCAGCCCCGCCCCCGCGAGCGCCGGGCGGGCGGTGACCCTCGGACGGGGCCCGCGAGGACTGCTCACGGCCGTCGGGGAGGACGCCGCGGTCCGCGTCTGGGACGACAAGGGCGCGGAACTCGTACCGCTGCCGTGCGATCACCACCACCAGTCCCTGGCCTTCGACCCCGCGGAGACCGGGCGCCTCGCGGTGGCCGACGAGACGCGGATCCGCGTGTGGGAGCCGCACGACCCGCCGGGGAGGGGCGAGGTGGCGGGCGTCCGCCACGTCGTCGGGAGGGCGGCCGGCAGGACACGGCTGAAGGTGACGGGCGGAGCACCCGACGGCACGCTGCTGCTGAGCCGCTCGCAGGGCGCCGACGTGCTGGTGAGCCCGCACGCCCAGGACGGGCAGGCCGGCGAAGCGCTCCGGCTCGTCCACCCCGCGCAGGTGGAGGCGCTCACCGCCGCCCGGGTCGGGGACTGCTGGCTGGCCGCGGCCGTCGGCCGCAGGCGCGTCGTGCTCTGGACGCTCGGGCCGGGCCTGGAGGTGCTGGAGACCGAGAGCTTCGCGCTGCCCGGCCCGGCCGACCGCCCGGTGCTTTCGCTGGCCTTCCACGCCGACGGGACCGACCGGCTGCGGCTGCTGTGGCCGTCAGGGCAGAGCGTGGTCGCCTGGGAGCGCGAGACGCGGGGGCGCGGTGCCTGGCGCGAAGGGCGGACCTTCTGGATGGGGGCCGCCGGCGCCGTGCAGCGGCTGGAAGCGGTGGGCCCGCCCTCGGGTCCGTCCTGGCTGTCGGTGTGGGGCGGCAACGCGGTCCGGGTGTGGGACCTGGCCCGGTCCGACACGAAGCCGCAGGCGGTCAGCGCCGTCAGGGCGAAGGCGGTGGCCACGGGCCTGCTCATGCGCGGGAG
The DNA here is from genome assembly GCA_036015235.1 of Streptomyces sp. NBC_00433. Classification (NCBI taxonomy): domain Bacteria; kingdom Bacillati; phylum Actinomycetota; class Actinomycetes; order Kitasatosporales; family Streptomycetaceae; genus Streptomyces; species Streptomyces sp. NBC_00433. Next base: position 2,136,260 of record CP107926.1, on the reverse strand, counting down.
GACACCGTTTCCGCTGATCGCCTTCACCACCGGCGAGACGGTGAAGTTCGCCGAGTGCGACGGGGGTTACGCCGTACCGACCGTCCTGCCGCGACGGTCCGGCGGACCGGTCGACGGCCTCGCCCTCGCCGGTCCCGCGCAACGCCCGCTGCTTGTCGGCTGGAACCGGAAATCCGGCCGCCTCCTGCTGTGGGACGTCAGACGGGGGGAGGAGCTGGACCCGGTGGAATCCCGCGGATACGACGTGACCGGCGTGGACACCGCCTTCGACAGCCGCGGCATCACCCTCATGGTCCAGGGCGTCGCGCAGCACAACCTGCGGTGCGACCAGATATTCGTGCCCTGGCGGGTCGACGGGCCCGTGCCCGGTCCGGGCGTCGGCGGCCGACGGGCGGGGGGATCCGCCCGAGATGACATGAGGAGCGTTCTTTGAGGCACGACCTGGTGGTTCTCGTCCCCGGCGTCATGGGCACCGCCCTGACCCGCGACGGTGCCGACCTGTGGGACCTGACGCCAGAGGCGATGCGCGGGCTGCTCCGGCCCGGGAGGACCCGGGAGGCGCTCAAACTGCCCGAGCACATCGGCGACGAGGACCCGGAGCCGCCGCACGCCCTGGAGCTGGGCGGCGTCATCCACGGGGCGCGGCTCCTTCCCGGGCTGGTCTCGACCATGGAATACCCGGACCTCCGCGAGCAACTCGGGATCGAGCCGGAGAGATTCGCGGAATTCCGCTACGACTGGCGCCTGAGCAACCGCAATTCGGCCAGGAAGCTGGCGGACTTCGTCGAGAGGCGGCTGACCCGGTGGCGGGAGACGGCCGACCGGCAGCGCTTCCCGCGCGCCGCCGAGGCCAAGGTGGTCTTCCTGTGCCGCTCCATGGGCGGCCTGGTCGTCCGCTACTACACCGAGGTCCTCGGCGGGTGGGAGCAGACCAGGTCGGTCGCCACGCTGGGCACACCCTTCTCGGGCAGCGTCAAGGCGCTGCGCTTCCTGACCGGCCAGGTGAAGTGGGTGCCGAGCCCCTTCCGCGACGGGATCCGCGAGGTGTGCTCGACCTATCCGTCGCTCGGCCAACTCCTGCCCACCTACCGGGTGGTGGTCGACCGCCAGGAGGGCAGGTCCCACCTGAAGGGCCAGTCGGTGGAGGGGGTGGGCACCCGCACGGTCGACGACTCCTTCGCCTTCTTCCGCGAAGTGCAGGACGCCATCGCGGAGAACGACGCCGTCCACGGCAGGCGGCGCGGCACGCTCATCGCACTCGGGGGCGACAAGCACCTGACGGACCAGGCGCTCTCCTTCGCCGCCGGCGGACGGCCGGTGTTCCACCAGGACTTCGCGGAATCCGGCGACCCGGAAGACCGCGCCCTGCCGCTCTTCGGCGACGGCACGGTGGCGCACATCGCGCAGACCCCGCCCGAGTGGCCCGACACCGGCCGGACCGTGTGGCTCGACACCAGGCACGCGGACCTCATCAACTCCGGCCATGCGCTGAAGCAGTTGAGGCGCATCTGCGACGGCCTCGAACCGGCCGGGGTGCTGAGCGTCGGGGAGCCGGTCGGCGTCGAATTCCCCGACTTCGCTCGGGCCGGCGAGCCTTTCGAGGTGTGGGCGACGAACGCCGACCCCGCGCTCAGGCTGAGAGTCCGCCGCCTCGGCGAGGACGGTACGCCCGTGGCGGACGAGGCGATGCGGCCGTGCGTCGGCGGCGGCTTCCGCGCCGAACTGCGCGCCGAGCCGGGGCGGTGGGCCCTGGAGGTCTATGCGACGGCTCGCCGGTATTCGTGCCGGGACGTGCTGCTCGTCGTGTGAGGCGGGACCCGGCGCCGGACGATGTGCGCGGCCGCTTGTCCGTCGTCAACCACCGGCCATCTCGGCGAGCTTGGTCACCGTGTTCCAGTTGCGGTTGGTGGCCGCCATGCCCAGGCCGCGGTCGGTGAGCCGGGCGGCGAGCTTCGAATTGCGGATGGAGTCGGGGAAGTGGGCGTAGATCTCCCGCTCGCCCGCCCGGAAGTCGTCCGGCGCGTACGCCTTCCGGTCGAGCGCGGCGAGCCGGTCGAGGGGGACGGACCCGGCGAGGAAGATCACCAGGAAGCGGGAGCCGTCGACCCCGGTCATGTCGAACGGGTTGGCCGCCACGACCCGCCGCAGGTATTCGGCGGTGCGGACCATGCAGGTGATGCTCAGGCCCAACTCGTCGGCGAGCGCCTGCTGGAGCGCGTCGGCCAGCGTCTGCGGGTCGGTGTCCTCGTGGGTGAAGACGGCGTTCCCGCTCTGCAGGTGCGTACGGATCCCGGTGCCGCCGATCGCGGCCAGCAGCTCGCGCAGGGTCTGCATCGGGACCCTGGCCTTGCCCCCGACGTTGATTCCGCGCAGCAGCGCGACATATCCGGTGCTGGTCGTGGTCACACCCGACACCGTAACCGGCGGCACCGACAGGGACCCGGAGCGACGGGCGCGGACATGGACCCGGCGGGTGCGCGCGTGAGAGCGGACGCGGCGGTACTCCGCGCTGCGGGAGGGATATGTAATTTCCGGATTTCCGCGAATCATGCACGATGTCGCTCGTTCGGGTAACGCTAGGACGCCGGAACGGTTCGGCAGGCCGCACGGTGGCTACCTTCGCGGCCATGAGCACCAGCGCGCCCAAGGACGCCGGTCACGACCGCCCCGTCGTCACCGAACTGCGGCTGTCCGCCTTCAAGTCACACCGCGGGGCGACCTTCGCGCTCGGCCCGATCACCCTGCTCACCGGCGGCAGCGGCACCGGCAAGTCCAGTGTCCTCGAAGGGCTCGCCGCACTCGGCCGGCTGGCCTGCGGCGCCGAACTCGCCGAGGTCTTCGGGTCGGTGGTGCGCGGCGGCGCGGCGGCCTGCGTGCCGCAGGGTGCCCAGCCGGACGCGCAGGGGCGGCGCGGCTTCCGTATCGGCTGCACGGTGACAGGTCCCGTCGGGCCGGTGCGGCTGGACGTCGCGGTGCAGGCGGAGCCGACGCTGCGGATCGTCGGCGAGCGGCTGACCGGCGCCGGCGAGACCCTGCTCACCACGGCGCTGCGCGACCCGGCCCGGCGCACCGTGCAGGCGGCCTGGCACACGGCGGGCGAGGTCTCGGTCACCCGTGCCCCGCTGCCGGACAACGTCCTGGCCAGCGCCCTGCTGCCGCTGCGGGTCTCCGGACGCACCGACGGGCAGCGGCTGGTGCTCGCCGCAGCCGAGCAGCTGGTGGTGGCGCTGCGCGGGATCTTCCCGGTGGCACCGCGGCCCGAACTGATGCGCGCCCCCGTGCTGTTGGGCGACGGGCGGCTGCGTGCCGCCTGCGACAACCTGTCCGCCGTTCTGGCCAGGACCGAAGGCGAGTGCGGCACGCGGCACGCGGCGCTGGTCAACGCGGTGCGGGCGGTGTGCAGTCCGCCGGTCGAGGGCCTGACCGTGCTGCCCGCGGTGCTTCCCCCGCCGGGCGACGGCCGGGCGCCGCTGGACGCGGTGATCGCCGCGGTGGACCGCGGCCCGCTGGGCGTGGTGCCGGTCGACCGGCTCGGCGACGGCGAACTGCGCTTCCTGGCACTGGCGTTGGTGCTGCTCACCGGTCCGGGCGTGCTGGATGTCGACACCAGTACGGAGCTGCTGCCGGCCGGCCAGGTGCTCACCGTGCTGGGCGACGGGCTCGACCTGGGCCTCGACGGCAGGCAGCTGCGCGAACTGCTGCGGCTCGCCGGGATGGCCGCCGCCCGCGGCCACATCCGGCTGCTCGGCACGGTCCAGGACCCCGGCTGCGCGGAGGGCCTGGGCGGTGTGACGGTCGCCCGGCTCGGCGAGGGCAGGCGGGTGCCGGCGCAGGAGGCGGGGGAGGCGGACCGCGGTGGTGAGCGGAGCGGCGGTACGGGCGCGGTCGCGGCCGGCGGGAAGGGCGCGGGCGCCGGCGGGGGAGGGGACGCGGGCGGAGCGGGGCGGGAGGAGGAGGGGTGCGGCGATGCGGTAGACCAGTCCGGGTGACCGGACAACCACCGGACCTCGCGGCCCTGCAGCGCCGCCTGGTCGAATTCGCCGCCGCCCGTGACTGGGAGCCCTTCCACACCCCGAAGAATCTGGCCGCCGCGCTGAGCGTCGAGGCGTCCGAGCTGCTGGAGGTCTTCCAGTGGCTGACGCCCGAGCAGTCGTCGGCGGTGATGGCGGACCCCGAGTCCGCCCACCGGGTGCGCGACGAGGTCGCGGACGTGCTGGCGTATCTGCTGCAGTTCTGCGCGGTGCTGGAGATCGATGTGCTGGCCGCGCTGGCGGCCAAGATCGACAGGAACGAGGAGCGCTTCCCGCGGACCGGCCGGTCGGCGGGTCCCTCGACCGGGTGAGTATTCGTCGTGGATATCCACAGGTGCGAGGTTTTCCACAGATGTCGCGACCGACCTTTTCGCGGGTGCGACGAGTGTGTCACTCTGAGTGATGTCGGCAGGTGGTGAAGGGGTCACCACCGCTGGTGTCGAGGGGGTGCACTGATGGACGCGGCACGGTTGGTGGCGGAGTCGGAGCGGGTGATGCGCGGGGCGCCGCAGCCCGAGGACGTGATCGAGGAGGCCTGGCAGGCGGGCGAGCTGGTCGAGGCGCTGGACCGGCTGCTGGCCGCCGGGCAGCAGCGGTCGGCGGCGGAGACGGAGGGGGCGGGCACGGCTCGGGCAGCCGGCACTGCCTGGGCGGCGATGACCGGTGGCCGGGCGGGGCCGGTGCTCGCGGCTGCGGGGGCGGGGCCGCCGCGGGCGGCGAGGATGACGGCGGTCCGCGATCCGGCGGGGACGTTGCGGGCACTGCGGGTGCTGCTCGGCGAGATCACCGATGCCCTGGTGGGGCTCACCTGTGCGGTGCAGGACGAGGGTGCGTATTGGCAGTGCATCGAGGCGCTGGACGCGGTGGACGAGGCCAAGGACCGGGTGCGGGCGCTGGCCCGCGGCGAGCGGATGCCGGGGGAGCCGGGGACCGGGGGGTTGCCATGTGTCGATTGACGGGCGGGCGCGGGTTGAGTGCAGGATGGGGGAATGGATCTGCGAATCTTCACCGAGCCCCAGCAGGGGGCCGACTACGACACGCTGCTCGCGGTCGCCAAGGCCACGGAAGACCTCGGCTTCGACGCCTTCTTCCGGTCGGACCACTATCTGACGATGGGCGGCGACGGACTGCCGGGACCCACGGACGCGTGGGTCACCCTGGCCGGCCTCGCCCGGGAGACCAGCAGGATCAGGCTCGGCACCTTGATGTCGGCCGGCACCTTCCGGCTGCCCGGTGTGCTGGCGATCCAGGTGGCGCAGGTCGACGCGATGTCGGGTGGAAGGGTCGAGTTCGGGCTTGGTGCCGGCTGGTTCGAGGCGGAGCACACCGCCTACGGCATCCCGTTCCCGAAGGAGAAGATCGGCCGGCTCGCCGAGCAGCTCGCGGTGATCACCGGGCTGTGGGCCACCCCGGTCGGCAAGACCTTCGACTTCGAGGGGGAGTTCTACCAGCTCAAGGACAGCCCGGCGCTGCCCAAGCCCGCGCAGGCCAAGGTGCCGGTGCTGATCGGCGGCATGGGTGCCAAGCGCACCCCGGAGCTGGCGGCGCGCTATGCCGACGAGTTCAACGTGCCCTTCGCCTCGATCGAGGACTCCGGCCGGCAGATCGGGCGGGTCCAGGACGCGGTGCGGGCGGCCGGGCGCGCGGCCGACAGCATGGTGTATTCGAACGCGCTGGTGGTCTGCGTCGGCCGGGACGACGCGGAAGTGGCCAGGCGGGCGGCGGCGATCGGCCGCGAGGTCGCGGACCTGAAGGAGAACGGGCTGGCCGGGTCGCCGGCGGAGGTCGTGGAGAAGATCGGGCGGTATGCCGAGCAGGGCGCCACCCGCTTCTACCTCCAGACCCTCGACCTCAGCGATCTGGACCACCTGGAGCTGATCGCCGCCCAGGTCAAGCCGCAGCTGGGCTGAGGCCGCGCGATGCCGACACCGTCAGCGGTCCCGCCCGCGCCTGCCGGGGAGTTGGGCGCGCTGCTGGCGGCGGGCCGCACCCTGGTGCTGGACGGCGGGCTGTCCAACCAGCTCGCCGACCAGGGCTGCGACCTGTCCGACCCGCTCTGGACGGCCCGGCTGCTCGCCGACGACCCCGGGCAGATCGAGGCGGCCCACCGGGCGTATGTGCGGGCGGGCGCGGATGTGCTGATCACCTCGGGCTACCAGGCCAGTTACGAGGGCTTCGCCCGCCGCGGCATCGCGCGGGCCGAGGCGTCGGCGCTGCTGCGGCGCAGCGTGGAGCTGGCCCGCCGGGCGGCCGAGGGCCGGCCGGGAGTGCGGGTGGCGGCGTCGGTCGGGCCGTACGGAGCGGTGCTCGCCGACGGCAGCGAATACCGCGGGCGGTACGGCTTGACGGTGGGTGAGCTGGAGCGTTTCCACCGGCCGAGGATCGAGGCGGCGGCCGCCGCGGGGCCCGACGTCCTGGCGTTGGAGACGGTGCCGGACCTCGACGAGGCCGAGGCGATGCTGCGGGCGGCGGCGCCCACAGGTCTGCCGGTGTGGCTGTCCTACACTGCCGACGGCGACCGGACCCGGGCCGGGCAGCCGCTGGCCGAGGCCTTCGCGCTGGCCGCGGGCCGCGACGAGGTGGTCGCGGTGGGCGTCAACTGCTGCGCGCCGCGTGATGTGCTGCCCGCGGTGGAGCTGGCGGCCGCGGTCACCGGCAAGCCGGTGGTGGCCTACCCCAACAGTGGCGAGCAGTGGAATGCCGCGGCACGCGACTGGGAGGGCGCCCCCGACCTGTCCCCGCTCCTCGCCGCCGCCTGGCACGCGTCCGGCGCCCGCCTGATCGGCGGCTGCTGCCGCGTCGGCCCTCCCGCGATCACCGCCCTGCGCACCGCCCTGCCCTGACGGCGCATTGCCGCGGCGCCGGCTCGGCGGCCCGGCCGCTCCGACCGGGCCTGCCCCGGCCGTGGTTGGCCCGCAGATGCCGCACGCCGCCGCCCCGGTGGCCTCCCGGCCGCCCCGACCCGGCCGCGGTTGGCCGGCGGTACCTGCCCGGCACCCCCGGACGCCCCGGCCCCGGGGAAAACACCTGGGCAGGGGGTGGGGCGGCGGGGATACTCGGTCGGGTGTTTCTGACGATCTCCACCACGGGCAGTGCCGCGGGGCCGGCGACGGACCTCGGGTATCTGCTGCACAAGCACCCGGGCAGGGCCCAGGTCTTCGCCACCTCCTACGGTGACGCGCACGTCTTCTACCCCGAGGCGGGTGACGAGCGCTGCACGGCCGCGCTGCTGCTCGAAGTCGATCCGCCGGCGCTCGTGCGGCGCGGGCGGGGCAAGGGCAGGGGCGGGGCGCCGGACGCGGCGCTGGCGCAGTACGTGAACGACCGGCCGTACGCCGCGTCGTCGCTGCTCGCGGTGGCGCTGCGGACGGTCTTCGCCAGCGCGCTGCGCGGCGAGTGCCGCGCGCTGCCCGAGCGGGCCGCCGCGCCGCTGCCGCTGCGGGTCGAGGTGCCCGCGCTGCCCGCACGCGGCGGACCCGCGCTGGTGGCCCGGCTGTTCGAGCCGCTGGGCTGGCAGGTGGCCGCGGAACCGGTGCCGCTGGACGACCACTTCCCCGAGTGGGGCGACTCGCGGTACGTACGGCTGGTGCTCGAAGGCGAGCTGCGGCTGTCCGACGCGCTGCGGCACCTCTACGTGCTGCTGCCGGTGCTGGACGACGCGAAGCACTACTGGGTCTCGGCCGACGAGGTGGACAAGCTGCTGCGGTTCGGGGAGGGCTGGCTCGCCGGGCACCCCGAGCAGCAGCTGATCACCCGGCGCTATCTGGCCCGCCGCTGGTCGCTCACCCGGGAGGCCGACGAGCGCCTTGAACTGGTGCGGCTGGCCGACGCCGACGGCGTGGAGGTCGAGGAGATCGACAACGCCGTCGAGGCCGAGCAGCCGGACGGCTCGCAGGAGCGCCCGGCGCCGCTGGCGGTGCAGCGCCGCGAGGCGATCCTCGCCGGGCTGCGCGCGGCCGGCGCCACCCGGGTGCTGGACCTGGGCTGCGGCCAGGGCCAGTTGGTGGCCGCGCTGCTCAAGGAGCCGCGCTTCACCGAGATCGTCGGCGTCGACGTCTCGGTGCGCGCACTGGAGATGGCCGCCCGCCGGCTGCGCCTGGACCGCATGGGCGAGCGGCAGTCCTCCCGCCTCACGCTGCTCCAGGGGTCGCTGGCGTACACCGACAAGCGGCTCAAGGGCTATGACGCGGCGGTGCTCAGCGAGGTCGTCGAGCATCTGGACCCGCCGCGGCTGCCCGCGCTCGAATACGCCGTCTTCGGCGCCGCCCGCCCGCGGACGGTGATCGTGACGACGCCGAACGTCGAGTACAACGTGCGCTGGGAGACGCTGCCGGCCGGTCACCGCCGGCACGCCGACCACCGCTTCGAGTGGACCCGGCGGGAATTCCGCGACTGGGCCGGGGCGGTGGCCGACCGCTACGGCTACGCCGTGGAATTCCGGCCCGTCGGCCCCGACGACCCCGAGGTGGGCCCGCCCACCCAGCTCGCACACTTCACCGGCACCGACAACCACGAGAAGAAGAAGGAGGACGCGGCATGACCGGCGACGACCGTGACGGCGCCACCGCCGCGCCCCGCACCCTCGGCGTCACCGAGATGTCCCTGGTGGTGCTGATCGGCGCCACCGGCTCGGGCAAGTCCACCTTCGCGGCCCGGCACTTCAAGCCCACCGAGGTGATCTCCTCGGACTTCTGCCGCGGCCTGGTCAGCGACGACGAGAACGACCAGAGCGCTACCGGCGACGCCTTCGACGTGCTGCACTACATCGCGGGCAAGCGGCTCGCGGCGGGTCGGCTGACCGTGGTGGACGCCACCAACGTGCAGCCGGAGAGCCGCAGTCACCTGGTGAAGCTGGCCAGGGACCACGACGTGCTGCCCATCGCCATCGTGCTCGACGTGCCCGAGCAGGTGTGCGCCGAGCGCAACGCGGCACGCTCCGACCGGGCGGGCATGCCCCGGCATGTCATCGCGCGGCACCAGCGCGAGCTGCGCCGCTCGCTGCGCGGCCTGGAGCGCGAGGGCTTCCGCAAGGTCCACGTCCTGCGCGGCACCGCGGAGATCGACGCCGCCCGTATCGTCGGCGAGCGGGCCTACAACAACCTGCGGCACCTCACCGGGCCGTTCGACATCATCGGCGACGTCCACGGCTGCGCGTCCGAGCTGGAGACGCTGCTCGCCGAGCTCGGCTACGACGACGGCCGGCACCCGGCCGGCCGCACCGCGGTCTTCGTCGGCGACCTGGTCGACCGCGGCCCGGACAGCCCCGGCGTGCTGCGCCGCGTCATGGGCATGGTCGAGGCGGGCACCGCCCTGTGCGTGTCCGGCAACCACGAGAACAAGCTGGGCCGGCACCTCAAGGGCCGCCGCGTCCAGCCCACCCACGGCCTGGCCGAGACGCTGGAGCAGTTCGCCCGCGAGGACGAGCGCGACCCGGACTTCCGCGGCCGGGTCGCCGACTTCATCGGCGGCCTGATCAGCCACTACGTCCTGGACGGCGGCCGGCTGGTGGTCTGCCACGCGGGCCTGCCGGAGAAATACCACGGCCGCACCTCAGGACGGGTCCGCTCGCACGCGCTCTACGGCGACACCACCGGCGAGACCGACGAGTTCGGCCTGCCCGTCCGCTACCCGTGGGCCGAGGACTACCGCGGCAGCGCCGCCGTCGTCTACGGCCACACGCCCGTGCCCGCCACGTCCTGGATCAACAACACCCTCTGCCTCGACACCGGCGCCGTCTTCGGCGGCCGGCTGACCGCCCTGCGCTGGCCCGAGCGCGAGATCGTGGATGTGCCGGCCGAGCAGGTCTGGTACGAGCCGGTCAAGCCGCTGCTGTCCGACGCGCCCGGCGGCCGCGAGGGGCGCCCGCTCGACCTGGACGACGTCGCGGGGCGCAGGGTCGTCGAGACGACCCTGATGGGACGCCTCGCGGTGCGCGAGCAGAACGCGGCGGCGGCCCTTGAGGTGATGAGCCGCTTCGCGGTCGACCCGCGGCTGCTGGGCTACCTGCCGCCGACGATGGCGCCCTGCACCACCTCCACGGAGGACGGCTACCTCGAACACCCCGCGGAGGCCTTCGCCTCCTACCGGGCCGACGGGGTGCGGCAGGTGGTGTGCGAGGAGAAGCACATGGGCTCCCGCGCGGTCGCTCTGGTCTGCCGCGACGAGGCGGCCGCCGCCGAGCGGTTCGGCGCCGCCCCGGGGGTCACCGGGACGCTGCACACCCGCACCGGCCGGCCGTTCTTCGACGACCCGGCCGTCACGGAGGCGGTGCTCGACCGGGTGCGGACCGCCGCCACCGCGGCGGGGCTGTGGGACGAGCTGGACACCGACTGGCTGCTGCTCGACGCCGAGCTGCTGCCGTGGTCGCTCAAGGCGTCCGGGCTGCTGCGCAAGCAGTACGCGGCGGTCGGCGCCGCCGCCGGTGCCGCCTTCCCGCCGGCCGTCGCCGCGCTCCGCGCCGCGGCGGACCGCGGGGCGGACGTCGGCGAGCTGCTGGCCAGGCAGCACGAGCGGGCCGCCGACGCGCAGGCCTTCACCGACGCCTACCGCCGCTACTGCTGGACGACCGACGGCCTGGAAGGGGTCCACCTCGCCCCCTTCCAGCTGCTCGCCGTCCGCGACCGCAACCTCGCGGGCGAGCTGTCGCAGGACCGGCAGCTCGCGCTCATCGACCGGCTGGTCGACGCCGACCCGACCGGGCTGCTGCGCACCACCCGGCGGCTGCTCGTCGACACCGGGGACGAGGCGTCGGTCGCGGCCGGTACGCAGTGGTGGCTCGACCTGACCGGGGCCGGCGGCGAGGGCATGGTCGTCAAGCCGCTCGAAGCGCTGGCCCGCGATCCCAAGGGCGGCCTCGTGCAGCCGGGCGTCAAGTGCCGCGGCCGCGAGTATCTGCGCATCATCTACGGCGCCGAATACACCCGCCCGGCCCACCTCGCCCGCCTCCGCCGGCGTGCGCTGGGCCACAAGCGCTCGCTCGCGCTGCGGGAGTACGCGCTCGGCCTCGAAGCCCTCGACCGCCGTGCCTCGGGCGCACCCCTGTGGCGTGTCCATGAGGCCGTCTTCGCCGTCCTGGCCCTCGAGTCCGAGCCGGTGGACCCCCGCCTGTAGGCCCGGCCCCCGCCGGGCCCAGCCGCCCTGGGCCCGGCGGGGGTCGCACACGGGATATATGGCATCGCACGTGGGAAGCTCTGCTTTCATGGGATTTCACGTGGACTCCGAGACCGGGCGGCTGCGCCGCGTCATCCTGCACCGGCCCGATCTGGAGCTGAAGCGGCTGACGCCGACGAACAAGGACGCGCTGCTGTTCGACGACGTCCTGTGGGTGCGCAGGGCCCGCGCGGAGCACGACGGCTTCGCCGACGTGCTGCGGGACCGCGGGGTCGAGGTGCACCTGTTCGGTGACCTGCTGACCGAGTCGCTGGAGTCGCCCGCCGCGAAGGCGCTCGTGCTCGACCGGGTCTTCGACGAGAAGGAGTACGGGCCGCTGGCCACCGGGCCGCTGCGGGAGGCGTTCGACCGGCTGGCCCCGGCGGAGCTGACCGAGGCGCTGGTCGGCGGGATGACCAAGCGCGAGTTCCTCGACCGCTTCGCGGAGCCGGTCTCGGTCCGCTTCCACGCCATGGACCTGGACGACTTCCTGCTGGCGCCGCTGCCGAACCACATCTTCACCCGGGACACCTCGGCCTGGGTCTACGACGGGGTCAGCATCAACGCGATGCGCTGGCCCGCCCGCCGGCGCGAGACCGTGCACTTCGAGGCGATCTACCGGCACCACCCGCTGTTCGCGGACGGCGGCTTCCACATCTGGTCGGAGGGCCAGAGCGCCTACCCCTCGACGATCGAGGGCGGTGACGTGCTGGTGATCGGGGCGGGCGCGGTGCTGATCGGGATGAGCGAGCGGACCACCCCGCAGGCGGTGGAGATGCTGGCCCGCGGGATGTTCGCGGCGGGTTCCGCGCGGACCATCGTGGCGCTCGACATGCCGAAGCGGCGTGCGTTCATGCACCTGGACACGGTGATGACGATGGTCGACGGCGACACGTTCACGCAGTACGCGGGCCTGGGCATGCTGCCGTCGTACACCATCGAACCCGGCTCGGAGGTCGGCGAGCTGAAGGTCACCGACCACGCGCCCGAGCACATGCACCGGGCCATCGCGGCGGCGCTCGGCCTGGACTCGGTGAAGGTGCTGACCGCGACGCAGGACGTGCACGCGGCCGAGCGGGAGCAGTGGGACGACGGCTGCAACGTGCTGGCGGTGGAGCCCGGTGTGGTGGTGGCCTACGAGCGCAACGCGACCACCAACACCTTCCTGCGCAAGCGCGGCATCGAGGTGATCGAGATTCCGGGGAGCGAGCTGGGCCGGGGGCGCGGCGGGCCGCGCTGTATGAGCTGCCCGATCGAGCGCGACCCGGTGTGAGCTGCGCCGCTGCCGGGAATGCCGTTAGCAGGGACCGTGCGGCAGTGGCGGGGGAGCCGGAGAAGGGGCTGTATAAGAATGCCTATCCTCGTATAGACTTCCACGGTTGCCGATGAACCACCGACCGAGGAGTCCCCGCATGGCCGTCGATCTCAAGGGCCGCCACTTCGTCAAGGAGCTGGACTTCACGCCCGAGGAGTTCCTCGGCCTGGTGGAGCTGGCCGCCGATCTCAAGGCCGCCAAGCGGGCCGGTGCGGAGGAGCCGCGGCTGCGGGGCCGCAACATCGCGCTGATCTTCGAGAAGACCTCCACCAGGACCCGCTGCGCCTTCGAGGTCGCCGCGGCCGACCAGGGCGCCACCACCACGTATCTGGACCCGGCGGGTTCGCAGATCGGGCACAAGGAGTCGGTCAAGGACACCGCCCGGGTGCTGGGCCGGATGTTCGACGCCATCGAATACCGCGGCGCCAGCCAGACCGCCGTCGAGGAGCTGGCGCTGCACGCCGGGGTGCCGGTCTACAACGGGCTCACCGACGACTGGCACCCCACCCAGATGCTCGCCGACGTGCTCACCATGGCCGAGCACACCAGCGGCGGCGCCGCGGGCCTCGGCTCGGGCGGGGTGGCCTTCGCCTACCTCGGCGACGCCCGGTTCAACATGGGCAATTCCTATCTCATCACCGGCGCCCTGCTCGGCCTCGACGTGCGGATCGTCGCGCCGCGCGCGTACTGGCCGGGCGAGGACGTCGTCGCCCGCGCCCGCAAGCTCGCCGAAGCCACCGGCGCCGAGGTCCGGCTCACCGAGGACATCGCGGAAGGCGTCCTGGGCTGCGACTTCGTGGTGACCGACGTCTGGGTCTCGATGGGCGAGCCGAAGGAGGTGTGGGCCGAGCGGATCGCCGCGCTCGCGCCGTACGCGGTCACGATGGACGTGCTGCGGGCCACCGGCAAGCCCGGCGTGAAGTTCCTGCACTGCCTGCCCGCCTACCACGACCTCGGCACGGAGGTCGGCCGGCTGATCCACGACCAGTACGGCCTGAGCGAGCTGGAGGTCACCGACGAGGTCTTCGAGTCGGCTCACTCCGTCGTCTTCGACCAGGCCGAGAACCGTATGCACACCATCAAGGCCGTCCTGGTGTCGACACTGGCGTGAGGTGCCGGCCCGGCACCGGGGCGCCCCCGGTGCCGGGCCGGACCGCTGCCGGGACCGGGCGGCTCAGACCCGGTCGGCCACGATCAGCAGATACTGGAAACTGCCGTTCTTGTACGCCGTCAGGAACGTGTCCTCGATCCCGGTGACCAGGTGCTCCGCGGTCTTGCGCAGCTCCCAGTACGGGATGGTGGCCTGCGTGAGGTCCTCGACGTGGACCGGGACGAGGCGGTGCCGGGCCATGGCGCGGAAGTATTCGGACCGCGGGTGGATGTCGCAGATGTAGTGGGCGTTGATCAGCGACACCTCGCGGGAGGCCTGCCCGTAGGTGTCGTTGTAGCAGCCGGTGACCACGACGTAGCGTCCGCCGCGGCGCAGCAGCCGGGAGTGCTCGGCGAACAGCAGGTCCAGCTCGACGTACATGGTCGACTCGTTGTTCCAGGACGCCGCGTACGCGCCCGTGGAGAAGCCGGTGTCCAGCATGTTGCGGTGGTGGTAGCGCACCTTGCCGTCGATGCCCCGGGCGCGCGCCTGGCCGTTGGCGAAGGCCGCCTGCTTGGTGGAGAGCGTCACTCCGTCGGCGTGGCAGTCGTAGCGCTGGTGCGCCACCACGCTGCCGCCGCCGCGGCCGCATCCGGCGTCGAAGACCCGGTCGGCGGGGGAGAGCGGCCCGAGGTGCGAGGCGAGCAGTTCGGCCTGGGCCTGCTCCAGCCGGTGCAGCTCCGCGGTGACCCGCTCGGCCCGCCGCGCGGGATCGGTCTCGTCGAGTACGGACCATTTGACGTCGCCGACGCCGTAGTGGTGGTGGTACAGGTCGTCGATCCCGCCGAGTTCGAGGTTGACCGGGTTCTGCTCGGCGTTCCAGTAGTCCGCGACGCGGCTCTGGTAGGTGGACTGGGCGGGCAGCGAAACAGTGGCGCCGGACTGGGGGATGGCCAACGGTGGCTCCTCGTGCGTGTGCTGGTACGGGTGCTGTGCTGCTGGTCGTCGCGGATGCGTCGCGGGGACGCGGGGGCGCGCGGGAATGCGCGGGGTCACCAGTAGTTGGGCAGGAAGTAGCGGTGGCTGTTGGTCGCGTGCCATTCGTGGTTGCCGGCCACCCAGTCGGACAGGCCCAGGGCGTAGCGCTCCACGACGGGCGAGGCCGCCGACAGGGCCGCCGCCTCCTCCTCGAAGGCCGCCATGACCTCGTTGTGGATCTCGACGCTCCGCAGGTAGCCGGCCTTCAGGCCGCGCCCCTCGTTGGCGGCCACCACCTGCGGCAGGTTGAGATGGTCGGGGTCGCTCGCCATCTCCTTGGCGAAGGAGTAGAGGTCGTTGACGATGGTGGTCGCGTTGCAGGCCAGCGCCGTGATCCGCTGGATCTCGGGGCGGGCGTATACCTGCTCGGGCAGCTCGTAGCCGTCGATCGCGTCGACGAGCGACAGGCACGGGCGGAAGTTGTTGAACTGCCGCATGACCAGGTATTCCCACACCTTGGGGGCGTACCGCGTCTCCGCCCAGGCGGCCTCGGCGAGGTAGCCCTGGTGCAGGCGGGCCATGTCGTGCACGAAGCGGTCGGTCTGGCTGGGGGTGGCGAAGCCGGCGTAGTCCCTCATCGCCCAGTGGTAGGAGCGCAGCGGGCCGTCGGCCTGCACGCCCTGCCGCCACTCGGCCTCCAGCTCCGGTGTGCCGTGGAAGGGGTCGATCGCCGACTGGGCCATGATCAGCGGGCCGCCGAGCCCGCGGTGCGATCCGCCGCGGCCCTCGTCCTCCTCGCAGTAGCAGCTGTCGACCAGGTTCTCGGCGAGCAGCAGCTCGCCGGCCACGGTCACCCGGTCCAGGTCGGCGGCGCGCGGGTGCTGGAGCACCACGGCCCTGCCGAACTGGAAGCCGGTGAAGTCCCCCCTCCAGGCCGGCGGGAAGAGGTCGAGATCCCGCGCCCAGGCCTCCAGCCTGCGGTCGACCTCCTTGACCTTCTCCGGGTCCGCCGGGACGGCGGGCCGGTATCTGAGCCCGGGGATCGCTCCGCCGCGACGGGGGCGGGCGAGTTGCGGCGGGCCGGGCAGCCGGCGCGGTGCGCCGGCGTTCACGGGAGCGCTCACGGCGTACTCCACTGGGCCGCGCGGCCGATCCGGACGTTCTCCGGGATCCCGGCCGCGCCGGGGACCGGATCTCCGGTCACCGACGCGAGGGCGCCTTCCGGTGTGGACACGTTTTCCTCCCGGCGGATGGACACAGGTACGCGGCCCGGGCGCCCCCCCATGGCAGGGCGCCCCGACCGCGACTCCAAGCCAACCAGCGGGCACGCGGGCCCGGTATGGCGCGAAAGGGGGCGCTTCGCGCACTGGCGGTGCCAAACCTCCACATGAGGCAGCGGTGGGGGGCGCGATGTCCCGCGCGCCCCACCGCTGCCCTCCGCCGGTCAGATGTCGCGGAAGATCTCGATCTGCGCGCCGATCGTGTTCAGCCGCTCCGCCAGGTCCTCGTAGCCGCGGTTGATGACGTAGACGTTGCGCAGCACCGAGGTGCCCTCGGCCGCCATCATGGCCAGCAGGATGACCACCGCGGGGCGCAGCGCCGGCGGGCACATCATCTCCGAGGCGCGCCAGCGGGTCGGGCCCTCCACCATGATCCGGTGCGGGTCGAGGAGTTTGACGGCCGCGCCGAGCCGGGTCAGCTCGGTGAGGTAGATCGCGCGGTTGTCGTAGACCCAGTCGTGGATGAGGGTCGAGCCCTGGGCGGTCGCGGCGATGGCCGCGAAGAAGGGCACGTTGTCGATGTTCAGGCCGGGGAAGGGCATCGGGTGGATCTTGTCGATCGGCGAACGCAGCTTGGACGGGCGGACGGTGAGGTCCACCAGCCGGGTGCGGCCGTTGTCCGCGCGGTATTCCGGGGTCAGTTCGAAGTCCAGGCCCATCTCCTCCAGGACCGCGAGCTCGATCTCCAGGAATTCGATCGGCGCCCGGCGGATGGTCAGCTCGGACTCGGTGACCACGGCCGCGGCCAGCAGGCTCATCGCCTCGACCGGGTCCTCGGAGGGCGCGTAGTCGACGTCCCTGTCGATGTGCGCCACGCCGTGCACGGTCAGCGTGGTGGTGCCGATGCCCTCGACCTTGACGCCCAGCTCTTCGAGGAAGAAGCACAGGTCCTGGACCATGTAGTTGGAGCTGGCATTCCGGATGACGGTGACGCCCTCGTAGCGGGCGGCGGCCAGCAGCGCGTTCTCGGTCACGGTGTCGCCGCGCTCGGTCAGCACGATCGGGCGGTGCGGGGCGATACCGCCGGTCACCTCGGCGTGGTAGGAGCCGTCGGTGGCGGTGACGTCGAGGCCGAAGTGCCGCAGCGCGTTCATGTGCGGCTGGACCGTTCGGGTGCCGAGGTCGCAGCCGCCGGCGTACGGAATCCTGAAGCGGTCGGTCCTGTGCAGCAGCGGGCCGAGGAACATGATCACGCTGCGGGTGCGGCGGGCGGCCTCGGTGTCCATCGCGGCCAGGTCGAGCGTGGCGGGCGGGACGATCTCCAGGTCGTTGCCGTCGTTGATCCACCGGGTGCGCACCCCGATGCTGCCGAGCACTTCGAGGATGCGGTAGACCTCCTCGATCCTGGCGACCCGGCGCAGGGTGGTGCGTCCTGCGTTCAGCAGCGTCGCGCACAGCAGGGCGACGCAGGCGTTCTTGCTCGTCTTGACGTCTATGGCGCCGGACAGCCGGCGGCCGCCGACCACCCGCAGGTGCATGGGGCCCGAATAGCCGAGCGAGACGATCTCGCTGTCGAGGGCCTCGCCGATTCTGGCGATCATCTCAAGGCTGATGTTCTGATTGCCCCGCTCGATGCGGTTCACCGCGCTCTGGCTGGTGCCGAGCGCGTCCGCGAGGTGGGTCTGTGTCCAGCCGCGATGCTGCCGGGCGTCCCTGATGAGCCTGCCGATACGTGCGAGGTAGTCGTCGGTCATATCGGTGACCCTATCTCATATATGAGATCAGGCAACGCGGGTACCGCCATTCGTGGCCTCTGCCGGGTTGACCCGGACGGCCGATACCGCGCGCCCCGGACGGCTGAGCGGACCGCTTTCACCGTACCGACTGTGGCCCGTCGCGCAACCCCCGCCACATACGTCACACCGGCGGGAAGGACGCGGCGGCCGCACATGAACCTTCCGCCGTCATGTACTAGAGTTATCTCGACATCGAGATATCTGCCGAGGCGTACCGCGACAGCGCTGGCAGCGCCGCCGCGGGGATGCGCGCGCAAGGACGCAGGACGACGCATGAAGGAGACTGCCGTGTCGGCGAACAGCTTCGACGCCCGCAGCACACTGCAGGTGGGCGACGAGTCGTACGAGAT
This sequence comes from Streptomyces sp. NBC_00433, assembly GCA_036015235.1. Taxonomy (NCBI): domain Bacteria; kingdom Bacillati; phylum Actinomycetota; class Actinomycetes; order Kitasatosporales; family Streptomycetaceae; genus Streptomyces; species Streptomyces sp. NBC_00433. Next base: position 2,118,331 of record CP107926.1, on the reverse strand, counting down.
TTTCCGGCTGGACAAGGTGGAGGGCTCCGCCCGGCTGCCCTACAGCCTGAAGGTGCTGCTGGAGAACCTGCTCCGCACCGAGGACGGTGCGAACATCACGGCCGGGCACATCAGCGCGGTCGGCGGCTGGGACTCGCAGGCGCAGCCCAGCCAGGAGATCCAGTTCACGCCGGCCCGGGTGATCATGCAGGACTTCACCGGCGTGCCGTGCGTGGTGGACCTGGCCACCATGCGCGAGGCCGTGAAGGAGCTGGGCGGCGACCCGGCCCGTATCAACCCGCTGGCGCCGGCCGAGCTGGTCATCGACCACTCGGTGATCGCCGACCGCTTCGGCACCCCCGACTCGTTCGCGCAGAATGTCGAGCTGGAGTACGGCCGCAACAAGGAGCGCTACCAGTTCCTGCGCTGGGGCCAGACCGCCTTCGACGAATTCAAGGTCGTCCCGCCCGGCACCGGAATCGTTCACCAGGTGAACATCGAGCACCTGGCCCGCACGGTCATGGTCAGGAACGGCCAGGCCTACCCCGACACCCTGGTCGGCACCGACTCGCACACCACGATGGTCAACGGCCTCGGTGTGCTCGGCTGGGGCGTCGGCGGCATCGAGGCCGAGGCCGCGATGCTCGGCCAGCCGGTCTCCATGCTGATCCCGCGGGTGGTCGGCTTCAAGCTGACCGGCGAGCTGCCCACCGGCACCACCGCCACCGACCTGGTGCTCACCATCACCGAGATGCTCCGCAAGCACGGGGTCGTCGGCAAGTTCGTGGAATTCTACGGCGAGGGCGTCGGCGCCACGTCGCTGGCCAACCGCGCCACGATCGGCAACATGTCGCCGGAGTTCGGCTCGACCGCCGCGATCTTCCCGATCGATGCAGAGACCATCAACTACCTGAAGCTGACCGGCCGCTCCGAGCAGCAGGTGGCGCTCGTCGAGGCGTACGCCAAGGAGCAGGGCCTGTGGCTGGACCCGGCCGCCGAGCCGGACTACTCCGAGAAGCTGGAGCTGGACCTGTCCACGGTGGTCCCGTCCATCGCCGGGCCCAAGCGCCCGCAGGACCGGATCGTGCTGGCGCGGGCCGCCGAGCAGTTCGCCGTCGACGTGCGCAACTACGTGACCGACGACGAGGAGGCGGGCAAGGAGTCCTTCCCGGCCTCGGACTCCCCGACAGGGCCTGGGGGCACCTCCCAGGCCGCAGGCCCTGGGGGAGGGGTGCCGACCAAGCCGACCCTGGTCACCGCCGAGGACGGCAGCACCTACGAGATCGACCACGGCGCCGTGACGGTCGCCGCCATCACGTCCTGCACGAACACCTCGAACCCCTACGTGATGGTGGCCGCCGCGCTGGTGGCCAAGAAGGCGGTCGAGAAGGGCCTGACCCGCAAGCCCTGGGTCAAGACCACGCTGGCCCCCGGCTCGAAGGTCGTCACCGACTACTTCGACAAGGCCGGCCTGACCCCGTACCTGGACAAGCTCGGCTTCAACCTCGTCGGCTACGGCTGCACCACCTGCATCGGCAATTCCGGGCCGCTGCCGGAGGAGGTCTCCCAGGCGGTCAACACGGCCGACCTGGCGGTCGCCGCGGTGCTGTCGGGCAACCGCAACTTCGAGGGCCGGATCAACCCGGACGTCAAGATGAACTACCTGGCGTCGCCGCCGCTGGTCGTCGCGTACGCCATCGCGGGCTCGATGAAGGTGGACATCACCCGGGACGCGCTGGGCACCGACCGGGACGGCAAGCCGGTCCACCTCGACGACATCTGGCCGACCGAGGCCGAGGTCAACGACGTGGTCGCGTCCGCGATCGGCGAGGACATGTTCCGCAGCTCCTACAGCGACGTCTTCGCCGGCGACGCCCAGTGGCAGGCGCTGTCGATCCCGACCGGCAACACCTTCGAGTGGGACCCGCAGTCCACCTACGTCCGCAAGCCCCCGTATTTCGAGGGCATGGGCACGGACCCGGAGCCGGTCACCGACATCAGCGGCGCCCGGGTGCTCGCCAAGCTCGGCGACTCGGTCACCACCGACCACATCTCGCCGGCCGGCGCGATCAAGGCCGACACCCCGGCCGGCCAGTACCTGACCGAGCACGGCGTGGAGCGCCGCGACTTCAACAGCTACGGCTCGCGCCGCGGCAACCACGAGGTCATGATCCGCGGCACGTTCGCCAACATCCGGCTGCGCAACCAGATCGCCCCCGGCACCGAGGGCGGCTTCACGCGCGACTTCACCCAGCCGGACGGGCCGGTGGCGTTCATCTACGACGCCTCGCGCAACTACATCGAGCAGGGCACCCCGCTGGTCGTCCTGGCGGGCAAGGAGTACGGCTCGGGCTCGTCGCGCGACTGGGCCGCCAAGGGCACCGCGCTGCTCGGCGTCAAGGCGGTCATCGCGGAGTCCTACGAGCGCATCCACCGCTCCAACCTGATCGGCATGGGGGTGCTGCCGCTGCAGTACCCGGAGGGCGCCACGGCGGCCACGCTGGGCCTCACGGGCGAGGAGGCGTACTCCTTCACGGGTGTCACCGCGCTCAACGACGGCTCGACTCCGAGCACGGTGAAGGTCACCACCGACACCGGTGTGGAGTTCGACGCGGTGGTCCGAATCGACACCCCCGGCGAAGCGGACTATTACCGCAATGGCGGCATCATGCAGTACGTGCTGAGGTCGCTCATCCGGCAGTAGCCGAGCGGACTTACTCACGAGTAGCGCGGACCGCGTCTCCCCGCCGGGGAGGCGCGGTCCGTCCCATTTGCGGAAGCCAATCCGCCGATCGTCCGCCATCGGCTCGTAGGGGTTGCTCTGACCTGCGGTTTTGCCGTCCCGCATTTCGGACAGGTCTCAACTCGGGAAAGCTTGCCGACCAAACGCGCTCTTGATCTTGCCCTGTCGGAGAGAAGTGGACTATACCTGTGCGCGTCCAGGGAACCTGCTGGAGCGCGGGGTCAGGCGGGTCAATCGGCGGGGTGGCACCGCCGGTCGTCGGATATCGTTCCCTGCCTCACTGGATGCACGGCATCACTCAAGCTTCAACTGTTCGCGGGCGTCGGCGGATTCCGCTGCACCGCATGAGTCCTGGAGAAGGCGAGGACTTGAGCATGGGATCCGAGTTCAACCGGCGCGATGCAATCAAGCGGGCAATGGCGATCGGCGTGGTGGCGATTCCGTCGGCTTCGCTGCTGTCGGCATGTGCCACGTCCAGTGGTGGGGACAAGAACAAGCCGGTGGCGACCGGCACCAAGTCGGCCAGCAACCCGCTGGGTGTCAAGAACGGCGCGCCGCTTGAGGCATTCGTCTTCAAGGGCGGTTTCGGCGACGACTACATCAAGGCCGCCGAGTCCGCGTACAACACGACCTACGGCACCACCGTCAAGCACACCGGCACGCAGGCCATCGGCCCGAAGCTGCAGCCGCGCTTCGCGAACAACACGCCGCCGGACTTCATGGACAACTCCGGCGCCGACAACCTCGACACCGCGGCCCTCGCCAAGGAGGGCAAGCTGCTCGACCTGACGCCGCTGCTGGACGCCCCGACCATCGACGACCCGGCCAAGAAGGTCCGCGACGTCCTGATCGCCGGCACCGTCGAGCAGGGCCAGTACGGCTCGCAGGCGATGTACGCGCTCAACTACGCCTTCACCGTCTACGGCAGCTGGTACTCCAACAAGCTCTTCCAGGCCAAGGGCTGGACGTACCCCAAGACCTTCGACGAGATGATCGCGCTCGGCGCCAAGGCCAAGGCCGCCGGTGTCGCGCTGTTCACCTACCCGGGCAAGTACCCGTACTACGTGCACTTCGACCTCTTCGCCCAGATCGGCAAGGTCGGCGGCAAGGACGTGCTCAACGCCATCGACGACCTGGAGGACGGCGCCTTCCAGGTCGACGCGGTCAAGCAGGTCGTGGGCTACTACGAGGAGCTGGCCGCCAAGAAGTACTTCCTGGCCGGCTCCGAGGGCAAGACGCACATCCAGATGCAGACCGACTGGACCAAGGGCAAGGCGGCCCTGGTGGCCGACGGCTCGTGGGTGGAGAACGAGGCCGCCCCGACCATGCCCAAGGACTTCGACCTGGCGGTCGGCCCGCTGGTCGGCGGCGGCGACAGCGACAAGCTGCCCTACGGCACGCTCTACGCGGCCGCCGGCGAGCCCTTCATCGTGGCCGCCAACGGCAAGAACCCGGCCGGCGGCATGGAGCTGCTGCGCATCATGCTCGCCAAGAAGCAGACGGACAACTTCACCAACACCATCAAGTCCCTCACCTGCGTCGCCGGTTCCGCCGAGGGCCTGACCCTCACCCCGGGCCTGGCCTCCGCGAGCGTCGCGCTCAAGGCGGCGGGTGCGAACGTGCTGAACGCCCGCATCCAGGACTGGTACGTCAAGCTCAACCAGGAGACGATCGGCAACCTGACGGCGCAGCTGCTCACCGGGCAGATCACCGCCGCCAAGTGGATCGAGGGCGCCCAGAAGGCCTCCGACGCCACCAAGAAGGACTCGTCCGTGCCCAAGTTCAAGCACCTCTGACAGGTCATTCCCCTAACGGCTGAGACGAGAGCGACCGGCGACATGCGACACGGCAAGTACCGGTTCATCATCGGATTTCTGGCGATTCCCCTGGCGCTGTACGGGGTCCTTGTGATCTCACCCTTCGTGCAGGACTTCCAGATCTCGTTGACGGACTGGACCGGACTCACCCCCGACAAGCACTACATCGGGTTCGACAACTACCGGAAGATCATTCACAACCACCTCTTCTGGCAGTCGCTGTGGCACAACGTCCTGCTGCTGCTGATCGTGCCGGTCGTGACGCTGGCGCTCGGTCTGTTCTTCGCTTTCATGCTCAATGTCGGCGGCCGGCGCAAAGGCAGCGCGTCGGTCGCCGGCGTCAGGGGATCAGGCGCCTACAAAATCATCTTCTTCTTCCCGCAGGTGCTCTCCGTCGCGGTGATCGCCATCCTGTGGCAGCAGATCTACAACCCGGACCCCGAGGAGGGCGTCCTCAACGTCGTGCTGCACGGGATCGGGCTCGGCTCGCAGACCCAGTCCTGGCTCGGCGACCCGAAACTGGCGCTGGCCTGCATCATGGCGGTGATGGTCTGGGCGAACGTCGGCTTCTACGTGGTGCTCTTCTCGGCGGGCATGTCCTCCATCCCGACGGAGATCTACGAGGCCTCGCTGCTGGACGGCGCCAACCGGACGACCACCTTCTTCCGGGTCACCCTGCCGCTGCTGTCCGACACCGTCGCCACCGGCTGGGTCTACATGGGCATCATCGCCATGGACGCCTTCGCCTACGTGCAGCTGATGTCGGTCAACAACGGCGGTCCGAACGAGAAGACCGACGTCGTGCCGCTGCTGCTGTTCAAGACGGCCTTCCGTGACAACAGCCAGTACGGCCTGGCGGCGGCCATGGGTGTCGCCATGCTGCTCGTGACGCTGGTGTTCGCCGTACTGACGCTGCGGCTGTCGCGCCGCGAGCGTATCGAGTTCTAGGGGTGCCCCGATGACAACCGACACGATCGACGGGGCCCCCGGCTCCGCGCCCCACAAGTCCGGCTCGCCCGCCTCCGACGCGGCCCGCTGGAAATGGCGGCGCAGCGAGGGCGGCGTGCTGAACGCCTTCAGCCATGTCTTCCTGGCCGTGTGGGCGCTGATGGTGGGCCTGCCGCTGCTGTGGGCGCTCTGGAGCTCCTTCAAGAGTTCAGGCGACATCCTCAGCCACCCGCTGTCGCTGCCGACCCACCTGCACTTCGAGAACTGGTCCCACGCCTGGACGAAGGCGAACATGGGCCAGTACTTCATCAACACGATCATCGTGGTCGGCTTCTCGACCGTCGGGACCATGCTGTTCGGCTCGATGGCGGCCTACGTGCTGGCCCGCTTCGAATTCCCCGGCAACCGGCTGATCTACTTCCTCTTCGTGGGAGGCATGGCCTTCCCGGTGGTCATGGTGCTGGTGCCGCTGTTCTTCGTCACCACCAACCTCGGCATCATCAACACCCTGCCGGGGCTGATCCTGGTCTACATCGCCTACTCGCTGCCCTTCACCGTCTTCTTCATGACGTCCTTCTTCCGCACCCTGCCGACCTCGGTGGCGGAGGCGGCACTGGTGGACGGCGCGTCCCATACCAGGACGTTCTTCCAGATCATGGTGCCGATGGCCAAGCCCGGCATCATCAGCATCGGGATCTTCAACGTGCTCGGGCAGTGGAACCAGTACCTGCTGCCGCTGGTGCTGAACCAGGGCGACACCGACAAGTGGGTCCTCACCCAGGGGCTGGCCGACCTCGCGGTGCAGCAGGGTTACCAGGGCGACTGGGGCGGACTCTTCGCGGGCCTGTCCATCGCCATGCTCCCGGTGCTGGCCGTCTACATCGTCTTCCAGCGCCAGGTGCAGGCCGGACTCACCGCGGGGGCCCTCAAGTAGCGCGCCCGCAGGCTCCGGCAGCCGCCCCCGGGTCCCCGTGGACCCCCTTGTGACAGGCCGGCCGACCCCCGGCGGCTCCGCTTCCCGCGGAGCCGCCGCTCGGCGTTCCCCGAGCCGATTCGCATAACGGTGTGGTTCTCCCCCTTGACGGGACATCACCCCAAACACTCAACTTAGAGTTCACATGTTGTAGACGACGGGGTCTCGCTGGTGTGCTGCATCTGCATCCGGGCTCGGCCCCGTCCCGTGCGGGCAAGCGGACACGGGCCGCCTGCCGGGCAGGAGTGGATGTCGTGGAGACTCCGGGATCGCAGTCGTCACTGCACCGGGCCAATCTGGAACGCGTGGTGCGCGCCGTAAGGCTGGCCGGATCGCTCACCCAGGCGGAGATCGCGCGCAGCACCGGTCTGTCGGCCGCGACCGTGTCCAACATCGTACGCGAGCTGCGGGACAACGGAACGGTGCAGGTCACGCCGACCTCCTCGGGGGGTCGGCGGGCGCGCAGCGTGGCGCTGTCCGGAGACGCGGGCATCGTGGTCGGGGTCGATTTCGGCCACTCCCACCTGCGGGTCGCCGTCGGCAACCTGGCCCACCAGGTGCTGGCCGAGCAGTCCGAGCCGATCGACGTGGACGCGTCGGCCTCGCAGGGCTTCGACCGGGCCGAGCAGCTGGTGGCCCGCCTCGTGGAGTCCACCGGGATCAGCAAGCAGAAGGTGCTCGGCGTCGGCCTCGGGGTCCCCGGGCCGATCGACGTGGAGTCCGGCGCGCTCGGCTCGACCGCGATCCTGCCGGGCTGGAGCGGCATCAATCCGCGCCAGGAGATGTCCGACCGGCTCGGCGTCCCGGTCCAGGTGGACAACGACGCCAACCTCGGCGCGCTCGGCGAGCTGGTGTGGGGCGGCGGCCGCGGGGTCAAGGACCTGGCCTACATCAAGGTGGCCAGCGGAGTCGGCGCCGGCCTGGTCATAGACGGCCGGATCTACCGCGGCCCGGGGGGCACGGCAGGCGAGATCGGTCACATCACGCTGGACGAGTCGGGGCCGGTCTGCCGCTGCGGCAACCGCGGCTGCCTGGAGACCTTCACCGCTGCCCGCTACGTGCTTGAGCTGCTGCGGGGCAGCCACGGCGACGGCCTGACCGTGCCGCGCATGGTGCAGCTGGCCCGCGAGGGCGACCCCGGCTGCCGCCGGGTGACCGGCGACGTCGGGCGGCACATCGGCATGGGAGTGGCCAGTTTGTGCAACCTGCTCAACCCCAGCCGCATCGTGCTCGGCGGCGACCTGGCGGAGGCGGGGGAGCTGGTGCTCGGCCCGATAAGGGAGTCGGTGTCCCGCTACGCGATCCCCAGCGCGGCCCAGCGGCTCTCCGTGGTGCCCGGCGCGCTCGGTGCTCGCGCGGAGGTTCTGGGCGCACTTGCCCTGGTTCTGAGCGAGATGGGCGATTCGACCCTTTTGGACGGGAATCAACCAGTCGACACCCCGGCCTTTTCGGCATAACTGAGCGTTCACACTGCTAACGAAACGCGCCGTTGCCATCTCGTTAAGTGTTTACTTCTTGACGACAGGGTGTCAGCCGGAGTTGACTCACCAGCACCTCGGCCGCGGTGTTGCGGCCCTGTCAGGGAGGCAACTTCACATGAACGCAATGACGCGTCGAATCGTCATCGGGACGGCAGCTGTTTCGATCGCGCTCACCATGGCCGCCTGCGGTAAGGCCGGTGACGACAAGGGCTCCAGCAGCAGCAGCGACAGCAAGAACAAGTCCATCGGCCTGCTGCTGCCGGAGAACGCGACCACCCGGTACGAGAAGTTCGACAAGCCGCTGATCGAGAAGAAGATCAACGAGCTGTGCCCGGACTGCAACGTGCAGTACGACAACGCGGCCGGTGACCCGGCCAAGCAGGCGCAGCAGGTCAGCAGCATGATCGCCAAGGGCGTCAAGGTCATCATCCTGGACGCCCAGGACTCGACCGGCATCAAGTCCTCCGTCCAGGCCGCCGTCGACAAGGGCATCAAGGTCGTCGCGTACGACCGCCTCGCCGAGGGTCCGATCTCCGCCTACGTGTCCTACGACAACGAGAAGATCGGCGAGCTCCAGGGCCAGGCCCTGCTCGACGCCATGGGCCCGAAGGCTACGCCGTCTGCCAACGTTGTCATGATCAACGGTGACCCGGCCGACCCGAACGCCGCCATGTTCAAGGCCGGCGCCCACAAGGTGCTGGACGGCAAGGTCAAGATCGCTTACGAGCAGTCCGGCCTGTGGAAGGACACCGTCGCCGCGCAGAAGATGTCCGCCGCGATCACCCAGCTCGGCAAGAACAACATCGCCGGCGTCTACTCCGCGAACGACGGCATGGCCGGCGGTGTCGCGACCGCCCTCAAGGGCGCGGGCATCAACCCGCCGCTGACGGGCCAGGACGCGGAACTCGCGGGTGTGCAGCGGCTGCTCGCCGGCACGCAGACCAGCTCGATCTACAAGCCCTACCAGCCCGAGGCCGACGCCACCGCCGAGATCGCGGTGGACCTGCTGAACGGCAAGGACTTCAAGAGCGTGGCCGACACCACGGCCAAGCAGCTCGGCGGCGCCTCGATCCCGTCCAAGCTCCTGCCGGCCTTCTCCGTGACCAAGGCCAACATCAAGGACACGGTCGTGAAGGACAACCTGTACACCAAGGACCAGATCTGCACGTCGGACTTCGCCGCGGCCTGCGCCGCCGCCGGCATCTCCTAGTCCGAACCCGCGGCCGGGACCGGCCCGCCGGCCCGACCCGCGACCGCAAGCCTGTCCGGCGCCCCACCCCGAAAAAACACCCCGCTAGGGGCGGGGTGCCGGACGGAAACGCTTGCGTGCATGATTCGGGGTGGGGGTACTACCCCTTCCCCGTTCACTTTGTAATCCTGTGCTTTTGCACTCCCTCCGCGGCTGTTCACTTCAGCACGCGGCATCCCCGCCGGTCAGGCGGCGAAGGAGATGGTTCACGTGTCCGCTACGCCCGTGCTGGCGTTGCGCGGAGTCTCCAAGCGATTCGGTGCGGTCCAGGCCCTCACCGATGTCGAGTTGGAGGTCCACGCCGGAGAAGTTGTCGCCCTGGTCGGTGACAACGGAGCCGGCAAGTCGACTCTGGTCAAGACCATCGCCGGCGTTCACCCCGTCGACGAAGGCGTTATCGAGTGGGAAGGCCGGCCGGTGCACATCAACCGGCCGCAGGACGCCCAGGGTCTCGGTATCGCGACCGTCTACCAGGACCTCGCGCTGTGCGACAACCTCGATGTTGTCGGTAATCTCTACCTCGGCCGGGAGCTGCTGCGTTACGGCAGCCTCGACGAGGTCACGATGGAAAAGCGCTCCCGCGAACTTCTGAACACGCTGTCGATCCGCATACCCAGCGTCAGGATCCCGATCGCCAGCCTCTCCGGCGGCCAGCGCCAGGTGGTGGCCATCGCCCGCGCACTCATCGGCGAGCCCAAGGTCGTCATCCTCGACGAGCCGACCGCCGCCCTCGGCGTCGAGCAGACCGCCCAGGTCCTCGACCTGGTCGAGCGCCTGCGGGAGCGCCGTCTCGGCGTCATCCTCATCAGCCACAACATGGCCGACGTCACGGCCGTGGCGGACACCGTCCACGTGCTGCGCCTCGGCAAGAACAACGGTGCCTTCCCGGTCAAGGGCACGACCAACGAACAGATCATCGCTGCGATCACCGGAGCCACGGACAACGCCGTGACCCGCCGGCTGGCGCGCAACGCGGAGGCGACCCAGTGAGCGACAAGACCACGATGCGACAGCCGCTGGACGAGGTGCCGCCGCCGGCCGTGGCGCCGCTGGACCCCCGGCTGCTGGTCCGTGAGGAAGGCCTGAAGGGCTACCTCACCGAGTTCAAGCGCAAGTTGAAGGGCGGCGAGCTGGGCTCGCTGCCGGTCATCCTCGCGCTGGTGATCATCTGGACCATCTTCCAGGTGAAGGACAGCCTGTTCCTCAGCTCCGCGAACATGGTCAACGTCAGCTACTTCATGGCCGGTACGGGCATGCTCGCTGTCGGCCTGGTCTTCGTGCTGCTGCTCGGCGAGATCGACCTGTCGGTCGCCTCGGTCAGCGGTCTGGCCGCGGCGGTCTTCGCCAGCCTGAGCGTCACCCACAACATCAACGCGTGGGTCGCGGTCGTGCTGACCATACTCACCGGTGTCGCCATCGGCGCGATACACGGCTTCTTCTTCGCGAAGATCGGCGTCCCGGCGTTCGTCGTCACCCTGGCGGGCTTCCTGGGCTGGACCGGTCTGATGCAGTGGCTGCTGCGCGGCACGGGCAGCCTCACGATCCAGGACAAGGGCCTGCTCCACGTCCTGGGCCAGCGCTCGTTCTTCATGAACCAGAGCATCGCCGGCGCCTACATCCTGGCCACCCTGGGTGTCGCCGCCCTGCTGATCGGCTCGCTGATCGACCAGGGCCGCCGCCGGTCCGCGGGCGTGCCCTTCCGGCCCACCGGCGAGATCCTGGTCCGCACCGTCGCGCTGGCGGTCGTGGCCTACGTCGCCGCGTACGTGCTCAACAAGTCCGCCGGTGTGCCCAACGCGCTGGTGATCTTCCTGGCCACCCTGGTGATCTGCGACTTCGTCCTGCGTCGCACCACCTTCGGCCGCAAGGTCTTCGCGGTCGGCGGCAGCATCGAGGCCGCCCGCCGCGCCGGTATCAACGTCGCTCTGATCCGCATCGTCGTCTTCGCCATCTCGGGCGGCTTCGCGGCCATCGGCGGCCTGTTCCTGGCCGGCCAGACCTACACCGCGACCCTGCAGGCCGGTACCGGCAACCTGCTGATGCTCGCCATCGCCGCCGCCGTCATCGGCGGTACGAGCCTGTTCGGCGGTCGCGGCAACGTCTGGTCCGCCCTGCTCGGCATGCTGGTCATCCAGTCCATCCAGACCGGTCTCGACCTGCTGAACATGGACCAGTCGATCCAGTACATGATCACCGGCGCCGTTCTGCTCGCCGCCGTGGTCGTCGACTCGGTGTCCCGCCGCACCCAGCGCAGCTCCGGCCGCGCGTAACGCGTACACCCCTGACCGCCGGTCGGACCTGGGCCCCCCAGGACCGGCCGGCGGTTTGGCGTGCGCGGGCCGGAGGGAAGAGGGCAGGAACGCCGTGCCGGGCATCGCAGGGGGCGGCCGACGCGTCGGTAACCGGAACATTAGACTCGTCCAAGGCCAGATCGGCCGGGAGCGACAGGCAAAGGAGGAACGGGTGGCAGTGCTGACCCGTATCAACGGACCCCGGGACCTCGACCGGCTCGACCAGCAGCAGCTCGTGCAGTTGGCCGGCGAGATCCGCTCCTTCCTCGTCGAAGCGGTCTCCAAGACCGGTGGGCACCTCGGCCCCAACCTCGGCGTGGTGGAACTGACGATCGCCCTGCACCGGGTCTTCCACTCACCCGCGGACCGCATCCTCTTCGACACCGGCCACCAGGCCTACGTGCACAAACTGCTCACCGGGCGCCAGGACTTCGCCCGGCTGAAGAGCACCGGCGGCCTGTCGGGCTACCCCTCGCGCGCCGAGTCCGAGCACGACGTGATCGAGAACAGCCACGCCTCCACCGTGCTGGGCTGGGCCGACGGCCTGGCCAAGGCCAACGAGCTGCTGGACCGCGACGACCACGTCGTCGCCGTCATCGGCGACGGGGCGCTCACCGGCGGCATGGCCTGGGAGGCGCTGAACAACATCGCGGCCGCCAAGGACCGCCCGCTGGTGATCGTCGTCAACGACAACGAGTGGTCGTACTCGCCGACGATCGGCGGCCTCGCGAACCACCTGGCGACCCTGCGCACCACCGACGGCTACGAGCAGTTCCTGGCCCGCACCAAGGAGGTCCTTGAGCGCACCCCGCTCATCGGCCGCCCGCTCTACGAGACCCTGCACGGCGCCAAGAAGGGCCTGAAGGACTTCATCACCCCGCAGGGGATGTTCGAGGACCTGGGCCTGAAGTACGTCGGCCCGATCGACGGCCACGACATCGAGGCCGTGGAGTCCGCCCTCCAGCGCGCCCGCCGCTTCGGCGGGCCGGTGATCGTGCACTGCATCACCGAGAAGGGCCGCGGCTACACCCCGGCCGAGCGCGACGAGACCGACCGCTTCCACGGCATCGGCCCGATCCACCCCGACACCGGGCTGCCCATCGCCGCCGCCGGCGCCGACTGGACCTCGGTCTTCGGCGACGAGATGCTGGAGCTGGGCAAGGAGCGCCCCGACATCGTGGCCATCACCGCCGCGATGCTGCACCCGGTGGGCCTGACCAAGTTCGCCGCCGCCTTCCCCGACCGGGTCTACGACGTGGGCATCGCCGAGCAGCACGGCGCCGTCTCGGCCGCGGGCCTGGCCACCGGCGGGCTGCACCCGGTCTTCGCGGTGTACGCCACCTTCCTCAACCGGGCCTTCGACCAGGTGCTGATGGACGTCGCCCTGCACAAGTGCGGTGTCACCTTCGTCCTGGACCGGGCCGGCGTGACCGGCAGCGACGGCGCCTCGCACAACGGCATGTGGGACATGTCGATCCTCCAGGTCGTGCCCGGCCTGCGGATCGCCGCCCCGCGGGACGCCGACCAGGTCAGGGCGCAGCTGAGGGAGGCCGTCGCGGTCGAGGACGCCCCCACGGTGGTCCGCTACTCCAAGGGCGCGGTCGGCCCCGCGGTCGCCGCGGTCGGCCGGGTCGGCGGCATGGACGTGCTGCGCGCGGCGGCCGGCGACGGGCAGCCCGATGTGCTGCTGGTCTCGGTGGGCGCGCTGGCCCCGATGTGCCTGGAGATCGCCGCGCTGCTCGACGCCCAGGGCATCACCAGCACCGTGGTCGACCCGCGCTGGGTCAAGCCGGTGGACGACGCGCTGCCCGGCCTCGCCGCCCGGCACCGCCTGGTGGTCACCGTCGAGGACAACGGCAGGGTCGGCGGCGTCGGCTCGGCCGTCGCCCAGGCGCTGAGGGACGCGGAGGTGGACGTGCCGCTGCGCGACTTCGGCATCCCGCCGCAATTCCTCGCGCACGGCTCCCGCAAGGACGTCATGGCCGCCATCGGCCTGACCGCGCCGGACATCGCCCGCCAGGTCACCGGGGTGTTCGCCACCATCGACGGCCGGTTCGGCGAGGAGGCCGCGGACGCGGCCGCGGGCAGCGCCGCGGAGCTCGCCAAGGACTGACCGCGCCGCGCCCCCCGGGGGCTGCGCGGCGGCCCGGGAGCCCCGTTGACGGGGCTCCCGGGACCGATGGTAGAAATGCGCGAGAGCAGTGCGGATGATCGAGGTGGCGTAGCAATGACGGAGTCCAAGGGACCCGACACTCCGGGCGGTTCGGCGGCCCCGAAGAAGAAGCGCAAGTCCGTTGTCGACCGGCTGCGCCCGTACGCGATCGGCGTGACGGCGATGGCCGTGGTCTTCGGTGTGTCGGCGGTGATCGGCGCCCACGTCCGCGGCAACAAGGACACCAAGGTCTCCGAGCCCAGCGGCGCGGTCGCCGCGGCCCGTCCGCCGACGGCGCCCCCGGCGGACGGCGCGTCGCCCAGCCCCACCGCCCCGGCGGGCCCCAAGCTCGCCATCCCGGTGCACCCGACGGTCCCGGTCGTCGTCACGGTCTACGAGGACCTGCGCAGCCCCGACTCCAAGGCCTTCCACGAGGAGTACGAGGCGACCTTCCAGCAGCTGCTCACCACCGGTCAGGTGTCCTTCGAATACCGCCTGGTGACCGCCTCCGACAAGCAGTACGGCGGCTCCGGCGCCCTGGTGGCGGCCAACGCCGCGGCCTGCGCGCAGGACCAGGGCCGCTTCTCCGCCTTCGTCGGCGAGGTGTGGAAGAACCAGCCGGGCGACCCCAAGGACGACGGCCTGGCGAGCGAGAAGATGATGCGCAAGCTGGCCGCCAAGGCGGGCAAGATCAAGACCGCCAGCTTCGACCCGTGCATCGAGCAGCTCGACCACGAGGGCTGGGTGGACAAGTCGCAGGCGGACTTCGCCGGCTCCGGCTTCGGCACGGTCCCGGTCGTGGAGGTCAACGGGGTCGTGGTCAAGGACACCCACACCTCGCTGACCCCGGCGAAGCTGCGCGCCCAGATCCTCAAGGAGGCCAAGCGGGTCATCGCGCTCCAGGCCGTTCCGACGGACACCCCCGCGCTGGCCGGCTGACGCCCCTTCGGTTCCCCGCCGTTCCCCGCGGTCGGGCGATTCACCCCTTTTCGTACCGATCTCTCCGGTTTCGTCAACATTCCGGGTAAATCGGGTAGTAAGAGGATGTGACGCCCGATCACGGAGGAGTGGTGCGCATGTCGATGCCGCTGTTCGACGACGTCGAACCACCGCCCGCGTGCGGCTGCGAGGGCTGCGCCCGGCAGCGCCTCGCCGAGTCCATGGCCCGCGGCACCTGCGGGCCCTCCGCCACCGGCGCCACCAGAGTCCTGGTGGTGGCCGCCGTCGCGGGCACGGCGCTCGGCGGCACCGCGGCCGCCGTCGCCGCCGTACCCCGCCCCGCCGGTGCCACCGGCCACACCACGGGCCACGTGTCCCAGGCCGCGCCCGTCGCGGCGGTCCCGCTGCGGCTGACCCGCACGCAGATCCTGCAACGCGCCAGGACATGGGTGACGGCCGGGGTGCCGTACAGCCTGACCGCCCACTGGAAGGACGGCTACCGGCAGGACTGCTCCGGCTTCGTCTCCATGGCCTGGGGACTCGGCGCCAGCGCCTGGACCGGCGATCTCGCCGACTACGCGGTCCGCATCACCCGCGACCGCCTCCGGCCCGGCGACATGCTGCTCTTCCACAACACCGCGGACCCGCAGAAGGGCTCCCACGCCCTGATCTTCGCCGGCTGGGCGAACAGCTCGCACACCCGCTACACCGCCTACGAGCAGACCGTCCCGACCGCCAGGGTCAGGACGACGCCCTACGCCTACTGGGACAACTCCGCGAAGTACGTCCCCTACCGCTACCGGTACCTGGCCGGCCGCCCCGCCGCCGGCTTCACGGGCCGGGACGCCCTCGGCACCGGCCGCTCCGGCGCCGCCGTCACCCGGCTCGGCAGACTGCTGGTCGGCCGGGGCGCCGCCGCCTACTTCCGGGGCGGCCCCGGGCCGGTGTGGAGCGCGGCCGACCGCGCCGCCACCGCCGCCTTCCAGCGCGCCCAGGGCTGGACCGGTGCCAAGGCCGACGGCCTGCCCGGCCCCGTCACGTGGTCCTACCTGGTCCACCACAAGGGCCACGACATCCCCGGCGCCACGCTGCGCGTGACCGGCGGCACGTCCACGGCCCCGCCCTTTCCCGGGGCCGGCTCCTTCCGCCCCGGGCGCAGCAACGACAGCGTCCTGGCGCTCGGCCACCGGCTGGTCGCCAAGGGCTTCGGCGCGGGCTACCGCCCCAGCCGAGACTGGCACGAGGCCGACCGCCGCAAGGTCGAGGCCTTCCAGCGCGCCCAGGGCTGGTCGGGCCGCACCGCCGACGGATATCCAGGCCCCGAGACGTGGAGGCGACTGTTCTCGTGACATCACCCGACACCGCCGCGCCCACCGGGCCCGCGGAAGGCCCTGAGCCGCGCGCGCAGGCCGACGGCTCCGCGCCCGCCGATCGCGTCGACCACCACGCCAAGGCGGACCTCCCCGAGCAGTCGGGGCCCTCCACCGAGCAGACCCTGCTGATGCCGCGGGTCCAGCCGCCCGCCGACGCGCTCGCCGAGCGGTCCGGGCCGTGCCTGCCCGGCTGGACGGCGGGGACCGCGCTGGCGGCCGCGGTGGGGGTCGCGGGGTGGCTGCTGTGGCGGGCCGGACTGCTTCCGCTGCCGCCGACCGGCGGGCTGCTGCCCGGGGCGCCGGACGACGTGGTGCGGGGGAGCGGGCTGTGGAGCGGGCTGGTGCTGATCGGCGCCGTCGCCGCGCTGGCGGCCTGCGGGCTGACCCGCGGCCGGCCCGGCAGGGTCCTGGTGCTCACCCGGCACGGCGGCTACCGCGGCACGGTCCGCCGCACCGGGCTGCTGTGGATCAGCCCGCTGCTGCGGCGGCGCCCGATGGACGTGTCGCTGCGGCACTGGCGCAGCCGCCCGATCGACGCGGTCGACGCCCACGGCACCCCGGTCCAGGTCACGGTGCTGCTGGTGTGGCGGATCAGGGAGACGGCGCGGGCCGCCTTCGCGGTGGACGACTGCACCCGGCTGCTGCGCGAGGAGGTCGAGGCGGCGATCGCCCGTGCGGTGTCCAGGCACCCGGTGGACGACTTCCGCGGTGACGCGGTCACGCTGCGGGACTGCGACCGGCTCGGCGACGAGCTGGGGCGCCTGGTGGCCGGCGCGGTGCGCGAGGCGGGGGTCGAGGTCTTCTCGGTGACCCCGGTCCGGCTGGACTACGCCCCCGAGGTCGCGGCGGCGATGCGCCGGGCCAGGATCGCGTCGCTGGAGGCCAGGCAGCGCAGGGCGGTGCTGGACGGCGTGCTGACCGCGGTGTCCGACACCCTGCGCGGGATCGCCGAGCGCGGCCTGGTGGAGCTGGACGACTACGAACGCAAGTCGCTGGTCCGCGATCTGACGGTGGCCCTGCTCGCCGCCCCCGCGTCCGCGGGCCGGCCGCAGGGCTGAGCCGGGACGCGGAAGGGGGGCGGGGCCGCTGACGGCCCCGCCCCCTCACCCGCGCCCGGGTCAGGCCGGGACGCTCGCGACACCCGGAGCCAGGAACGGCTTGCCGTTCACCCGCTGCGAGACGCCCTCACGGTCCAGGTAGGGGGTCACACCGCCCAGGTGGAAGGGCCAGCCGGCGCCGGTGATCAGGCACAGGTCGATGTCCTGCGCCTCGGCGACCACGCCCTCGTCCAGCATCAGTCCGATCTCCTGCGCGACCGCGTCGAGCACCCGCTCCCGCACCTGCGCCTCGGTCAGCACGCGGTCGCCCTGCTTGAGCAGCGCCGTGACCTCCGGGTCCAGCTCGGGGCGGCCCGAGTCGTAGACGTAGAAGCCGCGCTTGCCGGCCTTGACGACCGCCGCCAGGTTCTCCGAGACCGTGAAGCGGTCGGGGAAGGCGCCGTGCAGCGTCTGCGAGACGTGCAGGCCGATGGCGGGGCCGACCAGCTCCAGCAGCACCAGCGGGGACATCGGCAGGCCCAGCGGCTCGATCGCCTTCTCGGCGACCGCGACCGGGGTGCCCTCGTCGATGACGTTCTGGATCTCGCCCATGAAGCGGGTCAGGATCCTGTTGACGACGAAAGCCGGCGCGTCCTTGACCAGCACCGCGGTCTTGCGCAGCTTCTTGGCCACCGCGAAGGCGGTCGCCAGCGACGGGTCGTCGGTGCCCTCACCGCGGACGATCTCCAGCAGCGGCAGGATCGCGACCGGGTTGAAGAAGTGGAAGCCCACCACCCGCTCCGGGTGGTCGAGCTTCGCGGCCATCTCGGTCACCGACAGCGAGGAGGTGTTCGTGGCCAGGATCGCGTCAGGGCGCACCACCGCCTCCAGCTCCGCGAAGACCTGGCGCTTGACGCCCATCTCCTCGAAGACCGCCTCGATGACGAAGTCCGCGTCACCGAAGGCCGCGGCCTTGTCGAGGTGCCCGGTCACCAGCGCCTTGTAGCGGTTCGCCGCGTCCTGGCCGAGCCTGCCCTTGGCGAGCAGCTTGTCGATCTCGCCGTGGACGTAGGCCACGCCCTTGTCGATACGCGCCTGGTCGATGTCGGTCAGCACCACGGGCACTTCGAGGCGGCGCACGAACAGCAGCGCCAGCTGCGAGGCCATCAGCCCCGCGCCGACCACGCCGACCTTGGACACGGGCCTGGCCAGCGCCTTGTCGGGGGCGCCGACCGGGCGCTTGCCGCGCCGCTGCACCAGGTTGAAGGCGTAGATGCCGCTGCGCAGCTCGCCGCCCATGATCAGGTCGGCCAGCGCCGCGTCCTCGGCGTCGAAGCCCCGCGCCAGGTCGCCGTCCTTGGCCGCCGCGATGATGTCCAGCGCCCGGTAGGCCGCGGGGGCCGCGCCGTGCACCTTGCCGTCGGCGACGAAGCGCCCGCGCTCCACGGCCTGGTCCCACGCGTCGCCGCGGTCCACCTCGGGGCGTACGACCTCGATCTCGCCCTTGAGCACCGCCGCGGTCCACGCCAGCGACTGCTCCAGGAAGTCCGCCGCCTCGAACAGCGCGTCGGCGATGCCCAGCTCGAAGACCTGGGCGCCCTTGAGCTGGCGGTTCTGGTTCAGCGAGTTCTCGATGATCACGGTGACCGCGCGGTCGGCGCCGATCAGGTTCGGCAGCAGCGCGCAGCCGCCCCAGCCGGGCACCAGGCCGAGGAAGACCTCGGGCAGCGAGAAGGCCGGCACCGACGCGGAGACCGTGCGGTAGGTGCAGTGCAGGCCGACCTCGACGCCGCCGCCCATGGCCGCGCCGTTGTAGTAGGCGAAGGTCGGCACGGCCAGCGAGGACAGCCGCCTGAAGACGTCGTGGCCGCCCTTGCCGATGGCCAGCGCGTCCTCGTGCCGCCCCAGCAGCTCCACGCCCTTGAGGTCGGCGCCCACCGCGAAGATGAAGGGCTTGCCGGTGATGCCGACGCCGGTGATCGCGCCGTCCGCCGCCTCCTTCTCGACCTGGTCGATCGCCGTGTTCAGGTTGGCGAGCGACTGCGGGCCGAAGGTGGTCGGCTTGGTGTGGTCCAGCCCGTTGTCCAGCGTGATCAGCGCGAAGCGGCCCGCGCCGGGCAGGTCGATGTGCCGCACCTGGGCGGCTGTGACGACCTCGCCGGGGAAAAGCTCGGCCGCACCCTTGAGAAGTTCGGTGGTGGTGCTCACTTGCCGCTCCCGTCGCTGTGCTGGATGGCCGCTCCGCTCCAGTGGGGGTTCTCCCAGACGACGGTGCCGCCCATGCCGAAGCCGACACACATCGTGGTGATGCCGTAGCGCACCTGCGGCTGCTCCTCGAACTGCCGGGCCAGCTGCGTCATCAGCCGCACCCCGGAGGAGGCCAGCGGGTGGCCGAAGGCGATGGCGCCGCCGTACTGGTTGACCCGCGGGTCGTCGTCGGCGATGCCGTAGTGGTCGAGCAGCGAGAGCACCTGGACGGCGAAGGCCTCGTTGACCTCGAAGAGCCCGATGTCCTCGATGCCCAGGCCCGCCTTGGCGAGCGCCTTCTCGGTCGCCGGGATCGGGCCGATGCCCATCACCTCCGGCTCGACACCCGCGAAGGCGTAGGACACCAGGCGCATCCGCACCGGCAGGCCCAGTTCCCCGGCGACGTCCTCGGCGGCGAGCAGCGAGGCCGTCGCACCGTCGTTGAGCCCCGCCGCGTTGCCCGCGGTGACCCGGCCGTGCGGCCTGAAGGGCGTCTTGAGCCCGGCCAGCTGCTCCAGCGTGGTGCCGGGGCGCATCGGCTCGTCAGCGGTCGCCAGGCCCCAGCCGGTCTCACCGGCCTCGGCATTGGTGCGGCGGACCGCGATCGGCACCAGGTCCTGCTGGATCCGGCCGTTGGCGTACGCCTTCGCGGCCTTCTCCTGGCTGCGGACCGCGAACTCGTCGGCCCGCGCCCTGGTCAGCCGGGGGAAGCGGTCGTGCAGGTTCTCCGCGGTCATGCCCATGAACATCGCGGACTCGTCCACGAGCTTCTCCGAGACGAACCGCGGGTTCGGGTCCACGCCCTCGCCCATCGGGTGCCGCCCCATGTGCTCGACACCGCCCGCGACCACCACGTCGTAGGCGCCGAACGCGATCCCGCCGGCCGTCGTCGTCACCGCGGTCATCGCACCGGCGCACATCCGGTCGATCGAGAACCCGGGCACGGTCGTCGGCAGCCCGGCCAGGATGCCCGCGGTACGCCCCAGGGTCAGCCCCTGGTCGCCGATCTGCGTCGTCGCGGCGACGGCGACCTCGTCGACACGGGCCGGGTCGAGGTCAGGATTGCGCCGCAGCAGCTCCCGGATGCACTTGATCACCAGGTCGTCGGCGCGGGTCTCGTGGTAAATGCCCTTCGGGCCCGCTTTGCCGAACGGGGTACGGACGCCGTCGACGAAGACGACGTCCCTCGCAGTACGGGGCACGAGGTACTCCCTTTTTTTGTGTTCGCTCGCCTCCGGGCGCTTTTGACCCGGTGCCGACAGTCGATCGTGCTCGACCCCCTCGTTCCTCGGGGGCCTCCGCGCGTTCTCCCTTTCGACACCGGCGCGCCCTTTGGCTCGCTCACCCACCCGGGGGGATGGTGAACGAGGGCGCGCACCACGAAGGGTGAACGCGACTCACGGTCATGCTACTCGCGGGTAACCGTTGGGGACAGTTCAACTCGGGGAAGCGGCGTAGGTCACACGGAAAGGGGCTACTCCGCCGTCGGCGGGCGGGCCGTGAGGGACTCGGCCAGCAGCGGCGACGTCAGCCCGATCTGCCACGGGCGGGCGCCCAGCTCGGCCAGCGCGGCGGCGACCGCCTCGGCCGAGCGGTCGCCCGGCGGCGACCAGCAGACCCGGCGGACGGTGTCCGGCGTGATCAGGTTCTCCTGCGGGAGGTTCAGCTCCTCCGCCAGGCCGGTGACCGCGGCGCGCGCCGCCGACAGGCGGGCGGCGGCAGCCGGGTCCTTGTCCGCCCAGGCGCGCGGCGGGGGCGGCCCGGTGTACGCGGCCGTCGGCTGCGGCAGCTCCCGCTCGGGAAGGCCGCGGGCCTTGTCCACCGCCGCCTGCCACTGGTCGAGCTGGCGGCGGCCCATCCGGTGCCCGAAACCGGGCAGCGCGGCCAGCGCGTGCACATTCGGCGGACTCTCCAGCGCGGCGGCCACGATCGCCGCGTCGCTCAGCACCCGGCCCGGCGAGACGTCCCGCTCCCGGGCGGCACGGTCGCGGGCCAGCCACAGCTCGCGCACCACGCCGATCTGGCGCCGCCTGCGCACCTTGTGCATGCCCGACGTGCGGCGCCACGGGTCCACCCGGGGAGCCGGCGGCGGGGCCGCGGCGATCGCCGCGAACTCCTGGAGCGCCCACTCCAGCTTTCCCTGGGTGCGCAGCTCCTCCTCCAGCGCGTCGCGCAGGTCGACCAGCAGTTCGACGTCCAGCGCGGCATACCGCAGCCACGGCTCGGGCAGCGGGCGCGTGGACCAGTCGACCGCGGAATGGCCCTTCTCCAGGGCGAAGCCCAACACCTGCTCGACCATCGCGCCGAGCCCGACCCGCGGGAAGCCGGCCAGCCGCCCGGCCAGCTCGGTGTCGAACAGCGAGGTGGGACGCATGCCGAGCTCCGCGAGGCACGGGAGGTCCTGGGTGGCGGCGTGCAGCACCCACTCGGTGCCGTGCAGCGCGGCGTCCAGCGAGGACAGGTCGGGACACCCGACGGGGTCGATCAGCGCGGTCCCTGCTCCGGTGCGGCGCAGCTGGACCAGGTAGGCCCGCTGCCCGTAGCGGTAGCCGGAGGCGCGCTCGGCATCGACGGCGACGGGGCCCGAACCCGCGGCGAAGGCCGCGACGACTTCCTTGAGAGCCTCGGGGTCCGCGGTCACCGGCGGGATGCCCTCGCGCGGGTCCAGCAGCGGAACCGGCGCCGCCTCTTCTTCCGGGGCTGCGGTCTCTCTGGCGTCGGTCACCTGTCAAGGCTACCCGTGCCACGCCCTCCGGGGGTTCCCTCGTCCCTCCCGGGGTGCCCCCGCCCCCTTTCCCGGGCCCTTCCCCCGGCGGACGGCTTGTCGCGCAGTTCCCCGCGCCCCTGAAAAACGCGTGCCCTCTGCGCGGAGCCCAGCCCCTGCCAGAGTCAACCGCCTGGGCGCAGGAGGACGCGGGCCCAAAGGGGCGCGGGGAACTGCGCGGCCGGCCACAGCGGACCGCAACTGTGAACGCAACAGGAGGAGGCACGCGCCCAGGGGCGCGGGGAACTGCGCGACAAGCCCCCACGCAGCGCGACTGTGGAGTCCGGAACAGCCCCCCGCAGGGAGTGGCGGAGGTGGGGGCGGAACGTTCCGCCCCCGGAGGGGTCAGTGGATGATGCCCGTGCGGAGCGCGACCGCGACCATGCCGGCGCGGTCACCCGTGCCGAGCTTGCGGGCGATACGGGCCAGGTGGCTCTTGACGGTCAGGGCCGACAGGCCCATGGAGACGCCGATCGCCTTGTTGGACTGGCCCTCGGCGACGAGCCGGAGCACCTCCACCTCGCGCCCCGACAGCTCCCGGTAACCGCTGCCAGGATGGCCGTTGGCGCCGGGGGGGCGGCGCTGCATGCGCGCAGCGGTGGCGCCGAGGGGGGCGAGGCCGGGGCGGCCGGCCATGGAGCCGGGGCTGTTGCGCGTACCGGTCACGACGTAGCCCTTGACGCCGCCCGCGAGGGCGTTGCGTACCGCGCCGATGTCGTCGGCGGCGGAGAGCGCGAGGCCGTTGGGCCAGCCGGCCGCGCGGGTCTCGGCGAGCAGGGTCAGGCCGGAACCGTCGGGGAGATGGACGTCGGCGACGCAGATGTCGCGGGGGTTACCGACCCGGGGCCGGGCCTCGGCGATCGACGAGGCCTCGATCACATCGCGAACTCCGAGAGCCCACAGGTGTCGGGTGACAGTGGAGCGGACGCGGGGGTCGGCTACGACGACCATGGCCGTCGGCTTGCTGGGACGGTAGGCGACCAGGCTCGTGGGCTGCTCGAGAAGAACGGACACCGGGCCTCCTGTGGCAAAGGGGACTGGAATGGTCATCACTTCCTTCGGCAGCAATTGCTCCGGGCTTTAGGGAAAGATCACGATTTATTGAGCATTATTTCCGGCAAATCGGACGGCCGATCGAACGCCAGAGCAGGCAGGGCACAGCTGTGCCCCGGGCGCCGCCGTGCGGCACCCGGGGCTGTCGGCCCGTCAGTCAGGTGCGCCGCTTCGGCAGCGGCACCACCCCGGCCGTACCGCGTACCGACGCGTCGGTGCCCTCGGCGGGCGGCAGGCCCGCGCAGGTGCACAGCAGATCGCACCAGGCCGCCAGATGGGCCGTCACGTCGATCAGCCCGCCGGGCCGCTCCCGCGGCGACCACGAGGCGCGCAGCTCGATCCTGGTCTCGTCAGGCCGGTCGGCGAGGCCGCCGAAGAAGTGCGAGGACGCGCGCGAGACCGTACCGCTCGGCTCGTCGTGGTCGGCGCCGCGGGCGGCCAGCGCGCCGGTCAGCCAGGACCAGCTCACCTCGGGCAGCAGCGGGTCGCCGGCCATCTCCGGCTCCAGGTCGGCCCTGGCCAGCGTCACCAGCCGGAAGGTGCCGTGCCAGGCGTCGTGGCCGGCCGGTTCGTGCAGCACCACCACCCGCCCGTCGGCCAGCTCCTCGCCGTCGGCCACCACCGTGGCCTCCAGCGCGTAGGCGTACGAGGCCAGCCGGCGCGGCGCCGTCACCTCCTCGATCCGCACTTCGGACCGCACCCGCGCCCCCCGCAGGGCTTCCACCGCATGCCGAAAGGGAAAGGGGACCCCGTCGTCCTCGCCGAGTTGCCCATGTACCGCTGCCATGCCCGGAAGACTAGGGCGCCGGCGCCCCTCGCGTGCGCAACAACACCCGAGGCCCCGGAACTGGGTGCCCGCGCCGCCGTGGGAGGATGCCGGTTGTGAGTGCGCACCAGCAGACCGCTGCTTCCCCTTTCATCCGTGCCTGCCGGAACGAACCGGTGCCGCACACCCCCGTGTGGTTCATGCGGCAGGCCGGGCGGTCCCTGCCCGAGTACCTCAAGCTGCGTGAGGGCATCCCGATGCTCGAATCGTGCACGCGGCCCGAGCTGGTGACCGAGATCACCCTGCAGCCCGTCAGGCGGCACCGGGTGGACGCGGCGATCTACTACAGCGACATCGTGGTGCCGCTCAAGGCGATCGGCGTCGACCTGGACATCAAGCCGGGCGTCGGGCCGGTCGTCGCGGACCCGATCCGCACCCGGCAGGACCTGGCCAGGCTGCGCGACCTGGAGCCCACCGACGTCGGCTATGTGACCGAGGCCGTCGGCATGCTCACCGCCGAGCTGGGCGCCACCCCGCTCATCGGCTTCGCCGGCGCCCCCTTCACACTGGCCAGCTACCTCGTGGAGGGCGGCCCGTCCCGCAACCACGAGCGCACCAAGGCCCTGATGTACGGCGACCCCGAGCTGTGGCGCGACCTGCTCGACCGGCTCGCGGACATCACCTCGGCCTTCCTGAAGGTGCAGATCGAGGCCGGCGCCAGCGCGGTGCAGCTCTTCGACTCCTGGGTCGGCGCGCTGTCGCCCGCCGACTACCGGCGCTACGTGATGCCGTCCTCGGCGAAGGTCTTCGACGCCGTCGCCGGATACGGGGTGCCCCGCATCCACTTCGGCGTCGGCACCGGCGAGCTGCTCGGCCTGATGGGCCAGGCGGGCGCCGACGTGGTGGGCGTCGACTGGCGGGTGCCGCTGGACGAGGCCGCGCGCCGGGTCGGGCCAGGCAAGGCCCTGCAGGGCAACCTCGACCCGGCGGTGCTCTTCGCCCCGACCGCGGCCGTCGAGGCGAAGACCCGTGAGGTGCTGGACGCCGCGGCCGCGGCCGGCACCGGCCACATCTTCAACCTCGGCCACGGCGTCCTGCCCACCATGGACCCGGACGCCCTCAGCCGCCTGGTGGAATTCGTCCACCGCACCACGCAGACGGCCTGAGCGCCCGGCCGCCGGTCAGGCCGGCGGCTCCTGCTCCGCCGGCGGCTCGGCCGACGGAGCAGCGGGCGCGGGCGGCACCGCGGCCCCCTGCGACGCCCGCGCGGGCGGGTCCTGCCGCGGTTCGGGCACCGGCGGGTGCTGCGGCAGCCGCGATCCGGGCCGCCGCGGCGGCGCGGCCGGCGCGGTCCGCGGCCACCGCCGGTGCACCAGCAGGACGACCGCCCAGGTCAGTGCCCCGACCGCCAGGAAGGGCAGTACCGCCGCCAGGACGACCAGCACGAGCCGCACGCTCACGTAGAGGGCGTGCCAGCCGCCGCCGAGGGCCTTGCCGACCGTCTTCCAGAAGCCGTCCTTGTGCACCTTCTTCACCACCGGCTTGTGCACCACCGCCTTCACCGGCGGCTCGCTCAGCCGCAGCGTCACCGCGGCCAGGTCCGCCTGCGCCCGCAGCGACGCCTGCTGGGCCTCCAGCGCCTCCAACGCGGCCTCGCGGGTGCTCAGTTCGCTCTCCAGCGACACCACGTCGGTGAGCCCCGACGCCTGGTCCATCAGCTTGCGCACCCGGTCGACGCTGGCCTGCTGCGACTTCACCCGGCTCTGCACGTCCACCACCTGGCTGGTGACGTCGTCCACGCTCACCTTGCGCCCCAGCAGGGTGCCGAGCCCGGCGAGGTCGTCGAGCAGCTTGTCGTACGCCGCCGGCGGCACCCGCAGCTGGATCGTGGACGTGGCGTGGCCCGCCGCGTCCACCGCCGTGTCCTCGTCGCCGGAGTAGCCGCCCACACCGGCGACCAGCGTCCTGGCCTGCTGCAACGCGTCCTCCACGTGCGGGGTGCGCACACTCAGCTCCGCGGTGCGCACCAGGTATTTCGGGGCGAGCGACGGCGTCTTGCCGCCCTTCCCGGCGGCCGGCGCGCTCGGCGCCGTACCTTCCGCCACGGCGCCGCTGTCCGCGCTGCCGCCACCGCCGCTGTCGCCGCCCGTCGAGCCGGCCTGCGGCGCGCTGCGGGCGCCGTCCGCCGGGGCGGCCGCCTTGTCCCCGTCGGACGCGTTGTCGGACGCGCTGCACCCGGCGACGCCGAGGGCGCCGGCGAGCAGCAGTGCCGCGAAGGCGGCGGCGCCGCGCCGGTGGCGGCGGGCCCCGGGCACGCGCCGCCCGGCAGCGGGTTCCGCCGCGGGTCCTCCCTCAGGTCCCGCGGCAGGTCCCGCACCGGGTCCTGCACTGCGTCTTCTGCTGGGTCTTGTGCTGGGTCTCATCTCAAATCCCCCCAAGAACAAGGGCCGTTGTGTCATGCCGTCGGTTGGACGGACGACCCCGCCGTCACGTTGCCGCTCCGCGGTACCGAAGGCGTCACGGTCGGAACTCGATCCGGAGTCTGAGACAGTGGACGTATGAGCCACACGCACAGCGGCACGGACCAGGCAGCCGCCCGCGACCGGGCAGCGGGACCCCAGGCAGGACCCGCGGGGCGACATGTGGTGGTGATCGGCGGCGGCATCTCGGGCCTGGCCGCCGCCCACCGGCTGGCCGGCGCGGGCGTCCGGGTGACGCTCCTGGAGGCCTCCGCCCGGCTCGGCGGCAAGCTGCACGCGGACGAGATCGCCGGAGTGCCGGTCGACCTCGGTGCCGAATCGATTCTGGCCCGCCGCCCGGAAGCGGTCGGGCTGGCCCGCGAGGTCGGCCTCGGCGACGACCTGGAGCCGCCCGCCGTGCTCGGCGCCGCCCTGTGGACCCGCGGCAGGCTGCGCCCCATGCCCAAGGGCCATGTGATGGGCGTGCCCGGCGACCTGGGCCCGCTCGCCGCCTCCGGGGTGCTCTCCGCCGCGGGCCTCGCCCGGCTGCCGCTCGACCACGTCCTGCCGCGCACCGGGATCGGCGGCGATGTGGCCGTCGGCGCCTTCGTCGCCGCCCGCCTCGGCCGCGAGGTCGTCGACCGGCTGGTGGAGCCGCTGCTCGGCGGCGTCTACGCCGGGAACGCGTACGAGATTTCGCTGCGCGCCGCCGTCCCCCAGCTCTACGCCGCGGCCCGCGGCCGGCGCTCGCTGATCGAGGCCGCCCGCTCGGTCCAGGCCAAGGCCGCCGCCGGGGCCGGCACCGGACCGGTCTTCAACGGCATCCGCGGCGGCATCGGCCGGCTGCCGCTCGCCGTCGCCGACGCCTGCCGGGCCGCCGGCGTCACCATCGAGACCTCCGCGCCGGTGCGCGAGCTGCGCAGGACCGGGCCGCACGGCTGGCAGGTCCGCCTCGACGACCGCGCCGTCGACGCCGACGCCGTGGTCCTCGCCGCCCCCGCGCCCGTCGCCGCCCGGCTGCTCGGAGCCGAGTCGCCGGCCGCCGCGGCCGACCTGGGCAGCATCGACTACGCGAGCATGGCGCTGGTCACCATGGCCTTCCGCCGCGCCGACCTGAACCGGCTGCCGTGGTCCAGCGGCTTCCTCGTCCCGCCGGTCGACGGCCGTACGATCAAGGCCTCGACCTTCTCCAGCCGCAAGTGGGGCTGGCAGGACGCGGCCGGCGGCGACACGGTGGTGCTGCGCACCTCGGTCGGCCGCCACGGCGACGAGGCGGACCTCGCCTGGGACGACACCGACCTGGTCCGGCTGTCCCGCGAGGACCTGGGGGAGGCGGTCGGCCTGCGGGCCGCACCGGTCGCCGCCCGCGTCACCCGCTGGGAGGGCGGCCTGCCGCAGTATCCGGTCGGCCACGTCGACCGCGTCGCGCGTATCCGCGAGCAGGTCGCCAAGCTCCCCGGCCTCGCGGTCTGCGGCGCCCCCTACGACGGCGTGGGCATCCCCGCCTGCGTCGGCAGCGGGCACCGCGCGGCCGCCGAGGTGCTGGGGACCCTGGTCGAGCGCGCCGAGGACGGCGCGGGAGAATAGCCGCATGACCGACTCGACTGCCGACCACGCCCTCGACTCCGCCGCCGCGGACGCCGTGGCGCACGCCAAGTCCGCCAACGCGGGCAAGAAGGCCAAGGACCTCAACGAGGTCATCCGCTACACGCTGTGGTCGGTCTTCCGGCTGCGCGCCCCGCTGCCCGAGGACCGCACCGGGTACGCGGACGAGGTCCAGGAGCTGTTCGACCAGCTCGGCGCCAAGGACGTGACGATCCGCGGCACCTACGACGTCTCCGGCCTGCGGGCCGACGCCGACCTGATGATCTGGTGGCACGCGGAGACCGCGGAGGCGCTGCAGGAGGCGTACAACCTCTTCCGCCGCACCCGGCTGGGCCGCGCGCTGGAGCCGGTGTGGTCGAACATGGCGCTGCACCGCCCGGCCGAGTTCAACAAGTCGCACGTGCCGGCCTTCCTCGCCGACGAGACGCCCCGCGACTTCGTCAGCGTCTACCCCTTCGTGCGCTCGTACGACTGGTACCTGCTGCCCGACGAGGACCGCCGCCGCATGCTCGCCGACCACGGCAAGCTGGCCCGCGGCTACCCCGACGTCCGCGCCAACACCGTCGCGTCCTTCTCGCTCGGCGACTACGAGTGGATCCTCGCCTTCGAGGCGGACGAGCTGTACCGCATCGTCGACCTCATGCGGCACCTGCGCGCCTCCGAGGCCCGCATGCACGTCCGCGAGGAGGTCCCCTTCTACACCGGCCGCCGCCGCCCGGTCGCCGACCTGGTCGCCGGTCTGGCCTGACCGCACGCCCCACCGGCGCGCGGCCCTATGCCCGCCGCAGGTCGGGGTGGTCGGCGACGACCGTCGGGGAGCCCGGGGGGATCTCGGTGAAGCCGGCGTCCCGCACGACCGGGAGGGCCGTCGCGGTGAGCCGCGCCCACTCGTCCGGCGCGGGGGTGCGGACCGCCAGCGGGAAGCCCGCCGCGGTCCAGGCCGCCCGCTCGGCGGCGTCCAGCTCCCACCAGGCGAGCTGGGCCCCGTGCCCGGCCTGGGCCATCGCCTTGCCCGCCGACATCGTCAGGTCCGGGTTGGTCCACAGCACCGGCACCCCCTCCGGCGGCGCGGCCACCGGCTCGGGGTCGTCCAACTCGGTGCCCGACACCTGGAGTTTGGCCAGGTCCTTCGGCCAGCCGTCCAGCGGCACCGGCGGGAAGACCCGGACCTCGGCGGCCCGCCCGGTCACGGTGATGCCGGGCAGCGCCGCGGCCTTGCGCCATTCCGCGCCCCGCGCCCGCCGTACGACCTTCCTGATCCTGGCGTCCTGCCAGTCACGCACCGCCTGCGCCCACTCGCCGTCCTCGGCGGTGGCCCGCTCGTCGGACAGCAGGGTCAGTACGGCGCGGGCGGCCGTCTCCAGCGCGTCGGTGCGCGGCGGCGGCGCGTCCCGCTCGATGCGCACCACGAGGGGCAGGACGAACTGCGGTGCCGCGTCCCGCTCTGCGGCACGGTGCTGGAAAGGGCTGGTCACGGGCCAAGTCTGCCACCGCCCCGCGGCCCGGCACATGGGTGGGCCCCCGTACCGCGGGGTACGGGGGCCCACCCATGCCGCTATTCCTTCGGGCTGAGCCGCAGGGAGATCGAGTTGATGCAGTAGCGCTGGTCGGTCGGGGTGCCGTAGCCCTCGCCCTCGAAGACATGGCCGAGGTGCGAGCCGCAGGTCGCGCAGCGCACCTCCACCCGCACCATGCCCATGGTGCGGTCCTCGATCAGCTCGACGGCGTCACTGTCGGCCGGGTCGTAGAAGGACGGCCAGCCGCAGTGCGACTCGAACTTCGTGTCGGAACGGAACAGCTCGGCGCCGCACGCCCGGCACCCGTACACGCCCTCGGTCTTGACGTCGGTGTACTCGCCGGTGAAGGGACGCTCGGTGCCGGCCTTGCGCAGGACCGCGTACTCCTGCGGTGACAGCTCCTCGCGCCACTGCTCGTCGGTCTTGTTCACTTCATACGACATGGAGGTCCTCTCAGCTGCCGAGACGGGCGAGAATCCGTGGTCCGAGGTCGGTCACGTCACCCGCTCCCATAGTGAGAACGAGATCACCGGGCTTCGCCATTCCTGCCACCGCCTCGGGCACCGCGTCCCGGTCGGACTCGGCCGTCACGTCGGCGCCCGCGGCCCTCGCGGCGTCGATGATCACCGCGCTGGTCACCCCCGGGATCGGGTCCTCGCGCGCCGGGTAGATGTCCATCACCACCGAGGCGTCGGCCAGCGCGAGGGCGCCCCCCATCTCCGCGCCCAGCTCCCGGGTGCGGCTGAAGAGGTGCGGCTGGAAGACCACCAGCACCCGGCCGCCCTCCGCCGCGCCGCGGATCGCCTCCAGGTCGGCGGCCATCTCGGTCGGGTGGTGCGCGTAGGAGTCGATCACCTGCACGCCGGCCGCCTCGCCCTTGAGCTGCAGCCGCCGCCTCACCCCGGTGTACTTCGCCAGCGCCGACGCCAGATTCCGGGCCGGCGCCCCGAGCGCGATGCCGGCCGCCAGCGCGGCGACCGCGTTGAGCGCGTAGTGCCTGCCGGGGACCGACACCGTGAAGGTCATCATCCGGCCGTCGAGCAGCACGGTGACCTCACTGGTCAGCCCGCGCGGGTTGATCTTCACCACCCGCACGTCGGCGCCCTCCGACTCGCCGACCGTGACGATCCGCAGGCCCCCGATGTCCCGCACCCGCGAGGTCAGCTCCACCGCGCCCGGCTGGTCGGCCGAGACCACCAGGGTGCCGCCCGGCCGCACCTTGCCGACGAAGGTCTCGAAGGAGTCGTAGATATCCTCCAGCGAGGCGTAGTTGGCGTGGTGGTCCAGCTCCACGTTCAGCACGATCGCCACCTCGGGGGCGTACGTGTGGAAGCTGCGGTCGCTCTCGTCCGCCTCGGCGACGAAGACCTCCCCGCCGCCGTGGTGGGCGTTGGACCCGGGCGCGTCCAGGTCGCCGCCGATCGCGTACGACGGGTCCATGCCGAGCGCCGTCAGCGCGACCGCCAGCATCGAGGTGGTCGTCGTCTTGCCGTGCGTGCCGGCCACCGCGATCGGCCGGGTGCCCTCCATCAGCGCGGCCAGCGCGTCGCTGCGGTGCACCACGGGCACCCCGCGCTCGCGGGCCGCCGCCAGCTCCGGATTCTCCGGCCTGATCGCACTGGAGACGACCACCGCGGTGGCATCCTGCGCCAGGTGCGCGGCGTCGTGCCCGGTGTGCACGGTCACGCCCAGCGCGCGCAGCGCCGCTACCGTCCCCGACTCGCGCGAGTCACTGCCCGCCACCCGCGCCCCGCGCTGCGCGAGGATCTTCGCGACCCCTGACATCCCGGCGCCGCCGATACCGATGAAGTGCGGTCGGTCCATGGTGGGCGGAACGGACGGGCTCATACGCGGATCTCCAAAGGGGTGAGCCGTTGACGGGTCAGCCGATTCTCGCACTGCCCGCGGCCCCCGGCCCTCACTCCTGGACCTGTCCCCGGCTCGGCTCCTCGCCGACGTCCTGCTGGGCGAACAGCTTGAGCACCGGGACGCCCACCTTGTGCCGGGCGCGGGAGGTCCAGTCGCGGTGGAAGAACTCCTCCACGAAATGCGGCGCCGTCAGCACGATGACCTCGTCGGCGCCGGTCCGCTCCACCACCGTCCGCAGCGCGTCCAGCGGGTGCCGCTGGACGATCTCGCCGACCGCCTGGGCGCCGGCCGCGTGCAGCGCCGCGATCGAGTGCACCAGCGCGCGCTCGGCGGGCTGGAGGGCCTCGTCGCCCTCCGGCACCTCGTTCTCCCTGGCCGCTTCCTCCAGATAGCCGAGCGCCACGTCGTCCACCGCCCGCAGCAATCGGTCCTGGTCGCCCCTGGGCTGCATCAGCACCACGAAGGAGACCGGCTCCTCGCCGTGCAGGGTCGTGATCAGCTCCACGTCCGCCGAAGCGAGCGGCTTCTCGATCATGAGTACGGTCGTGAACACGGACGCGTCCTTCTTTCTCGCGCTTCTCGCGGGCTCTCTCGCAGGCCACTCGGCCGCTGTGCAGACAATCCTGCCCCGATCTTCACAGGGCACCGGGGTAAGTGTTCCCGAGCGGCGCCAAGCGGAACGACGGAATCCGGTTTTTTGCGGCTCATCCTTGCCCCGGTCGTGCGCCATCCGCTCAGGCGCGGACATAACGGGTGAAGAGGAAGCCGTCCTCCTCAAGGACGGACAGCGGCACGAAGCGGGACGGCCCCGCGGGCACCGCGGGGCCGTTCATGACGCGGGGCGCGTCACCGCCCACCAGCAGCGGCGCCACCGTCAGGCACAGCTCGTCCAGCACGCCGGCCGCCGCGAACTGCGCCAGCAGGCGGGGGCCGCCTTCGTGCAGCAGGCGGGTGTGGCCCAGCGCGGCCAGTTCCGCGACCGCGCGGGCCGGGTCCACGCCGTCCTCCCCGGCCAGCACCACCCGGGCGCCGGCCGCGCGTGCCGCGGCGAGCCGCTCCTCGGGCGCCGTGCCGCCCGTCAGCACCACCGTCGGCACTGCCGGCTCCCTGAACAGCGGCGCGTCGAAGTCCAGGTCGAGCCGGCGGCTCACCACCGCGATCACCGGGGCCGGCGACTGGCCTTGGGCGGCGCGCTGCTCGGCGAAGTCCTTACGGGCCTTGGCCGGGCGGTAGCCCTCCTGGCGCACGGTCTCCGCGCCGACGACGATCGCGTCCGCGAGGGCGCGGAGCGTGCCGAAGACGCGCATGTCGGCGGGGGAGGAGAGGGGGGCGGACTTGCCGTCGGCGTGGGCGGAGCCGTCGAGTGAGGCGACCATGTTCGCGCGTACGTAGGGGTTTGTGGTGGGGGCGGGGTACGCGTAGGCGGCTGCCAGGCCGTGGGGGGTGGTGAGGTCGGGGTCCGCCTTCCCGGCGGGGGGGTGCAGGCGGCGCATGCCCAGCAGTCTTCCACGGGCTGTTTTCGGCCGCCCGTTCGCTTGCCCGCCCTCCCCCATGGCTCCGCATGGGGGAGGGCGGGCAACACCCCGCCCCGCAGGCGCGGGGAACCACGCACGGGCGTGCGGTCGCCGATGGTGGCGTACCCCCGCAGGGGGCGGGAGACGGCGAACCCGGGGCGTCAGGCTCGGGGAGGACGCATTAGGCTAAGGAGCCGTGTCGTCTTCCGCCCTGATCAGACCGGTCGCCCTCAGCGGGCGCAGCCCGCAGCCCGAGGTCGGGCGCCTGGTCCAGGAGATGGTGCCGCCGCCGCGGTTCGACGGTGTGCGGTTCGAGACGTACGTGGCGGACCCGTCGCAGCCGAGCCAGGCCGCCGCTGTGGCGCGGCTGAGGGCGTTCGCGGAGCGGCAGGCGCCGCAGGCGCGGCGGGGGTGGTTCAGGCGGGAGCCGGCGCCCCCGGCCGGCGGGGTGTATCTGGACGGCGGCTACGGCGTCGGCAAGACGCATCTGCTGGCCTCGTTGTGGCATGCGACGCCGGCGCCCAGGGAGCGCAAGGCGTTCGGCACGTTCGTGGAGCTGACGAACCTGGTCGGGGCGCTGGGCTTCCAGCCGGCGGTGCAGGCGCTGAAAGACCACTCGCTGCTGTGCATCGACGAGTTCGAGCTGGACGACCCGGGTGACACGGTGCTGGTCAGCACGCTGCTGGGCAAGCTCGCGGACGCGGGCGTACGGCTGGCGGCGACGTCGAACACGCTGCCGGGGAAGCTGGGGGAGGGGCGTTTCGCCGCGGCGGACTTCATGCGGGAGATCCAGGGCCTGTCCGCCCGGTTCACCAGTGTCCGGATCGACGGGGTGGACTACCGGCACCGAGGGCTGCCCGCGGCGCCCGAGCCGTACTCGGACGACGAGGTGCTGCGGGCGGCGCTCCGGACGCCGGGATCGGCGCTGGACGACTTCGACGCGCTGGCCGCGCATCTGGCGGCGGTGCATCCGAGCAGGTACGGGGCGCTGTGCGACGGGGTCGAGGCGGTCTTCCTGCGCGGGGTGGGCGAGGTCACCGACCAGGCGACGGCGCTGCGCCTGGTGGTGCTCGCCGACCGGTTCTACGACCGGGAGATACCCGTGATGGCCTCGGGCGTGCCCTTCGACCGGCTCTTCGGGGCGGAGCTGCTGGTCGGCGGATACCGGAAGAAGTATTTCCGTGCGGTGTCCCGGCTGACCGCGCTGGCCAGGGACGCCGGGCGGCCGCATGACGCTGGCGGGGCGGCCTGAACGGGCGCACGATCGGCGCATGGGCAAGAAGGACAAGCGCGAGAAGGCGGACGGCGGCCTGCGGGCGAAGCTGCGGGTGCCGCAGGACGGCGTGAGCCTGGCGGAGTACGACACCCGGGCGACGCCCGGCGGTCCCGACGGCAAGGCGGCGGCGCTGGCCGAGATGGTGCAGGTGCGCGAGCGGCTGGCCGACCTGCAGGAGCGGCTGTTCGCGCAGAGCACCGCGGGTGACCCGCGGAGCCTGCTGCTGGTGCTCCAGGGCATGGACACCTCGGGCAAGGGCGGCACCGTCAAGCATGTGGCGGCCGGGCTGAACCCGACCGGGGTGCGGGTGACGGCCTTCAAGGCGCCGACCGCGGAGGAGTCGCAGCACCCGTTCCTGTGGCGGATCCGCAAGGCGCTGCCCGCCCCGGGCGAGATCGGCGTCTTCGACCGCTCGCACTACGAGGACGTGCTGATCACCCGGGTGCGGGACCTGGTGCCGCAGGCGACCTGGAGCCGGCGCTACGGCGTGATCAACCGCTTCGAGCAGTCGCTCGCGGACGACGGCGTCACCGTGGTGAAGGTCTTCCTGCACATCGGCTACGAGGAGCAGCGCGAGCGGCTGGTGGCCCGGCTGGACAACCCGGCCAAGCACTGGAAGTTCAACGAGGGCGACATCGCCGAGCGCGGGCTGTGGCCGGCCTACCAGCAGGCCTACGAAGCCGCCCTGACCCGCTGCTCGACCGACACCGCGCCCTGGTATCTGGTCCCCGCCGACCGCAAGTGGTACCGCAACTGGGCGGTCGCCAAGCTGCTGCTCGAACACCTGGAGCTGGTCGGGCCCGACTACCCGAAGGCCGATTTCGACGTCGAGGCGAGCCGGGCCGCGCTGCTCAGGACCTAACCCGAGCACGCGGTGCGCTGGGCCTCCTGCCACTCGCAGACGGGGCAGTAGGTGGCACCGCGGGTGCTCGCCGGGTGTTCCGTCGGCTCGCCGCACAGCACGCAGTCGGCGAGCGGTTCCGCGGGCGGGGAGGGCGGGGTCGTGGTCACTCTTCCACCGTAGCGCCTGTGGTGCGCAGGACGGCTGCCCCGCGGGCCGGGAGCTGGACGCAGGGGCCGGGCAGGATCTTGCAGCCGGGGCGGGCCAGCACCAGGTCGCAGGGGGCGTTCAGCGGGACCCGGGCCGGGGCGTCGGAGAAGTTCACGACGATACGGAAAGGGCCGCGGGCCACCCGTAGCGTACGGCCGCCCGCGGTCGCGGTGACGGCGTCGAGCTGCGG
The DNA here is from genome assembly GCA_036015235.1 of Streptomyces sp. NBC_00433. Classification (NCBI taxonomy): domain Bacteria; kingdom Bacillati; phylum Actinomycetota; class Actinomycetes; order Kitasatosporales; family Streptomycetaceae; genus Streptomyces; species Streptomyces sp. NBC_00433. The sequence continues at coordinate 2,083,038 of CP107926.1, read as the reverse complement.
GTCGGTCAGGGCGGGCTCGGAGCGGCGCAGGGCGATCAGGGCGCGGTACCAGTCGAGCAGTTCGCGGTGCTCGGGCTTGTCGGACTCGGCCCAGTCCAGGCAGGAGCGGTCCCGGGTGGCCGGGTCCTGCGGGTCGGGGACATCGTCCTCGGGCCAGCCGTGGGCGGCGAACTCGCGGCGCCGGCCGCGGGTGATGGCCGCGCCCAGCTCCGGGTCGTGGTGGTCGGTGAAGAACTGCCAGGGGGTCGTCGCGCCCCACTCCTCGCCCATGAACAGCATCGGGGTGAAGGGCGCCGTCAGCACGAGGGCCGCGGCGCCGGCGAGCTGCTGCACGGTGAGCCGGTCGCCGGTGGCCCGGTTGCCGATCTGGTCGTGGGTCTGCGCGTAGCCGACCAGCCGGTGGCCGGGGACGGTGCTGGGGTCCAGCGGGCGGCCGTGATGGCGGCCGCGGAAGGAGGAGTGGCTGCCGTCGTGGAAGAAGCCGTGCCCGAGGGTCTTGGCCAGCGCGGCGGGTCCCGCCGCGGCGAAGTCGGCGTAGTAGCCCTGGGCCTCGCCGGTGACCGCGGTGTGCAGGGCGTGGTGGAAGTCGTCGTTCCACTGGGCGTGCAGGCCCAGGCCTCCGGCCTCGCGGGGGGCGGTGGTGCGCGGGTCGTTGAGGTCGGACTCGGCGATCAGGAACAGCGGGCGGCCGAGGGCCGCCGACAGCCCGTCGACGGCGACGGACAGCTCTTCGAGGAAGTGCAGCGCGCGGGTGTCGACCAGCGCGTGGACCGCGTCGAGCCGCAGCCCGTCGAGGCGGTAGTCCCGCAGCCAGGCCAGCGCGCTGCCGGCCAGGAAGGAGCGGACCTCGTCGGAGCCCGGCGCGTCCAGGTTCACCGCGTCGCCCCAGGGCGTGTGGTGGCGGTCGGTGAAGTACGGGCCGAACGGCGGCAGATGGTTGCCCGACGGGCCGAGGTGGTTGTGCACCACGTCGAGGACCACGCCCAGGCCGTGCCGGTGCGCCGCGTCGACAAAGCGCTTCATCGCCTCCGGGCCGCCGTAGGGTTCGTGCACCGCCCACAGCGACACCCCTTCGTAGCCCCACCCGTTGGTGCCGGGAAAGGGGCACACGGGCATCAGCTGGATGTGGGTGATGCCGAGCCTGGCCAGGTGCGGCAGCCGTTCCGCGGCCGCGTCGAAGGTGCCCGCCGCGGTGAAGGTGCCCACGTGCAGCTCGTAGAGGACCGCCCCCGGCAGCCCGCGGCCCGGCCAGGGCGCCGACCAGGCGAAGTCGTCGTGGTCCACGACCGCGCTCGGCCCGTCGGGCCCGTCGGGCTGCCGGCGCGACCGCGGGTCGGGCAGCGGCGGGCCGCCGTCCAGTACGTACGCGTAGCGGGTGCCCGCCGGCGCGGGCAGCTCGGCGTGCCACCAGCCCTCGCGGCACGGGTCGGGGTCGAGCCGGTGGGTGCGCTCTTCGATCAGGATCTCCACCTGCTGGGCAAGGGGCGCCCACACTTCGAACAGCACGCACATCTCCCGTCCGGTCCGCGACAGTCGGTCCCGGGCTGATGCATGCCCGCCGACCGGGCCGCTCAGACGAAGTTCACTCGCCGCGATCCGGGCGGGCCCTCACGCCGACTGGTGCAGCCCGCGGCCCGCCAGCGTCAGGAAGACCTCGCCGACCGCCTCTGACAGGGTCGGATGCGGGTGGATGTGCCACGCCACGTCGGCCGGCTCCGCCTCCCAGCCGACGATGAGCTGGCTCTCCGCGATCATCTCCGACACATGCGGTCCCACCATGTGGACACCGAGCACCGGGCCGCCGCCGCGCGTCGCGACCACCTTCACGCTGCCGCCCTGCCCGTGCACCATGCCCTTGGCGACCGCGGTCAGCGGCATCGCGTTCACCACCACGTCGAGCCCGCGGTCGCGTGCCTGCTGCTCGGTCAGGCCCACCGAGGCGGTCTGCGGGCTCGAATACGTCACCCGCGGCACCGCCGGGTAGTCGATCGGCCGCGGCGCACCGCCCGCCAGCACCTCCGCGACCAGCAGCCCCTCGGCGAAGGAGGCGTGCGCGAGCCCCGGGGACGGCGGCGGCAGCAGGTCGCCGACCACATGGACGCCGGGCACCGCGGTCTCCAGCCGCGCCCAGTCGGCGGGCGCCACATGGCCGCGGGCGTCGGTCGCGAGCCCCGCCGCGGCCAGGCCGAGCCCGTCCGTGACCGGCTCCCTGCCGACCGCGACCAGCAGCCGCGCCACCTCGTGGACCTGCTCCGCACCGCGGGCGGTCGCCACGGTGACCCGCACCCCGCCGTCGTCGCCGCTGCCGTACAGATCCGCGCCGGTCAGCCGCGTCCCGGTCAGCACGTCGACGCCGCGCTTGCGCAGCCCCCTGCCGAGCTGCCGCGACACCTCCGCGTCCTCCAGCGGCAACAGCCGCTCCGCCGCCTCGACCAGCACCACACGGGCGCCCATCGAGCGGTGCAGTGAGGCGTATTCCACGCCGATCGCGCCACCGCCGAGCACCAGCACGGAGTCCGGCAGGCCCGGCGCGAAGAGCGCGTCGTCGCTGGTGACCACCCGCCGCCCGTCCGGGACCAGCCCCGGCAGCAGCCGCGGCCGCGACCCGGTCGCCAGCACGATGCCGCGCCGCGCCCCGTACGCCTGCCCGCCGGCCACCACGGAACGCGGCCCGGCCAGCCGCGCTGCGGCCCGCACCACCCGCACCCCGGCATGCGCCAAGTGGGCCTCCACGCCCCGGTGGTTGCGGGCCACGATGTCGTCGCGGGTCGCGGTCAGCGCCGGCCAGTCCACCGCGTCCAGGGTGGCCTTCACCCCCCACCGCTCACGCGCCTCGGCTATCCCGTCGACCAACTCCGCAGCGTGCAGCATCGCCTTGCTCGGGATGCAGCCGCGGTGCAGGCACGTGCCGCCGACCAGGTCCCGCTCCACCAGCACCACGTCCAGGCCGAGGGCCGCGGCACGCAGGGCGGTGCTGTAACCGCCCGTGCCGCCGCCGATCACGATGACATCCGCGGTGTCCTGTGTGCTCGTCATGACCGCCAGTCTCCGGCCGACTGCTGCCATGAGTCCAAGGCCTAATATGTGTGAGAGTCATGCAGGATGCTTATGGGAGGTGCTCCGGGGTGAGCCTGCGGCAGATGGAGTACTTCACGGCCGTGGTCGAAGCCGGGTCCTTCACCCGGGCCGCCGAGCTGCTGCACGTCACCCAGCCCGCGCTCTCCCACCAGATCAAGGCCCTGGAACGGCACATCGGCGGCCAGCTGCTGGAACGCCTGCCGCGGGGCGTACGGCTCACCCCGATGGGCCGGGCCTTCCTGCCGCACGCCGAGGTCGCCGTACGCAGCGCCGCGCAGGCCGCCCGCGCCGCCCGTGCCGCCGCCGGGGCGGTCGGCGGCGAGCTGCACGTCGCCGCGGTCCACTCCGTGGCGGCCGGCCTGCTGCCCCCGGTCTTCGCCCGCTGGCGGCGCGAACGCCCGGGTGTGGAGCTGGTCCTGCACGAATACGGGCGGGACGAGGACCTCGACGACAGCATGGAGCGCGGCGTCGCCGACCTCGCCGTCGGCCACGGCGGGAGCGGGGCCGCGGCCCGCGTCCCGCTCGGCGACGAGGAGGTCGTCATCGTGCTCCCCCCGGGCGACCCGCTGGCCGGCGCCGGCCCCGTCGCGCTGGCCGCGCTCGCCGGGCGGGACTGGATCCGCTGCGCGATGGAGCCGGTCGTCGAGGGCCGGCCCTTCATCGACCTCGCCTGCGAACGCGCCGGGTTCGCACCCAGGACCGCGGTGCGCACCGAGCACACGACCACGGCGGTTGCCATGGCGGCGGCGGGGGCCGGGGTCGTCGCGGTCCCCACCTACGCCATCCCCCCGGGCACGCCCGTCACCCCCCTCGTCCCGGCCTGGCGCAGGCCCCTCTTCGCGTGGTCCCGCACCACGCTCGCCGGCCCTGCCGCCGCACTCGTCTCCCTCCTCCTCCCCGCCACGCCGCTTCCCTGACGACCAGGGCCCTGCCCCTTGCGGTCCGTCCTTTGCCCGCCGCCCGGCGGGGGCTTGTCGCGCAGTTTCACCGCGCCCCTGGGCGGGGGCCTCGTTCTGTCGCGTTCAACCCGCTCGCTGTTCGCGGGTGTGACCTGTCGCAGGACGGCCGCGGTGCTGCCAACGCCGTCAACGCCTGCTCCAACGCCCCAACCCCCCTGGTGCCTGACGGTCACTCATTTTCCGCTCGCGGTGGACGGCACACGGGAAAGCGCGCCGGTGCGGAGCGCGTGATCGCTGAGATATGAGGATAAGCGGTTGACCCATTGGACCGTCACAACGCAGCCCCGCGCCCTGGTATGCGGTCGGCCAGCGCCGGAATGCCCTGGAGTTCGCATGGCGGGGTGGCTTACGGCGGCGCGCAGGCAGTCGCGAAGCTACTGCTGAGTGCCGGTGGAGGCGGATGCGCCACCCGGCGCCGAGTTGACTCGCTCCCAAAATGACTATTGACCCTAATGACGCATCGGAAGTCGTGGGTTCACTCGAACGCACCGCCGTCTCGGTGGTTCTCGCCGGATAGAATGCCAACGGCATCCGACGCGCACTCGGCGACCAGTTGCCTTGCCTCCGAGGAAGACCGCTGACCCTGATGGTGCATCGGATGCCATAGGTTCACTCTGATGAATCGTCGGCTGAGCAGCATTCGCCGGATAGAGTTCCGACGGCACGAACGGCTGTTTCCTGCCCCCCCTAGAAGGAGCACCCCTCGATGACGTCGAATACTTCACGTGCGCCCAGGCGGCGCCTGAGATCAATCTGGGTCGGGGCGCTCATCGCCCCACTGGCCATCACGTCTGTGCTTGCTCTGACTGCGACACAGGCGAGTGCCGTCGCGACACCCGTCCCGCTCGGCACCGCGGAGAGTTTCGCGGTTCTGGCCGGAGCTTCGATCACCAATACCGGGCCGTCGGTTATCACAGGGGATATCGGGGTGAGCCCCGGAACATCGATCACCGGCTTCCCTCCGGGCGTGGTGAACGGGGCTCAGCACGTCGCGGACGCTGTGGCGGCCCAGGCTCAGTCCGACCTGGTCACGGCGTACAACACCGCGGCAGGCGAGGCAAGCGACTCGGCGCTTCCCCCGGACGCGGGCGGCTTGAACCTGGATCCGGGCGTCTACACCGCGTCGTCCACGCTGGGGCTCACCGGCACGCTCACCCTGGACGCCCATGGCGACCCCGCCGCTGTGTGGGTGTTCCAGGTCGGTTCGAGCCTGACGACGGCCTCGGCCAGCCAGGTGGTCCTCGTCAACGGTGCCTCCCCGTGCAACGTGTTCTGGCAGATCGGCAGCTCCGCGACCCTGGGCACCAGCTCCACGTTCGTGGGTAACATCCTGGCGCTGACCTCGATCACTGTCACCACGGGCACGAGCATCGACGGACGGGCCCTGGCCCGCAACGGCTCGGTCACCCTGGACACCAACAGGATCACGCTGCCCACGTGTGCCGGGAACACCACGGGTACGACCACGGCCGGTACGACCGGTACGACGACGGCCGGTACGACCGGTACGACGACGGCCGGTACCACGGGTACGACGACGGCCGGTACGACCGGTACGACCACGGCCGGTACCACGGGTACGACCACGGCCGGCACGACCGGTACGACGACGGCTGGCACGACGGGTACGACCACGGCCGGCACGACCGGTACGACGACGGCTGGCACGACGGGTACGACCACGGCCGGCACGACCGGTACGACCACGGCCGGTACCACGGGTACGACGACGGCCGGTACCACGGGTACGACGACGGCCGGCACGACGGGTACGACGACGGCCGGTACGACCGGTACGACCACGGCCGGTACGACCGGTGGCACCACTGGTGGCACCACGGGTGGTCCTTGCGGCTGTGGCCATAAGCCGGAAGGCGGCTACGAGCACGGCGAGGATGAGTACTGCGGCGGGTACGGCGGCGGGTACGGCGCCGGCTACGGCAGCGCGTACGGCAGTGACAGTGCGTACGGCAGTGATCAATGCAGCGGGTACGGCAGCGAGCACGGGTCGGACGAAAAGACCGAAAACAAATACACGCACAAGGTCAACGGCAAGGTCGACAAGATCCACGAGAACGTCGACTCTCGGGTCGGCTGACAAGCGATCAGCATGAACCCGTTGGTCGGAGGGGCTTGGTGTGCGGCGGAATCCATCTGATTCCGCCGCACGCCGCGGTGAGGGCAGCAGAAGGCGTCAGATGCGATCAGCCAGAGCAGAGGAGACCGGGTGGGGCCCGTGCGGGATGAGTGTGAAGCAACTGTTGTGGAGGAAGGAGAGCGCTTCGGCGCTGTGCTGGACGGGTCCGGGGACCTCGATACGCCCGGCGGACCGTCCACGCTCCGCGGCCCGTTGAAGGCAGGCCTGTGGACGGCAATCACTCTTTGCCTGACAACGGTTATGATCCACGTACTCCTGGTATTCCTGCATGTGGCTCCCGCGAACCCTGTCTCGCAGCAGTACCGTCAGCAGGTCGATTCCTGGGTCTATCCACTGTTCGAGCAGGACTGGCGGCTCTTCGCCCCGAATCCGGAATCGGTCAACTGGAATATCTCCGTGCGGACCAGGCACACGGGGCCGGACGGTTCTGCTCACGTGAGCCCGTGGTTCGACATCACCGCTGTGGACGAGTCCGCGGTCGAGCACGATCCGTTCCCGAGCCATACGAACCAGAACATGCTGCGCCGCGCCTGGAGCGCCTATCTCCAGAACTACGGCGGGGGCGACGTGCCGACCTCGCAGCGGGCGGTCATGATGCAGGAATACCTGCGCAATATCGCGGCCGCCCGAGTGGCAGCCCACCGTCCGGGGAGTTTTGAGTCCCTCCAGCTCCGCGTCGTCGCCGTGCCCATCCCCGCGTCCAAAGCACCGGACGGCACGGGCCCGTCGCCGGCACCCGCCAACACCCGCTATCTGCCCTGGTGGAAGGTGAGCTCCCATCGCTACTGATCAGACGCCGCCCGCCACACGCGCACCACAGCGAGCCGCTGCCCGTCCCGACACCGGTCTCCTGGCGTCGGCCATCGACCGGCTCGGCAGGCTCTTCGCCCTGCTGACCGAGACGCCGGTGTCCTTGTACGCCGCCGCAGTGCTGCGGATCGGATACGGGCTGTTCTACCTGGTCTTCCTGCTCCGCGAATTTCCCTACCGCAACGAGATCTGGGGCCCCGGCGCCCCGTGGACCCCGGCGCTTGCCCGGCAACTGTTCGACCAGACCGGCTGGACCAGCGTGCTCACCCTCTCCGACAGCAGGGCCTGGTTCGAGTTCTGCTACGTGACGGCGCTCGCCGTGTCCGCCCTGTTCCTGCTGGGCTGGCGGACCAGGGTGATGTCCATCCTCTTCGCCGGCGTGGTCATCTCCTTCCACGCCAGGGCCATCTTCATGACGGACGGGGGCGACAACCTCATCCTCCTGATGGCCATCTACCTGGCGTTCACCGCGTGTGGCTCGCGCTGGTCGCTGGACGCGCGCCGCCGCGGCCGCCAGGCGCCACCAGCGGGCGGCCCCCCGATCCCCGGCGGCACCCTCCGGGACGACCTGCGCTACGTCCGGAAGACACTGGCAACGGTGCTGCACAACTGTGGCATGTTCCTCATCGCGGCCCAGGTCTGCTTCCTCTACGGAGCCGCCGGCCTCTACAAGGTCCAGGGCAGCTTCTGGGACAACGGCACCGCTCTCCACTACGTCCTGAACCTCCACCTCTTCCGCCCCTGGCCCATGTTGTCCCAGATGGCGGACAGGCACGCGGTACTGATGGCGGTCGTCGGCTATCTGACGGTGCTGGTGCAGGTCGCCTTCCCGTTCGTCCTGTTCGGCAGGCTCAAGTACCCGGTCCTGGCGCTGATGCTGGTCATGCACGCGGGCATCGCACTCTTCCTGGGGCTGCCGCTGTTCTCCGGAGCGATGATCATCGCGGACACGGTGTTCCTGCCGGACCGCTTCTTCCTTCGCCTGACGCAGTTCCGCTTCGCGCCCGGCGGACACATGCGGGATGCCATACACCTGCCGGTCCCCTCACAGAAGTAGTCCGCGGGCTGAGTAGGGCGACGTGCGACCGCCAGGTCACCAGCACGGTGACCGACCGGTCGCACGCTCATTTCCCCGCCCCGACTGTCGAACTTGCCAACGTCTAGGTTTGCCGGCGGGTGTGCGCTGCGCGGTGACGCGGCGGGTCAGGCGGGTGCGGTCGGCGCCGGCGGTCTCGAAATCATGTTCTCCATAACCCGCCTTCCCCTCCCACACGTCACCTGTGCTTCACGGAAGTCCCCCCGTGGGGACAGCGCGCCCCGCCGGAGAGGCGGGAAGGAAAGCGACGCCCCCGCAAGGGGCGATCGCCCAGGGGCTCGGGGAACTGCGAAACAAGCCCACCACCCGGGGAAGATCCGGGAGCGGGGCTCAAGGGGCAGGACGGGCGGAACCCGGGTAGAGAAGGTGGCATGAGCCATACGCCGGCGCCGAGCGCCACCTACCGGATACAGGTGCAGCCCGGCTTCACCTTCGCCCAGGCCGCAACGGTGGCACCGTACGTGGCAAGGCTCGGCGCCAGCCACCTGCACCTGTCGCCCGTGCTGGAGGCGGTGCCCGGCTCGCGGCACGGCTACGACGTGGTGGACCACACGAGGGTCCGGGCGGAGCTGGGCGGGGAGCAGGGCCTGCGGGACCTGTCCCGCACGGCCCGTGAGCACGGGCTCGGGCTCATCCTGGACATCGTGCCGAACCACATGGCCCTCCCCGCCCCGGAGAACCTGAACGGCCCCCTGTGGGCCGTCCTGCGCGACGGCCCGGGTTCCGCGTACGCGGACTGGTTCGACATCGACTGGCCCGCCCTCGGCGGCAAGGTGCTGCTGCCGGTGCTGGGCGAGCCGCTGCCCGACGCGCTGGGCGCGCTCTCCGTGGAGAAGGACAAGGCCGCCGGCGGCAAGGTGCTGCGGTATTACGACCACCGCTTCCCGCTGCGGCCCGGCACCGAGGACCTGCCGCTGCCCGAGCTGGTGGAGACGCAGTGGTACAGCCTCGCCTACTGGCGTGCCGCGCGCACCGACCTGAACTACCGCCGCTTCTTCACCATCTCGGACCTGATCGCGGTCCGGGTCGAGCGGCCCGAGGTCTTCGAGGCCACGCACGCCACCGTGCTGCGGCTGCTGCGCGACGGGGTGGCCGACGGGCTGCGGGTCGACCACCCGGACGGCCTCGCCGACCCGGCGGGCTATCTGCGGCGGCTGGCGGAGGCGAGCGGCGGGCGCTGGACGGTGGTGGAGAAGATCCTGCAGCGCGACGAGCCGCTGCCCGCGGACTGGGCGTGCGCGGGCACCACCGGATATGACGCGCTGGACCGGATCGACGGGCTGTTCACCGACCCTGAGGGCGCCGCCGCGCTCGACGCCTTCCACCGCGACTACACCGGCGCCGACGACGACCGCGGCGGCCGGTGGGCGCCGACCGTGCGCAGGGCCGCCTACCGGGTGGTCACCCGCGACCTGGCGGCCGAGGTCGCCCGGCTGCGCCGGGCGGCGGAAAGGGCCGGCGGCCGCGACCACGGCTCCGAGGTGCTGGACGACGCGATCCGCGAGCTGCTGGTGCGGGTGCCGGTCTACCGCCCGTACGTACCGGCGGGGGGCCCTGCCGACGCGGTGGACGAGGTGATGCTGGAGCAGGCGGCGGGGGACGCCCGCGCGGCGGCCCCGGCCCTGAGTGACGCCGTGGACTTCGTCCGGGACCTGGCGCTGGCCCGCCCCGCCACGGGCCGCAGCGCGGACGCCGACGACTTCACGGTGCGCTTCGCACAGGTCGCCTCCGCGCTGCACGCCAAGTCCGTCGAGGACACCGCCTTCTACCGCTACACCCCGCTGCTGTCGCTGTGCGAGGTCGGCCGCGACCCGGGGCGGCCGGCGACCGCGCCCGCGGACTTCCACGCGTATTGCGCCCGCGTCCAGCGCGAGTGGCCCGCCACGGGCACGGTGCTGTCCACCCACGACACCAAGCGCAGCGCCGATCTGCGGCTGCGCCTCGCGGTGCTGTCGGAGCTGCCCGAGGTGTGGCGGGAGTGGATGGAGCTGCGCGAGGAGCGCGAGGCCCAGCTGGACTGCCCGCCGGCCCCCGACCGGCAGGTGCGCTACACCGCGTATCAGACCGGCGTCGGCCTGGGCTTCTGCCATCCGGACCGGCTGGTGCCCGCGGTGCTCAAGGCCGTGCGGGAGGCGGGGCTGCACACCACCTGGACCGAGCAGGACGAGGCGTACGAGAAGGCGGTCGAGGACTTCGTGGACCGCGGCCCCTGCGGGGTGCAGGTCTACGACGTGAGCGAGTTCGTCGGGCGGCTGCAGTCGTACGCCACCGCCAACTCGCTGGGCGCGGCCCTGCTGCACCTGACGATGCCGGGTGTGCCCGACGTCTACCAGGGCACCGAATTCCCGGTGCACACCCTGGTCGACCCGGACAACCGCGGCCCGATGACCGGGATGTCGGGCGGCACCCAGCGGTTCGGCGTCGGCGGCACGCTGGACGGCCTGCTGTCCGGGCAGCAGCCGCGCGGCGCGGACGAGGCCAAGCTGCGGCTGACCGCGGTGGCGCTGCGGCTGCGCAGGGACCACCCGCAGTGGTACGGCACGGCGGGCGCGTACGACCCGCTGGCGGCCGACGGGCCCGCCGCCGAGCACTGCGTGGCCTTCGTACGCGGCGGCGGCGCGCTGACCGCCGTGACCCGGCTGTCGCGCAGGCTGGAGCAGGCGGGCGGCTGGCGGGACACCGTACTGCCGCTGCCGCCCGGCGACTGGAGCGACCGGCTCGGCGGCGGCACCTACCGCGGCCGGGTGCCGCTGGCCGAGCTGTTCGCGGAGTCCCCGGTGGCGCTGCTCACCCGCTGACCCGCCGTCACGCCCCCGGCAGGGCGGCCTGGTCGGCCTCGGGGAGCCAGTGCCGGGCCGGGTCGTAGTCGAGCCAGGAGTGCTCGGCCGCGGCGGCGGCGAAGGCGGCGAGCAGCCGGGGCAGCACCGCGTGCCGCTCGCCGGTGCGCCAGATCGCGTGCCAGGCGTAGAGCGGTGCCGGCCCGGTGACCGGGATCTCGCTCAGGCCGCTGCCGCCCGGCACCTCGACGTCCGCGCACAGCAGCGAGAACAGCTCGGGGCTGTCGGCGAGACGGGCGAGGAAGGGGTCCAGGCCCAGGTTGATGCCGCCGAACTCGCCCGGCACATCGAAGCGCTCGGTGAAGGCCCGCAGGAATTCCACCTTGGCGCGCGGCGCGGGGAACCACAGCCGCGCGCCCCGCAGTTCGACCGGGGTCAGCGCGTCCGCGCCCGCCAGCGCGGCGGCGCTGCTCATCACGGCCTTCACGGGCTCCAGCCTGACCAGCCGCCGGGTGAGGCCGGCCGGCCACGGCTCGTCCAGTTCGTGCGTGCGGCCCAGCGCGAAGTCGATCTCGCCGTCGCGCAGCCCGGCCAGCGCCGCGGTGAAGCCGGGCCGCAGGCTCAACTCGATGTCCAGGTCCGGGTCATGGGCGACGACCTCGCGGACGGTGCGCAGCGGCAGGAACATGTGCCCCCACACGCTGACCCGCAGCGCCCGCTCCTCGTGCCGCGCGGCGGCCACCGCGGCCTCCCCGGCCCTGACCAGCTCGCGCGCCGGGTCGAGGAACCTGCGCCCGGCGTCGGTGAGTTCGACGCCGTGCCCGGTGCGGTCGAAGAGCTTGCGGCCGAGCGCGTCCTCCAGCCGGGCGACCCGCTTGGACAGCGCCTGCTGGGTGAGGTACAGCTCGGCGGCGGCCTGCCCGAAGTGCAGCCGTTCCGCGGTGACCACGAAGGCCCGCACCTGCGCCAGGTCGAGATCCACCGCCGAACCCCCGTCCTCTCACGCCTGCCCGGTCGGCAGGACGATCACCTGCCGCAGGTTAACGTGCGCGGGACGGCTGGTGACGTACGCGATCAGGTCGGCGATGTCGTCGGACGTCAGCGATTCGGGGAAGGCCTTGAACATCCCGTCGAGCTGCGCCGACAACTCGGCATTGTCGATGTGGCCGCCCAACTCGGTGTCGGTCAGCCCGGGTTCGATGTTGGTGACCCTGACGCCGCGCGGCCCGAACTCGGCCCGCAGCGACGCCGACAGGTGCGTCAGCGCGGCCTTGGTGGCGCTGTAGACGGCGTAGCCGGGGAAGGTCAGGTGCGCGCCGATCGACGAGACGTTGACCAGGTCGGCGGTCCCGCCGCCGGCCGCTGCCGCCAGCAGGTCGTCGCGGAAGGCGTCGATGATCCGCAGGGCGCCGGTGAGGTTGGTGTCCACCATCCGCGCCCACTCGTCGCCGCGGCCCGCGTCGATCGGGTTGGGCAGCATGACACCGGCGGCGTTGACCACCAGGTCGGCGGAGCCGAAGGCCTCCCTGACGCGGCCGGCCGCGGCCCTGACCGAGGCGTCGTCGGTGACGTCGGCGGTGACCGCCAGCGCCAGGCCGCCGTCGGCGGCGATCCTCCCGGCGAGCGCGTCGAGCCGCTCGGCGCGGCGGGCCAGCAGCGCGACCCTCGCGCCCTGCCCGGCCAGCAGGCGGGCCGTGGCCTCGCCCATACCGCTGGCGGCGCCCGTGACGACGGCGGTGCGGCCGGTGAGGTCGCCGAAAGCAGTGGTGCCCATGATGTGTGACTCCCTGAAGTGACCCGCGGGGCGGGTGCTGCCGTGCTGACGGCTCCACTGTGCGACGGGTCGCCCGCGCCGCCCAGGGCTGTGCTTTACCTGGGTCCGGCAGTACCAGGTTCGCGTCGCGCGGGTCACCTACGCTCGTACGCATGGACAACACGCTCGGCGACTTCCTGCAGACCAGGCGGGCCAGAATCCAGCCGGAGGACGTCGGCCTGCCCCCGCACGGCAGGCGCCGGGTGCCGGGGCTGCGCCGCGAGGAGGTCGCCCAGTTCGCCGGGGTCAGCGTCGACTACTACATCCGGCTCGAACAGGGCCGCGGCAAGAACGTCTCCGACGCGGTGCTCGACGCCGTCGCCAGGGTGCTGCGGCTCGACCCGACCGAGCACGAGCACCTGCGGGACCTCGCGCGGCCCGCCCGCAAGACCGCGGCAGCGCCGGCCGGCCGCGTACGGCCCGGACTGCGGCTGCTGCTCGACAGCATGGCCGACTGCCCCGCCATGGTCGTCGACCACCGCATGGAAGTGCTGGCCTGGAACGTGCTGTCCGACGCCCTCCACGACTTCGCCTCGGACGCCGCCCACCGCAGCATGCCGCGCCGCGTCTTCCTCGACCCCCGGTCCGTCGACCTCTACCCGGAATGGCCCGCGGTCGCGGCCGAATCCGTCGCCTACCTCCGCCTCCGCGCCGGCCGCCACCCCGACGACGCCCGCCTCACCGCGCTGATCGGCGAACTGTCGATGAAGAGCGAGCACTTCCGCCGCCTGTGGGCCGACCACCTGGTCGGGGAGAAGACCTACGGCGCCAAGCGCATCCTCCACCCCGTGGCGGGCGAACTGCACCTGGGCTACGAGACCCTCGCCCTCCCCGGCGACACCGACCTGACCGTCGTCGTCTACACCGCCCCACCCGGCTCCCCGTCAGCGGAGCGCCTCGCCGTCCTGGCGAGCTGGCACGCGGGCGCCGACAGCCTGGACGGCTCCCGCCAGGGGTGACAACCGGCAGTTGTCGATACGGACGGAAGGCTGTTGGACGCAGCCTCTGACCTGCGATTTTCCTTGATTCGGCGGCTCGGAGCACGCAGCCGCACCGGAGCGAGGAGCTGACGATGAAGGCACTGCTGCCCACAGGGGACCCCGCGAAGCCGGTGGCATACGGCGAGGTGGACGAGCCGCGGCCGACACCCGGTCAGGCACTGGTCAAGGTCGAGGCCTTCTCGGTCAACCGCGGCGAGGTCTTCCGGCTGACCGGCGCGCTGCCCGGCGTCGGGCTCCGGCCGGGCAAGGACATCGCCGGCCTGGTCGTCCAGGCCGCCGCCGACGGCACCGGGCCGCGCGCCGGTCAGCGCGTCGTCGCCCACCCGCCGGGCGGCGGCTGGGCCGAATACGCCGCAGTCGACACCGACCGCCTCGCGGTCCTGCCCGACAGCGTCCCCACCGTCGCCGCGGCCGCCCTCCCGCTCGCCGGCCTCACCGCCCTGCGCCTGCTGCGCACCGCCGGCAGCCTGGCCGGCCGCTCCCTGCTCATCACCGGCGCGTCGGGCGGCGTCGGCCACTACACCACCGAACTCGCCGTCGCCGCGGGCGCGGACGTGACCGCGGTCAGCGCGACGCCCGAACGCGGGCGGCGGCTCGCCGAGTTCGGCGCCACCGTCGTGCACGACCTCGCCGACGCGGTCGGGCCCTTCCACACGGTGATGGAATCCGTCGGCGGCCCGACGACGGCCCGCGCCCTCGCCCTCCTGCGCCCGCACGGCGAGCTGATCTGGTTCGGCCAGGCGTCCCGCCGGCCCGCCGCGCTCGACTTCTTCGCCTTCTTCGACGGCCCCTCCTCCGCGGCGGTCCGCCACTTCCACTACGAGGACTTCCCCGAGCCCTACGCGCTCGACCTCGCCACCCTCGTCCGCCTCGTCGCGGAATCCCGCCTTCACCCGGAGATCGGTCGGCTCGCCGACTGGTCGGCCACGGCGTCCGTCCTGACCGACCTCCACGACCGTCGCATCGCCGGCAACGCGGTCCTCACGGCGGGCCCGTGAACACCCCCTGCGGGGTGCCGTCACGGACTCCACGGTGCCCCTGCGTGGCTGGCTGGCCGCGCAGTTCCCCGCGCCCCTGAAAAACGCTCACCCTCCGGCGCAGAGCCCGGCCCCTGCCAGGAGCAAGCGCCTGACGGCGGAGGACGCAGGGCCCAAAGGGGCGCGGGGAACTGCGCGCCCCGCCGAAGAGGCGGGAAAGATGCGAACGCCACCGCAAGTGGCAACCCCTCAGGGGCGCGAGGAACTGCGAGACCAGCCACCCACGCAGCGGCACTGTGGAGTCCGTAACAGCACCCCGCAGGGAGTGGCGGGGAACCGCGCGACAAGCCCACCGCCCGGGGGAGGGCCCGGTCGGCCGGGAGGAGGAAGGGGGAAGGGGGAAGGGGGAAGGGGGCAACCCCCTGGGGGCGCCTGGACGGCTAGTCCGCTGGGCGTTGGAGGACCACCATGCTCCGGTCCGCCAGGAGGATACGGTCACCGGCGGCGACGCGCTCCCCCGCGCCCGGGGGCACCCCCTCCGGGCGCTCCGTGTCGACGATCAGCTGCCACTCCTTGCCGTGGTTGACCGGGACCAGGAATTCCTGGGCCCGGGGCGCGGCGTTGAACATCAGCAGGAAGGAGTCGTCGGTGACCGGCTCACCGCGGGGGCCGGGCTCGGAGATGGCGTTGCCGTTGAGGAAGACGACGAGGGAGCGGGCGTGGGCGGCCTGCCATTCGCGCTGGGTCATCTCACCGCCCTGCGCGGTGAACCACGCGATGTCGGACAGCTCGTCGTGGGTGCCCTCCACGGGGCGGCCGTGGAAGAAGCGGCGGCGGCGGAAGACCGCGTGGTCGCGGCGCAGCCAGACCATCGTCCGGACGAACTCGTGCATCCGGTGCGCCTCGGTCGCCTCCTCGTCGGTGCCCGGCTTGCCGGGCCAGGCGATCCAGGACAGTTCGTTGTCCTGGCAGTAGACGTTGTTGTTGCCGCCCTGCGTGCGGCCGAACTCGTCGCCGTGGGAGAGCATGGGCACGCCCTGCGAGAGCATCAGCGTGGCGACGAAGTTGCGCATCTGGCGCTGCCGCAGCGCGGTGACCTGCCGGTCGTCGGTGGGGCCTTCGGCGCCGCAGTTCCAGGAGCGGTTGAAGCCCTCGCCGTCGCGGTTGTTCTCGCCGTTGGCCTCGTTGTGCTTGTCGTTGTACGACACGAGGTCGCGCAGGGTGAAGCCGTCGTGGCAGGTGACGAAGTTGATGGAGGCCAGCGGGCGGCGCCCGTCGTCCTGGTAGAGGTCGGAGGAGCCGGTGAGCCGGGAGCCGAACTCGGCGAGCGTGGCGCTCTCGCCGCGCCACAGGTCGCGTACGGTGTCGCGGAATTTGCCGTTCCACTCGGTCCACAGCGGCGGGAAGTTGCCGACCTGGTAGCCGCCCTCGCCGACGTCCCACGGCTCGGCGATCAGCTTGACCTGGGAGACGACCGGGTCCTGCTGGACCAGGTCGAAGAACGACGACAGCCGGTCGACCTCGTGGAACTGCCGGGCCAGGGTGGCGGCGAGGTCGAAGCGGAAGCCGTCGACGTGCATCTCGGTGACCCAGTAGCGCAGCGAGTCCATGATCAGCTGGAGGACGTGCGGGCTGCGCATCAGCAGCGAGTTGCCGGTGCCCGTGGTGTCGGTGTAATACCGCTTGTCGCCGCCGAGCCGGTAGTACGAGGCATTGTCCAGGCCGCGCAGCGACAGCGTCGGGCCGAGGTGGCTGCCCTCGGCGGTGTGGTTGTAGACCACGTCGAGGATCACCTCGATGCCGGCCCGGTGCAGCGCCCTGACCGCGGTCTTGAACTCCAGCACCTGCTGCCCGCGGTCGCCCAGCGAGGCGTACGCGTGGTGCGGGGCGAAGAACCCGATGGTGTTGTAACCCCAGTAGTTGGCCAGCCCGGCGTCCATCAGGCGGTGGTCCTGGACGAACTGGTGGACCGGCATCAGCTCCAGGGTCGTGACGCCCAGTTCCACCAGATGGCTGATCACGGACGGGTGCGCGAGGGCCGCGTAGGTGCCGCGGATCTCCTCGGGCAGGCCCGGGTGGGTCATCGTCAGGCCCTTGACGTGGGCTTCGTAGATGACGGTGCGGTGGTAGTCGATGCGCGGCGCCCGGTCGTCGGCCCAGTCGAAGTACGGGTTGACCACGACCGAGGTCATGGTGTGCGGGGCGGAGTCCAGGTCGTTGCGCGAGTCCGGCTGGCCGAAGCGGTAGCCGTAGACGGACTCGTCCCAGTCGATGTGGCCGCTCATCGCCTTGGCGTAGGGGTCGAGCAGCAGCTTCGCCGAGTTGCAGCGGTGCCCGCGGGCCGGTTCGTAGGGGCCGTGCACCCGGAAGCCGTACCGCTGACCGGGCATCACCCCCGGCAGGTACGCGTGCCGTACGAAGGCGTCGGCCTCGCGCAGCTCCACCGCCGTCTCGGACCCGTCGTCGTGCAGCAGACACAGTTCGATCCGTGAGGCCACCTCGGAGAAGACGGCGAAGTTGGTGCCCGCGCCGTCGAAGGTGGCGCCGAGGGGGTAGGACTGACCCGGCCAGACTTGCATGTCGAGACTCTTCCATTCCTGACCGGGCCGAGCGGCCCGGTCACCTGGTCCTCGCACCCGGCGTTACGTCGCGAGAGGCTGCCGAGCAGCCATCCTCCCATCCGCTCCCACCTGAGGGTGACACAGCCACAACAGCCAGCGACCGTACGAGTGATGGGGTTGTCCGGTAGTAGTCAAGTAGGGTCGATACTGCTGCGACACCCCCCGCACCGCAGTACCCTTCCTTGATCGTGGACGGGGGTGGGAGGCGGTGAAGTGGTGACGTCCGGAGGTCTGATGCTCCCGGGAGGCGGCGAGCAGGGTGACCAGCACGACACCACTGTGGAGGGGTCGCCAGGTGCGGTCACTCTCGCTCAGCCCATGGAGATCGGAGCGGAGCTGGACTGGGGCGCCGACGCCTGGGCGGAGGTACGGACCCGCGCCCGCAGGGCCGGCCGCGCCTACGTCTGGCTGAACCTGGTCGAACAGCGGCTGCGCGCTGTCGTCAACGCGGTGCTGCGCCCGATCTACGAGCCCGTGCACGGCGAGGAGTGGGTGGTCGCCGCCGCGGGCCCGGCCGGGCACGAGTGGGTCCAGCGGGCCGTCGCCGTACGGGAGGTGAGCCGCCGCAAGGGCTTCCTGCTCGACCCCGCCGACGACAACGTGCTGAGCTTCCTGACGCTGCCGCAGCTGCGGGAGCTGGTCGTCCAGCACTGGCCGTGCTTCGAGCCGTACTTCGACGACCGCCGCGACCTCGAACTGGCCCTGGACGAGCTGGAGGTCGCCCGGCACGTGGTCTCCCGCAACCGGGCGCTGTCCCGGACGGTCCTGGACCAGGCGGAGCGGGCCTGCGCGCGGCTGCTCGAGCTGCTGGGCGCGGGAAGCGCCCGTACGGCCGCGCAGCGGCTGCCGGTCGACGCCATCGAGGAGCTGGTCGCCGACCGCTTCTCCGACGTCATCGGCGTCTACGCGGACCGGGTGCGGCTGCAGCGCCAGCTGCCCGTCGAGGACCTCTTCGCCGGGGCCCGGCGGCTGGACGCGGTCGGCATCGGGCTGAACCTGCTGGTGCAGAACTACTCGGGGCGGCGGCTGATCCGGCTCGCCGAGGCGGGCTGCCGGGTGCGGCTGCTCTTCCTCAACCCGGCCAGCAGCGCCGTCCGCCGCCGCGAGCGCGAACTGGGCCTGGGGCGCGGTGAGATGAGCCGCTCCGTGGAGATGAACATCATGCACATGCGGCGGGTGCGGGCCCGGCTGCGCGACCCGGGGGCGTTCGAGATCCAGGTCTTCGACGAGACCCCGCGCTTCACCGCCTACCTGGTCGACGGCGACAGCGGCGAGGGCCTCGCGGTCGTCCAGTCGTATCTGCGCAGGGCGCGCGGCATGGAGGTGCCGGTGATGGTGCTGCGCGGCGGGTCGCGGCGGGTCGTCTCCGACGACCGGCCGGCCGACAGCGGGCTCTTCGAGGTCTACCGCGAGGAGTTCGAGAGCATCTGGACCGACGCCCGGCCGGTGTCCTGACCCCGCGGCGCCGGCACGCCGGGCGCCGCCGGGACTGTCAGTGGTGCAGGCGATGATGGCAGGGCACACGGGGGAAGACGGGGTGGGAAGGGGACTCGCCATGGCATGGCACGAGGATCTGCTGGTCGGTTTCGACCTGGAGACCACGGGGACGGATCCGCGGCAGGCGCGGATCGTGACCGCGGCGGTCACCGAGGTGAAGGACGGCCAGCCGGTGCGGCACCGCGCCTGGCTGGCCGACCCCGGCGTGCCGATACCGGCCGAGACCACCGCCATCCACGGCGTCAGCACCGCGCAGGCGACCGCCGAGGGCCGCCCGGCGCCCGAGGTGGTCGCCGAGGTCGCCGACGCGGTGCGCGGCTACTGGGCGGCCCGGGTCCCGGTCGTCGTCTACAACGCGCCCTTCGACCTGACCCTGCTGGACGCCGAGCTGCGCCGGTACGCGATGCCGCCGCTGGTCGCACCCGGCGGCCGGCCGGGGCCCGTGGTCGACCCGCTGGTCATCGACCGGGCGCTGGACAAGTACCGCCGGGGCAAGCGCACCCTGGAGGCGGCCTGCGCCGTCTACGGGGTGGTGCTCGACGGCGCCCATGACGCGGGCGCCGACGCGCTGGCCGCGGTCCGGGTCGCCCGGGCGCTGGCGGCGCGCTTCCCCGAGGCGGGCGAGGCCGACCTGTGGGACCTGCACACGGCCCAGGGCGGCTGGTATGCCGCCTGGGCCGAGGACTTCACCGCGTGGCTGCGCCGGCGGGACGCCGCCGCGGCCCCGATCCCGGCCGCCTGGCCCCTCCAGCCCGCGGCCTGACACAGCGCCGGGCGGCCGCCCTCGCGGTGCGCCCGGCCGAGGTGCCGGGAAGGTGTGACGGGCGCGGCAGGCGCTCTCCTCCGGACCGGACGCGGCAGGCACCGGTCAGGCGCTCTCCTCCGTGGCGGCGGTGGCCAGCGGCTCGGGTGCCTTGTCGCCGGCCGCGGCCGGCTCCGGCGGCTGCTGGACGACCAGTACCGCCACCACCAGGCCGATCACCGCGAGTCCCGCGGCGCCCAGGAAGGCGCTGTGGTAGCCCGCGTTCACCGCGTCCGCGGGCGTACCGCCGTGGTGGTGGGAGGTGCGCGAGTTGGCGACGGCCGCCAGGACGGCGACGCCCATGCCGGCGCCCAGCCGCTGGGCCGTGTTCACCACACCGGAGACGATGCCGGTCTCGTTGGGCAGCGCGGCCTTCATCGCCGGCATGGTCGAGCCGACGAAGCAGGCCGGCAGGCCCACGGCGAAGATGGCCGCGGCAGGCAGGAAGGCCGTCGCGTAGTCGGCGTGGGCGGGGATCCTGGACAGCAGCAGCAGGGCGACCGTCAGCAGGACAAGGCCCCCGATGAGCACCATCCGCGGCCCGACCGCCTTGAGCGCGCGCGGGATCAGCAGCCGCGCCACCGGGATGCCGGTGACCGCGATCGGCAGCACCGCCAGGCCGGACTTGACGGCGCTGTAGCCGTGCACCTCCTGGAAGTACAGCGACA
This sequence comes from Streptomyces sp. NBC_00433, assembly GCA_036015235.1. Taxonomy (NCBI): domain Bacteria; kingdom Bacillati; phylum Actinomycetota; class Actinomycetes; order Kitasatosporales; family Streptomycetaceae; genus Streptomyces; species Streptomyces sp. NBC_00433. Next base: position 2,062,781 of record CP107926.1, on the reverse strand, counting down.
GGAAGACGAAGACCGGCACGTGCGCGGCGCCGACCAGGAAGCTCACCGCCGAGGAGCCGGTGATGTTGCGGGTGCGGAACAGCCGGAAGGGCAGCAGCGGTGTCTCGACCCGGCGCTCGATCAGCACGAAGCTCAGCCCGAGCAGCACCGCGAGCCCGGCCAGCAGCCAGTGCTCCAGGTCGAGCGAGCCTTCCGCGCCCTTGGTGACGACGTAGACCAGCAGCAGCAGGCAGCCGGTGCCGGTGACCATGCCGGGCAGGTCGAGTTCGCGGCGCCGGACCGCCTTCAGGTCGATGTCGTCGCGCGGCAGCAGCCGGTTGCTGACCAGCAGGCCCACGACGCCGATCGGCACGTTGATCAGGAAGACCCACTGCCAGCCGAGGGCGGACACGATCAGGCCGCCGATCGCGACGCCGCCCGCCGCGCCGACCGCGCCCATCGCGCTCCATACGCCGAAGGCCCGCCGGTAGGCCTCGGGCTCGGTGAAGACCGCGGTGATCAGGGCGAGTTCGGCCGGGATCAGGATGGCGGCGCCGACGCCCTGGACGGCCCGCGCGGCGATCAGCGCCCAGCCGGAGTGGGTCAGGCCGGCCAGCAGGGACGCGGCGGTGAAGACGGTGAGCCCGGTCTGGAACATCAGCCGCCTGCCGAGCCGGTCGGTGGTGCGGCCGGCGCCTAACTGGAAGCCGCCGAAGGTCACCTGGTAGGCACTGCTGACCCAGACCAGCGTGGCGACGCTCATGGCCAGCGCTTTGCCGATGCTCGGCATCGCGAGGTTGACGACGGACGAGTCGAGGAAGACGACGAGTTCGACGCTCGTGAGCAGGAGAAGCGTCCCGCGCTGCCCCGCGAGGTTGTTGGACATGCCACATTCCCTTCCCTGCATGAGAGCCGCCCGGGAGCGGTATACCCGGTTAAGTCTGACACCGGTGCAAGGGTTGGATCAAAGGATGGCGTCGCCGCAGTTGCGCGGGCAGGAAAGGCCGTCAGGAGTGGGCGGCGGAAAGGCCGTCGGGAGTGGGCGGCGGGAATGCCGTCGGGAGAAGGCGGCGGCGGGGGACCGTCAGAACGAATACCAGCGGACCGTCGCGTCGCCGGACCGCAGCGACGCCACCCGGCGGCGGAATTCGCCGCGCGCGGCCGGGTTGGCCGCCGCCTGCTGGGCGACCCAGGCGCAGCCCGCCGTCTCCCGCGCCCCGCGCAGCACCTCGCTGCCCTCCCACTCCGCCACATCCCAGCCGTAGGCGTCGGTGAAGGCGGTGTAGGCGGCGGGCGGCACCCCGTAGCGGTCGCGGTTGAGGGTCTGCACCACGAGGTCGTGCTCGCGCAGGTCGGAGGAGAAGGTCTCCAGGTCGACCAGGACCGGCCCGTCCGGGCCGATGTGGACGTTGCGCGGCAGCGCGTCGCCGTGGATCGGGCCGCGCGGCAGATACGGCACCAGGTCGGTGACGGCCGCGGCCAGCCGGTCCTTGCGCGCCCGCAGGAAGGCGGCGTCTGCCGGGTCGATCGCGTCCCCCGCCAGCCGCAGCCAGCGCTCGACGCCGCCGAGCAGATCCCGCGGCGGCAGCCCGAAGTCCGGCTCGGGCAGGGCGTGCACCAGCCGCAGCAGCGGGGCGACGTCGGCGGGCTCCGCGGGCCGCAGCGACTCGGGGAGCCGCTGCCAGTAGGTGATCGGGTGGCCGTCGACCAGCCGCACCTCGGACTCGGCGGACCGCACCGCGGGCACGTCGTGCTTGGCGAGCCAGTCCGCGGTGCGCACCTCGCGGCGGGCGCGGTCCATCAGGTCGGCGCCGCGGCCGACCTTGATCACCAGCCGGCCGGCCGCGAAGACCGCGTTCTCCCCGAAGGAGAGCAGTTCGGCCGACGGGTGGCCGGCGGTCTCCAGCACCGCCTGCGCCCGCTCCCGCGTGAACACCGCTTCCGCCATGCCCCGACCTCTCCGAAGTCCACCCGACCGGGCGGCAGTCCGCCCCGCCGCCCGCTCGCATATGCCAGTGTCATCGACCATGTGTACGGACAGGGCAAGTGTCCCACTGCGGCGCCCCGGTTTTCCGCGTGGTTTGCCGCCAGTCCGCTCCGAATACGTACCCCGGTGAGCGATGACTTCGTACCGCCCGGCAGGTCGGTATGTGCGAAGACCGCCGCCCGGCGGCCCCGCGGAAGGAGGCCATGTGGTGGCACCGGCCCCTGGACCTGAGAAAGCCGCAGGTCACAGCTGTGGTACGGCGGTGGTCAGCGTGGACGCGGCCGGGCTGCCCGCCACGACCGCGACCCTCGGAGCGCTGGCCACGCTGCGGCTCGCTGCCCGCCGCACCGGCCATCGGGTGCGGTTGTGCGGTGCGTCACCCGGACTGCGCATGCTGGTGCAACTCTCCGGGCTCGGCGGGGAGTTCGAGTGGGAGCCCGAAGAGCGGGAAGAGCCGGGCAGCGTCGTGGAATGACGTCATCGTGCTGATCCGGCCGCCGGAGGTCTCGATCACCTGGAGGGCGAACGCCAGGAAACCGCCCTCGGGTGTCGGGCGGTACTGCGCGAAGCCCGGCAGCCCGCTCGCCCCGACCGGCACCAGGTGCGACCCCGCGCAGCCGGCGCCGATGGTCGCCATGAAGTCCCGTATGTCGTCGTGACCGGTCACCCACATCGGATAAGGCGGCATGTTGAGCACCGCGTCCTCGTGCAGCAGGGTGGTCAGCGACGCCAGGTCGTACCGCTCGAAGGCGTCGACATAGCGGGCGAGCAGCGACTCCCGCTCCTCGTCCAGCGCCGTGTCGCGCATCGCGGTGTCGGCCGACGCGCCGGCCTCCGCCAGGGTGGCCCTGGCCCGCTGCAGCGCGCTGTTCACCGACGCCACGGTCGTCTCCAGCAGCTCCGCGGTCTCGCTGGCCTTCCAGGCCAGCACCTCGCGCAGGATCAGCACCGCCCGCTGACGCGGCGGCAGATGCTGCAACGCGGCGACGAAGGCGAGCCTGACGGTCTCCCGGGAGACCACCACGTCGGCCGGGTCGCCGCCCTCGGGCACCACCCGGCCGTCGGGGGCGGGCTCCACCCACATCCCGTCCGACGTCGGGTCGGGCAGCACCGCGTCGGCGTGCGACGCGGGGGAGAGGTCCATCGGCCTGGCCCGGCGCTTGCCGGCATTGAGGCTGTCCATGCACACGTTGGTCGCGATGCGGTACAGCCACGACCGCAGGGAGGAGCGGCCCTCGAACCGGTCGGCGGCCCGCCAGGCCCGCACCAGCGTCTCCTGCACCGCGTCCTCCGCCTCGAAGGCGGAGCCGAGCATCCGATAGCAATAGCCGGTCAGCTCCACCCGGTGCTGCTCAAGGCCGCGCTCGACCTCGTCGGCACCCGTCACCGTCGTTCCGCTCGCGCTGCTCTCCCGTACGGTCATGTCCTCCACCGTAACCGCGACCACTGACAGTGCCCCCGTACCGTTTCGGTACGGGGGCACGCCGTGGCGGAAGCGCCAGGTCAGACGCGGTCGGGCAACTGCTCCACCGGGTGCGGCGCGGCGGCCGGCGGCTGTGGCAGGGCCGACTCGTCGTGGGTGAGGTCGGGCATCCGGTGCATCCAGCGCGGCAGGTACCAGTTCCGGTCGCCGAGCAGGGTCATCACCGCGGGCAGCAGCACCCCGCGGATCACGGTGGCGTCGATGAGCACCGCGAAGGCCAGGCCGACCCCCATCTGCTTCATGCTCTGCATCGACAGGGTGCCGAAGATCGCGAAGACGGCGACCATGATCACGGCGGCGCTGGTGACGACGCCCGCGGTGGTGGTGATGCCGTGCTCGATGGCGCCCTTGGTGGCGAGCCCGCGCATCCTGGCCTCGCGGATCCGGGAGACCACGAAGACGTGGTAGTCCATGCTCAGCCCGAAGAGGATCACGAAGAGGAACAGCGGCAGCCAGGCCACCACCGCGCCGGTGCCGTGCGCGCCCACCAGCGACGCGCCCCAGCCGTGCTGGAAGACCGCGGTGAGGATGCCGTAGGCGGCGCCCACCGACAGCAGGTTCAGCACGATCGAGGTCAGCGCGATGGTCAGCGACCTGAAGGACAGCAGCATCAGCAGGAAGGCGAAGACGGTCACGAAGGCGAAGACCGGCGGCACACTGCTGGTGATCTTGTGGGTGAAGTCCATCGACCCGGCCGTCTCACCGGTGACCGGCGCCTGCACACCCGCCACCTTCAGGAGCGTGTCGGGGCGCACCTGGTCGCGCAGCAGCTTCACGTCGGCCTCGGCCTTGGCGCGGTCGCTGCCGCCCTCCAGCGGTACGTCGATCGTGGCGATGTCCTGCGCGCTGTGCACGGTGACGGTCACCGGGCCCTTGCTGGCGCCGGAGGAGACCGCCTCGGCGCGGAAGGCGGCGATGGCCTCCTTGACCGCGGGGGAGTCGATGTCGCCGGCCTTGACCACCACGTGGGCGGGGTCGGGGCCGCCGGGGAAGGCGGTGTTGATGTGGTCGTAGGTCTGGATGATCGGCAGGCCGTCGCCCAGTTCCTGCTGCATCGACAGATTCGCGGTCTTCATGCCGAAGGCGGGCAGTGCCAGCGCCAGCAGCGCGCCGCCGGCGACGACGGTGGCCGCCCTGGGGTGGCGCAGCACCGGGCCGAGCACGGACCGCCAGAAGCGGCTGTTGCCGGGCGCCGCGGGACGGCCGGCGGCCTGCTGCCGCCTGCGCCGCCGGTTCAGGAACGGGATGCGGCCCTTCTCGACCCGGTGGCCGAGCAGCGACAGCAGCGCGGGCAGCACGGTGACCGAGCCGAACATCGCGATGGCGACCACGATCATCGTGGCCACACCCATGGCCTTGAAGTCGCCGATGCCGGTGAAGAGCATGCCCGCCATGGCCACGATCACGGTGACGCCGGAGATCAGGATCGCCCGGCCCGAGGTGGCGGCGGCGATCCGCAGCGCGGTGTCCGCGTCGTGCCCCGCGGCCCGCTCCTCGCGCTCCCTGCGCAGGTAGAACAGGCAGTAGTCGACGCCGACCGCGAGGCCGACCAGCAGCATCACCGAGTTGGCGGTGTCGCTCATCGGCACCAGGTGGCTGACCACCGCCACCACGCCGCCGGCCGCGACGAAGGCGGTCATCGCCAGCGCCACCGGCAGCAGCGCCGCGACCAGAGCGCCGAAGGCGATCAGCAGGATGCCGAGCGCCAGCGGCACCGCGGAGAACTCCGCGGTCTGGAAGTCGCTGCCGAAGGCGTCGTTGAGCACCTTCTCCGCGCTGGCGTCGCCGAACTCCTCGATCCGCAGGTCGGGGTGCTTCGCCTGGACCCGCTCGACCACGGCCATCACCGGGTCGACCCGGTCGGCGGCGGTCTCCTGGTCGCCGAGCATGTCGAACCGCACCAGCGCGGAACGCCCGTCGGCGGAGACCGACTTGGTGTCGTAGGGCGAGGTGACCGCGGTGACCCCGCCGGTGGACCTGACCGCGCTCATCACCTCGCCGACCACGGTACGGAAGCCCGGGTCGGTGGCGCTGCCCGCGCCCTTGGCCTGGACGAGCACCATCTCGCTCGCCGGGGGCTTGAGCCCCGCGTCGTCGTTGATCGTGGCGGCCTGGCTGACCTCGCCGGGCATCGACCGGTCCTCGTCGACGTCGACCCGCCCGGCCGACTGGCCGACGAAGACCGCGAGGATGACGAAGAGCAGCCACCCGCCCACCGCGGCCCACCGGTGGCGGGCGCTCCAACTGCCCATCGATGCCGCGATGCCCATCCTGCTGCCGTGTGCGCGTGCGCGACTCACGGTGTCCCCCTTGTAAGGCTCGTCTCGGGTGGCGGCGCCGGGCCGCTCCTTCCACCAAGGACGCTACGGCCGGGAGACGTGCCGACCCATCCGGCCTGCTGGTGACTTCACAGCGGGCCATCTCCCCCTCGGGGGTGGGGACAACCCCACCATCACGGGGTGTGTGTCCCTTACACGTACGGCAGTGAACGCCCAGGCCACACCCGGTGCGGGCCGGCGGGACGGCTCAGGCGGACAGCAGCCGGCGGGCGGCCGGCCGCAGCGCCTCGTCGTAGCGGCGCAGCAGCAGCCCGGCCACCTCGGGGGCCGCGCCGAGCACCGGCGCCAGCAGGTCCGCGCCCGCCTCGCGGGCGCCGCGGGCGATCCGGTCGGGCAGGAAACCGGGCGCGATCACGTACGGTGCCACGGCGATCCGCCGCACCCCTTCGGCGCGCAGCGCCCTGACGGCGTCCTCGGTGCGGGGCAGGGACGCGGAGGCGAACGCGGGCCGCACGGCGCACCAACCGGTGTGCCGCCACTCCCGCGCGATTTCTGCGATCACCGCGCCCGCCTCCGGATCGGTGGAGCCCGCCGAGGCCAGCACGACGCCGGTCGACGGGCGGTCACCGGGCCGCAGCCCGGCCTCGGACAGCCGGCGCTCCAGCGCGGCCGTCAGCAGGGGGGAGGGACCCAGGACGTCCGCGGTGCGCAGCCGCAGCCGGGGCAGCGCCGCGGCGGACTCGCGCAGCACCGCGGGGATGTCGGTCTTGGCGTGGAAGGCCCGGGTCAGCAGCAGCGGCAGCGCCACCGCGTCCGTGACGCCGTCGGCCGCGAGCCGGCTGACGGCCTGCGGCACCGAGGGCGCGTTGAAGTCCAGGAAGGCGGTGTCGACCCGCAGCCCCGGCCTGGCCGCCGCCACCCGCCGCGTCAGCGCCCGCACGGTCGCGGCGTGCCGCGGGTCGCGGGAGCCGTGCGCGATGACGAGCAGCGGGGGCGCGGACAGGCCGGGGCGCAAGGTCACTGGCTCCGCGCGGTCAGTCCGCGGGAGCGCAGCACCCAGCGCTCCAGCGGGCTGAAGATCAGCAGGTCGATGGCGATACCGACGAAGAGGATCAGCAGGATGCCCAGGAAGACGCCGGCCATGTCGGAGCCCTCCCGCATGTTCTCCAGGTAGCGGCCGAGCCCCACACCCAGGTCGGGCGAGGACGCGATCAGCTCGGCGGCCATCAGCGAGCGCCAGGAGAAGGCCCAGCCCTGTTTCAGGCCCGCCACGTAGCCGGGCAGCGCGGCGGGCAGCAGGATGAACCACGCCCCGCGCAGCCCGGTGGCGCCGATGGTGCGGCCGGCCCGCAGATACAGCGGCGGCACCTGGTCGATGCCGGCCACCAGGCCGTTGGCGATCGACGGCACCGCGCCGAGCAGGATGACGGCGTACATCGTGGAATTGTTCAGGCCGAGCCAGATCACCGCGGCCGGCACCCACGCCACCGAGGGCAGCGACTGCAGACCGGACAGGATCGGCCCGATCGCGGCCCGTACGAACGGCACCCTGGCCACCACCAGGCCCAGCGGGGTGCCGATGATCAGGGCGGCGACGAAGCCCAGCAGGCCGTGCGACACGCTGGTCCAGATGATCGAGAACAGGTCGCCGGCATTCCACCGGTCGGCCAGCTCCTGGCCGACCGCCGAGGGGCTGGGCAGCTTCGTCCGGTCGGCGAGCTTGGCCCAGACCGCAAGCTGCCACACCACGAGGACCAGCAGGATCGCGCTGATCGGCGGCAGCACCTTCTTGACCAGCACCTGCCCGATCGGGACGCGCTTGACGACGACGGTGTCCAGCGCGTCGAGGCCCGCCTCAAGGCCCGACAGGTCGTGCCGGTCGGGCCGCTCGCCCGCGGGGGCGTCCGCGGGCGCCTTCTCCAGGGGCGCGGCGTCCTGCGCCCCCGACGTCTCAGTGCTGGCCATGGCGGCGGATCTCCCCACGCAGTTCTTCGGTGATCTCGACGGAGAGGTCGGCCACGGCCGCGTCCTCGATCCGGCGAGGCTGCGGTATGTCGATGGACCACTCGCGGTTGATCCGTCCGGGCCGCGACGAGAGCAGCACGACCCGCTGCGCGAGCCGTACCGCCTCCCGCACGTTGTGCGTCACGAACAGCACCGACAGGTCGGTCTCCGACCAGATCCGGGTCAGTTCGTCGTGCAGCACGTCCCGGGTGATCGCGTCCAGCGCCGCGAACGGCTCGTCCATCAGCAGCAGCTGGCTGTCCTGGGCGAGCGCCCTGGCCAGCGCGACGCGCTGCCGCATACCGCCGGACAGCTCGTGCACCCGCTTGTCGTACGCCCCGCTCAGCCGCACCAGCGACAGCAGCCGCTCGGCCTCGGGGCGGCGCTGCTCGCGCGGCATCCCGCGCATCCGCAGCGTCAGTTCGATGTTCTTGCCCGCGGTCAGCCACGGGAAGAGCGCGTGCTCCTGGAACATCAGGGCCGGCCGGCCACCGGGAGTCACGATGCTCCCGGTGGACGGCTCGTCGAGCCCGGCGACCAGGTTCAGCAGCGTCGATTTGCCGCATCCCGAGGCCCCCAGGAGGCAGACGAACTCGCCGGGGCGCACATCGAGTGTGATGTCGTCCAGCACCAGCTGCTGGGCGCCGGGCCTGCCGAACGCCTTCGACACATGGTCGAGCCTGGCCGCGGGAGCGGCGCTTTCCGCGTCCTGCGCGGCGGCACTGGTGAGAGTGTCGGCCATGGAAGTCACCTCCTGGGGTTCTCGGTTGGATCAGCTGGTCGGTTGCTGCCGTGTGCCCTGCCGCGCCGCTGTCACTGGGTGCCGAGACCCGCCGCGTCGACCGCCGGCTGCCCCTGGGCCTTGAGGACCTTGTTGAGCAGCGTCAGGTCGTAGATGCCGTCCAGCTTCGGCGCCTTGAGCAGGCCCGCGGAGACCGCGTGTTCGGCCTCGGTCTTGGCGGTCGCGGCCAGCGGGTCGTCGAGCACCTGGATCGACGCCCACGCCGGGTCCAGGACCGCCGGGGCCAGCGCCTTCTGCGTCAGGTCCTTCAACTCGGCGTTGGCGTCGGCCTTGGCCTTGTCGGAGTTCGCCTTGATCCACGCGTTGGTCTTCACCGAGCCGCGCAGCACGGCCTCGACCACGTCGGGGTGAGCCGACAGGAACTTCTGCGACACGATCACGTTGGTGATCACGAACTGCTTGTTCGGCCACAGCGTGCCCTCGTCCAGCAGCACCTTGGCGCCCTCGGCGACCAGCTTCGAGGCGGTGGGTTCCGGCACCCACGCACCGTCGATGGAGCCGTTCTTGTACGCGTCGGGGGTGATCTTGTTGTCGGTGCGCACCACCGACACGTCGCCCTTGCCGCTCTGCGCGTCGACCTTCCAGCCCTGCGACTTGATCCAGTTCAGCAGTGCCACGTCCTGCGTGTTGCCGAGCTGCGGGGTGGCGATCTTCTTGCCCTTGACGTCCGCCAGGGTCTTGATCTTCGCCGGGTTGACCACCAGCTTCACACCGCCCGAGGCGGAACCCGAGATGATCTTCAGGTTGGAACCGCCGGACTTGGTGTAGCCGTTGATCGCGGGGGAGGGGCCGATCCAGCCGATGTCGATCGCCCCGGCGTTCAGCGCCTCGATCTCGGCGGGACCGGCGTTGAAGGTGGCTTCCTTGATCTTCGTGCTGCCCAGCTCCTGCTGGAAGAAGCCCTCCTTGAGCCCGACCAGAGCGGTGGCGTGGGTCAGGTTCGGGAAGTAGCCGATCTTCACCTCGTCGGCGGAGAGCTTGGTGGCGGTCGTACCGGTGGTACCGCTCGCCGCCGCGGGGGCGGTCGAGTTGGAGTCGTCCGACTTGTCGTCGGAGCCGTAGCCGCAGGCGGCGAGTGCGCCGAAGAGCAGCGGGAGCGCGGCGGCCACGGCGATGAGTCTGTGGCGCGGTGCGAAGGTGCGGGTGGCAGGGCTGACTTGCGCAGACACGGGTGTGTCCTCTCGTAAGGCCCGGCGTGTCGCGCGCTAGGGCGCGGCCGGAAGTTCGTCAGGTCTTCGAAGGCGGAGCATCGGGGCGCGCGAAGCGCGACAGGGGCGTGCGCCGACGGCCGCGGCTGCGCCGCGAACCGCCGTAGAACGGTTCAGCCCGCACATCGTGCGACCCCGCCCGTACCCGAGCCGAGCGAGCCGCTGCCGACGCGCCCGCCCTCCTTCGCAAATCCCGAGAAGGCTTCCTGAGCCATGATCAGAAGTCCCATCCCTCGTCGTCGGCCGCGCCACCGGCGGCCGACGGGGGCTCCGCGAACGCCTCGCCCGCCATACCGGCGGTCAGCGTCGTACCGTCCGCGGGGTCGATCAGCAGGAACGACCCGGTCAGCCGCGTCATCGCGTAGGCGTCGATCGGCAGCGGCTCCGCGGTGCGCAACTGCACCGCGCCGATGTCGTTGACCTCCAGGGCCGCCGGTTCGTTCTCGTGCGCGAGGCCGTGCGACAGGTCGATCCGGTAGGGCAGCGCCTTGACGATCGCCTTGACCGTACGGGTCGCGTGCTTGAGCAGCACCCGGTCGCCGATCCGCAGCGGCCTCTCGTGCAGGTGGGCCACCGTGGCCCGTACGTCCTGCGTCAGCGCCGGCACCGAGCCGGACGGCGCGATCAGGTCGCCGCGCGAGACGTCCAGGTCGTCGGCGAGCAGCACGGTGACCGACTGCGGCGCCCACGCGGTGTCCACGCGGCGGCCCAGCGCGTCGATGCCGGCGATGGTGGTGGTACGCCCCGAGGGCAGTACGGTCACCGGCTCGCCGACCCGCAGCAGGCCGGACGCGATCTGGCCCGCGTAGCCGCGGTAGTCGTGGTGCTCCGCGGTCTGCGGCCTGATCACGTACTGCACGGGGAAGCGCGCGGGGCAGCCGGTCAGGTCGTGGCTGACCGGGACCGTCTCCAGGTGTTCGAGCACGGTCGGGCCGCCGTACCAGTCCATGTTCGCCGACGGCTCCACCACGTTGTCCCCGGCCAGCGCCGAGATCGGGATCGCGGTGATCTCCGGGACGCCCAGCGAGGCCGCGTAGGCGGTGAACTCCTTGGCGATGGACGCGAAGACCGGCTCGGCGTATTCCACCAGGTCCATCTTGTTGACCGCGAGCACCACGTGCGGCACCCGCAGCAGCGCGGCGACCGCGGCATGCCTGCGGGTCTGCTCGACCACCCCGTTGCGGGCGTCCACGAGCACCACGGCCAGCTCGGCTGTCGAGGCCCCGGTCACCATGTTCCGCGTGTACTGCACATGGCCGGGCGTGTCGGCCAGGATGAAGCGGCGGCGGGTGGTGGCGAAGTAGCGGTACGCCACGTCGATGGTGATGCCCTGCTCCCGCTCGGCCCGCAGGCCGTCGGTGAGCAGCGCGAGGTCGGGCGCCTCCTGGCCGCGGCCGAGCGACGCGCGCTCGACGGCCTCCAGCTGGTCGCTGAGCACCGACTTGGAGTCGTGCAGCAGCCGGCCCACCAGGGTGGACTTCCCGTCGTCGACCGACCCCGCGGTGGCGAACCGCAGCAGGGTGGTCGCGGACAGCTGTTCGGCGGTCAGCGGGCTCGTGGTGGTCATGGTTAGAAGTACCCCTCGCGCTTGCGGTCTTCCATCGCCGCCTCCGACATCTTGTCGTCGGCGCGGGTGGCACCCCGTTCGGTCAGCCGGGACGCGGCGATCTCGGTGATCACCGCGTCCAGCGTGGTCGCGGCGGAGTCGACCGCGCCGGTGCAGGACATGTCGCCGACCGTGCGGTAGCGCACCACGCGGGTCTGCACCGGCTCACCGGGCTTCGGGCCGCCCCACTCGCCCGCGGTCAGCCACATGCCGTTGCGGCTGAAGACCTCGCGCTCGTGCGCGAAGTAGATGTCGGGGAGCTCGATCTCCTCGCGGGCGATGTACTGCCACACGTCCAGCTCGGTCCAGTTGGACAGCGGGAAGACCCGGACGTGCTCGCCCGGCGCGTGCCGGCCGTTGTAGAGCTGCCACAGCTCGGGGCGCTGCCGGCGCGGGTCCCACTGGGAGAACTCGTCGCGCAGCGAGAAGACCCGCTCCTTGGCCCTGGCCTTCTCCTCGTCGCGCCGCCCGCCGCCGAAGACCGCGTCGAAGCGGTGCGACTGGATGCCCTCGGTCAGCGGCACCGTCTGCAGCGGATTGCGCAGCCCGTCGGGGCGCTCGCGCAGCCGCCCGTCGTCGATGTAGTCCTGCACCTTGGCCACGTGCAGCCGCAGCGAGTGCTCGGCGACCGTGCGGTCGCGCAGGTCGAGGACCTCGGGGAAGTTGTGCCCGGTGTCCACGTGCAGCAGCGAGAAGGGCACCGGCGCGGGCGCGAACGCCTTGAGCGCCAGGTGCAGCATCACGATCGAGTCCTTGCCGCCGGAGAAGAGGATCACCGGCCGCTCGAACTCGCCCGCCACCTCGCGGAAGATGTGCACCGCCTCCGACTCCAGCGCGTCCAGATGCGTCAGCGCGTACGGGCTGTCCCGCTGCTCGGGGTGCGTGACGGTCGCGGTCATATGGTGAGGCCCTTCTCGGCGAGCAGCGCGTGCACCGCTGCGGCGGACTGTTCCACCGTGCTGCCTTGCGTCTCGATCCGCAGGTCCGGGTTCTCCGGGACCTCGTACGGGTCGTCGACCCCGGTCAGGCCGGTCAGCTCACCCGCGGCCTGCCGTGCGTACAGGCCCTTCACGTCACGCACCGAGCACACGTCGACCGGGGTGGCCACGTGGACCTCGACATATCCGGTGCCCTGCGCCTGGTGGCGCTTGCGCACCGCCTCGCGGCTGTCGGCGTAGGGCGCGATGACCGGCACGAGCACCAGCACACCGTGGGAGGCCAGCAGTTCGGCGACGAAGCCGATCCGCTGCACGTTGGTGTCCCGGTCCTGCCGGCTGAAGCCCAGGCCCGCGGACAGGAACTCGCGGATCTCGTCGCCGTCCAGCACCTCGACCCGGCTGCCGGCCGCCCGCAGGGTGTCCGCCAGCGCGGTCGCGATGGTGGTCTTGCCCGCGCTCGGCAGCCCGGTGAGCCATACGGTGGCGCCGGTGGTCATCGGGGTCTCCTGCTCCTGGGGTGCCGTCACTGGTGGATACCGCACTCGGTCTTGCCGAGACCGGCCCAGCGACCGGCGCGGGCGTCCTCGCCCTCCAGCACCCGGCGGGTGCAGGGCGCGCAGCCCACGGACGCGTAACCGTCCGTCAGCAGCGGGTTGGTGAGCACACCGTGCTCGGCGACGTAGGCCTCCACGTCCTCCTGCGACCAGCGCGCGATCGGGGCGATCTTGACCTTCTGCCGCTTGGCGTCCCAGCCGACGACCGGGGTGTTCGCGCGGGTCGGCGACTCGTCCCTGCGCAGGCCCGTCGCCCAGGCGTCGTAGCCGGTGAGGCCCTCTTCGAGCGGGGCGACCTTGCGCAGCGCGCAGCACAGGTCGGGGTCGCGGTCGTGCAGCTTGGCGCCGTACCGCGCGTCCTGCTCGGCGACGGTCTGCCGCGGGGTGAGGGTGATGACGTTGACGTCCATCACCGCCGCGACCGCGTCCCGGGTGCCGATGGTCTCCGGGAAGTGGTAGCCGGTGTCGAGGAAGACGACGTCCACGCCGGGCAGCGCGCGCGAGGCGAGATGCGCCACCACGGCGTCCTCCATGGAGGAGGTCACGCAGAAGCGCGGCCCGAAGGTGTCGGCGGCCCAGCGCAGGATGTCGAGCGCGGACGCCTCCTCCAGGTCGCGGCCCGCCTGCTCGGCGAGCTGCTGCAAGTCCTGTGCCGTATACGGTGCGGTGGTCACGAAGCGCCTCCCTGCGAGGTGTCGGCGGCCGGCCTCCTGGCCAGCAGCCCGAGGAACTTCAACTGGAATGCGCGGCTGCACGCCCGGCATTCCCAGGCGCCGTGGCCTTCCTCGGACGGACGCAGATCCTCGTCCCCGCAGTAGGGGCAGTAGAACGGGGCGGCTCGCTCGCTCACGACAGCGCCTCCTCCGAGGCCCGCGCCGCCCACTGGGCGAAGCGCTCGCCGTCGGTGCGCTCGGCCTGGAAGCGGGAGAGCACCCGCTCGACGTAGTCGGGCAGTTCGGCGGCGGTGACCTTCAGACCGCGCACCTTGCGGCCGAAGCCGGGTTCGAGGCCGAGGCTGCCGCCCAGGTGGACCTGGTAGCCCTCGGTCTGCTGCCCGTCGGGGCCGGTGACCAGCTGGCCCTTCAGCCCGATGTCGGCGGTCTGGATGCGGGCGCAGGAATTCGGGCAGCCGTTGATGTTGATCGCGATCGGCTCCTCGAAGTCCGGCAGCCTGCGCTCCAGTTCGTCGATCAGCGACGCGCCGCGCGCCTTGGTCTCGACGATCGCCAGCTTGCAGAACTCGATGCCGGTGCAGGCCATCGTGCCGCGCCGGAAGGGCGACGGGCGGACCTGGAGGTCGAGCGACTCGAGACCGGACACCAGCGATTCGACCTTGGACTCCTCGACGTCCAGGACCAGCATCTTCTGGTCGGTGGTCGTACGCAGCCGGTCCGAGCCGTGGCCCGCGGCCAGTTCGGCGATCTTCGTCAGGGTGGTGCCGTCGATCCGGCCGACCCGCGGGGCGAAGCCGACGTAGTAGCGGCCGTCCTTCTGCAGGTGCACCCCGATGTGGTCGCGCCACTGCGCCTGCGGCAGCTCGGGAGCGGGGCCGTCGACCAGCTCGCGCTCCAGGTACTCGTCCTGGAGCACCTGGCGGAACTTCTCCGGCCCCCAGTCGGCCATCAGGAACTTCAGCCGCGCGCGGGAGCGCAGCCGCCGGTAGCCGTAGTCGCGGAAGATCCCCACCACGCCGGCCCACACCTCGGGCACCTCGGCCAGCGGCACCCAGGCGCCGAGCCGCTCGCCGAGCCGCGGGTTGGTGGACAGCGCGCCGCCGACCCACAGGTCGAAGCCGGGGCCGTGCTCGGGGTGCCGGACGCCCACGAAGGCCACGTCGTTGATCTCGTGCACCACGTCGAGCAGCGGCGATCCGGAGACCGCGGTCTTGAACTTGCGCGGCAGGTTGGAGAATTCCTTGTTGCCGATGTAGCGGCTCTTGATCTCGTCGATCGCCGGGCTGCCGTCGATGATCTCGTCCGCGGCGATGCCGGCCACCGGGGAGCCGAGGATGGTGCGCGGGGTGTCGCCGCACGCCTCGGTGGTGGACAGGCCCACCGCTTCGAGACGGCGCCAGATCTCCGGCACGTCCTCGATGCGGATCCAGTGGTACTGCACGTTCTGCCGGTCGGTGATGTCGGCGGTGCCGCGGGCGAACTCCTGCGAAATCTCGCCGATCACCCGCAGTTGCGCCACTGTCAGCCGGCCGCCGTCGATGCGCACCCGCATCATGAAGTAGCGGTCGTCCAGCTCCTCGGGCTCCAGGATCGCGGTCCGGCCGCCGTCGATGCCGGGGCGGCGCTGCGTGTAGAGCCCCCACCAGCGCATCCGGCCGCGCAGGTCGGCGCCGTCGATGGAGTCGAAGCCCGCCTTGGAGTAGATCGTCTCGATGCGCGTCCGCACATTGAGTCCGTCATCGTCCTTCTTCGTCTGCTCGTTGGCGTTGAGCGGAGTGAAGTGGCCCTTGGCCCACTGGCCTTCACCGCGGTGCCTGGACGTCTTGCGACGGGGGGCGGCGGTCCTGGGCGTGTCCCCTGCCTGCGGCTGGGGGGTGTCGGGGCTGGATGCCATGGCGATGCGTCCTTCTGGCAGGCTCGAATACGGTCGATGACGGCGCGGAAGTACCCTGTGGCCTGGGGAAACGCAGAGCGGCGGTACAGGCCGGCGACGGAACACATGGGGAACTCCCGTGCATCCACGACGACGGGGATGGCGGAGCGGTGCGCTGTGCGGTCAGCCCGCCGGACAGATGGCGCTGGACACGCGGCAGAAGTCGACGTGCGGCCGACCTACCAAGGCGATTCCAGTGCGTGACATGACGAAAGCGTGGCATGCAGGTCTCGGGCGAGTCCACCGCTATCCATCATGTGGACCAGATAATCTCACATTGTGAGAAACTGTGTCATGCGTCACTTCCGGCTCCGAGCGGCCGCCGCGGTCGCACGCTCGGCACCGCGGTCACCGTGTCGAAGACCCGGAAACCGCGCCGCCGGTAGTTCTCCAGCGCGTACGGCCCGTCCAGCGAGCAGGTGTGCACCCACACCCGCCGGGTCTCCGGCCGCTCCGCCCAGCGACTGCCCAGGTCCCACGCCCGCGCGGTGCCGTACGACAGCAGGTGGCCGCCGATCCCGCGGCCGCGGAAGTCCGGCAGCAGCCCGAAGTACCCGATCTCCACCACACACTCGTCCTGCCCGGCGAGCTCCACATATCCGGCGGGGCTGCCGTGCTCGTACGCCACCCACAGCTCGGTGCCGGGCCGCTCGTACAGCTCGCGCCACCGGTCGAGCGGCCACGGCAGCCGGTCGAGCCACGAGCAGTCCGCGCCCACCGCCGTGTAGAGGAAGCGCCCGAAGTCCGGTGAGGGGACTTCGGCCCGCACGATGCGGACACCGGAATCGGCCGCGGGGGCGGCCGCGGGCCGCAGCTCGCCCGGCGCGGTCAGTTCGAGGGACCAGGTGGTCACGGCGGTGCTCATGGCGCCCACCTTAAGCGGAGCCGGATCCGCCGCCGTGGCCGGATCCCGCCGGTCGGCAGACGGCGGCGTCAGCAGCCCGCGCGGCCGGCCGGCACAGCGGGCGCCACCGAATGCGGCAGCAGGTCGAGGGCGCGGGCCGGGCGCAGCAGCTCGACCTCCACCGCCTCGGCGAAACGGTAGGGCCGGTGGGCGAGCACCCCCGCCAGGTTCCTGCGCAGCCGGGACAGCTCCGCCCGCACCGTCACCTACGGCTCGGGTCGCCGAAGAGGTCGCCGGCCAGCTCCGCGGCCGAACGGCCCGCCCGGTGCAGCGCAAGCACGTACAGCAGCTCGGCATGCCGTGGGCTCAGCGCCTGCGACCAGCTGCCCGCAGGGCCCGACACGGTGACCGTCCACCCGTCGGGGCGGCTGACGTCCACCACCACCCGGCTCGCCGCCGGCGGCCGCTCCCGGCCGCCCACCTGGATCAGCCACCCGCCCGGCAGCGGTTCGAGCCGGCACACCCCGAGCGCCGGCAGCCACATCTGCCCGGCCGCCACCGACGCGGGCAGCGCGACCCGCTCGGCCGGCGCCATCCCGGTCGCCGCCGCGGTCCACCCGTTGCGGTCCACCACCAGTGCCTGGCCGCCGATCCCGGCCAGCAGCGGCGCCGCCACCGACCGCAGCCGTTCCACCGCCGCCCAGTGCCGCGAGCGCAGCTCGCCCTCGGCGACCCGCGCCACCGCCGACACCAGCGACAGCGTCGCCGGGTGCACCGTCGCAGCCGCAGCGGGCCCGCTGACGTCCACCACGCCCAGCAGCCGGCCGTCCCGCGGGTCGTGCACCGGCGAGGCGGCGCAGGTCCAGCCGTGGTGCGTCCGCACGAAGTGCTCCGCCGAATGCACCTGGAGCGGTGCGCGGGTGATCAGCGCGGTGCCGATGGCATTGGTGCCGACCGCCTCCTCCGACCAGGAGGCGCCCTCGGCGAAGCCCAGCCGGTCGGCGCTCCTGCGTACGGCGGAGCTGCCGTCCCGCCACAGCACCCGGCCCTCGGCGTCGGTCACCACCATGATGTGCCAGGCCGCGTCCGCGACCGGGACCAGGCCCTCGCGCAGCACCGGCAGCACGTCCCCCAGCGCGGTGCTGCGCCTGCGGTGCTCGATCTCCTCCGTGCCGAGCACGCCGTCGTGCCGGCCGACGTCCGGGTCCACGCCGTGTCCCAGCGCGCGCTCCCACGACGCGCCGATCACCGCGCGCGGCGCCTCGGGCGGCACGTCGCCCGCGAGCGTCGCCGCCCGCGCCGACGCGAGCAGGTGCGGGGACGTCCTGAGGTCCGTCCCGTCCGGCCGCCCGAAGCTGATCGGAAGGTGTCGCACGACGCCTCCGTTCTGCCGTTCCTGCCATGGTGCCCGGGGCCCGGACCCAGGCGCTCGGCTTTGCCGCAACCGGTTGCAACGGTTGCGCGGGCGGGCGCTTTGGGCGGACCCTGACGCCGTGTCACGGGCAGGGGTGGTGCCGAGTCGGCGCGGCACCACCCCCTCCGGGGCGTGCCGAGGAATGCGGTTACGGCGCGGCCGGTGCGGCGCGGGTGAGGATCGGGGCGAGGTCGAGGCCGGCCGGGAGCGTACCGAAGGTCGCACCCCAGTCGCCTCCCAGGCGCGAGGCGCAGAAGGCGTCCGCGACCGCGCCCGGGGCGAACCTGACGAGGAGGGAGCCCTGGAGTACGAGCGCCATGCGCTCGACGATCCGCCGGGCGCGTCCCTCGACACCGTCGAGATCGCCCAGCTCGGAGAGCAGGTCCTTGACGGCCGCGTCGAGGCGGTGGTCGGCGCCCCGCGCCAGGCCCACCTCGGTGAGGAAGGCGTTGACCGCGAGCGGCTCACGGCCCAGGACGCGCAGTACGTCGAGCGCCTGGACGTTCCCCGAGCCCTCCCAGACCGAGTTGAGCGGCGACTCCCGGAAGATCCGCGGCATGCCGGACTCCTCGACGTAGCCGTTGCCGCCCAGGCATTCCAGCGCCTCCGCCGCGACGGCGGGGCACCGCTTGGTGACCCAGAATTTCGTCACCGCGACCGCGAGCCGCCGGAAGTGCCGCTCCTGCTCGGTGTCGGTGTCGCAGGCCGCGGCGAGCCGCAGCGCCGTCGTGGTGGCGGCCTCGGACTCCAGGGCCAGGTCCGCCAGGACGTTGCGCATCAGCGGCTTGCCGATCAGCGGCCCGCCGAACGCGGCCCGGTGGGTGGCGTGGTGCACCGCCTGCGCGACGGCCTGCCGCATGAGCGCCGCCGAACCGAGCGCGCAGTCCAGCCGGGTCGCGGCCACCATCTCGATGATCGTGGCGACTCCGCGGCCCTCCTCGCCGACCCGCCGGGCCCAGGTGCCGGCGAACTCGACCTCGGAGGAGGCGTTGGAGCGGTTGCCGAGCTTGTCCTTCAGCCGCTGGATCGCGAAGACGTTGCGCGTGCCGTCCGGCAGCACCCGCGGCAGCAGGAAGCAGGTCAGCCCCGCCGGCGCCTGCGCCAGCACCAGGAAGCCGTCCGACATCGGCGCGGAGCAGAACCACTTGTGCCCGGTGAGCAGATACGCACCCTCCTCGGCGAGCGGCTGCGCGGCGGTGGTGTTCGCACGGACGTCCGAGCCGCCCTGCTTCTCGGTCATGCCCATCCCGAACAGCGCGCCCGGCTTCTCACCGGCCGGCACCAGCCGCGGATCGTATACGTGCGAGCCGAGCAGCGGCTCCCACTCGGCGGCCAGGACGGGGTCGGTGCGCAGCGCGGGCACCGCCGCGTGCGTCATGGACACCGGGCAGCCGTGCCCGGCCTCCACCTGGGACCAGACCAGGAAGCCGGCCGCCCGCCGCAGGTGCCCGTCGGGCCGTGACCAGGCGTCGGTCAGGCCGGCCGTGACGGCGTGGCCGAGCAGCCGGTGCCAGGACGGGTGGAAGTCGACCTCGTCGACCCGGTTGCCGTAGCGGTCGTGGGTGCGCAGCACGGGGGAGTACGTGTTCGCCTCCTCGCCCCACCTCTGCGCCTGTGCGGAACCCGCCGCGGTCCCGAGCAGGGACAGCTCCTCGCCGATCTCCGCCAGCCCGGCCGGGTCCGCGTGCCGCGCGACGGCCTCGGTCAGGGCGGTGTCGGTGCTGTACACGTCATGGCCGACCAGGGGCGGGACCTGGTTCGTCACCGTGTGAGTGGGGGCAGTCATGCCCGCTAACGTAAGGGGGTGCAAGCAGCGGAAGAAAGAAGCCATCGGCGTCCGAGCCGCTGGCGGCGGGCCCGGGTGCTCTACCGGAACGTCTCGAAGCGGAAGGTCGGCTGGCTCCTGCTCAAGGACACGGTCGACTCCTGCATGGAATACCGGGTCACCGGACTCGCCGCCGAGGCGGCCTTCTTCGTGCTGCTGTCCCTGCCGCCGCTGCTGCTCGGCCTGGTCGGCGCGCTCGGCTACGTCGACACGGTCGTCGGCCTGGACACCATCGACCACATACGCCACAACATCCTCAGCGCCTCCGCGACGGTCCTGTCCGACAACGGCGTCAACCAACTGGTCAAGCCCCTGGTGGACGACGTCTTCCACGGGCGCCGCCCCGACCTGATCTCGCTGGGCTTCCTGATCGCCCTGTGGTCCGGCTCCCGTGCGGTGAACGTCTTCGTCGACACCATCACCATCATGTACGGCCTCGAAGGCCGCCGCGGCATCGTCCGCACCCGGCTGATGTCACTCGGCCTCTTCGTGGTCGCGCTGATCCTGGGCGCCGCGGTGCTCCCGCTCATCGTGGTCGGCCCGAACGCCGTCAACGACCTGGTGCCGGGGACCTCGGGCACGGTCCACGTCCTCTACTGGCCGTTCGTCCTGCTGGCCTCGGTCGCCTTCCTCACCACGCTTTACCACGTGTCCGTGCCCGTACGGGCGCCCTGGTACGAGGACGTGCCCGGCGCGCTCGTCGCCCTGCTGATGTGGGTGCTCGGCAGCTTCATCCTGCGGATCTACCTCACGCACGCGGTCGAGGGCCCGACGATCTACGGCTCGCTGGCCGCGCCCGTGGCCGTACTCCTGTGGATCGGCGTCTCGGCCTTCGCCGTCCTGGTCGGCGCCGCGGTCAACGCCGCCGTCGACCGGGTGTGGCCCTCGCTCGGCACCGCCGCGGCCCGCCAGGAGAACGACGAGCGCAAGATCGCCGCCGCCGCGGAGGTCGTCGCCCGAGCCGCCGCCCGCCGCGCCCGCCAGGCCGCCGCGGCCGAGGAGGACGACGACCCGCCGCCCGCCGAGTACCCCGAACGCTGGGTCGACGTCCTCCCCCACAGCGACGTCCGCTCCCGCCTGCGCGCCCGCCGCCCCAAGCCCGAGCCGCCGGCCCCGCTGGTCCCGCCCCGCCCGCCGCGCCCCCTCGCACCGCCCCCGGTGCCCCCCTTCCCCCCGCAGCAGTCGCCCTGGGACGAGCACCACCGCGGATGACCGCGGGGCACCATGGAGGGATGAGCGCGTATCGGGAGACGGCCGGCCTGGCACCCGGGGTGGTCCTGTGGACGCGGACCCACAGCGGCGGCGGCCCCTACCGGGTGCTGCCCGACGGCTGCATGGACCTGATCTGGCACGACGGCGAACTGCTCGTCGCCGGGCCCGACACGGCGGCGCACGTCGCCGTGGACCGGCCGGGCAGCAGCTACGCGGGCGTACGCTTCGCCCCCGGCGTCGGCCCCGCGCTGCTGGGCACACCCGCCCACGAGATCCGCGACCTGCGCGTCCCGCTCGGCGACCTGTGGCCCGCCGCCGACGCCAGGCGGCTCGCGACCCGCGCGGACGCCCGCCCCGCGGCCGTCCTCGACGCCTGGGCCGCCGACCGGGCCCGCGCGGTCGGCCCCGCCGACCCGCTGCCCGCCGCGGTCGCCGCCGCCCTGAAGGAAGGCCGCCGGGTCGGCGGCGTCGCCGCCGCGTGCGGCCTCGGCGAGCGGCAGTTGCGCCGCCGCTGCGAAGCCGTCTTCGGCTACGGCCCGCGCACGCTGGCCCGGGTGCTGCGGCTCCAGCGGGCGCTGGAGATGGCCAGGGCGGGCACCCCCCTGTCCCGCGTCGCCGCGGACGCCGGCTACGCCGACCAGCCGCACCTGTCCCGCGAGGTGCGCTCACTGGCCGGCGTGCCCCTGCGCGAACTGCTCGGCTAGGCCGAGGCCGCGAAGAGGTCGACGGCATTGCCGTCCGGGTCGTGGACGACGGCGTAGCGCTGGCCCCAGAAGGCGTCCCACGGCTTGAGGTGCCCCTCGTACCCGGCCCCCGTCAGCTCCTCCCACATCGCGTCCACCCCCGCCGGGGTCCCGCACTCGAAGGCCAGCGCGACCCGGCTGCCGGTCGCGGGCGACCAGCCGGGGTCGAACGACCGGACGGTCTCCACGGTGTCCCACGCCAGCCGCAGCCCGCCGGGCAGCGTGACCTCGGCGTGCGGCTCACCGTCCGCCACCGCCGGCACCTCGATCCCGAGCCGGCGGTAGAAGGCGAGCGAAGTTGCCATGTCGGCGACGACGAGGCCGAGCAGGGCGATGCGGGGTGTCACGGGGTGTGCGTTCATGCCACCACGCTAGGCGCGTGGCCGTCGCCCGTCTTGAACGAAACGGACGCGTAGGGGCGCCGCCGCGAATGCGCACCCATCTTCGCGGCGGCGCCGTCTTTGTGGGCGGGCGCCCGCCCTCCCCCCGGTGGGGGCTTGTCGCGCAGTTCCCCGCCACTCCCTGCGGGGTGCTGTTACGCACTCCACGGTTGCGCTGTGTGGGGGGCTGGTCGCGCAGTTCCCCGCGCCCCTGAAAAACGCTCACCCTCCTGCGCAGAGGGCAACGCCCTGGCAGGGACCAACGCCTGGCGGCGGAAGGAGCAGGCCAAAAGGGGCGCGGGGAACTGCGCGACCAGCCGAGACGGCGGGTCAGACGCAGAGCCGGGGTAAGGGGCAGCCCCCTTAGGCGCTCGGGAGGACCCAGGCCTGGTTGGCCGAATTCGTGCAGGTCCAGAGCTGAACCTTCGTACCGTTGGCCGTGCCGGCCGCGGCCACGTCAAGGCACTTGCCCAGCGCCTGGAGCGCACCCCCGGACGCCACCGTCCAGCTCTGCGCAGCAGTCCCGTTGCAGTCGTACAGCTGCACCGCCGTGCCATTGGCACTGCTCGCCCCCGCGACATCGACGCACTTCCCGCCGATCCCGCCGATCCCGTGGATCGGCCCGGCCCCGCCGCCGGCGGGCGGCGTCGTCGGCCGTGTCGTGGAGCCGCCGGGCGCCACGTCCGGGTTGTCCGCGTTGGTGAGCGTCTCCCAGGCGATGAAGAGGTTGTTGGAGCCCGCGGGCCGGCGCGACTCCGTCAGGGTCTGCGTGTCGGTCATCGCGATGCCCATCCGCTGGGGGTGCGCGACAGCGAGGCGTAGGAGCTTCTGGGAAAGCGGTTACTGCGACGAGCGATGAGTGTCATGGGGGGCTCCTCGACCACGAGGCGGAAGTGTGGGGGCTCTCGTGGATGGTATGGACCATAGGTCATTGACATGAACAGCGTCTAGACCTTTGAATCCTGCTACAGGCGCACGTCTCCCCCACCGTCGTGCACAAGGAAGGCCCCTCATGGTCAGAACCCGCACCGCACAACCCCGGCTCCTGATACGCCTGTTCGCCCTGCTCGCCGTGCTGCTCGCGGCGCTCGCCGCGCCGGCCCACCGGGCGCACGCGGCGGCCCCGTTCAAGGTGCTCGCCTTCTACGACGGCACCTACGACGCCGCGCACATCAGCTTCGTGCACGAGGCGAACGCGTGGTTCCCGCAGCAGGCCGCGGCCAACGGCTTCTCGTACACCGCGACCAACGACTGGAACCAGCTCAACACCGCCAACCTGGCGAATTACCAGGTCGTGCTGTTCCTCGACAACTACCCGCAGACCGCGGCCCAGCGCAGCGCCTTCCAGACGTACATGAACAACGGCGGCGGCTGGATGGGCTTCCACGTCTCGGCCTACAACGACCAGACGCCCAGCGACTGGTCCTGGTACCACGAGACCTTCCTCGGCACCGGCACCTTCCAGTCCAACAGCTGGGGTCCGACCTCGGAGACGCTGAAGATCGAGGACCCGAACCACCCCGCGACCGCGGGCCTGCCGTCCACGATCACGTCGTCGGTCAGCGAGTGGTACAGCTGGCAGCACGATCTGCGGCAGAACCCGAACATCGACATCCTGGCGTCAATGGACCAGTCCACTTTCCCGATCGGCACGGACCCCAGCCAGACCTGGTACAGCGGGTACTACCCGATCGTGTGGACCAACCACAACTACAAGATGATCTACAACAACTTCGGCCACAACGCGATGGACTACGCCACGAACACGACGTTGTCCTCGACCTTCGCGAGTGCGCAGCAGAACCAGCTCCTGCTCCAGGGGCTGCGCTGGCTGGGCGGTCAGTCAGGCCCCGTCACCCCGCCGTCGGGCGGTGCGAAGGGGCCGATCCACGGCTTCGGCGGGAAGTGCGCCGATGTCGCGGGGGCGAGCAGTGCCAATGGCACGGCGGTGCAGCTGTACGACTGCAACGGGACTGCTGCGCAGAGCTGGACGGTGGCGTCCGGGGGTGCGCTCCAGGCGCTGGGCAAGTGCCTTGACGTGGCCGCGGCCGGCACGGCCAACGGTACGAAGGTTCAGCTCTACGACTGCAACGGGACCGGGTCGCAGGTCTGGCAACCCGGCGCCAACGGCTCCCTGGTCAACCCGCAGTCGGGCAAGTGCCTCGACGCCACGGGCAATACCTCGGCCAACGGCACGAAGCTCCAGATCTGGTCGTGCACCGGCTCGGCCAACCAGTCCTGGACCCTGCCCACCGCCTAAGGCGTAGCCCCTTCCCCCGTCCCGCGTCCGACCCGCCGTCCTGGCTGGTCGCGCAGCTCCCCGCGCCCCTGAAAAACGCTCACCCTCCGCCCAGAGGGCAAGCCACAGGGGCCCGGGGAACTGCGCGGCCAGCCACAGCGGACCGCAACTGTGAACGCAACAGGACGAGGCACCTACCCAGGGTGCGGGGGTACCCCCGGGCGAAGCGCCGGGGGAGAACGGAGCGACCAGCCCCCACGCACCGGAAGGCCTGCGGGCCATCGCAAGTGGCACTCTCCCCCGGCCGTCAGGCCGGATAGGCGTGGGTATCGGTCAGCCCGACCGAGACCCACACGGTGTCGCCGGGGGCGAGGGCGAGTTCGGCGACGGCGACAGCCGTCAGGTCGGCGGCGAGGGGGAGGCCGGCCGCCGGGCCGGAGCCGGTGAGGGCGACGCGGATCCGGTCGCCGTGGGACTCCATGCCGGCGACCTCCGCCGGCCATGCGCCGGCGCCGGCGGCGGCGCGCTCGGCGTGGAGGGCCACCGCGCCCGGGGGGAAGGCCACGAAGGCGGGCCCGTCGAGGTCTTCAGCCGTGGCGAGGCCGAGGCCCGGGGCCAGCCGGACGGTCCGGGCCGCGGCCTCGCCACGGTAGAGGTTGAGGCCGACGAGCCGGGCGATGTAGTCCGTGCGCGGGCGGCGGGCGACCTCGGCCGGTGTGCCCTCCTGGACGGGGCGGCCGTTCTCGATCACGACCAGCCGGTCCGCCAGGACCATCGCGTCCAGCGGGTCGTGGGTGACCAGGACCGCCACCGCTTCGAAGGCGGCGAGGTGCCGCCGCAGTTCGGCGCGGACGTCGAGCCTGGCGCGGGCGTCGAGCGCCGCGAGCGGCTCGTCGAGCAGCAGCATCCGCGGCCCGGTGGCCAGCGCGCGGGCCAGCGCGACGCGCTGGGCCTGGCCGCCGGACAGCCGCCGCGGCTTGGCGCCCGCGTGGTCGGCCAGCCCCATCCGGTCCAGCAGGCCGGCGGCCAGCGCGCGGGCCGCGGCCCGCGGCATTCCGTGGCAGCGCGGCCCGAAGGCGACGTTCTCCAGCGCCGTCAGGTGCGGGAAGAGCAGGTAGTCCTGGAAGACCACGCCGACGGGCCGGTTCTCGGGCGCGGCCCTGCGGCGTGTCGCCGGGTCTTCCAGGGTGTCGCCGTCCAGCCGCAGATGGCCGCCGGTCAGCGGGGTCAGTCCGGCCAGGGCGCGCAGCGCGGTGGTCTTGCCCGCGCCGTTCGGGCCGAGCAGGGCGAGCACCTCGCCGGGCCGTACGGTCAAGGTGACGTCCAGGGCGAAGCCGCCCCGGTCGACGACGAGACGGGCGTCGAGCCCGTCTGGCTCCGTCACAGCGCGCCCGTCCAGCGTTCGCGCAGGCCGGCGAGCACCGCAAGGGACACCGCGAGCAGCACCAGGCTCAGCGCGATGGCCGCGGCGGGGTCGTCCTGGAGGGCGAGGTAGACCGCGAGCGGCATCGTCTGGGTGCGGCCGGGGAAGCTGCCCGCGAAGGTGATGGTCGCGCCGAACTCGCCCAGCGCCCGCGCCCACGCCAGCACCGCGCCGGCCGCCACCCCCGGGGCGATCATCGGCAGCGTCACCCGGCGGAAGGCGGTGAGCCGGGAGGCGCCCAGCGTGGCGGCGGCCTCCTCGTAGCGCGCGTCGGCGGCCCGCAGTGTGCCCTCGACGGTGATGACGAGGAAGGGCATGGCGACGAAGGTCTCGGCGACGACGACGCCCGCGGTGGTGAAGGGCAGGGTGACGCCGAAGGCGGAGTCGAGCCAGCGGCCGACCACCCCGTTGCGGCCCAGCGCGAGGAGCAGGGCCACTCCGCCGACCACCGGTGGCAGCACCAGCGGCAGCGTGACCAGGGCGCGTACCAGCCGCCGGCCGGGGAAGGCCGTGCGGGCGAGCAGCCAGGCCAGCGGCACCCCGAAGACCAGGGACGCCGCCGTCGCCAGGGTCGCGGTCTGCAGCGACAGCCGCAGTGCCTGCCAGACCGCGGCGCCGGCCAACTGGTCGGGCAGGCTCCGCCAGGGCGCCCTGATCAGCAGGGCGACCAGCGGCAGCAGCAGGAAGGCGAGGCCGACCAGCGCGGGCAGCACGAGCGCGACCGGCACCCGGCCGCCGCCGCGCACACCGGCACGCGGCCGGCCGCCGGGGATGCGGCGGGGGCCGGCCGCGGTGGCGGGGGAGTGGTCCGTCACGGGTTGAGGAAGCCCGCCTCGGTGAGCACCTTCTGGCCCTCGGCGGACTTCACCAGCGCGATGAAGGCCTGCGCGGCCGTCGTGTTGGGGGCGTCCTTGAGCGCCACGATCGGGTAGGCGTTGACGGCACTGGCCGACTCGGGGAACTGGACGCCGTCCACCTTGCCGCCGGCGGCCTTCACGTCGGTCCGGTAGACCACCGCCGCGTCGACCTCCTTCAGCTCCACCTTGGTCAGCGCGGACTTCACGTCCTGCTCGTAGGACACCGGTGTGAGGCTGATCCTGCCCGCGGTCAGCGCCTTCTGCGCCGCGGAGCCGCACGGCACGGTCTTCGCGCACAGCGCGACCTTCAGCCCGGACTTGGTGAGGTCCTTGAGTGTGGCGATGTGCCGCGGGTTGCCCGGCAGGGTCGCGATCTCCAGCTGGTTGCGGACGAAGGTGGACGGTGCGCCCTGCCCGTCGCCCGCGTCGGTGACCGTCTTCATGGTGGCCGGGCTCGCTGCGGCGAAGACGTCGGCGGGTGCGCCCGAGGTGATGCTCGCGGCGAGGGTGTCGCTGCCGGCGAAGTTGAAGGTGACCTTGGTGCCCGGGTAGGCGGCCTCGAACTGCTTGCCGAGTTCGGTGAAGGTCTCCTTCAGCGAGGCCGCGGCGAAGACCGTGATCGAACCGCTGACCTGCGGGGACGCGCTCGTCGAAGGCGAGGCGGAGGCCGAGGTGGCGGGTGTCGCCGACCCGGTGGGGTCGGAGGACGTGTCGTCCGAGGAGGAGCAGGAGGTGAGCGCCATCAGCAGCGCGGCGCCGCCCAGGACCAGTGGCAGGGCGTGCCGTCGCGCGGAGCGGATTGTCACAGGAAGTCTCCCTCTCTACCCGCACGCAGCCGCGCGGATACCACGATCATAATTCCGCAGATGCGAGGAGGAAGCCTGCTGGCACATTGCATAAACCAAACGATCAGGCCCCCGGGCCTGGCTTGTGCGATCAGACGATCGCCGTTGCCGTGCCCGGGGGCCCGCAACCGTCCGCACTCCCGTGCCGGGACAAGCCCGGGAGCGCGGACGGCGTCCTGAGTGCCGGTCGGCCGGCCGTCAGCCGGTCAGCCGGTGGCCCAGCTGGTCAGCCCGGCCCCGTACGCGTACAGCGGGTTGCCGTACGTGGTCGGCACGGTCTGCCCCGCGTCGATCTTCGCCCTGATGTCGGCCCGCTCCGCGGCGGTCGCACCGAGGTCGTACGGCAGGTCCCAGGCCTCGTTCGCGTCGGCCTGGTTGTCGCCGCCGCCCGGCTTGAGCACCTGGTCGAGGCTGCGGGGCAGCTGCCAGGGCAGCTTGCCGCGCGGGGTGTAGTCCCCGAACAGCAGGCTCGCCGTGGCGGGACCGACCTCCTCGCCGCCGCGGTAGGTCACCACGATGGCGTCGGCCAGGGTGTTCCAGTCGCTGATCACGATCGGCCGCGGCAGCGTCAGGACCACCACCACCTTGAGCCCCTGGTTCCTGTAGTTCTGGATCAGCGCCAGCTGGTCGGCCGGCAGGTACGGCTGGGTGTCCGGCCACGCGGTGGCGTGGGTGTACGACGGTTCGCCGACGTAGACCACCGCGACCTTCGGGTTGGCGGCCGTGCCCTGGGCGACGTTCACCCCGTTCTGCGCGGCTCTCGCCTTGAGGGCGTCGAGCTGGTCGAGCGACCCGTAGTCCGGGTGGAAGTAGCTGGACCAGATGCAGCAGGCGGCGCCGTCGGTCGCCCGGTCGCCGGCCACCACGATGTTGTCGCCCGAGTTGAGCTTGAGGGGCAGCACACCGTTGTTCTTGAGCACGGTGTCGGACTCGCGCGCCGCCTGGTTGGCCAGCTGCGTGTACGACGGCTGGTGGAAGCGGTAGGGGCCGTTCACCGGGTCGCCGTAGGGGTGGTCGAAGATGCCCAGCTCGAACTTGAGCTTCAGGATCCGCGTCACCGCGTCGTTGATCCGGGCCAGCGGCACCTGCTGCTCGAAGCCCGCCATGGTGAAGCCGGCAGCGCCCGGGTCGGCGCCGCCCATCACGTCGGAGCCGGCGTTCGCCGCGTTGACCCAGGCGCCCGACGGCAGCCAGTCCGTGGTGATCAGACCGGTGTAACCCAGGTTCTGCCGCAGGTAGGTGAGGATCTTCGCGCTGTCGCCCGCGCCCGGACCGCCCGGGTCGAGATACGAACTGCCCGCGTAGCCCGGCATGATGTTGACCGCGCCGGCCTCCATCGCCGCCCGGAAGGGAATCATGTGGTACTTGATCGTCGTGGCGTCGTAGACGATGCCGGCCTCGCCGCCCGCGCCCTCACCGGGCCAGTGCTTGACCGTCGCCAGCACCGAGCCGGGGTTCAGCTCCGGGCCGCCCTGCAGACCGGCGACCAGTGCCCGCAGTTGGGCCGCCGCCACGTCGGCGTTCTCGCCGCCGCCCTCCTGGATGCGCGGGTAGAGGACCTTGGTGCCGACCTCGGCGAGCGGTGACAGGGTGCCGCGCGCGCCGACCTCCAGCTCCTCCTTGCGCTGCATGTCGCCGAGCTTGTAGTCGAGCGGGTAGTCCTTGCCCGCCGACAGGGTGCTCTGCAGCGGATACGTCGTCTGGTAGCCCGCCGTGGTGTCGCCCGCCGAGACCGGCGGGATGCCCAGCCGGGTGGCGGCGGTGGACTTCAGGACGATGTCGAGGTCCGCGGGCTGCGCGGGCCCGAAGTGCCAGCCGGACAGCGGGTAGGTCTGGACGTTGTAGAACATCTGATAGGCCTTCTCCTCCAGCGTCATCCGGCTGAGAAGGTCGCTGACCCGGCTGTCGACCGGCTGCCGCCAGTCCTCGTACGGCTCGATCTGGCCGTCCTTGTTGAGGTCGCGGGCGCCGTTGACCACGTTGACGCCGTCCGCCACCTGCTCGATGTCGGGCAGATACACGCTGAACGTGCGGATGTCGGACGTCGTCCTCGCGCCCGAGCCGGACACCGCGACCACGAACCACTTGTACGTCCACCGGTCGGTGATGTCCCAACTCGGCGTGTAACTGGTGCCGGTGGGCTCGGCCACCTTGGTGTAGAGGTCCAGCAGGTTGCCGGACGCGGTGAAGTCGTAGTCGGTGCGGCTGAGGTTGAGCCACACCTCGTAGTGGGCGGTGCCGCCGACCGCGTTCCAACTCAGGGACGGGCGGCGGGTGGTGGTGACCATGGCCTTGTCCGCGGGCGCCGCCAGCTGGAACTGGCCGGTCGTGGCAGGGGCCTTGGTCGGTCCCGAGAGCATCGGCGGGGTCGCGGTGGAGGTGTCGACCGTGCCGTAGACCTGGAATTCCCACAGGGAGTAGCCGTATCCGGAGGAGCGGGCGGTCCCGGTGAAGCGCACGTAGCGGCCCTTGCCGGTGACGGGCAGCTTCTCGATGCCGCCCTTGCCGGTGGTCGTGGTGTAGAGCCGCGTCCACGTGGTGCCGTCGTTGGAGATGTCCAGGTGGTAGCCGGCGGCGTACGCCGACTCCCAGTTGAGCACGATGCCGCTGAGGGTGCCGGTGCCGCCGAGGTCGACCTGGAGCCACTGGTCGTCGGTGTAGAGGCTGGACCAGCGGGTGGCGGTCCGGCCGTCGAGGGCGGCGGCCGGGGCGTTGGCGCCCTCGTAGGAGGAGGCGGAGACCTGCTTGTAGGCGGAGATCACCGAACCGGAGAAGTCACCGCCGCCAGGGTTGCCGGGGTCGGTCGGCGAGGTGGGGGGAGTGCCGCCGCCGGTGGTGTGGACCTGGAACTCCCACAGGGAGTAGCCGTATCCGTTGGCGCGGACGGTGCCGTACATCCGGATGTAGCGCCCGGAACCGCTCACGTCGAGCGTCTGGTTGCCGCCGGGTCCGGTGGTGGTGGAGTAGATGTCGGTCCAGGTCTGGGCGTTGTCGGAGACCTGGATCTTGAAGGAGGTGCCGTAGGCGGCCTCCCAGTCGAGCAGCACCTGGCAGACGGTGGCCGTCGCGCCGAGGTCGACCTGGAGCCACTGCGGGTCGGCCGCCGCGCTGGACCAGCGGGTCCCGGCGTTGCCGTCGACGGCCGCCGAGGCGGGGGTCCCGGCGTTCTCGGTCGAGGAGGCCGTCGCGGTCTTCCCCTGGGCGGCGTTGTCGGTGCCGCAGGCGCCGGTTCCGGTGCTGCCGGAGGTGCCGTAGACCTGGAATTCCCACAGGGAGTAGCCGTATCCGGTGGCGCGGGCGGTGCCGTACATGCGGA
This sequence comes from Streptomyces sp. NBC_00433, assembly GCA_036015235.1. Classification (NCBI taxonomy): domain Bacteria; kingdom Bacillati; phylum Actinomycetota; class Actinomycetes; order Kitasatosporales; family Streptomycetaceae; genus Streptomyces; species Streptomyces sp. NBC_00433. Next base: position 2,032,236 of record CP107926.1, on the reverse strand, counting down.
CGTAGCGGCCGGAAGCGTTTACGGAGACCGTCTGGACGCCGCCGGTCGCGGTGGTGGTGGAGTAGGCGTCGGTCCAGGTCTGGGCGTTGTCGGAGACCTGGATCTTGAAGGCGGTGGCGTAGGCCGTCTCCCAGTTGAGGGTGACGGAGCTGAGGGTGGATCCGGTGCCGAGGTCGACCTGGAGCCATTGCGGGTCGGCGGCGGCGGCGCTGGACCAGCGGGTGCCGGTGTTGCCGTCGACGGCTGCCGAGGCGGGGGTCCCGGCGTTCTCGGTCGAGGAGGCCGTCGCGGTCTTCCCCTGCGACAGCAGTGCCGGTGCGGCGTTGGCGGTGCCGGAGGTGGCGGTGATCGCCCCGGCCGCCACGACAACGGCCGCCACCAGGGCGGCCAGTAAGGGTCTTCTGCGTCGAAGGGCGCGCAGGAAGAGGGACAGGAGGCTCATATGCATCTCCATGGGGGGTGTGTACCTCTTGACGAAGCCGGGAGAGCGCTCTCCGGGGGGAGTCTCATGCAAGGCCTGATCAGTGTCAATGCCTGTGCACAGGACGGCCACAGGTACGCCCGCCCCGGGGCCCGTCCGGCATGTCCCCTCCGGGCGCCGGTAATCGGCCTGTTCGGCGGCGCGGACTGCGGAAAGGCGCGTTCGCACGCGGCGGACCCGGGCCGGCTGGCAGTCTGGGAAGCATGGACCGCAGTGATTCCCAGGACCGGATACGCGCCCTGCGGCAAGCGATGTACGAGGACCTGGAGCGATCCTTCCGGGAGAAGCCGGAAGCCGTCTACCGGCTGCGGACACCGTGGCTCGCACCCTGCACGCTGGCCGAGCACCACACCGTCGACGGCTCCCTGCGGTCGCTGACCCTCGCCTACGGCCCCTGGGACACCGACGAGCCGCACATCAGGGTCACCACCTGGCGGGACCTGGCCGGGCACGACTTCTTCCCCGACACCCCCTTCGCGCCCGGCTCGGCGCCGACCGAGCAGGTCACCGCCGACATCGCGGGCACCCCGAGCCCGGCGACCCTCGGCCGGCACGCCTCCGGGATGTGGCTGCTGCGCGCGGACCTCGCCGCTCACCACCTGCTGGCCTCCGGGCGCGGCCCGATCGGCGACCTGTCCTTCGAGCCGCTGACCGATGTCGGGGAAGTCGTCACCGCCCGCCGCGCCTACCTCGCCGCCCGCTTCCCCGACGCCACCTGACGGCGCGCGCCGGTCCCGATCCGCCACGACGCCGCCCACCGACAGGGAAGATGTCCGACACGCCCCGAGGCGTGGGCCGGTGTCGCATACTTCTGGTGAACCGGCATCACAGCACCCTCTCGGCATCTCCCCACGATCTCGGAGGTATGGCGATGAAGAAGGCGAAGACATCGGGAAGACGGCGCGTCGCGGGCTTAGCCACCGCGGCGGCGGCCGCGCTGGGCGGCCTCCTGGTGGCCCCCACACCGGCGCACGCGGCCTGGGGGACGACCTACACGTTCTCCATCCAGGACACCTACCAGTATCCGACCGGCACCACGGTCCAGCTCGGCCATGTCGACGGCTGGGTGCAGTTCGACGACGGCGGCAATTCCTTCCGCTACTCGCTGACCGCGTGCCAGCAGTCCAGCTACACCCCGCCGAAGATCCAGGTCGCGGTGAACGCTGGCTATGTCGGCAGCACCTGGCAGGAGACCGATCTGGAGTACCTGTCGCTGCCCAGCGGCTGCAACACCGTCACGGGCCAGGACACGTACGCGGACTACTGGAACGTCGCCTTCACGCTCTACGGCGACACCTTCACCCCCGCGCACACCACGGTGAGCAAGAGGTGGGTGGCGAGCAACCCGTACTGACGCGAGCCCCCGCACCGTGACGGTGCGCGGGCCTGCGGTCGCCGGCACCCGGGTTCCCGCCCGGGTGCCGGCGAGGGCCGGAAAAAAACAGGTGGCGATCACCGACCGGAGGGGCTACCGTCCCAGGTGTTCGCTGCGGGAGCCGGAAGGCTGCCGCGTCAGCCGTGACGCAGGACCAGGGAGGTGTGGACCGATGGCTGTCTTCGCACTGGGCGCTGCCCGCATTCAGCAGATCGTGCCAAGCATTCCCGTGGTCTCCGGCTGACCTCTCCTCTTCCTTGCCGCGCGCCGGGCGCGCGGTGCCGGGGCCACCCGTTCGAAGGGTTCCCCCTTGTCTTTCTCTTTTCGTGACGCCTCCTCGCATGCGCTCGTGCCCTACGGCTGGGACGACGTGTGGGAGGCGGAGTTCGCGCCCTGCGCGGAACAGGGCCTGGTGGCCGGGCGGGTGGTGCGGGTGGACCGCGCCATGTGCGACCTCTTCACCGCCGACGGCCCTGTCAGGGCCGACAGTTCACTGGTGACGCCGAACGACCCGATGCGGGTGGTGTGCACCGGCGACTGGGCCGCCGTCGACCGGGACGGCGACCCGCGCTTCGTCCGTACGCTGCTGCCGCGGCGCACCGCCTATGTCCGCTCCACCTCCTCCAAGCGCTCCGAGGGCCAGGTGCTGGCCGCCAACCTCGACCATGTGGTGATCTGCGTGTCCCTCGCGGCCGAACTCGACCTCGGGCGGCTCGAACGCTTCCTGTCGCTGGCCTGGGAGAGCGGCGCCGTACCGGTGGTGGCGCTCACCAAGGCGGACACCGTGGACGACACCACGTATCTGCTGGCCGACGCCGAGGCGGCGGCGCCCGGGGTGCAGGTGCTGGCCGTCAGCGCGGCCACCGGCGCCGGGCTCGACGTCCTGGCCGCCGTGCTGACCGGCGGCAGCGCGGTGCTGCTCGGCCAGTCGGGAGCCGGCAAGTCCACGCTGACCAACGCCCTGCTGGGCCGCCAGGTGCAGCTGGTGCAGGCCACCAGGGACGCCGACGGCAAGGGCCGGCACACCACGACCACCCGTGACCTGCTGGCGCTTCCCGGCGGCGGGGTGCTCATCGACACCCCGGGGCTGCGCGGTGTCGGGCTGTGGGACGCCGAGTCCGGGGTCGGCCAGGTCTTCGCCGAGATCGAGCAACTGGCCGCGGACTGCCGCTTCCAGGACTGCTCGCACCAGAAGGAACCGGGCTGCGCGGTGCTGGCCGCGCTCGACGACGGCACCCTGCAGCACCGGCGGCTCGACAGCTACCGCAAGCTGCTGCGCGAGAACGCCTGGATCGCCTCACGCACCGACCAGCGGCTGCGCGCCGAAATGCGGCGCGAGTGGAAGCAGCGGTCGGCCGCGGGCCGCGAGATGTACGAACGCAAGCGGGGCGGAGGCGGCGGTCACCGCAGCGCGGGCTGACTCCCCGCCGTCACCCGGCCCTCGTCGCGCTGTCCGGGTGGCGTCATCCCGCGCCGCCGTCACGTCCGTGGCGGCGGCGCACCGCGATCGGACTGCCCGCGCTCCAGAACGAACCGATGACCCCGGCGACCACAAGTACGACGATCACGATCCCGAGGATCACGGAGTAGGCCATGGCAGTCCTCCTCGTCTCCCGGTGCGGTCTTCACCGCACTCTCACGTTCGCTGCCTGACCGTGACTTTCCCGCTGCCCGGCGATTCCAACCCACAGGGTGGCACGCGGGCTTCGCCGACCTGCGGCCGAACGACCGCACGGGCCTGCGGCGAGGGGCCGGCGGGGCGGTCCCCGTCAGGCCGAGGCGCGTACCACCAGTTGGGTGGGCGTGACGATGGGGGTCAGCGCGGACACCGTGCCGGGAGTGGACGGCTCCAGGGCGCGCAGCAGCAGCCGCGCCATCATCCGGCCCATCTCCTCGATGTCCTGCCGGATCGTGGTCAGTGGCGGGTCGGTCCACTCGGCGACCGAGACGATGTCGTCGAAGCCGATCACCGCCACATCCTGCGGCACCCGCAGCCCGCGCTGCCGCAGCACCCGCAGCGCGCCCGACGCCATCATGTCGGAGGCGGCGAAGACCGCGTCGAGGTCGGGAGAGCGCTCCAGCAGCAACTCCATGGCCTGCGAGCCGCCCTCCGGGGTGAAGTCGCCCTCGGCGATCATCGCCGGGTCGATGTGCGGCAGCATGTCGCGGAAGCCGTCGAGCCGGTCGATCGACGCGGTCTGGTCCAGCGGACCCGCGATGTGCGCGATGCGCCGGCGGCCGAGGTTCAGCAGGTGGCGTACGGCGTCGCGCGCGCCGCCCCGGTTGTCGCAGTCCACGTAGAGCGTGGTCGGCCCCGACTCGGCGTCCGACCAGCCGGGCCGGCCGCCTATCACGGTGGCCACCCCCGCCTTGCGGGCCATCACCGGCAGCGAGTCGTCGTCGTGCAGCGAGAAGATCAGCGCGCCGTCCACGTGCCCGCCCGCCAGATAGCGGCCCACCCGCTCGTAGTCGGCGGCGCCCTCGGTGAGCAGCAGCACCAACTGGTTGTCGTGCGCGGTCAGTTCCTTGCTGATGCCGCGCACCTGCTGGGCGAAGAAGGGGTCGGCGAAGAACCGCGTCTCGGGTTCGGCGACCACCACGGCGACCGCTCCGTTGCGTCGGGTGACCAGGGTGCGGGCCGCCTGGTTGGGTACGTAGCCCAGCTCGTCGACGGCCGCGCGCACCCGTTCGACCAGCGGCGCCCGTACGCCCTCGCTGCCGTTGACCACCCGCGAGGCCGTCGCCCGTGACACCCCGGCCCGCGCCGCGACTTCCTCGAGGGTGGGGCGGGCCGCGAACGTCGGGTCGGACACGGGGAGGGCTCCTTCGCGCACGGATAACGAAAAGTTCCGGGATCGGCACGGACAGCGTAACGGGTCACCCGGCGTCGCGTGAGAGCGCTCTCTTATTTCATAGCGTGAGCTTTACCCCGCGGGGCGCGTCCCGCGGGGTGGCGGCGGACCGGTTTCAGTCGTCCAGGCCCCAGCTGTAGATGGCGTAGGGCGTGATCCTGATCAGCTCCGGGCTGAGGTGCTCCCCGTAGTCGTGCGGGCCGACGATCTGCTCGGCGGTGCCGCGGATCTCCACCCCGCGCACCTTCCACGGGGTGACGCTGGCGATGTCGTCCACGACCAGCGAGACATGGCGGTTCGCCGCGATGTTCCGCCACTTCTTGGTGGTGCCCATCGCATAACCGGCGATGTCGATCGTGCTGTCGGGGCGCAGGAGGAAACCGACCGGGTTGGCCTGCGGCCGGCCCTTCGCGTCCACCGTCGCCAGCCGGGCGAGGCGCTGGTCGCGCAGATAGGCCAGCTCGGACTCGTTGAGTTCCGTCCGTGCGGTTGTCGTCGTCATGGGGCAAGCCTCACACGCCCGTGGAGCGCCTTCATCGGACCTGCGGCCCAGGCGAGTCCTAGGCCGCAGGTCGGACAGTGGCCGGGAGAGCGGTCTCCCGGCCGGTTTCGGGCTGTCGCCCCGTTCGGGCTGCCGGGCGGTCCGGGCCGCGCTGCGGTTCGGACCGCCCGCCGGTTCACCCGGCCGGAGCAACGGCCGCCGCGGTCAGGGGGTGTTGTTGGCCAGGGCCAGCAGGCGGGCGCTGCTCGCGCTGAAGCGGTCGCGGTCGACGGCACCCGAGATGCCGCTCACCGAACCGGAGTCGGAATACTGCCAGAAGGTCCAGAACGGGAAGCCGCTCGGGATGGTGGGGCTGGCCGCGGTGGTCCAGTGCGCCACGTTCAGCGGGCTCCTGGCGGACATGCCGCTCCAGCCGCCGGTGCACGAGTTCCACCAGCTCGCGCTGGTGTAGATGACGACGTCGCGGCCGGTCTTGGACTTGTAGGTGTTGTAGAAGTCCAGGACCCAGGACTGCATCGACGCGGCCGACTTGCCATAGCAGCCGCCTTCGAGGTCCAGCATGCCGGGCAGCGTGAGGTTGTCCGCCGACCAGGCGCCGCCGTTGCCGGCGAAGTAGGTGGCCTGCGCCGCGCCGGAGGACAGGTCGGGCCGGGCGAAGTGGTAAGCGCCCCTGATCACCTTGGCGTTGTAGGCGTTCAGGTAGTTGGCGTTGAAGGTCGGGTCCTTGTACGTCGTGCTCTCGGTGGCCTTGATGTACGCGAAGCCGATGCCGGCCGACTTCACCGAGGTCCAGTTGATCGTCCCCTGGTAGTGCGAGACGTCGATCCCCACCGGGTTCGTGGCGTTCGGCGTCACGGCGGCGGGGGTCCCGAGGCCGAGCTGCCGGGTGTCCGGGGTGAAGCCCGCCTTGCTGTCCTGGGCGTAGCCGACGCCCATGTAACCGCCGCCGAGCGGGATGTCGCTGCCCGACGGGAGCGTACGGGCACTGGCCGTGCCCGCCGACATCGTCGCGGCGAGCGCCATGCTCGCGCCGAGGACTCCGGCCGCCATCAGCTTCCGGTGGGCGGCAGGGGTGGTGCGGATTCGGGAGAACAAGGCTTTCCTCCAGGCACGTCGGGGTGGTGCGGGGTGGGGGCCGCGCGCTTCGCCGGGCTCGTCCGACCGGGTGGTCTGCTCGCGTCTGTTCGCGTCTACTCGCGTAGCGTGCGAGCGGTCGGCGACCGCCACCGCTTCGGCGGGGTGGCGGGGGGCGGGATGGGGCGGGATGTGCTCGTGGGGCTGCGTGGGCGCGCGGTGATGCCGTTGCTTGCACGATGGTGCGGTGCGGTGCGGTGTGCGCGGGGTAATTGATGTGAACGCGTCATGAGTGACGCATGAACTTACCTTCGGCGTAAAGGGGTTGAGGTTTTTCGTAGTGGCCTAGACCAGTAGGGGAGGCTGGGAGCTGCGGTGACGGGGGCGGGGCGGCGGAAATTTCCGCGGCGTGAAAATTCGCTGGCCGCTCGGGCGTGGGCTTGGGCGGGTGCGGGCCGCGCTCGGCCGCGCGCGGGGGCTCCGGGGCGAACGGGGCCTCGGGGCTCCGGAGCGCTCAGGCGATCGGGCCGATCAGGGCCCCGGGCCTCAGGGCCTCGGGCTGATCGGTGCTCAGGGCTTCAAGGCGCGCGGGCGGGTCGGGGCGCCGGGGACCCGGGCCGATCGGGGCCTCGGGGCGTGCACGTGCTCGGGCTGATCGGGGGCTCGGGGCGATCGGACCGATCGAGCGCTCAGGGTCTCGGGACGTGCAGGTGCGCAGGCGTGCAGGTGCTCGGGCCGATCCGGGGCTCGGGGCGCGCGGGTGCTCGGGGCGATCGAGGGCTCAGGGTGCCCGGGTCGCTCGGGTCGCTCAGGCGACGATGGTGGCGATCAGGAAGGTGTCGACCACCAGGAGGCAGGCCAGCAACTCGACCAGGACGGAGCCGCCGACCGTGCGCATCACGCGCCTCGTCGCCGTCCAGGCGGTACGGTGCCCGCCGCCCAGGCGGATCCGCTCGGTCACGTAGATGCTGCCGACGAAGCCGAGGACGGCGCCGAACACCGAGAGGAGGAAGGAGGCCGCGATCGCCACGCCCGTCGCGTTGATCACCGTGCGCCAGGTGACGCCTGACTCGCGGATCCGGCGGGCCGGCAGCCGCCAGACCACGACCTGCGCGACCGCGAGCAGCCCCGTCGCACCGGCGAGCACGCCCCAGGTGAGGCTGGTGTGCTCGGACGTCGCCCACCACAGCACGGCGGCCCAGCACAGCAGCGTCCCCGGTACGCCGGGGACAGCCACGCCGATGAGGCCCAGCAGCATCACCGCGCCGATCAGGCTCGCCTGTGCGGTCCCCATGGATTCCACCCTGCCGGATTCCGGCGGCGTTCGCCCGGCGGGGCGGGTGAAGTTGCCGGTGTGACGGGTGCGGGTGGGGGTGGCGCGGCGTTTCCACGTTTCCCGGCGGCCTGGGCGGTGGACAATAAGGGCATGAGTCAGCAGGGGGAGTCCCGCCGAGGTCAAGAAGACGACTGGTGGCGGCAGTTGTACGACGAGGAGGCGGCCGGCGGTGCGGCGCCGGCCGCGCCGGAGTCGATCGACGCGCACTTCGACTCGGCCCTGTCGGCGATGTCCCCGCCCCCGCCGCCGCCCTCGGCCGCCGACACGTTGCGGCTCCGCCGCCCCACCGCCCCGCTCCCACCCCCTTCCTGGCCCCGCCCCACCCGCACACCCCCGCCGCCGGGCCGCGTACAACCCGTATCGCCACCGCCGCCGCGCGTCGAGCGCGATACGCCGACGGAGGCCCCCGTACGGGAGGCGGATCCCTCACCGGAGCGGCCGCCGGAGCCCGACCGGTCGGCGGGCCCGCGCCCACAGGCGCAGGCGCCGTACGGCGGGGAGAGGCGGCCGCAACCGGATCCGGCGGAAGCCGGGGTGCCGTACGCCGACGAGAGCCGCCTGGGAGCGGACGCCGAGGAGGCGGGGGCGCCGTATGGCGGCGGGAGCCCGCCGGAGGCGGAGCCGATGGAGCCGGAGCCGCCGTATGGCGGTGAGAGCCGGCCGGGAGCGGAGGCCGGGGTGCCGTCCGCGGACGTGAGTCCGTCGGGAACGGACCGGGCGGAGCCTGGGGCGCTGTACGGCGCCGGGGGTCGGCCGGGAGCGGATCCGGCGGAGCCTGGGACCTCCTACGCCGAGGTGGGCCCGTCGGAGGCGGATGCCGGCCAGGCGGGGGCGTCGTACGCCGACGCGAGCCCGTCGGAGGCCGCGGTCCCGTACACCGTCGGGACCGGGCAGGAGCGGGAGGAGGCGGCCGAGGAGCCGCGGGACGCGGGGCCGGCACCCGGAGGGACCCCGCCGGAGGCAGCCGCGTCCGACGGGCAGGACATTCGTGGCGCGGGCGAGAGCCCGGCGCCGCCGCCGTGGGATGCGTGGTCGGCGCGGCCGATGTTCCCGGCAGCGGAGGCCGAGGAGGACGAGGCCCAGGACGCGGAACCGGTGCCCCCGTGGGACGCCTGGTCGGCGCAGCCCGCCTTCCCCGAGCGGGCCGAGCCGACCGACCGGCCCGACGTACCGCCGACTCGGCAGCCTTGGGGCGACTCACCGCCCGCGCCCGCCGAACCCTGGGCATCCGTCCCGCCCCCGCCCCCGGCGGGTTGGCCCGTTCCGAGGTCCACCCACCGGCCGGACGACGTACGCCCCGCTTCCGACGCCCCCGGCGTGACCCTTCGCCCCGCCGAGCCCTGGACGTCGCCCGCCCTCCAGGCACCCGACGCGGCGGACGACGCCCCCGGCACGTATGCCGACGATCCTGATCCGTCCGCGAGCGTGCCCGGCGGGCAAGCCGCTCCGCCCGGCCACGACGCTCCGCCGCCCCCGCCCGCCGGGCGGCCGTACGCCGGCGGGGGCGATGACGCGGGTGCTCCGCGGGTTCCGTGGCCTCCGGTCGATGCCGCCGGCCGGGATGCCCCGCCATCCGACCAGCCCCTGCCCGCGAGCGACACGTCCGGGCGGGATTCGGGCACCCCGCGGCCGCCCTGGCCTCCGGCCAGCGCCTCCGGGCGGGACGCGGAAGGGGCGCCGGCCGCGGGCGACGAGACGTCGGCGAGTGGCGGGCTTCCCGCGCCGTACGGCGCGTACGGCGCGTCGCGCGAGGCGTCCGGGCGCGGCTTGGGCGACCGGCCCGTTTCGTGGCCGCCCGCCGCGCGGGCGCCCGGTGATGACCCCCGTGTGCCGCCGGCCGCGGACGCGGTCCCCGGCGCGCGGGAGCAGGGTGGGGTGCCCGCGCCGCGTGGCGCCGAGGGGTGGGGGGAGACGTCGTTCGGGGAAGGGGGCGTGCGGTGGGCGCCGGAGTTGCCGCCGGGGTGGGTGGCCGCCGAGGAGGGGCGGGAGCCGGTCGCCGAGGTCGTGGGGGGCGGGGCGCCGACCTATGCGGCGGAGCCGAGCGCCTGGCCGGAGGCGGATCCGGACGGGCTGGACGGACTGGTCGCGGACACCGTGCTCGACGGGGCGGAGTACGGCGGGCTCACCGTCAGGACGGTGAGCCTGCGCGGGGATTCCGCGCGGTATCGGGGGCAGCCGCGCAGGGACGCGTTGCTGACGGCGCGCTTCGGCACCGGGGACGACGCCCTGCTGCTGGTCGCGATGGCCAGCGGCGCGCGGGCGGCGGATGACGCGCACCGGGCCGCGCAGGACTCGGTGCGGTGGATCGCCGGGGCGGTGGGGCGCAGCCGGGAGCGGCTGGCGCAGGATCTGCGGGCGGCGCGGCGCGGCTCGCTGAAGTCGGGGCTGCACCGGTTGACGGACCGGTGCTACGGGCGGTTGCGGGCCCGCGGCGAGGATCTCGGGCTGGACGAGGGGACGTACACGGCGTCGCTGCGCTGCCTGCTGCTGCCCGCGGACCCGGCGTGCCCGGTGCGGCTCTTCTTCGGGGTGGGCGACGGCGGGCTGTTCCGTATCAGGTCGGGGGGCTGGCAGGACCTGGACCTGGCACCGGACGGGACCGCCGCCCCCTTCCGCTTCCGGGCGACCGTCGCCCAGCCGGGTGACGCGCTGGTGATGTGCAGCGCGGGCCTGGCGGAGCCGCTGCGCGGCGAACCGGCGCTGGCCGCCCATCTGGCCGAGCGCTGGGGCGGCGGCCGGGTGCCGGGCCTGGCGGCGTATCTGGCCGACACGCAGACCCGGGTCAAGGGCTATGCCGACGACCGGACGGCGGTGACCGTCTGGGACGCCTGACCCGGGATGCGCCCGCGCGGGGAGCGTGCGGAGATGGGTACATGGCGAAGCAGACCGTGGCCGAGCAGTTCATCGACATCCTGGTACGCGCGGGTGTGCAGCGGCTCTACGGGGTGGTGGGCGACAGCCTCAACCCGGTGGTGGACGCCGTCCGCCGCAGCCGCTCCCTCGAATGGGTGCATGTCAGGCACGAGGAGACGGCGGCCTTCGCCGCGGGCGCGGAGGCCCAGCTGACGGGGCGGCTGGCCGCCTGCGCCGGGTCCTGCGGCCCGGGCAACCTGCACCTGATCAACGGGCTGTACGACGCGCACCGCTCGATGGCCCCGGTGCTCGCGCTGGCCTCGCACATCCCGAGCAGCGAGATCGGCACGAGCTACTTCCAGGAGACGCACCCCGACCGGCTGTTCGCCGAGTGCAGCTACTACAGCGAGCTGATCTCCAACGCCGACCAGATGCCGCGGGTGCTGCAGACCGCGATCCAGCACGCGGTGGGCCGCGGCGGGGTGTCGGTGATCAGCCTGCCGGGTGACATCGCGGCGCACCCGGCGCCGCAGCGCAGCATCGAGCACGCGCTGGTCACCCGGCGCCCGACGGTGAGGCCCGGCGACGCGGAGATCGACACGCTGGCACGGCTGGTGGACGGCGCCCGCCGGATCACCCTGTTCTGCGGCAGCGGCACGGCCGGCGCGCACGACGAGGTGATGGCCTTCGCGGAACGCGTCAAGTCGCCGGTGGGGCACGCCCTGCGGGGCAAGGAGTGGATCCAGTTCGACAACCCCTACGACGTCGGCATGAGCGGACTGCTCGGCTACGGGGCCGCGTACGAGGCGATGCACGAGTGCGACCTGCTGATCCTGCTGGGCACCGACTTCCCTTACAACGCCTTCCTGCCCGACGACGTGACCATCGTCCAGGTCGACGTTCGGGCCGAACACCTGGGCCGCCGGTCGAAGTTGGACCTCGCGGTGTGGGGCGACGTCGGCGAGACGCTGCGCTGCCTGACGCCGAGGGTGAAGGAGAAGTCCGAACGACGCTTCCTGGACCGGATGCTGAAGAAGCACAGCGACGCCCTGGAGGGCGTCATCAAGGCCTACACCCGCAAGGTCGACAAGCATCTGCCGATCCACCCCGAGTACGTGGCCTCGGTGCTGGACGAGGAGGCCGCGGACGACGCGGTCTTCACCGTCGACACGGGGATGTGCAACGTGTGGGCGGCCCGCTATCTGACGCCCAACGGCAGGCGCCGTGTGATCGGCTCCTTCACCCACGGCTCCATGGCCAACGCGCTGCCGCAGGCGATCGGCGTGCAGTTCCTCGACCGGCGGCGGCAGGTGGTGTCGATGTCGGGCGACGGCGGATTCACCATGCTGATGGGGGACTTCCTCACCCTGGTGCAGTACGACCTGCCGGTGAAGGTCGTGCTGTTCAACAACTCCTCGCTCGGTATGGTCGAGTTGGAGATGATGGTCGAGGGCCTGCCCGCGTACGGCACCACCAACGTCAACCCGGACTTCGCGGCGGTGGCCCGAGCGGCGGGTGCCTACGGGGTGCGGGTGGAGAAGCCCAAGGAGCTGCGCTCCGCGCTCAGGGACGCCTTCCGGCACAAGGGGCCGGCGCTGGTCGACGTGGTGACCGACCCGCACGCGCTGTCGCTGCCGCCGAAGATCACCGGTGAGCAGATCGGCGGTTTCGCGCTGTCGGTCGGCAAGGTGGTGCTGGACGGCGGCGTCGGGCGGATGGTGCAGATGGCCCGCGCCAATCTGCGCAACGTGCCGCGCCCGTAGGGTCGTTCACGGGCGCGACACGCGGGCGTACGGGGGGTCAGCTGGTGATCAGGTCGAATTCCTCCCAGGGGCCGATCGAGGTGCGGTTGGCGATCAGCGCCGAGGCGCCTGCGTTCTCCGCGGTCACGTAGTTGCTGTTGACGCGCGCCTTGAGGCTGACGCTGCCGTCACCGTTGTGGACCAGCTGGAACTGCTCCCAGGTGCCCACCGCGTCGACCTTGGCCAGCAGGGGTGCGGCACCGGCATTGTCGGCGGTGACGTACTTGTTGTTGGCGTGGGCGCGCAGCGCGATGTAGCCGCCGCCCTGGTCGATCTCGTCGAACTGCTCCCAGGGGCCGATCGCGGTGCGGTTGGCGATCAGCGGCGACGCGCCCGCGTTGTCCGCGGTCACGTAGTCGCCGTTGGCGTGCGCCCGCAGCGAGATCACCGAGCCGTTGCCGGGGTTGGTGCCGCCACCGCCGCGGCGGACCACGTTGGGCGTGTCGACGTGGAAACCGCCGCTCTGCCAGGCGGTGGTCGCGGTCGCCGCCGTCGCTGTGGGGGCGACCGCTGGTACGAGCAGGCCGGCCGCCAGGAGCGCGGTGGTGGCCAGGGCGGATGGTCGGATCATTCGGCGTCCGCCGAAAGTGTGGGGCTTTCGGTTCACGGGTGGTTCCTCCCGAGGCAACAGGACTTGTGGCGCAGGCACAACATCCGAGAAACACAAGGGGATGAGTGGGCCACACAGTGGCGGCGGGGGAGGGCCGTGTCAAGGCTTCCACCCGTCATACATCGGACCTATCAACGGTCCGACGGTAGTCCGCGGTTCACCCCTCGCCTCCGCGCGCACGGCGCCCCGGTGATCGGACGTGCCCGCAGCATGGGAGCGGGCGCCGGTGGGCATGCCTTACCCAGGGGGATCGGTCCGGACCAGATCGGGGGAGGCCCACGGACAGCACGGGGCATCACTTACGGTACGCGGTAGGGCGCGCTGATCTTCGCGCCGTCGCCGACACCCGCAGGCTGCTGCGGGACCAACTGCGCCAATGGGGAGTGCCGGCACTGGCCGACACGGCGGAACTGCTCGCCACCGAGATCGTCACCAACGCCCTCCAGCACACCGGCGGGGGCGCGGTGCTGACCGCGACCCTCTCGCCGGGACCCGCACGGCGGCTGCGGGTCGAGGTGCACGACACCCTCGGCAGGCGGCCGCCGCCGCGCAGGGCGGGCAGGGCGCGCCCATCGGACGACGCCACCTCGGGCCGCGGACTGCTGCTCGTCGAGGCGCTCGCCGACACCTGGGGCATCCAGGCGCGGGGCGCGGGCAAGACGGTCTGGTTCGAACTCGGCTCCAGAGCCGCCTGACTCCAGAGCCGCCTGAAGAGCCCCGGCCCACCCGGCGCCCGGCCGCGACCGCGGTCGTACGGGGCCGGGTCGTGCCGCGGGGCGGGTCCTTCGCCCGCCGGGAAAGCAGCGAGCCGCGTACGGGCAACCCGTGCCCGTACGCGGCCCGACTCCTGCGGAAGCGGCCCGTCAGCCGAACTGCCGCTCCATCTCCTCCAGTTTGCGCTCCAGCGAGTCCAGCCTGGGCAGCGTCATGGTGTCGTCCTCGGCCGTCAGGTCGATGGTGGAGGACGCGGTCGCCGTCGAGGGCTGCGCCTCCTCGCGCACCGGCTGCAGTGCGGGACGGTTCCGCACCGGCAGCTCGGCGGACGCCAGCTCCACTCCGGCACCTATGGCGGGCTCCGACGCGGTCTGGCCGCCTGCCGCGCTCGCCGCGGGCAGCTCCACCTGCCGGCCGCCCCTGCCGCCACGCGGCCAGGGCCGGTGCTGCCGGTTCAGCGCCTTGATCTTGGCCCGCTCCAGCCGCTCGTGGTCGCGCTGCCGCAGCTCGTTGTGCTCGCGCTGCCGCTTGTCCTCGCGGACCTCCTCGACGGCCTCGTCCAGCGACCGCACGCCTTCGAGCAGCATCAGCGACCAGGCCGCGAAGGTCTCCCGCGGCGCCCGCAGCCAGCGCACCATCCGGATCTGCGGCAACGGCCGCGGCACCAGGCCCTGTTCGCGCAGCGCCGCCCTGCGGGTCTGCTTCAGCGCCCGGTCGAAGAGCACCGCGGCCGACAGCGACATCCCGGCGAAGAACTGCGGAGCGCCCGCGTGGTCCACCCCGCGCGGCGCGTGCACCCAGTTGAACCAGGCGGCGGCACCGGCGAACAGCCACACCAGCATGCGCGAACCGAGCGCCGCGTCACCGTGGCTGGCCTCCCGGACGGCCAGGACCGAGCAGAACATCGCCGCCCCGTCCAGGCCGAAGGGCACCAGGTACTCCCAGCCGCCGCTCAGGCTCAGATTCTCCCGGCCGAAGCCGACCAGGCCGTGGAAGGACAGCGCCGCGGCCACCGCTGCGCAACAGAACAGCAGCACGTACGACGCGCTGCCGTAGATCGCCTCCTTGCGGCGGCGGCGCTCCTCGCTGCGCTCCCACGAGTCGCCCGAGGCGTTGTCCTCGGAGTGTGTACGGCGGCTCCGGAACACGACGGCACAGGCCGCGAGCACGACCAGGCCGACGATGCCCGAGAGCACCCAGTCCAGCGATATGTCTCTCATGTGCGTTTCCTAGTGTCGCTTCCGTCGCGCTCGGGCCGCGGGACGGCTTACGACCGACATCTTTGCGAAGAGCGCGGGTGAGTGCAGAGGTTATGGCACAAGAGTCCCGCCAAGGGGGGACTTGGTCGAACTCGCGTGCCACAACTGCTGGTTTGAGCGAAAGCGTAGCGTGATCGATCAACCGACTGTCGCGCGGCGCCTGATTCGATCCGACCCGGTACCACGCGGGCAGGTGTCGCAGACCTCCGCCGGGCTCACGGTGTAGAACAGACAGCATGTCAGGCGGTCGCGTGAGCAACCGCCTTCGGCCGCCTCCGACGTGTCGGTCGCGCGCGGGGTGCCGCGGAAGTCGGCGCCGCCGGCGTAAGGCGCGGTATTGCCGGGCAGCAGCGCCGTCAGATCGGCCACCGCCCGCTCCTCCCGGCCCATCAACCGGCCGACGTACCACAGGCTTTCGGCGATCTCGTCGGTCGCCAGACCCCACAGGGTGCGCGGGCCGCGCCGCAGCCGCGGCCTGAACGCGTCGAGCACCGGCGTCAGATGCTCCGCGAGCGCCGCCCGCAGATCGTCGCGCAGCGCCGCCTCCGTGGGCAGGACGCGGGCGCCGGGCAGCGTGGCCGCCGGGTCGCCCGGCAGGCAGCCGAAGGCGCGGGTGCGCACGGTCATCCGGCCGGTCTCCCGGTGCAGGGACACATCCGCCACCGGCAGCCGCGGGACCCTGCGGTGCAGGAACCACGGCACCGTGAAGAGCAGGCAGGCCGGCCACGCGTAGCGGTGCAGGGCGAGCGTGGCGGCGACGTCGAGCCGGGGCGGGCGGCCGTACTCCTGGACGATCTCCTCGGCGTCCTGGGCGGTGAAGGCGTCGAGGGCCGCGCCGCCCGCCGCCAGTTGCTCCGCGGTGACCCAGCCGGCGTCGGACCGGGGCTCGCCCTCGGTCACCCGCAGGTCGGGGAGCACGGCCGCGAGGCGGGCGTAGGCGGGGCTGGTCACGGGCATACGGAAACCGTCCAGACGGGGCCGGGGATCACCGGGAGAGGTAAGCCTTACCTTAACGGGTCCTGGCGGGGTCTAAGCTCACCGCAGTACGCCGGGCGGGTGACGTGCCGGTCCGCGGGGTCGCTGAGGGCCCCTGACGAGGGTGAGAGGGAGCAGCAGCCGATGGATCCCGTCGCGTCCGCGCACGCCGGCTGGGCACCGCTGCCCGCGCCGCGCCGGATGCCGGAGCGCCACTCGGTACGCCAGCAGGTCCTCGACGAGCTGCGGGGCGCGCTCCTCACCGGCGAGCTGCCGCCCGGCTCCGTCCACTCCGGGCCCGCGCTCGCCGCGCGGTACGGCGTGTCCGCGACGCCCGTCCGCGAGGCCATGGCGCTGCTCGCGCGGGAAGGCGCGGTCGAGGTGCTGCCCAACCGGGGCTTCCGCGTCGTCTGCCGCACCGAACGCGACCTCGCCCAGATCGCCGAAGTGCGGATGCTGGTGGAGATCCCGGTCGTGCTCGACCTGGCCCGCGCCATGCCCGCGGCGCGGTGGGACGCGCTCGTCCCGCTCGCCGACGCCACGGTGGACGCTGCCGCGGCCGGGGACCGGGCCTCCTACGCGGAGGCCGACCGCGCCTTTCACCGGGCGCTGCTCGGGTTGGCGGGGAACCCCCACGTTGTCGCTGTCGCGGACGATTTGCACCGGCGTGCGCAATGGCCTCCCGTCGGGGCCGCGCCGGGTCGGCGCCCCACTCTTCGGGCCCACGCGGCCCACCACGCGGCTCTGCTCGCCGCCCTCGCCGCGGCCTCCCCCGCGGAGCCCTTGCTCCGCGCCCACCTCGCCACGTGCCCCTGACGGTTCGCCCGCCACTCCCTGCGGGGTGCTGTCGCGGATTCCACGGTGCCGCTGCGTGGGGGCTGGTCGCGCAGTTCCTCGCGCCCCTGGGTGGGTGCCGCTTGCGGTGGCGTTGCTTCTTTCCCGCCTCGTCGGCGGGGCGCGCAGTTCCCCGCCACTCCCTGCGGGGTGCTGTTGCGGATTCCACGGTGCCGCTGTGTGGGGGCTGGTCGCGCAGTTCCTCGCGCCCCTGGGTGGGTGCCGCTTGCGGTGCGTCCTCTGGCTGCCGCCCGGTGGTGGGCTGGTCGCGCAGTTCCTCGCGCCCCTGGGTGGGTGCCGCTTGCGGTGGCGTTGCTTCTTTCCCGCCTCGTCGGCGGGGCGCGCAGTTCCCCGCGCCCCTTTGGGCCCTGCGTCCTCCGCCGTCAGGCGCTTGCCCCTGGCAGGGGGCTTGCCCTCTGGGCAGGAGGGCACGCGTTTTTTGAGGGGCGCGGGGAACTGCGCGACCAGCCACAGTGGGCCGCGACTGTGAACGCGACAGAACGGGGCTGCCACCGCGACAAGCCAGCCACGCACCGCAAGGGGGAGGACCGCCAGGCGCGGCGGGGCGGAGGCTTGAGGGGGGCCCGGCCCGGAGGGGGCTAGGTGGGGAAGGACGGGGCCAGCCACGTCGGGATGGCGCCCAGGAGGGTGAAGAGGCGGGCGGCCTCGGAGCGGAGGGCGGCAGCCTCCTCGTCGGGGGAGACCTCGGCGAGGGACAGCATCGCGGGGGCCGTGCCGACGAGGTGGCCGAGGGCGACCCGCAGCCGGAGGGACTCCGCGAAACCGTGCCGGGCCTCCGCGAGGTCCCCGTCGGCCGCGGCGAGGCCGGCCAGGTGGCGCCACGTGAAGGACGTGAGGAAGGTGTCGCCGTGTGCCACGGCGCCGGCGTGCGCACGCCGGTAGGCGGCGCGGGCGGCCGCCGGATTCCCGGCGATGTTCTGGGCCACGAGCCCGCGCCGGAAGTCCAGCAGGGGCCGCCCGGGTGAGCCCGGGGACAGCAGTGCCGCGCTGCGGCCGAAGGCGGACCGCGCTTCGTCGGCGCGGTCGCGCGCGGAGTGCAGCGTGGCCCCGTAGGCGAGGAATCCGCGCTCGGAGGCCGCGGCCCCGCGCTCCTCGTCGGTGCCGGCCAGCGCCTCGGCGACGCGCAGCGCGTCCTCCGCCTCGGCCCACCCGTCGAGATGGTAGAAGCTGCCCTCGATGAGGATCTCTGCCCGCCGCAGCGCGGCCCCCGGGTCGTCGGCGCAGTACGGCGCGAGCAGTGCCGCCGCTTCCGCCCAGCAGCCGCGGGCCCGCAGCCGCCAGACGTCAGGTACTCCGACCACAGATTCCGACAGGGCGGTTTCCGCCACAGCTTCTCCCCCAAGCGCGTCGTCGAGCCAGTGCGAAGTGCGTGCCGTGCAGGTGCGGACCTGGGTCCGGCGCGGGCCGGTATCGGGTGCAGATGTCCGGCAGTTGTCCGCGTGCCTGCCGGTGGCGGAAGTTCAACATGCGCCGGGGCCTCCCGCCAAGAGGCTGGAGATCACATCTTGTGAACGGGATCACTAGCTCATTCGCAGTGCCAGGAAGAAGTCGAGCTTGTCCTCAAGTCGGGCCAGGTCACGGCCGGTCAGCTGCTCGATCCTGCTGATCCGGTACCGAAGGGTGTTCACGTGCAGGTGCAGCCGGCCGGCGCAGCGGGTCCATGATCCGTCACAGTCGAGGAAGGCTTCGAGGGTCGGGATCAGCTCCGAGCGGTGCTTGCGGTCGTAGGCGCGCAGCGGGTCGAGCAGCCGGGCGGTGAAGGCGCGGCGGACGTCGTCGGGCACGAAGGGCAGCAGCAGGACGTGCGAGGCCAGCTCCTCGTGGCCCGCGACGCACACCCGGCCCGCGCGGGCGGCGGCGACCCGGCGGGCGTGCCTGGCCTCCTCCAGGGCGCCGCGCAGGCCCTCGGGGGAGTGGACGGCGGCGCTGACGCCGATGGTGAGCCGGCCGTCGTCACCGAGGCCGCGGGCCAGCGGTCCGCGCAGCAGCCCGAGCAGTGCCTCGGCGTGCAGCGGTTCGGGGGTGGCGCCGACCATGCCGGGGGTGGGTCCCGGGGCGCCGCCGGTCAGCGGGACCAGCGCCATGGCCTCGCCCTCGGCGTGCGCGACCGCGATCCGGTCGGCCCCGTCGGGCCCGTGCGCGGCCTGGTCGGCGAGCACCTCTTCGAGCAGCGCCTGCGCGACGGGGCCCGCGGGCACCTCGCCGCCGGCCCAGTCGACCTTCGCGATGACGATCTGCCAGTAGGGCTCGCCGCCGGCGCCCGGCACCAGTACGGGCGCCGCAGCCCGCAGCCTGGCCCCGATCTCGGAGGGCGCCGCACCGCCCCTGACCAGGTCGAAGACCTCGCCGGCCAGGCGGCGCCTGACTGTGCGGGCGGCGTCGCGCCGGTCGCGCTCCACGGCGATGAGCTGGGTGACGCCCTGGAGCAGGTCGAGCCGCTCGGCCGGCCACTCGCCGGCGTCGGCGTCGACGGCCAGGAACCAGTCGGACAGCACCCGTGAGCGGACGTCGGGGGCAGCGGCGCCGGCGCGTACCGGGAAGAGCGAGTACGTACGCCCCTGCACCGCGACCCGGTGCGGTGCGGGGCGGCCGGTGCGGGCCGCGGCCTGCTGGGCGCCGGCCAGTTCGGCGCGGACGGGGGCGGGCAGCGGGTGGCCGGCGCCGCCGATCTCCCGGCCGGTCGAGGACAGCACCCACGCCCGCAGGTCCAGGTCGCTGCCGAGCAGGTCGAGCACGGCGTCGGGGCCGCCGCCCGCCGGGCCGGAGGACATCAGCCGCCGGTGGCGCTCGACGACCGCGGCCAGGTCGCCGGCCCGCTCGCCGGAGACCTGCCGGACGACGTATTCGGTGATGTCGGCGAAGGCGACCCGCTCGTCGACCGCGAACAGCGGCAGCCGGTGCCGGGCGCAGGCGGCGACCAGGTCGTCGGGGATCGGGCCGAGTTCGGCCTCGCCCGCCGCGAGCCCGGCGACGCCGGCGCCGGCCAGCAGGCGGACGAAGTCGTCGCTGTCGGCGGCGGTGCGCCGCCAGGCCAGGCCGGTCAGCACCAGTTCGCCGCCGGTGAGGTAGCGGCTGGGGTCGCGCAGGTCGGTGGTCATCACCCCGCGGACCGTACGGTCGAGTTCCGCTTCACCGCCGAGCAGCCGCAGGCCGAGAGCTTCGGTGTCGAGGAGTGCGCGCAGCCGCATCGTGGTCGCCTTGTCCTGTCGTGGCATCGCCGGTGTGGTTGGGTCGGCCGGCGTCGTACGTGGCCAGTGGGAAACCGTGAGGTTTCCCGACGGTCTCTTTCAGAGGAATCTACAAGACCTGGTGGTTGGCCAGCCAAGCGCTTCATGTTTTCGGTGACTGCACCCGGACGGCCCAACGGCCGTGTACTGGGCGCACGTAGCGTGTACAGGACATGAGCAGCCTTGGTCTCACCACCCGCCCGCCACCCGGATCCCGCGAAGGACACCCCATGGAATTCCTGCGCCCCGCCACCTGGCAGGAGGCGCTCGCCGCCAAGGCGGAGCACCCCTCGGCCGTGCCCATCGCGGGCGGCACCGACGTGATGGTGGAGATCAACTTCGACCACCGCAGGCCGGACCACCTGCTGGACCTCAACCGGATCGGCGAGCTGGAGGAGTGGGAGACCGGCGAGGACACCGTGCGCCTGGGCGCCTCGGTCCCCTACTCGCGGATCATGGCGGGGCTGCGCCGGGAACTGCCGGGCCTCGCGCTGGCCAGCCACACGGTGGCCTCCCCGCAGATCCGCAACCGCGGCGGCGTCGGCGGCAACCTCGGCACCGCCTCGCCCGCGGGCGACGCCCACCCGGCGCTGCTGGCCGCCGGCGGCGCGGTCGAGGCGGAGTCGGTACGCGGCAGCCGGCTGATCCCGATCGACGACTTCTACACCGGCGTCAAGCGCAATGCGCTGGCGCCCGACGAGCTGATCAGGGCCGTGCACCTGAAGAAGGCGTCGGGGCCGCAGCAGTTCTCCAAGGTCGGCACGCGCAATGCGATGGTGATCGCGGTGTGCGCCTTCGGTATCGCGCTGCACCCCGACACCCGCACGGTCCGCACCGGCATCGGCTCGGCCGCGCCCACCCCCGTCCGGGCGAGGACCGCGGAGGAATTCCTCGCCGCGGCCCTGGACGAGGCCGGCCTGTGGGAGAACCGCGGACCCCTGCCGCCCGCGGTGGCGAAGCAGTTCGCGGTCCTGGCGGCCGCGGCGGCCAACCCGATCGACGACGTACGCGGCACCGCCGCCTACCGCAGGCACGCGCTGGGCGTGATGGCGCGCAGGACGCTGGGCTGGACCTGGGAGCAGTACCGGACCGACCAGCAGACGGAGGGCTGACGCACGAGCACGGGCAGTGGGCGGCCGAGGAACGAGGCCGTCCGCGGAGGGTGTGAGCAGGAAGACCGACCAGCAGAGCAAGAGGGGAGCGAGTCATGCGTGTGACCTTCACCGTCAACGGGCGGCCGCAGGAGGCCGACGACGTATGGGAGGGCGAGAGCCTGCTGTACGTGCTGCGGGAGCGGCTGGGGCTGCCCGGCTCCAAGAACGCCTGCGAGCAGGGCGAGTGCGGGTCGTGCACGGTACGCCTCGACGGTGTGCCGGTGTGCTCCTGCCTGGTCGCCGCGGGGCAGGCGCAGGACCGGCGGGTCGACACCGTCGAGGGCCTGGCCGGCGAGGACGGCGAACTGGCGCCGATCCAGCAGGCGTTCGTGGACGCCGGCGCCGTCCAGTGCGGCTTCTGCACTCCCGGACTGCTGGTCGCCGCCGACGAGCTGCTGGAACACAACCCGTCGCCCAGCGACGGCGACATCCGTGAGGCACTGTCCGGCAACCTGTGCCGCTGCACGGGCTACGAGAAGATCCTCGACGCGGTCCGCCTGGCGGCCGCCCGTACCGGACAGGCGGTGTGAGCAAGATGGGCATCACCCGTACGCCGACCAGTCTCACCCAGTCCTCCGCGACCGGGGGCGGCATCGGCGAGTCCACCCTGCGGCCCGACGGGACCCTCAAGGTCACCGGCGAATTCGCCTACTCCTCCGACCTGTGGCACGAGGACATGCTGTGGGGCTACACCCTGCGCAGCACTGTCGCGCACGCCGTGATCGCGTCGATCGACACCGGCGAGGCGCTGGCCACCCCCGGAGTCCACGCGGTGCTGACCTACGACGACCTGCCCACCGAGGTCAAGCACTACGGCCTGGAGATCCGGGACACCCCGGTCCTCGCGCACGGCAAGGTCCGCCACCACGGCGAGCCGGTCGCGCTGGTCGCCGCCGACCACCCGGAGACCGCCCGCAGGGCCGCCGCCAAGATCCGCGTCGTCTACGAGCCGCTGCCCGTCATCACCGACGAGGCCTCGGCGACCGCGCCGGACGCGGTCCTGGTGCACGAGGGCCGCGAGGACCACCACATCGGCCACGTCGCGCACCCCAACATCGTGCACCGCCAGCCGATCCTGCGCGGCGACGCGGACCGGGCCGCCGCGCGCGCCGACGTGGTCGTCACCGGCGACTACGTCTTCGGCATGCAGGACCAGGCCTTCCTGGGCCCCGAGTCGGGCCTCGCGGTGCCCGCGGAGGACGGCGGCGTCGACCTGTACGTTGCCACCCAGTGGCTGCACTCCGACCTGCGGCAGATCGCCCCGGTGCTCGGGCTGCCGGAGCGCAAGGTCCGCATGACGCTGTCCGGCGTCGGCGGGGCCTTCGGCGGCCGCGAGGACCTGTCGATGCAGATCCACGGCTGCCTGCTGGCGCTGCGCACCGGCAAACCCGTCAAGATCGTCTACAACCGTTTCGAGTCCTTCTTCGGCCACGTCCACCGCCACCCGGCCAGGCTCTGGTACGAGCACGGGGCCACCCGCGACGGCAGGTTGACCCATGTGCGCTGCCGCATCGTGCTGGACGGCGGCGCCTACGCCTCGGCCTCGCCCGCCGTCGTCGGCAATGCCGCGTCGCTGTCCATCGGCCCCTACGTGGTGGAAGACGTCGACATCGAGGCCCTGGCCCTCTACACCAACAACCCGCCCTGCGGGGCGATGCGCGGCTTCGGCGCGGTCCAGGCGTGCTTCGCCTACGAGGCCCAGATGGACAAGGTCGCCGCCCGGCTCGGCTTGGACCCGGTCGAATTCCGCCAGATCAACGCCATGGAGCAGGGCACCGTCATGCCCACCGGCCAGCGCGTGGACTCGCCCGCGCCGGTCGCCGAACTCCTGCGCCGGGTCAAGTCCCGCCCGCTGCCGCCGGAAAGGCAGTGGGAGACCACTGAGGGCGCCGACGTCCGCGCCCTGCCCGGCGGCCTGTCCAACACCACGCACGGCGAAGGCGTCGTCCGCGGGGTCGGCTACGCCGTCGGCATCAAGAACGTCGGCTTCTCCGAGGGCTTCGACGACTACTCCACCGCCCGGGTGCGGATGCAGGTCATCAACGGCGAGGCCGTCGCGACCGTGCACACCGCGATGGCCGAGGTCGGCCAGGGCGGCGTCACCGTGCACGCGCAGATCGCCCGCAGCGAGCTGGGCGTCACCCAGGTCACCATCCAGCCCGCCGACACCCGGGTCGGCTCCGCCGGCTCCACCTCCGCCTCCCGGCAGACGTACATGACCGGCGGCGCCGTCAAGAACACCTGCGAGGCCGTACGCGAGAAGGTCCTCGACCTCGGCCGCCGGAAGTTCGGCACCTACCACCCCGCCTGGGCCACAGCGGAGTTGCTGCTCGAAGACGGCAAGGTGGTCACCGACGGCGGTGAGGCGCTGGCCGACATCGCCGACGTCCTTGACGACGAAGTCGTCGACCTGGAGCTGGAGTTCAGGCACCGGCCCACCCAGGCCTTCGACCTGCGCACCGGCCAGGGCAACGGCCACGTGCAGTACAGCTTCGCCGCCCACCGCGCGGTCGTCGAGGTCGACACCGAACTGGGCCTGGTCAAGGTGGTCGAACTGGCCTGCGCCCAGGACGTCGGCAAGGCGCTCAACCCGCTGTCGGTCGTCGGCCAGATCCAGGGCGGCACCCTCCAGGGACTCGGGGTGGCCGTGATGGAGGAGATCGTCGTCGACCCCAGGACCGCGCTGGTCCGCAACCCGTCCTTCACCGACTACCTGATCCCCACGATTCTCGACACGCCGACCATCCCGGTCGACGTGCTCGAACTCGCCGACGAGCACGCCCCCTACGGGCTGCGCGGTGTCGGCGAGGCACCCACCCTGTCGTCCACACCGGCGGTCCTGGCGGCCATCCGGCAGGCCACCGGGCTGGAGCTCGACAGAACACCGGTCAGGCCGGAACACCTGACCGGGTCGTAGGCGCGGCAAGCGCAAGGCAACCGTTCGCCTCGGGCCGTCCCCCGGGTCGTGCAGGCCACGCATATCCCACATCCCCACCGCACCCGGCGGACGGGTGTCCCCGTGAACCTTGGGAGTCGGCACCATGACCCAGACACCGGTGGAGCCGCGCACCGCGGCGCGGGACGCGGGCTCCGGCCCGCTCGGGCCCGCAGGCAGATCCTGGCTCGACCGGTATTCCCACATCTCTGAGCGAGGCTCCTCGATCCCCCGCGAAGTCCGCGGCGGCGGCACGACCTTCATGGCGATGTGCTACATCCTGCTGGTGGTGATCGGCGCGATGATGACGGGCGACGCCCGGCACGCCGACTGGTCGGACCGCGCCGTCGCCGTGCCGGTCTCCATGGCCGTCGCCCTGATGCCCTTCACCTGCTCCATCACCGCGGGCGTCGGCGCCGGCGTGGTGTCGTACACCGCGGTCAGGGCCGCCCAGGGCCGGTGGCGCGAGCCCGGGGCCTTCCTGCGGATCCTCACGGCGGTTTTCACCGCCTACTTCGCACTGCACCCCATCGAAGGCTGGCTCGGGGTCAGCTGACCGCCGGACCGGGAGAACCGAGGAGCTGAAGACCATGCTGGACATCGCCGACGAGCTGCACCGCTGGTGCGCGCTGGGGCGGCCGTTCGCGGTCGCCACCGTGGCCGCCACCGGCGGCAGCGCCCCGCGCCGCCCCGGCGCCGCGCTGGCCGTCGACGCGGACGGCGCCGCCGTCGGCAGCGTGTCCGGCGGGTGCGTGGAAGGCGCCGTCTACGAGCTGTGCCGGGAGGTGCTGGCCGCGGGCGACGTCTCCCGGCCGGTGCTCCAGCACTTCGGCTACTCCGACGAGGACGCCTTCGCGGTCGGCCTGACCTGCGGCGGCGACATCGACATCCTCGTCCAGCGGATCGACCCGGCCGCCGCCCCGCAGATCGCCGCCGCCCTGTCCGCCGCCGCCTCAGGGGAGGCGGCGGCGGTCGCCAGGATCACCGCGGGCCCGGCCGACCTGCTCGGCCGGGCGCTGCTGGTACGGCCCGAGGGCCCCGCCGAGGGCACGCTCGGCGACCGGCTGCTGGACGCCACCGCGGCCGCCGAGGCCCGCGCGCTGCTCGCCTCGGGCCGCACCGGGACAGTCGGGATCGGCGCCGACGGCAGCCGCTGCGGCGAGCCGCTGACGCTGCTGGTCGAGACGAGCGTGCCGCCGCCGCGAATGCTGGTCTTCGGCGCGATCGACTTCGCGGCGGCGCTGGTGAGGGCCGGCGCCTTCCTCGGCTACCGGGTGACCATCTGCGACGCCCGCCCGGTCTTCGCCACCCCGCGCCGCTTCCCCGACGCCGACCAGGTCGTGGTGGACTGGCCGCACCGCTACCTGGCCGCCGAGGCGGACGCCGGGCGGCTCGACGCCCGCACGGCCGTCTGCGTCCTCACCCACGACCCGAAGTTCGACATCCCGCTGCTGGAGACGGCCCTGCGGATGCCGCTCGCCTACGTCGGCGCCATGGGCTCGCGCCGCACCCACCTGGACCGGCTCGGCCGGCTGCGCGAGGCCGGCCTGCGCGAACTCGACCTGGCCCGGCTGCACTCCCCGATCGGGCTCGACCTGGGGGCCCGCACACCGGAGGAGACGGCGCTGTCCATCGCCGCGGAGATCGTCGCCGTGCGGCACGGTGGTTCGGGCGTGCCGCTTACCGGGGCGCACATCCCGATCCACCACGACGCGGCTCCCGGCCGGCTGGGCCGCCACCCGGCGGCGTAGCCGCTCCCGGGGATCCCCCCGGGCTGCCCCGCCCCGTCCGTCCTGGGACCTTCCCCCGGCGGGTGGCCTGTCGCGCAGTTCCCCGCGCCCCTGGGTGGTTGCCACTTGCCGTGGTGTTGCTTTCTTTCCCGCCTCTTCGGCGGGGCGCTCCGTTCTCCGCCGGAGCTTCGCCTGGGGGTACCCCCACGCGCCCCTTGTGGCTTGCCCTCTGTGCGGAAGGTGGGCCTTGTCCGGGGCTCGCGGACGGGGGCTGTCCGCAGGGGGCAATACCGTAGGCGCATGGCCACCCAGGCGCTGGATCTGCGCACCCTCAACCGCACGCTGCTCGACCGCCAGCTCCTGCTGGAGCGGGACGGGGCGGGGGCCGAGGGCGTGGTCGGGCATCTGCTGGGGCTCCAGTCGCAGATGCCCTCCTCGCCCTATCCGGGGCTGTGGACGCGGGTGGGCGGGTTCGACTTCGGGGAGCTGGGCGAGCTGCTCGTCAAGCGGCGGGTGGTGCGGCTGGCGCTGATGCGCAGCACCGTGCACCTGGTGACCGCCGGGGACGCGCTGCTGCTGCGGCACTGGCTCGGGCCGATGCTGGAGCGGACCTTCCGCGGGTCGCAGTGGGCGCGGGGGGCGGCCGGCGCGGACCGGGCCGAGGTGATCGCGTACGGCCGCGCGCTGCTGCGCGAACAGCCGCGCACCCCGGCCGAGCTGCGTACCGAACTCGGCGGGCGCTTCCCCGCCGCCGACCCGGCGGCGCTGGTCAACGCGCTGCGCTCCTGGCTGCCGTTGGCGCAGCTGCCGCCGCGCGGGGTGTGGGGCGCGAGCGGCGGGACGACGTACGGCCTGCTGGAGGACTGGCTCGGCCGACCGCTCACCCCGCCGGACCCGGCGGACCTGGTCCGCCGCTATCTGGCCGCCTTCGGCCCGGCGAGCCCGGCCGACATGCAGAAGTGGAGCGGCATGACGGGGCTCAAGCCGGTCTTCGCCCGGATGGACCTGCGCTCCTACGCGGCCGAGGACGGCCGGGTCCTGCACGACCTGCCCGACGCCGAGCCGGCCGACCCCGACGTGCCGGTGCCGGCCCGCCTCGTCGCCGACTTCGACAACCTCCTGCTCTCGCACGCCGACCGCACCCGGATCGTGCCCGAGGCCTACCGCCGCCGGGTGATGACGGTCAACGGCCTGGTGCGCGGCACGATCCTGGTCGACGGATTCGTCGCCGGCATCTGGCGCTTCGACCGGGCGAAGGGCGCGGCGGCCGTCGCCGTCACGCACTTCACCCCGCTGGGCGCCGCCGACCGGGACGCCCTGACCCGCGACGGGCTGCGGCTGCTCGCCGCCGCCGACCCGGGCGCCGCGCACGGGGTGACCTTCACCGCGGGGTGAGTCAGCGGGCCGCCTCGAAGGCCCGCCCCGCCGGTGTCTCGACGGCACCGCTGTGGAAGAGGCCGCTGCTGGGCTTGCTGTCGTCGGCGCCGAGGCCGAACCACGCGTACCGCTGGAGATACGGCAGCCCGTCGAGCATCTTCGCGGCCGCCGTGACGAAGGCGGCCTGCTGCTGGTCGGTGGGGAAGCGGGTGCCGTGCGAGAAGTCGATCAGCGCGAACTCGGTGAGCCAGATCGGCTTGTGGTAGCGGTTGTGGACCGCCTGGAGATACGACTTGAGCTGCGCCACCGCGTTCGGCGTGGTGAAGTCGCCGCCGTACCAGTGCAGGGCGATGAAGTCGACGCGGTAGCCCTTGGTCTTCGCGCCCGACATGAAGCGGTCCAGCCAACCGCCCGCCGTGTCACCGCCGTAGGCGACCGCGGGGCTGCCGAGCACCTTGCCCGTCGCCTCCACCTTCGGCCACAGGGCCAGCGCCTGGTCGACGGTCATGTTCGACTGGGCGGACATGTCCGGCTCGTTGAAGCCCAGCAGATACGGTCCGGCCTTCTTCGCCTGCGCGAGCCCGTTCGCGTCCGCGCTCGCGCTGCCCCAGATCATCGGGACGAAGCCGGGGCCGCTGACCCCGCTGTGGGTCGTCGACCAGGTGTAATACCACGCGGCACCGGACTTGCCGAGCGCCGAGTCCACCCCGTCGAAGGTCCACACCCCGACGCCCTTGCGGGTCGAGGTGGCGGGCGGCGCGGGCGGCGGGGCCTTGGCCGGCGTGTGGGCGGCGGGCGGCTTGCTGCTCGCCGAGACCGTCGGCCTGGGGGAGGTCTTCGACGGGCTCGGCGAGGCTGTGGTGGCCGGCGGCGCGGTGGTGGCCCCGGCGGCGGTGGTCGTGACGGCGGGCGGCGCGGCGGAGGCGTCGGCGGCCGGCTCGGCGGCCTGGCCGCCGGCCGTCAGGTGCACCGCGAGCAGCGCGCCCGCCGCGACCGCGGCGACGGTGCCGACCGCGGCGCCGGTCACCCCTGCCGGGCCGTGCAGCAGCCGCGGCCTGGCCCGCGATCCGTGCCGCGCACCGCTCCGCCGTGGGGGGTGCGGGTGCGGAGCGGTGCGCGGGTCAGGGGCGGGGGGCGCGGGATGGGCGGGCGCCGGCGGCTGGCTCGGCGGAGACGGGTGGCCGAAGGCCGCGGGGGCGGCCGGCGCCTGCGCCGCGAAGGGGCCGCCGAGCCCGATCGGCACCGGCAGCAGCGGCAGTCCGCTGAGCAGCCGGTCCATCGGCAGCAGCGCGCCGCCGCGGCGGGTGCAGTCGGCGCAGCTGCGGATGTGCCGGGCGAAGCGCTTGCGCCACAGCGGGCTCGGCACACCGTCCCAGCCGCCGGTCAGGTGGTGCAGCCCGTCGCACTCGGGGCCGACGCCCAGCGCGCGTACCACCGACCGCGAGGTCTCCAGCTGCTCCTTCATGCGCTGCACCTTGACCGCCGCGTGCTGCCGGGTCAGGCCCAGCGCGTCGGCCAGCTCCGAGCGGCCGAGGTCGCCGGTCTCCTCCAGCCACCACAGCGCCAGCAGCGTGCGGTCGTCGCCGTCCAGCCAGCGGGTGGCCTCGGCGATGTCGCGGCGCTGGTCGGTCAGGCCGAGCCGCAGGATGGTCACGGCGGCGAAGTCGGAGGCCGGGTCGGGTATCAGCTCGGCCGCGTCCAGCGCGGTCTGGTGGTGCCAGGAGGCCTTGCGGGCCTGCTCGCGGTCCCGTACCTGGCGTACCGCGATGGCCACCAGCCAGGACCTGAAGGCCGCCGGGTCCCGCAGGTCGGCCAGGCCCCGCACCACCCGCAGCAGCGTCTCCTGCACGACGTCGTCCACGTCGTCGTGGCCGTCGAGCGCCCGGCCCACGATGTTGTAGACCAAGGGCAGGCACTGGGCGACCAGGTGGTCGAGCGCCCGCTGATCGCCCGCACGCGCGGCGGTCACCAGCCCGGGGTCGGGTCCGACACGGTCGCCTGCACGCATGCTGCTCCACTCTCCGTCCGTCACTTCTCCCTACGGACAGGAGACGGTGCCACGCCCGGCGGATAACGGAAACCCGCCGGGCGTGGCCAAGCGTGCCCGGACCTACGGGTTGGGCACGGTGTCGGTGAAGGCGGTGCCCGCGGAACGGTAACCCGCGCGACGACCCTCCCCCTGGTCGCACACACCACCTTCGGCGCGGTGAGCACCACCCCGAGTGCCGCACGATCGTTCGTCCGGGACACCTTGCAGGCGTGGGACTTGCGCCAACTCATCGAGCAAGCCGAGGTCATCGCCGGCGAACTGGTCACCAACGCCGTCAAGGCCACCCGCCACAGCGCCCGGCACAAGGACAGTCCTGCCAGCCTCGCCACGGTGAGCATCGAACTCCACCTTGACGACAGTGCCTTCCGTATCGCCGTGCGGGACAGCAGCACCGAGCAACCGGCGCTCCAGGTGGTCGGTGAAGACGCCGAAGGTGGTCGAGGGCTGTTCCTGGTGGAAGCGCTCAGCACCCGTTGGGACGCGTTCCCCGTGACAGGTGGCAAGGTCACCTGGGCGGAGCTTGACAGCTCCACACCCGCAGACGTCTGACGGTGTCACCGGCCAAGCGATCGCGCGGCGGTCAGGTGGGCTGTCGGGTCGGCGTGCGGCCGAAGAGGAGGGGGTCGATCGTGAGGGAGGTGGAGCCGAGGGGCTCCGCCAGGCGGCGGAGGGCGGATTCGGAGAGCCGAATCCAGTCCTGGCAAGGACCCAGCGCGGCTCGCAACCGCTGATCGGTGGTGAAGGCCACCGCGGTCCGCGCGCCCGCGGGGGTGCGCCACAGGCGGACGACGAGGCCCGCGGGGCCCCGCCGCACCGGTACGTACAGCGGCCGGAAGCCATCCATGACGTCACCGTAACCCGCCCCGCGCGAGCCCACACGGCGGCGAGCCGCCGCAGGGGCCGCCCCCTGGCGGGTGGCGCGGCGGGGCGGCAGGAAGCCGCCCCGCCGTGTTCGCGTACGGGGGGCGCGAAACGGCGGGGCGGCGTATGCGGGGGGCCGGTGGTGCCGGGTGTCCCGTCCCCACGATGACCCGGCGGCCGGCCCCCGGACCCGGCGCCGTCCGCTCAGGCGGCGCCGGGTGCTGTGGGAGGCCTTGCAAGCCGTACGGCTACATGTGCACGGCCGGGGGAGCGTCCTGGTCGCTCGGCGCCGGACGGCCGCCGCTGTACATGAACAGCGCCAGCACACCGCCGACCGCGAAGAGCGCGGCGGACCACCAGTACGCGGTCGCGTAGCTGTGCAGCGCGGAGTGCGCCTTGGCGAGCTTGTCCGAGTGGTGGGCCAGATACGAGGTCGCGGCGCTCGCGGCCAGGGTGTTCAGCAGCGCGGTGCCGATGGAACCGCCCACCTGCTGCATCGTGTTGACCGCGGCCGAGGCCACGCCCGCGTCCTCTTCGCCGACGCGCTCGGTCGCCACGCTCATCGCGGCCGGCATGACCAGGCCGAGGCCGAAGCCCATGACCAGCAGCGGGGGCAGGACGTTCGCCGCGTAGCTGCTGTTGAGGTCGAGGACGGTCAGCCAGGCCATGCCGGCCGCCGACATCACCATGCCCAGCGGCACGATCGGCCGCGGGCCGAGCCGGGGCAGCAGCGTGTTGGTGACGAGCTGGGCCGCCACCATCAGGGCGCCGATCATCGGCAGGAAGGCCAGGCCGGTCTTGATCGGGTTGTAGTGCAGCGAGAGCTGGAGGTAGTACGTCAGGAAGAGGAAGACGCCGAACATGCCGGCGCCGGAGAGCGCGAGCACCGTGAAGGACGCGCCCCGGTTGCGGTCGAGCAGCACGCGCAGCGGCAGCAGCGGGTGGGTGGCGCGCGTCTGCCACCAGCTGAAGCCCGCCACCAGCGCGACGCCTATCAGCAGGAAGCCCCAGGTCATCGGGGAGCCCCAATGGTGCGTCTCGGCGTTGGAGAAGCCGTAGACCACGCAGAACAGGCCGACGGTGACCAGCAGGGTGCCCGGCAGGTCCAGCTTCGGCCGGTTGGCCGGGGCGCCCTTGCGCAGCAGCGCCATACCGCCGATGAAGGCGGCCACGGCGAACAGCAGGTTCACGTACAGCGTCCAGCGCCAGCTCAGGTTCTGGGTCAGGACGCCGCCGAGCAGCATGCCGATGCCGCCGCCGGCGCCGGCGATGGCGCCGTAGATACCGAAGGCCTTCGCGCGCTCCTTGGCGTCGGTGAAGGTCGTGTTGAGCAGCGACAGCGCCGCGGGGGCGAGCAGGGCGCCGAACAGGCCCTGGAGGGCGCGGCCCGCGACCAGCACCTCGAAGTTCTGTGCCGCGCCGGCCAGCGCGGAGGCGGCGGCGAATCCGACGACGCCGACCAGGAAGATGATTTTGCGGCCGACCAGGTCGGCCAGCCGGCCGCCGAGCAGCAGCAGGGAGCCGAACGCGAGGGAGTAGGCGGTGACGATCCACTGCCTGTTGCCGTCGGAGAAGCCGAGTGCCTTCTG